>CAMCHJ010000005.1 GCA_945874665.1 Chitinophaga pinensis | reverse complement strand
ACTTTGTTAGCAGGAGGACTCGCATCTGGATCTTACAGAGGTTTTGCCAGCAATACACAATTAATTGTTGCGGGTTCATTTGGTGGTGGAGTTTTTTACTCAACAGATAATGGGAACAATTGGACAGCAATCAATACTGGTTTAACTGATTTGACTATTTTTGATTTAGAACTAAATGATAATTATATAATCGCAGCGACAAACACTCAAGGCGTTTTTAGATTTCCACTTTCTAGCTTAAACTTTCCAACGAATATTAAGGATGTTGTGACTAAAAGTATCATTTCTATTTTTCCAAATCCAACTACTGACCAAATAAATGTAAGTATAAATTTAGAATTAATTGGATCTGATTACAATGTTTATGATTGTATGGGGAAATCAGTTCTAACGGGAAAACTAATCTCCGAGAAAACAATCATTGGATTAGAAAATTTAGTTGCTGGTATTTATTTTATTCAAGTTGGAAGAAATAATAAAAATGTATCTAAAATAATAATTGAATAAAGTCATATCCCTTGTGTCGCATATCAGTTTACAAAATATGAACCATATAAATCACAAACAATGAAAATCACAATTTTAACAATAGCATTGATATTAATATGTCAATTCACATATTCACAAATTACAACTGTAACGAACCCAACAACTGGTAGGACTTGGATGGACAAAAATCTTGGTGCTAATCAAGTAGCTACTTCAATAACTGATGCAGCATCTTATGGTTCATTATTTCAGTGGGGCAGATTAGCTGACGGACACGAATTAAGAACTTCAAATACAACATCAATTATTTCAACTTCCTACATTCCGGGGCATTCTGACTTTATTATTGGATCAGACGATTGGATTGCAGTATCAAATGATTCTCTTTGGCAAGGAGTAAATGGGATAAATAATCCCTGTCCCAATGGATTCAGAATACCTACCGAACAGGAATGGGAGGCAGAAAGATTATCTTGGATTTCCAATGATGCTGCGGGAGCATTTGCATCTGTACTGAAATTACCTTTACCTGGAGCAAGAAGTCGAATGTCAGGTGTAATCGGCAATATTGGTACTTTTTCAGGCTATAGAACGAGTAACTTGTCTGGCACCGATACTCGACTTATGGGAATAAGTTTAACTGCTGCTATGATGGGAAACAGGAACAGAGCAGATGGCAATTGTGTTAGATGTATTCAAGAGTTTAATACAACGGCAGTCCAAGAAGTGAATCAACATTTTGAACTTAAAGTATTTCCGAATCCAACTACTAACCAAATCAATGTACAAGCAGATTCTAAACTTCTTGGAACGGCATATACGCTCTATAGTAATTTAGGTACAGCCGTTTTTTCGGGAACAATAAATAATAAGAATACATTATTAGAAATGGAAAATTTACCTAGAGGTATTTATATGTTGAGTGTCGGAAATAGCTCGAAACAAATATTTAAAGTAATTAAACAATAAAACCAAAGCATAACTAAATATACAATTGACTTACGGTTCATTGAAGTTTCGTGTTTAACTAAATTTTAGTGCAGTTTGAGGGTTTTGTGCTTCGAAATCGCCCACTTTTTATATCCGCAAAATCTTAATGGCGAACTACGCATTGTTAATAAGAGCGTCGCAAGCTTCATTTACTATGACCTGATGTTGTAGGCTCTGTAAGTACCCCCAAAATACCTAAATCAAGGAGGCGATATCCATTTTGTGGACCTCAAAACGCCTGAAAAATCTAATCAAAAGTGTCCGGAGTATTGGAACAACTCCTTGCGGGTTTTGGCAATGGTAAGCTCGGAAGGGAGGCAACTATTTCAATTCCTATATTGTAACACAATATAAATGCAATTCAAATCTTCCGATTTCTAAAAATATTGCGGATTTTTTTATAGTTGTGCAAAAATCCTACTTATAAAATGCCGTAGGTACTTGACAAGGTGGTGCGAACTACCTTAATTAGAGTTTCTTTACATTTCGCGTGGCAACTGCTTTTTTAGGAAGGTCTTGCTGCGCGTCAAGCAAAACCAATTGTATGCGCCAACTAAAAATCAGCAAACAAATCACCAATCGCGAAAGCCAGTCGCTCGATAAGTACCTTCAAGAGATCGGTAAGGTTGATTTGATTACAGCTGATGAAGAGGTGCAATTGGCCAAACGCATCCAACAAGGCGACCAACGTGCCCTTGAAAAGCTCACCAAAGCCAATTTGCGCTTTGTGGTGTCGGTTGCCAAGCAGTACCAAAATCAGGGCCTTACCTTGGGCGATCTTATTAATGAAGGCAACCTAGGCCTGATCAAAGCTGGACAGCGTTTCGACGAAACCAGGGGCTTTAAGTTTATTTCTTACGCCGTTTGGTGGATTCGCCAGTCGATTTTACAAGCCCTTGCCGAACAATCGCGTATTGTGCGCCTGCCACTCAACCGTGTGGGCTCGCTCAATAAAATCTCCAAAGCCTTTTCGCTGCTCGAGCAACAGTTTGAGCGCGAACCCACCGCTGCCGAGCTCGCTGAGGTGCTCGATATGACGGTAAATGATGTGGAAGATACCATGAAAGTATCGGGCAGGCATGTGTCGATGGATGCGCCTTTTGCTGATGGAGAAGAAAATTCGCTCCTGGATATTTTGCAAGACGAAGACCAAATCAGACCCGACAATGGCCTCATGAGTGAGTCGCTGCGCCGCGAAGTAGAACGGGCGCTCAGCACCCTCACCAAACGTGAGGCTGATGTGCTGCGGTTTTACTTCGGTCTGGGCGGCATACCACCTTTGTCGCTCGAAGAAATTGGTGAGAAATTCGGCCTTACCCGCGAGAGGGTACGTCAGATCAAGGAAAAGTCAATCCGTCGTTTGCGCAATACCAGCCGGAGCCGCGCGCTTAAAGTATACCTAGGCCAGTAATTAGGCCGTTTCTTCGGCATCCTCCGATACAATGATCTCGGACGAAAATTTGAAACTGAGTTTTGGGTTTTCGTCGATGGCACGCTGCAACATCCAAAGACTGTCGGCCAAATACACCGGTCGGTTGTCTTTATCGTAGGCCAAATGGTCTTTTTTATACCTGAAAAACTCGTCCACCGCCACTTCATCTTCCGAATCAATCCAGCAAGCCTTTAAGTATGGCAAGCCCCTAAAGCTCACTTTGGCGCTGTATTCGTGCAAAAGTCGGTGCTGGATAACGTCAAACTGCAGTTCTCCCACGGTGCCTATGATTTTGCGGTTGCCGGGCTGCTGGGTAAAAAGCTGCGCCACGCCTTCGTCGGTTAGCTGCTTGAGGCCTTTTTCGAATTGTTTGGTCTTAAAAGGGTCGTTGTTTTCAACCATCCGAAACAATTCAGGCGAAAAAGCCGGGATGCCTTTGAAGAAAAATGCCCCGCCTTCGGTAAGTGAATCGCCAATTTTGAAATTACCGGTATCGTACAAACCTACCACATCGCCAGGATAGGCGGTATCCACATTGGTGCGGTCGTTGGCTTGGAACATAATGGGCGTTGAAAAACGGTACTTCTTTTTCAAACGGGGGTGAAAGTAAAAGGTATTCTTCTCAAAAACCCCAGAGCAAATGCGCATAAAAGCAATGCGGTCGCGGTGGTTGGGATCGAGGTTGGCGTGTATTTTAAACACAAAACCCGATAGCTTTTGGTCTTCGGGTTTCACCTCACCCGTACTGCTCAAACGCGGCCGTGGCTCGGGAGCAATCTCTACGAAGGTGTTGAGCAATTCCTGTACGCCAAAGTTGTTCAGGGCACTGCCAAAAAAAACAGGAGCTACTTCGCCCGCTAAATAGGTTTCGCGATCGTAAGCCGGGTAAAGGGCTGCCAATTCAGCTTCCTCGCGCAATTGCGCGGCATATTTGCCAATAATTTGGTCGAGCTTGGGGTCATTGAGGTCCTCAAACGCGCTCACTTCGTCGGAAATGCCAGTTTTATTGGGGGCAAACAGGTTGAGCTGCTTGCGGTACATATTGTAAACGCCTTTAAAAGTGGCGCCTTTGCTGATGGGCCAGGTAAGGGGAGTGACTTTGATGCTGAGTTTTTCTTCAAGTTCCTCTAACAAATCGAAAGGATCTTGGCCTTCGCGGTCCATTTTATTGATGAAAATGATTACTGGCGTATTGCGCATGCGGCACACGGCCATGAGTTTTTCGGTTTGCTCTTCCACGCCTTTGGCGGCATCTACCACCAAAATTACCGAGTCTACCGCTGTCAGGGTACGGTAAGTGTCTTCGGCGAAGTCTTTGTGACCCGGCGTATCCAAAATATTCACGCGCCTTCCGTTGTACTCAAAGCCCATCACCGAGGTAGAGACCGAAATACCACGCTGCTTTTCGATTTCCATGAAGTCGGAAGTGGCCGATTTTTTGATTTTATTGCTTTTTACAGCCCCGGCCGACTGAATGGCACCGCCAAAAAGCAGGAATTTTTCGGTAAGGGTGGTCTTGCCCGCATCGGGGTGCGAAATAATAGCGAAAGTGCGACGACGGGCGATTTCCTGGCTGCGGTTCATGGTATAAGGATTCGAAAGCGCAAAAATACGCTTTTATTCTTGTTTCCTACAGGCCAATGCCGGGGCATTGGTTGCGTTTAGGGCTGCGATTCCTTATTTAGGCATTAACCCACTGCTGTACCATGGCCGCGCTTGCCTCCCACAAGCCGTTGATCAGCGCAGGGTCGTTGCCGGCAGCGGCATTGGCCTTTACTTTTTGGTTTTTGTAATAAGCACCTGATTGTAGTTGCGTGGCCGCACTGGTAGCGAGGTGGATGGTCGTCGCAGCACCTTTGGCTGGGGTAATCAAAAAGGGTGTCATGAGCTTCCACATCCACTTCATCTTTCCTAAGCCATCACCAAAGCCGGTGTTCACCACACCAGGATGCAGGGCGTAAGCAGTAAGTCCTTGCGCCTGGTAACGCGCATGCAGCGCCTTGGTGAAAAGCAGATTGCACAGTTTGGCATTGGCATAGGCGCCAAAGGCACTCCAGCCGCTGTCGAGCTGCAGGTTGTTGAGTTGAATTTTACCGGCACGGTGCGCTTCCGAACTTACATGAATGACCTTGGCTTTGCTGGCCAACAGCTGTGGTAGAAGGGCAGTGGTAAGTAAAAAATGGCCTAGGTGATTCATCTGAAACTGCATTTCAAAACCATCGAGCGTGGTTTCACGCGTACTGGTGAGTCCTCCCGCATTGTTGATAAGCACATCAATTTGCGCTACCGATTGCAAACTGGCGACCGCTTGCGCAACGCTGGCGAGCTCGTTTAAGTCGCAAGGCACAAAATGCAACTCAGCATGGGGGTGCTGCTGCTTGAGTTGGGCTATTTGAGTGGCCGTTTTGGCGGCATTGCGGTTTAAAAGCCACAAAGCATGCCCTTTTTCGGCTAATATTTCGGCGGTAGCAGCACCAATTCCGGAGGTGCTTCCTGTAAGCAGTATGTTCATAAGGAAATTGTATGCGAATGTAAGGTGGATTGGCTAATAATGGGTTTCTGGTACAAGACTTAATAAAGTATAAGAGGCGAGCCGAGCTGCCAGCATTTTGTTATTTTGAGCTGGATGGCGGCCTGTGTCTAACGGCTTGCGTAGTTTTTCGCTATTTTTGAGACTTAATTGCACATCATGACGATCGAAAAAATTCTGAAAGGAAGTATAGCCCTCGTGGCCGTTTTTATACTTAGCTATGTAGTCTATCAAAAAATTACTCCAGAATCAGGTGTCGATTCTAAAGGCAAACTTGAGCAACTCCCTAAGTTTAAGTTTCCCAAGGCTGGCGGTACAGGCAACATCAGCAAGTCGGATTTGCGCTGGGGTAAAACAGTGGTGTTGTATTTTAGTCCCGATTGCGAACACTGTCAAGCCCTTGGTGCGGATATAGGTCGACAATTAGGGCAGTTGCAAGACATCGATTTTGTGTTTGTATCGCGTTTCGACGAAGCTGACGTGATAAAATATGCCCAGAAGGCCAATCTTTGGGACAAGCCAAACATCTATTTTGGGTTAGATGTGGACGCTGCTTTTTACGGTTATTTTGGCGAAATGTTTATTCCTTCAGCCTACATCTTCAATGAAAAAGGCAAGTTTTTGCAATCGGTGCACCAAAATACCATGGTGAAAGACCTGCTCGATGTGCTTGAGGGCAAACCCAGCGACAAAAATAAAAGTACGCGTTAATAGCGGCTTAAAAATCCATATCCATACCGCCACCGCTACTTGGCTTGCGGATCCGCTTAAGCAAAGAGGCATCAAATTCGCCGAAGCGGTAGTTCACCGTAAAGCGTAAAAAGCGGGTATCGCGCCGGCGAATGAACTCCTGCGTGAAAAAGGGCGTACTGAAAAAATTACCAAATTGGCGGGTGTTAAACATGTCGACCAAGCTGAGGTTAAACGACCAGCCTTTCGATAGCGCTTTGTTTACCGAAAAATCGGCGCCATACACATGATTAGTGAGGCCTTGAGGAATGATGCGCGGTGCCTCATATTCGCCATTGAGCTGTAGGCTCCACGATTTGGGCAGCCGGTAAGAGGCAATGAGTTTGGCATTCCAGCTAAATCCTTGGTTGTTGAGATTTCCAATCGCGTCGCCACCTTGAATATCAGTGTAAAATACATTGGCGTTGAGCGTGAGGTCAAAGGTTTTGATGGGCGTGTATTTTACCGTATGCTCGGTGCCGTAGCTGTATTGGTTGTTGCCATTGGTGTAGGTGCTTACCAAAATGCTGGAGTCGGTGGGGAGCACATACACATAATTGGTAATCACATCCTGGGTTTGGCGGAAGTATAAAGAGCCTAAATAATTGCCTTTTTTGAAGATGTGACTGTAGTTTAATTCTACGATGTTAAAAAACTCCGGCGCCAAAGCAGGATTGCCGATGCGAAAGCTTTGGGCGTCGGCAAACATGATGAAGGGCATCATTTGGAAGAAGCCGGGGCGATTGACTTTGCGGCTGAAATTGGCCTGAAACTCTCGCTTATCGCCGTACTTGCGCGATAAAAACACACTTGGGAAAAGCGCCTTGCCTAAATTTTCAAAGCCATCAGGGTAGATGTAACTGAATTTTTGGTTTTTGTTGGTGATGTCGGCTACAAAATAGGTCTGTTCAAATCGGAGGCCAGCCTGATAGCTCCATTTGCCAATTTTGCTACTTACATTGATGTAAGCTGCATTGATGATATCATCGACTACAAAATCATTGGTGAGTGAGCTGTCGATGGCGAAATCGAGGGTATCTCGCTTGATGCTTACATCTAGTTCGGAACTGTTTTGGCGATAATTAGAACGCAAACCCCATTCTAATTTCGTTTTATCTGTCAATGGGTCCACATAATCGAACTGGAAAGTGAACACTTCGTTGCGGCCACCCCCATCGTTTTTCTGCAAACGCGGCATGCCTGGCAGCGACAATCCGGTGTTATCAAAGCTGTTAAGCGTGTACAAAGCGTCGGTGCCATTGCGCGAACGGTTGTAGGTAAGATCGGTGGTCCATTCTTTACCAGCCTTTGGCGCATTGTGCTTAAAAATTAATTGAGTACTTGAATTGCGCCAAAAGTTAGACTGGTCGTTAAACTGATTGCCAGTACTTACCTGTTGCCGATTGCCATCAAAAGTGCTAAAGGTTTGCCGTTCTTCATTGTCGAAATTGCCTCCGCCAAAATTTTGGGAGAGTGTAAGCATATTGCGGTTCGAAAGTTGATAATCGGCGCCAAAGCGAACAAACTGAAACTGGCGACCCGAAGTAGCTAGGTTATCCTGCCGGAAGCCACCTACTAACTCACCAGAACTGAAATTTTCACGGTCTGTAAAGCCTGCTACGTCAAAACGGTTTACGTTGAGGTTGTAAGAGGTAAAGAAATTGACTTTTCCTTCTTTGATGTTGATGTTGCCGCCCACGTTGTAGCGGGTGTTGGTGCCTATACCTGCATTGATGGCGCCGTTGTAGCCAGGCTTGGTGTTCTTTTTGAGCACTACGTTTAAAATACCGCCTGTGGTGGAGGCATCAAATTTGGCGGAGGGGTTGGTAATCACTTCTACCCGCTCAATTTGCTCCGCAGGAATTTGCTCGAGTGTGAGGGTCGTAGGTCTGCCATCTACAAAAATAGTAGGAGAGGCGTTGCGGAGCTTTACGCTGCCATCGGCATCTACGGTGAGGCCGGGAATGTTGCGCATGACTTCGAGGCCGGTGCCACCCTGACTGGTTAGGTCTTTGTCTACCGTGTAGGTGCGGCGGTCGATGCTCAGCGCCACCGTATTGCGCTCTTCAGTAATTTCTACAGTAGCTAATTGGGCGGCGTCAATTTCTATACGCAGGTTGCCAAGGTCTTGTTCGAACTTTTGGGGCGTTATGCTGACTTGTTTTTCTAAAGTTTTGTAGCCAATGAAGCTCACTTTTACGCGGTACATGCCAAAAGGCAACTTGCCGATGTCGAAATCACCATTGCTGCGCACCAAGCTGCCGCCTATGATGCTGTCTTTTTGGATGGCGAAAACCGTTACTGTAGCAAATTCTACAGGTTTTCGGCTGCCGGCTTCCAGCACCTTGCCATAAATTTTACCGATGGCAGGCATTTTGCTGAGACCTGCAGGCGGCCCCTGCGCTGATAACGTTTGGGTGGCGAATAGTAGCAACCCTGTCGACAATAGACTTGCCAACAACCAAAAAGACTTCTTCAATGTGTGTGTGCTAAAAAGTTATTTGAGAATCTCTACTGGGATTTCAACAGAAGTTTTATCCCATACCATGGTCAGTGTACTTGCTCTGCCAGCTTTATCAAATTTAACGGTGAAGGCCTCCCAAGCTTGGTCAACCGCCTTTACAGCTACATCAAAACGCAACACATCGTTGGTGGTTTTATAATCATAATCGCCCCACAAACCCACGTCTTTGTTAAAAATGATGGTCCATTTGGTGGTAGTAGGAATGGCAAAAATGGTGTAAGTACCCGCCTGCAGCGTTTTGCCGCCAATTTTAATTTTATGCGTGAGGGTAATTTCAGTTGCCTCGTTGGCACCTAATCGCCACACTTTGCCGTAAGGCACCAAGCCACCAAATACTTCACGTTCGTTTTTGTGAGGTTGCGAATATAAAATGCGAATGTAGGTTTTTCCGGATTTAAGCTGACTTACGGCGAGTGGACTTTTACGCGGCTTTGGAGCGGCTTGGGCAGCTACTTCGGTGGCCATGGATGTGGTAAAAAGCACAAGACTGAGGAGGAAAAGCAATTTTTTCATAAGTTGCAAATATCGGTTTTCTAAAGCAAAAACACAATTGTTTGTGAGTAAACGGATGGTTGTTAACCTTTTTTAGGGGAGATTTGATGTTTAAATGTCAATAGCTGCGTTCAGCTGGTAGCTGCGTACCCAAGGCGTTGAACCAGCGGATGAATAGCCGATTTTCTGCACCATTTTGGTCTTTTTGACAACTACAGCACTTGCGCCACGATGCAGTTTTTCGTAAGTAGCACTGTCGATCACCTCTCGCTCTTCGAGTTTTGTGCTTAAACCAATGCCGGCTGCAGCTTGCTGCCAATGTGCTTGGAGCTCACCTTCAAATACCTTACTTTTTGCACCGCTGCCATAGGCGATAAAGCCTAATTTGCCTGAAATGGACTGGTTTTTTTGCAGGTCTAGCCAGCTGGCCAAGGCCAAAAAGATGGAGCCTGTATATAAATTGCCCACTTGCATGGATGCCGCATGCGCTGGCGCTAATTTGTGTGCCACGTAATTTTTGTAATAATCGCTTTTGGCGAAGGTTTTTTCGTCGGCCTCAGCAACTGGAATGTCAGGAAACAGCTCAGTCCACTTACCGAGTGCTATCAGCTCGCGCATCACGGCACTGCTGGCCATCCGTTTGCCTTGGAAGGCGTAAGGCAGGTGAAAAAGCAGTCCTTGCCATTGCTCCGTGAGTAAATTTGTGACGCCAGTTTGTTCGCTGTAATGTGCCAAAGCACCTTGCACCCGGTCTAAATAGCATTGGTTCGAGTATTGCCCGTCGAAAACAGGCGTATCATCGTGTAGCTGTACGTACACATCTTCATTGCCTAACAGCGGATGGTTTTGATCAGCAAGCGCAGTAACTACAGCCTGCGGATCGGCCGAACTTTGAGCGGCCAGCAAAATGTCTTGAACTAAGTCTGCTTTCTGTTGTGAGCGTAGCGGCTTGTAAAAGTCGTGGACACCCGCCGTGCTCACCCCCCAATGCTGCCCAAAACTGAGCAGCGCAGGTTGGTGACGCAATAACATGGCCACCGCTCCAGCACCCTGCGTATACTCGCCAGAGGAGTTGAGCCGATAACGCGCCGTATCAGAGGCCAGCACAAGGGCTTGGCGCTCTGGATTATTGGCCACCCAGTCGATACAGTTTTGTAAAGCATCCACCGCTCCAATGCAAGCAAAGGTGAGGTCAACTACATCGCAGTGCTCGAAGCAATGGGGACCGTATTTGGGAGCAAAGTAGGCTTCCAACAAACTCAAAATATAGGTAGCCGTGGGCTTGGCGCCGTCAACAGCACTTTCAGTACCTAGGTAAAGCCGGCCAAGGGCTTGTGGGCTTAAATTTTGTTTGGTCATCAGACCTATGACCGCCTGCGTGCCTAAAGTAACTACGTCTTCATCGGCATCGGGCACGGCCATGTTTTCTAAACCGAGACCAAAACGCAGTTTTTCGTGCTCCAATTGGCGTAGTTCAGCTAAGTCTTTAATGGGGTAATACAGGGCAGGAAGGGCCACTTCAAGGGCGTGGATACCCACAACTGGTTGCTTCATATTTAAAAAAGCTGGCTGGATAAAAGTAAAATAACCAATGCTTAACGTTTTAGGCTACCAAAAGGTGTTACGCCTAGCATATTAATTAAGCAATTTTGGCAAATCTACCAGCAAACGAGCCACTTCATCGGCAGAGGTGCCATCGTAAACACCACGTATTTTGCGGTCTGGATCAAGCAAAATCAGATGCCCACTGTGTAAAAAGCCGCCGGGCGCAGTGCTGTCAACCGCCACGTAGGATAAGTAGGCTGTTTTGGCAATGTTGTAGATTTCGGCTTCGTCGCCACGTAAAAACAACCAATTGCGGTTGGTGGCGCCTGCTGCTTGGGCGTAGGCAGCCAGTACTTCTTGGGTGTCGTAGGTGCCGTCTACCGAGTGCGATAAAATACGCAAGCCAGGGTTGTTGCCGTGGGCGGCGTACACTTGCTGGAGACTGCTGAGCAGGTCTTTGCAAATGGTAGGACAAGTGCTGAAGAAAAAATCTACCAACAATACTTGTCCAGCCAACGAATCCGGATTTACCACCAAACCCTGCTGGTCTTCAAAGGCAAACCAAGGGTAAGGCGCAAACAAGGTATCGATGCTGCCGTCGCTTGCCTGCACCAATTCCATCGGCCCTAAAACCGGCAGCGGTTCACTGTCTTTTTCAGCCGCGCAGGCCGTTAAAAGCAGCAATCCAATAAAAAATAGTTTACTTACCAAGGAGGGTTTTAGCATCGGCGATGCTCTTTTCCATATTGGCTTTTACGGTCTCAATGCTTTCGAGCTGTGCTTTTACCAAAGGCTCGAGCTCTTCTAACGGCTTTTTGTAATCGGGCATCACATAACCGTGCATCCAATCTTTCATGCCTTGCTCAGCGGTTGCCAAAGCTTCGAAAACTTCCTCGTGCGTGGCGCGCTCATCTAACTGGGTGCTGTCTAAACTTTCGATTTTGGCCTTGAGCTCGCCTTTGAGCGCAATCACATCGCCCATTTTGGGCATTACTTCATCGTGGATGGCCACGGCTTGATCGTCGATTTGCTTCACAATGGCTTTGTCCTGACCGCAAGCCAAAAACATACCAGCCGCTACCGCTAAAAAGAGTAATTTTTTCATATCCAGATTTTTCTCAAAGTTCGAACATTTGGCCTTTATTTGGAAGGATTGTTTCATATCCTTTCTCGACAAGGGCCTCTTTAAAGGCGTGCATGGCTTCTAGATCACCATGGGTGAGGAATAGTTTTTTGAGTTTGTTGGGGTCCTGACTGCTCACAAAGTCCATCAAACCATTGTGGTCAGCATGCCCACTAAACACATCGGTATAGGCCATTGTGGCATGCACCTCTACCCGGCGTCCTTCGATGCTGATGCTGGTCGCGCCATCTAAAAGCTTCCGACCCACAGTGCCATCGGCTACATAGCCAATAAAAAAGAGGGTGGCTTTGCTGTTTTGTAATTGCTGCTTGAGGTGGGTTTGGATGCGACCGCCCTCAAGCATGCCAGAGGCGGAGATGATGATGGCAGGTCGGTAATGGTCGCTGATGGCCTTGCTTTCGCCTAAGCGTTGCACAAATTTGAGTTCTTCAAAGCTGAACAAGTCTTCGGTTTCGGCCACAAGCTCGCGGGCCTCCTCGTTCATAAAACGGTGCAGCTCTTGGTAGGCTTGGGTGCTTTCGATGGCCATCGGACTATCGACGTAAATCGGGATTTTTGGCAGCTTGCCCTCGATGCTCAATTTATGCAACACATACAGCAGCGCTTGCGTGCGGCCTACACTGAAAGCAGGAATGAGTAGCTTGCCGGCTTGTTCTACGCAAGCCTTCTGGATTATGTTGAGTAAAATCCCCTCGGCATCGGTGCCGTCTTTGTGGTAGCGACCGCCATAAGTACTTTCACTGATGAGGTAGTCGACCTGTGGAATGGGCACGGGGTCGGGCAGTAGTGGGTAGTTTTTGCGACCTACATCTCCGCTAAAACAAATGCGCTTGGTTTGGCCGTCTTCCTCAATTTCAAGCAAGATGTTGGCAGCGCCGAGCAGGTGGCCCGCCTGGTTAAAGGTTACATGCACACCTTTGCGTATTTGAAACCGCTTTTGGTAGGAGATGGGCACAAAACGATCGAGGGTTTCGGTAACGTGCCGTTCAAAATACATGCCGGTAGCGTCGATGTTTCCCTGTTGACTGCCTTTTTTGCGTTTGCGCGAACGAGGTGCTGCCGTATTCACACGCTTGGCGTTGAGCATGGCGCTGTCTTTTAGCAATAATCCCGCTAAATAATAGGTGGGTAAAGTCGACAATACCTGCCCATCATAGCCTTCGCGGTACAAATTGGGGATGTTGCCAGAATGGTCAACATGCGCATGCGTTAGCAAAACGGTATTGATACTGCTGGGCTCGAAAGGAAAAAAGCTGTCTTCCGAGGCCGGCTGAAGTCTTTTGCCGCGCTCTAAATCGTAGCCGCAGTCTATGAGGATGCGATAGCCGTCGTTTAACTCGAGCAAATACATGCTGCCGGTAACTTGACGACTAGCGCCGTGAAAGGTTAAATTCATGTTTGTGGTATTCGGGTACGTATACCCTGCTGCAAAAATAGCAGGCTTTTGTATTTTTGTTCGATTAAATGAACAACCCCTGATTTTGTTTGTTTTACTATGGTGAGCATTACCCGATACTTTGACCCTCGAACCGCGGAGGAATTACGCATTCGGCACGGCATTGTGCGAAAATCGGCTATTTTACGGTCGCTTGATTATAAAAGGCAGTACCACGACTGGAAAAAAGCTGCCGGCCACCTCGAGGTGATGCAAGCTTTTCAGAAGTCGTTTGAAGGTAGTTTTTTTACTGAAACTGCCTGCCAATGGCGCACTGAGCAGCAAATGAGCCGATTAACTTATGAGTTAACAGGTAGTGCACATACATCGGCCACCTTGTTTTTGCTCGATTTGTTGAAGGAACGTTGTACGGGCTTGGGTTTAACAGTTGCAAAAGCCGAAAGCTGGAAGGTGTTAGATCCGGAGCAAGGGGTGGAGGTGCACCAGCGTTATTTGTTTCAGCCCAAAAGCTCATGGTTGAAACGTTTTTTAATGTCACGTTTTATAAAAGGTGATTTGCTCGTGATTGAGGCTATTTACATCGAGCAAATTCGCACACGACTCGAAATCCGCCTCTATCCACATCCTACTAAGCCGGTTTTTGGGAGTGTTTTGGCATTGATGTCGGCTTTGGTGAAGCCTCAAGCCTAATTCAAAAGGCGGCTGCTTCTTTTATCCACATTTTTCGAATAGCGGCATTGTTCGTTTAAATTTGTGAATTGAAGCATTAATCATGGAAATACAAGGAACGATAAGCAGTTTACTCCCTGAAGTGAGTGGACAAGGCAAAAGTGGAAACACCTGGCGCAAGCGGGAATTTATTCTCGAAACCGAAGGGCAGTATCCTAAAAAAGTGTGTATCAGCGCTTGGGGCGATAAAATCGACACCTTTCCGCTGCGTGAAGGTACCAAAGTACAAGTAGCTATCGACGTAGAAAGCCGCGAATACAACGGCCGTTGGTACACCGAAATTAAAGCATGGAAAGTAGCAGCTATGGATGGCGCCAACAGCGGCAGCATGGCCGATGCCGCTCCCGATTATGGTCACTTTGATCCAGGTACACCCGACGATTTGCCGTTTTGAGTAATTTATAAGCATAAAAAAAAGCCACCCTTGGGTGGCTTTTTTTTATGCTTTGGAGTCTTTAACCCCGTCCATGCATCATATAAATGAGTTTTCGGCTAATGGCCCATAAAACCAAACCTGCTAAACAAACAAATGCTGCAATGAGTCCGAAAACAGTGTAAGCGCCAAGGCTTTCAACATAACTAGCGATGTAACCCCCAGCAATTTGAGCAACGAATGGGGCTAAAAACCAAACCCCCATCAACATGGAAGCATATTGAACAGGTGCCAATTTTGTAACCATACTCAAGCCAACAGGCGACAAACATAATTCACCTAGGGTGTGAAACAGATAAGTGAGAATTAGCCAATACAACGATGCTTTAATAGCAGGGTCAGCGATGTTGCCTCCGCGTTCCAAAACCGCACCTACCATAAACAGGAAGCCAACGCCCAAGAAAATCATGCCTAGGGCCATTTTAACAGGAATGCTGAGGTCCTTGCCTTTGCTCGCGAGCCTGGTCCATAACAAGGCCACTAATGGACCAAGTAATACTATAAACGCTGCGTTTACTGATTGAAACCAACTCGTTGGAACTGTCCAGCTACCGATAGTTCTGTCTATGAAGCTGTCGGTGTAAAGCGTTAACGAGGAGCCGGCTTGTTCGAAACCAGCCCAAAAGAAAATTACAAATATTGAAAGCGTAAAAATCACAGCCATGCGATCACTTTCTTCTTTTGTAAGTACTTTTTTCTCTACGCTGCCATCAGCATTTTTATCGACCGCTGGTTTTAGGCCAATTTCACCAAGATATTTCTTGGCTAAAGAGTTGAAGATGATTTGCCCAAGACCCATGCCGATTCCCGCTGCTAAAAAACCATATTCAAAGGCATACTTTAGAACCGTGCCATCTTCGCCTTTTGTTGCGAAATAATCTTCTGCCAGGAATCCACAAATAAGTGGCGACATAAACGCTCCTAAATTGATGCCCATGTAAAAAATGGTGAAGGCACCGTCGCGTCGCGGATCACCCTGAGGATAGAGCGCACCAACCATCGTTGAAATGTTTGGTTTAAAAAAACCATTGCCAATGATCAGGAGCAATAACCCTAGCCAAGTGAATGAGTTGCCTAAGGCAGGTGTTGACGCTAAACAAAACTGTCCAAGCATCATCGTAATACCTCCAATCAGAATGGCACGACGCTGGCCAATGTACCTATCAGCTATCCATCCTCCGATGATAGGCGTTAGGTAAACGAGGCCCGTAAACCATCCATAAATGAGTGTGGCACTGGCATTGTCGAAACCAAGGCCTCCTTCCATTACCGTTTTGGATAAATACAAGGTTAGAAGGGCGCGCATACCGTAGTAGCTAAATCGCTCCCACATCTCGGTAAAAAATAGCAAATACAACCCTGGAGGGTGTTTTTCTTTAGCGTGAACTGCTTGTGTCAAGGTAGTTTGTTTTAAGTGATAGGTTCGAAGCAAGTGAAAAAGCGTGACTTCTCAAAATTATTTTAGATTTGAATCTAAGAAATTGGTGATTTTAGTGAAGAGCTGTAACCGTGTTGTACCACCACCAATGCCATGATTTTTGTCGGTGTAAGCCATAAATTCGAATTGCTTGTTGGCTTTTACGAGCTTGTCGCTCATTACCAGTGCGTTTTGGAAGTGTACATTGTCGTCGGCGGTGCCGTGAATGAGTAGGTAGCTGCCCTTGAGTTTGTCGGCGTGCGACGAAGGACTGTTGTCGTCGTATCCACTGGCGTTTTCCTGCGGCGTGCGCATGTAACGCTCGGTATAAATGGTGTCGTAAAAGCGCCAGTTGATCACCGGAGCCACCGCCACCGCTGTTTTAAACAGATCGGCACCTACCGTAATGGCCAAGGAGCTCATATAACCTCCGTAGCTCCAGCCAAACATGCCAATGCGGTTTTTATCAACGTATGCCAAGCCGCCCAAATATTTGGCCCCTGCCATCTGATCAGCAATTTCATACTTACCCAACTGCTGGTAAGTACATTTCTTGAAGGCCGCGCCCCTAAAACCGGTACCACGATTGTCGATTGAAACCACAATGTACCCCTGTTGTGTGAGGTACTGAAACCACATGTAGTTTTGGCCAAAACTGGCATCTACGGTCTGGCTGCCTGGTCCACCATAAACAAACATCAAAACCGGGTATTTTTTCTTCGGGTTAAAGTCCATTGGCTTGAGCATAAAGCCGTTCAAAATATCGCCTTCACCGTTGTCAAAATCAAAAAACTCCTTTTTAGCCAAGTTGTAATCTGCTAATGTTTTGCGCAAATCAGCATTGTTTTGCACCACGCGAATTTGCTCGCTGGTGTTTTTGTGCATGCTTACGGTTAACGGACTGTTGGCATCGGTATGAAAATGCAGGTAGTGACTGAAATCTGCGCTGAAACTTGCGCTGTTTTTGCCGCGACTGGGACTCAATTTGAGGGGCTCGCCACCAGCAAGTGCAGCGCTATATACCGTACGCTCCATGGCGCTTGGGTAGGCGGTACTGTAATAAATCCGTTGATTTTTTTCGTCAAAACCGTAAAAACTGGCTACATCATAATCGCCTTGCGTAAGTTGTTTGCGCAGTTGGCCATTTATGCCATACAAATAAAGCTGGTTGTAACCGTTGCGTTCGCTGCTCCATATAAAGCTTTGACCGTCCTCTAAAAAGGTGAGGTCATCGTGAATATCTACCCACTGCTCGCTCGTTTCGGTGAGAACCACTTTACTTTGCCCTGTTATTGCATCTACAAAAAGCAATTCTACTTTGTTTTGATGCCTGTTTACCCGCTGCATCCACGCCACATTGGGGTCTTTGGTCCAGCCCGCCCGCGCAATGTATTGGTCTTTTTCAGGCCCAGTTTCTACCTGCATGTGTTTGGCCGTTGCCAAAGCATACAAATGCATGCTCACGATGGCGTTTTTTTCGCCTGCTTTTGGGTATTTAAAGGTGAAATTGGTTGGGTATAAGCCATCGTACATCGGCATCACAAATTCAGGTACTTGGCGCTCATCTATTTTGTAATAAAAAATGCTTTGACTGTTTGGCGACCAAAAGAAAGCGCGGGTAAACCCAAATTCTTCTTCATATACCCAATCGGTGCCGCCATTGATGATCTCGTTGTTTTTGCCATCGAAGGTGATTTGTGTTTCCGTCATACTGGCTAATTCTACCATGAATAGGTTGTTTTCGCGCATAAAGGCCACTTTTTTGCCATCCGGCGAGAAAGCAGCGTAGGCCTGTTTGCCGTTCGGCGAAAGCGGATAGAGTTTTTTGGTGCTGCGTTCAAAGATGTAATTGTCCTCCCGCGACGAATACCTGTAAATCTGCTCTGGGGCGGTGCTTAACATCACCAGACTTTCGTCGGCACTCAAGCTGTAGCCTGCAAAACGAATTGCCGTGCTGCTGCCGATAGGCGTGAGCCACGCCTGTTTCACCAGGGTATCGATGGCTTCGCCGCTACTGTAATTGTAAATCACAATGCTTGGGGAGGCGCCATAAACAATGGAAGCATAACTCTGGCCGTCTTTGAGGCTGTTTAGACCGTAAACCGAGCGCTGTGAAAATTTGCCAGAAGCAAAGATTTCTTCTAGGGTGAGGGCTTTGGCGATTGGCTTTTTGCCTTTGCTGAGGCTGGGGGTGGGGGCTAAGCCAAGACTAACGAATAAGGTGAGTAACAGTGTAAAACGCATGTAGCTATATTTTTGCAGCCCTAAGTTACTTATTTCATCGGTTTTTTGGATGTACTGGCCGAAAAATGGAAAAATCAGGAGCGTTTAGTTGAAGTACTGGCCTGTACACTCAAGGCCAAGCTAAAACCATGGTGAGGTGAGGCGGCGGAAACAAGAACATATCAGTAGAAGCACTGGCGCCTTGGCGCTCAAAAAGCAGCTGCTGGTGCAAAGGAGCAGCGCCGCGCTATGTTTGGTTGCTTCTAAAAAAGGAAAGGCCGCATCCTCTCGGAGCAGCCCTTCACACACACACATTTATTGAAATGATTAGTCGATATGCAATTCAATCACCACCGGCGTAGCAGCGTTGCCTGCCTTGTCGGTTGCTTCGAAAGTGATGTGATATTCACCAATTTCAGCGTCTGTTGGAATAACGACGGTTTCGCTTAACGTATGCTCAAGGCCACCTATGGTGTAAACCTTGGCCCATTCCCAGCCTTCGCCAGTAACTTTATGGCCGTGATCGCCAGCTACGTGTATGTCTATTTTAGCATTTAACAACTCGGTGTTGTCTGTGAGTAAAGCCGCAAGATTTAAAGTATCGCCAGGGGCTTTGTCCAAGTGATCGCCTGCAGGTGAGGTTACCGTAATCACTGGCTTTTGCGTATCAGGCGTTTCTTCTTTTGTGCATGAAGTAAATAAGGTGCCGCTAACGACAAATAGGAAGATCAATTTTTTCATGTTGTTGATTGTTTATGCAACAAAGTTGCTAAATAAGTTTCATAAATGCAACAGGGTTGCAAAAAAAAAGACCTGCCTTTTTGGAGGCAGGTCTACACATTGATTACAATGCTTATTTTACTTCTTCGTAATCTACATCGGTTACATCGTCGGTTTTGTCGGCAGCGTTGGCCTCAGGGCCAGTTGCTTGCTCACCTTCTTGCGTGGCCTTGTACATATCGGCAGAGGCCGCTTCCCAAGCCGCATTTAGGCTGGTCATGGCTGGTTCAATGGCCGCTAAATCACGAGCAGTATGTGCTTTTTTGAGCTCTTCTAAGGCAGCTTCAATGGCGGTTTTTTTCTCAGCTGGAATTTTCTCGCCGTACTCTTTGAGCTGTTTTTCGGTGCTGAAAATGAGGTTGTCTGCCATGTTTAGTTTCTCGGCTTCCTCACGCATTTTCTGGTCATTATCAGCATTGGCCGCAGCTTCCTGCTTCATCTTTTCAATGTCTTCTTTGCTCAAACCAGAGGAGGCTTCGATGCGGATTTTCTGTTCTTTGCCTGTGGCTTTGTCTTTGGCCGATACGTTGAGCAATCCGTTTGCGTCAATGTCAAAGGTTACCTCAATTTGTGGTACCCCTCGTTGTGCTGGCGGGATGCCGTCGAGGTGGAAGCGCCCAATGGTTTTGTTATCACTGGCCATGGTGCGCTCGCCTTGCAATACGTGTATTTCTACCGATGGCTGGTTGTCGGCCGCAGTGCTAAACACCTGGCTTTTCTTTACTGGAATGGTAGTGTTCGACTCAATCAAACGGGTCATTACATTGCCCATGGTTTCGATACCCAACGAAAGCGGGGTTACGTCGAGTAACAATACGCCGTCTACATCACCAGTAAGTACACCACCTTGAATGGCAGCACCGATGGCCACTACTTCATCGGGATTTACACCCTTTGAAGGCTTTTTGCCAAAGAACTGCTCAACAATTTCCTGTATTTTGGGGATACGTGTGGAGCCACCTACTAAAATTACTTCGTCGATATCGCTTACCGAGTAGCCAGAATCTTTCAAAGCTTGCTTGCAAGGCTCTAAAGTGCGCTGCACCAAACGTTCGGCTAATTGCTCGAATTTAGCTCGACTCAATTTCTTCACCATGTGACGCGGAACGTTGTCTACCACTGTAATGTATGGGAGATTGATTTCGCTTTCTGTAGAGCTCGATAACTCGATTTTTGCTTTTTCAGCAGCCTCCTTTAAACGCTGTAAGGCCATTGGGTCCTTGGTAAGGTCCACACCTTCGTCGCTTTTGAATTCGTTGGCTAACCATTCGATGATTACCTGGTCAAAGTCGTCACCTCCTAAGTGGGTGTCGCCGTTGGTTGATTTTACTTCAAATACACCATCTCCTAATTCAAGGATGGATACGTCGAAAGTACCGCCACCCAAATCGAAAACAGCAATTTTGAGGTCTTGTGTCTTTTTGTCTAAACCATAAGCCAAGGCAGCAGCGGTGGGCTCATTTACAATACGTGCCACTTTGAGACCAGCAATTTCACCGGCTTCTTTGGTAGCCTGACGCTGGGCGTCGTTGAAGTAGGCCGGAACAGTGATTACAGCTTCATTAACTTCATGTCCCAAATAATCTTCCGCCGTTTTCTTCATTTTTTGAAGTGTCATGGCCGAAATTTCTTGGGGAGTGTATAATTTATCATCAATCTGAACCCGAGGGGTGTCGTTATCGCCCTTGTTTACTTCGTATGCAACATATTTCAATTCGCTGCTTACTTCTGAGTGCTTGCGCCCCATGAAGCGCTTGATAGAAGCAATGGTTTTTTTAGGGTTGGTGATGGCTTGGCGCTTGGCAGGATCGCCTACCTTGATTTCGCCATTTTGCATAAAGGCCACTACAGAGGGTGTAGTTCGGCGACCTTCACTGTTTGGGATAACCACATACTCGTTGCCTTCCATAACGGCAACGCAAGAATTGGTGGTGCCTAAATCAATTCCAATAATTTTTTTCATGTCTGTTGAGATTTTGCTTTTGCCCGAAGGCGGCTTCAATTTTTAACTTATTGTCAACTAAAATGCCACAATCGAAATGCGGCCCTACAGGTGGTCAACTTGGCAAAATGCCTGACAGACATGTGCTGTATGGACGTTTGATATGTCAGTTTGGCAGCCGGCAACAAAAAAGACCCCCGAAGGAGTCTTTATGTATGAATAAGGCCGAGCTAAGCAGCCTAGGGTACAAAATTCAAATCTGGGTAGCGCGCACGCAAGCTGTCTGTGCCTATGCCGCCCAGGGCTTCTCTAAAATAAGGACTCGTGAACGGGAAACCGGCCGTGTTTTGAACCAGTTTTAAATCTGGAACACTTCTCCGAGCAGCAAAAATTCCAATGCCATTGTTGATGTTTGTGAAAGTAGGCCTTACATCAACCAAGCTGGAGCTGGGATTATTGATTTGAAGGAAGGTGTTGAAATCTTCATCCGCAAAATCAAAATAGAAAAGCGTTCCTCTGAGCCTGCGGTTTAAATTAGGGTTTGAAGGAATAGACGAATTCATGAAGGAAAACATATTCCTGCCCGGAACCCGCAATTGGGTAACATTTGAGCTGTTAATAGTGGCAAATTGCTGATTAACCTCTACACGCCAATCTAAATGTTTGAGTTGAAGTCCTGGAGTGTCAGAAGGCGTAACCGTAAAGCGATTCCATTCGTCATAAAAAATACGAATGGTCATGTCAAAGCGGCGGGCATTGGCTGGTTGTGCTAAAAAGACGAGAGGTACCTGGCTGCTCCAATTGATGCCTGCATAATTTGGTGGTGGAGGGGTATTGGGAGGCAGTCCGTTTGGCAAGTTTCTAGGAAAGCCAATGGGATTGAGCTGAGAAGTAACAACCTTATCAAAAGGTGTTTCTATCACCAATCGGTATGTGCTATTGATGTCTAAAACTGAATCGGTACTGAATCGGTACAGGATTAATTCGGGACTGGCAAAAATACCAGGCTCTAAAATAGCGGTATCAATCTGTACGCAAGTGTAGGTTTCTAAAACGGCGTTGCCACGAATGCGCTCTATTTTTACAACCAAATTTTTGTAATACAACGAATCCTGTATTTGTGCTACCTCAAAAGCGCCACGCTCTTCATCTAAAAAAGCCTTGTGAATGCGTATAAAATGGGTTTGATGGTCTGTATTTAGCAAGCCGAGCACCAAAGTGGTGTCTTTCCAGTCCGCATTGATGTCAATATCGGTACTGCAAGCAGTAAAAAGAGCCGCAAACAAGCTGGCTAGCAGCAATAACTTCTTCATAGAACCTCAAAGATAACTGAATTAATAAAACCACAAAATGCTTGCTGTCATAGAAATGTTAAAGGTTGTTTTTCTATAATCATGCTTTTCGCTTATAAATCACGACCTTTGTGTTTTAAAGCATTGCCGATGTCGGTACACAAAGACGTAAAAAAGGTTACCACCCAAACCTTGCGTGAAATGAAAGAGCGTGGCGAAAAGATTGCCATGCTCACGGCGTATGACTTTTCGATGGCTAAAATCTTAGACGATTCGGGCATCGATATTTTGCTGGTGGGCGACTCCGCTTCAAATGTGATGGCCGGTCACGAAACCACTTTGCCGATCACCTTAGATCAAATGATTTACCATGCAGCCTCGGTGGTTCGTGCTGTTAAAAGGGCTTTAATTACCGTAGATTTGCCTTTTGGTTCATACCAAGGCAACTCTAAGGAGGCCCTTAATTCAACCATTCGCATCATGAAAGAATCGGGCGCGCATGCGGTGAAGCTGGAAGGTGGGGCCGAAGTTATTGAATCGATACAACGTATTTTAACGGCGGGTGTGCCTGTAATGGGCCATTTGGGCCTTACGCCGCAATCTATCTATAAATTTGGCAGTTACACGGTTCGTGCCAAAGAAGAGGAAGAGGCTGATCGCTTAAAACAGGATGCCTTGCTGCTGCAACAGGCAGGCTGTTTTGCCTTGGTGCTTGAGAAAATACCATCTAATTTGGCCTCAGAAGTGGCCGCATCCTTGCACATTCCCGTGATTGGCATTGGGGCTGGGGCTGGGGTGGATGGCCAGGTACTCGTCATGCACGATATGCTGGGCATCAACAATGATTTTAGTCCCCGCTTTTTGCGTCGGTACTTAAATTTATACGACGATATTAAAGGCGCTGCGGAGCGCTACATTGACGATGTCAAACGTCAAGATTTTCCGAATAAAAAGGAGCAATACTAGTGGAATTACAGATTTTGTTTGAGGATAATCATCTCCTCGCAGTGAATAAGCCAGCAGGCATGTTGAGCCAGGGTGACGATACAGGCGATTACAGTTTGGTAGATGCGGTAAACGATTACCTTGTTAAGAAGTATAACAAGCCAGGCGATGCCTTTGTGGGTTTGATCCACAGGATCGACAGGCCGGTTTCGGGCTTGGTGCTTTTAGCCAAGACCAGCAAAGCGTTAGAACGGATGAACAAGTTGTTTCACGATCGATTGGTGTACAAAAAATACTTGGCGGTGGTGAAGGATAAAGTGCTGATGGAAGAGGGCGAATTGGTGAATTACCTGAAAAAGAGCACTGAAAAAAACTTGGTGCATGCACATGACAGGGAGGTTAAAGACAGCAAACGTGCTGAGCTGAGCTACCGTGTGCAAAAGTATGGCAGTCGCTACAGCCTCTTGGAGGTTTCTCCTAAAACCGGACGCCCACACCAAATTCGGGTACAATTGTCGCACATGGGGCATCCCATTGTTGGGGATGTGAAATATGGCTATCCAACAGCTAACAACGACTACAGCATAGCGCTGCACAGTTGGAAATTGGCGTTCGAACATCCTGTGACCAAAGAGCCGGTGTCGATTAAATGCCCGGTGCCGAATAAGGACTGGTGGCAGTTGGTACGCGATTAAACAAAAAAAACCGACAGTAGGAGAGTAAATTACTCTTTTCCCGTCGGCTTTCGTCAAGCATGTCAGGCAAATAACGATTTAAAAATCAAATCGCCTGAACATTGAATAAAGTTTAATTGAATTTTAATGCCACTTTTGATCTATCGTCAAATCATTTCTAATTGAGGAACTTATGGTTAGTGGTGCTATTTAATTTCCAACATTTTTAAGGGCTTCACGCTGGGTGAGTTTGGGTAAGGTGTTATTGGCGACGAAGTTTTGAACCCATTCTGCATCTGTTCTTACATATTGCCTCAGTGCCCACCCCATGGCTTTCTGAATAAAAAAAGCTTTTGAATCGGCAAACTGCACACATAAATCGGCAAGCAACGCATGGTTGGTGTTGCCTTTGTACATCAATTGAAAAAGGAGGGTACTGCGTTCTAGCCAAAGTTGTTTGCTGTGCCGCCAGCGCGCTACGGTTTGCCCTTGCAACTCGGGTTTGTCTTTAAGCCAACCACCAACACCATGCACCGCCAACAAATCCACCGTATCCCACCAACTCTTGTGGGTAATACAGTATTCCATCGTTGCCAACCAATCGGGCGGCCAGTTTTTGGGCGACTTCAAGGCAAAGTCCATTCCTACATATTGCCATTCACGCTCGTGTTTTGACCAGCAAAATCGCAGTATATCAGCAGGATTGGCTTTTAAAGCTTGTAAAGCTTTGAAATAAGGCTTACAAATCTCGGTGCGTAAAGGCTTCTGAATACCAATGAAGTCGAACCGATGCTTCATGTAAGTCTTCATCCCTGCTGCTAATTCGGGCTGTGCCTGTTGCACCAACGCTTCTTCTAAGTGGTTTAAAACGGCTACAACTTCCTCACGCATCTGGGGTAAAACGGATGGTGTTTAAATCGAGGTGTTGGGCTTGTATGTTTTCACCATAAAAAAGCCGTGCCTTTTCTTCAAAAACTTGGGCATCATCCGTCGTATAAAACTGTCTGCTGCCATTTGTGCTGCACAAGGCTGCCATTTTGGGATGCCGTTCGAGATATTGTGTAAGCTTTTGCGCTACCAAGGTGCCCTGGGCAATAAACTTAATCTTGCCAGCAGTGAGCGCTTCAAGTCGACCTTGTAATAATGGATAATGCGTACATCCAAGAATGACCGCATCTATGTTTGCATCTTGCTGCAGCAACGCGTGCAAGTGCTTACTGAGGAAATAGTCTGCACCTGGGCCCAAATGTTCATTGTTTTCGACCAAGGGTACCCACATAGGACAGGCTTCTTGACTGACTTTTACAGTTGGAAAAAACTTGGCAATTTCAATAGGGTAGGAGTTCGAAAGCACCGTTCCCGTAGTGCCAAGCACACCTAAATGCCCATTTTGGGTAAGTAAACCGGCTTCTTCCGTGGTAGGTCGAATTACACCCAGAACCCGGCGCTGTGGTGCAATTTTGGGCAAATCGTTTTGCTGAATACTGCGCAGGGCTTTGGCAGAAGCGGTGTTGCATGCCAAAATCACCAATTGGCAGCCTTGGGCAAACAGGGCTTCAACACATTCTAGGGTATATTGATACACCGTTTCAAATGAACGCGTGCCATAAGGAACACGTGCATTGTCGCCCAAATACAAATAATCGTACTGCGGCAGGTGGGTGGTAAGTGCTTTGAGCACAGTTAAACCGCCATAACCAGAATCAAATACGCCAATAGGACCAGCTTTATTCACGCGTTAAAGATAACAGAAAGGAATATGCTTGTATTTTCCTTTTTATAAACTGAATGAACTTTTATTGCTTGGATGAGTTAATTAAATGATGTTTGAACATCGATTTGTTATCTTTACAATCATAACTTAAAAAAATAATGAGCACGACTACAACTAAATGGAGCATCGATACTGCCCACAGCACCATCAACTTCAAAGCCAAGCACTTAATGATTACTACCGTAACCGGTACTTTTAAGTCCTTTACGGCTGATATAGAAACCATTGGCAATAACTTTTCGACTGCGAACGTAAAGTTTTCAGCTGATGTTGCATCTGTTTTTAGTGGCAACGAACAGCGCGACGAGCATTTGAAGTCTGATGACTTTTTTAACGCTGAAAAATATCCACAAATCACTTTTCACAATACCGACGTAACACGCAAGTCTGACCGTTCATTTATCCT
Organism: Chitinophaga pinensis; assembly: GCA_945874665.1. GTDB lineage: Bacteria > Bacteroidota > Bacteroidia > UBA7662 > UBA7662 > PNNG01. The sequence continues at coordinate 91,051 of CAMCHJ010000005.1, read as the reverse complement.
GCACGGCAAAATGACCATCCGTGATGTGACGATGGACATTGATTTGGAAGTAGATTTCAACGGTGTTGTTAAAGATCCTTGGGGCGTAACCAAAGCTGGCGTAAGCTTCCGTACCAAAATCAACCGCAAAGATTTCGGCTTGAAGTTCCATGTATTGAACGAAGCTGGTGATTTGTTGGTAAGCGACGAAATCCGAATCGAAGCCGATATCCAAATGTCAGCGGTCGAGGCATGATTACATAAAAAGGACGAATGAAAACGTCTTTAATAGAAAAGGCTTCCCGAATGTGTGGAAGCCTTTTTCATTTAAAGAAATTTAGATTTTGGTAGGTTGAGCCATTCCAAGGCCGCGCCATGCAAAAGCATGTCTTTTTGGGCTTGTGGCCAAGGCATGCCTTGTATGAGTTTGCCTGGTTCTAATTCGCCAAGCGGAAAAGGGTAGTCGGTACCCAAGGCCACCCGGTTAGCACCTACTAAATCGGTTACATAAGCGAGCATTTGAGGGTCGTGAACGAGGGAGTCGAGCCAAAACTTGCCAAGATAGGCCTTCGGATTTACAGGATTGTGAATGGCAACCAAGTCTGGGCGCACATTGAAACCGTGTTCAATGCGACCAATGGTCGCCGGGAAGGACCCGCCTCCATGAGCAAAGGCCACCCTTAAGTTCGGCAAACGCTCAAAAATACCGCCGAAAATCATGCTGCAAATGGCCAGCGACGATTCTGCCGGCATGCCTACCAGCCATGGAAGCCAATAATCTTTCATTTTATCCTTGCCCATCATGTCCCAGGGATGCACAAAAATGGCCGCTCCTAACCGTTCTGCCGCTTCAAAAAACGGAAAAAGCTCAGGAGCATTTAAGTTCCAATCGTTTACATGGGAGCCGATTTCAATACCCGAAAAGCCTAATTCCTGCATGCAGCGCTCCATCTCTTGAATGGCAAGCGCTGGATCTTGCAGGGGTACGGTGCCTAAACCCACAAACCGCTTTGGATTGCGGGCCACCGTTTCGGCCATGTGGTCGTTGAGGTAGCGCGAAGTTTCGAGTGCATCGGCAGGCTTGGCCCAATAATGAAACAGCACAGGAATGGTCGAAAGCACTTGAACATGTACGCCATGGCTATCGCAATCCTTCAAACGCGCATCGGCTTCCCAGCAGTTTTCGGCCACTTTGCGAAAAAAGGTGTCGCCTTGCATCATGCTGGCACAGCGGGGACAGCTATCGAGGTGGTGTTCTAAGTGTATAAAGTTGCCATACCCAAACTTTTGCGCCCAACGCGGCAAATGCTCGGGCATGAGGTGGGTGTGGATATCGATGGTTAACGATGAGGGACCGTAAGGTAGTTGAAACGACATGCGATAAGGCAGATTTTATACAAAGCGGGGGTCAGTCTCCATTACATGGCCACATTTTTGGCAAGTACGTAGTTCTTCTGACGCATAATAAGCTCTGAAACGAGGCAGAAAGTCGGTTTCGATGTTCTTCAATTCAAAATAAGCCTCATGTAATTTGTGGTTGCATTTGTCACAAAACCAAAGTAGCCCGTCGGTATAGCCTTTGCCTGCACGAACCCGCTCAATCACAAGGCCGATAGAGCCCTCGGTGCGGATGGGCGAATGGGGTACTTTGGCGGGACATAAATACATATCGCCAGGACCGAGCTGCACATTTACGGCTTGACCTTCGTCTTGAATACGCACGGTGATGTGGCCTTCAAGCTGGTAAAAAAGCTCTTCCGTTTCGTTGTAATGGTAGTCTTTACGCGCATTGGGACCGCCCACAATCATCACAATATAATCGGTACCCTCGGGATATAAATTTTTGTTATTCACCGGCGGCTTGAGTAAATGCCGGTTTTCATCAATCCATTTTTGCAAGTTAAAAGGGGCGCGTGCTGGCATGGCTGTGTTTTTTTGACTAAAATACGCTTTTTCTTGGCTTTTGGCTACCTTTCTCTTACCTCCAATAATGTTGAAGGGCAATGCCGATAGCCTGTAAGCCGATAAGTCCATCTATCCCAAATACATAAAGCCATTCTTTATTGCGATTTAAACTGTGCAAACTCAGCCACATGGCAAAAGCAGTAGAAGGCAAAAGCCATAGGGCGTAGGCTGGAAAGCTGAAGTTGAACAGTGCCCAGTGCACGAGTAAAAGTGCTAGCAGTACGCGCCCATAAGCAACATTTGGCAGGCGTAAGGCCAAGGTTTGAATGCCTTTTTCACGGTCTTGCTCCCGATCTCGATAGTCGAATGGTAAATACAAAGCGCTGAAAAACAACATATTACTAAGCAGCCATGGCCAATGATTAGCCACTGGTCTTTGCAAGGCAACCAGCAGCAGTCCAGGCCCCATACCCATCCAAACAAAACCAATGAGCAGTGGCTTGAGGGCACCAAGCGCGGCCAGTTTGCGCTGTTTTTTTATGCCACTGAAAAAAAGCGAATAGGCGAGTGCCACAAGCACCAGCAAGGCCACCCAACGCACCACAGCTGTGGTTTGCAGACTTAAGAAATAGGTTGCAGCCAGTACTGCCAACAAGGTAAACACCACCAAGGCTTTTTTACGCTGTCCCAGCCATTGTAGGCGGGTTTGCGTGCTGGTGCTAAAATGTTTGTATTCGAGCAGGCGATCGAGGTTGTAATGGGCCAAGGTGGCAAAAAAAACAAGTCCAATGAGTGGCCAGGGTAAGGCAGTTTCGAGTAACAAACTCGTCTGCCAGAGGGCGGCTGTAGCTAGCAGCGCGATGTACACATTGCTGTATACCAAATGCTGTAGCGCGGCCATTCCTAGCGATTGCAAATGCTGCGAAAATCGCATTTTTCACATTCTTTTAGGTCTTCAGTCTGGCTAATCGGCCGATTTTGATCGTACAGTCGCTCAATTAACTCCTGCAACTTTTCTTCAAAGGTTTGGAAGAGGCCTTCATCGATTTGGCCGTTTTTGATGCTCAATTCACCGGCCTCTGCATTTAACTGCCGAAAACTAATGATGGCAGATGTGATTTCACCGTGGTTACTGGTGCTGCGCTGGTACATCCAGGCATAGGCAAGGAGCTGAAACGCTTTGCCTTTTTTGGGATTGAAAAAATCATCGTGGAGGTCCTCGATCTCTACTTCCTTAGACTTAAAAGCGCCTGTTTTATAGTCTAGCACCCTCAAAGTGCCATCTAGCCGATCGATGCGGTCGGCAAAACCCCGTAGCGTATGGGTGCCGTATTTGCTATTGAAAGTAGCGCTGAGCTCGGTTTCCAAGCCTATAATTTCGAGTTGGTGGTACTTGCTGAGTTTTTTTTCCTTGGTTAAAAAGCGTCCTAAATAGGCGGCTGCCATGCGTTTTACAAGCAGATTTAAGCCGGTTTCAAAGTTTCTTTCGGCATATTTCTCCATCAAAACAGCATCTAAGGTGCTTTCTGCCAGCTTTTGCATGGCTTCTACATCTTGTGGTTGCAGCTGTTTGTGGAGATAGGGTTGATACAGTCGCTCTAAGCTCAGGTGCAGGATGTCGCCAAGTTCGCGGGCATCGGCATCTTCTTGCAGGTCGTCGGGTGCATAAATGCGCAAAAGGCGACTGAAGTAAAATTTGAGCTCGCAGCTGATCAAACTGATGAGGGCGGAAGGCGAAATGGGTTGCTCCAAACGCTCCTTGATAAGCGCTTGTATTTCTTCAGTTTTTGTAATGACGATGGGCTCGTTTATAGGATTGCCTTTTGCGGCCGGTAAATCAAGCAGCTGGTAGTGGAAATTGCCCTTTTCACGACCAGGCCACTCGAGTTGCAGCTGGCGAATGTAGCGCGAAGGCTCCCCAGCCCCCATGTCATCGGTGCTGCCGCTGCACAAAAGCCAGGCCGACTCAGCATGCTGCAAAAGCCGGTAAAAGTGATAGGCGAACACCGCTTCTTTTTCACGTGGACCAGGCAAAGCAAATGCTTGGCGAAGTGAAAAGGTGATGAAGCCGTCTTGCCTGCTGAGCGCTGGTAGTTTGCCTTCGTTCAAGCCTAACACCAATACATTTTTGAAAGCAAGTGCTCGTGTTTCGAGTACGCCCATGAGCTGCATGCCGGCAAAAGGCTCTCCTAAAAAGGCAATTTGTTCGTTTTTGACGCTTTGTTGTAAGAGCTGTTTGAACAGCGTCCAGTTATTGAGCGCAGGATATTGCTTGACGCGACCAGCCAAACGCCGCAATAAAGTGAGCATTTGCAGGCACATGCCTTTTTGGAGGTCGTCAATTTTTTTGTCTCGCGTTAGTTTTTCAAGCAGTTGCAGCCAAAGGGGTATCCAGTTATCAGGCGTGCTTTGTCCGAGCGCCCACCAGTCTGCCCCGCAAGCCTCATGCTGCTGCAACAACTCGCTGAGCTGTGCCTGCGACGAACGAATGCGGCCGGCTTTGCGGAGTTGTGACACCGCCTTTCGGCTGCTTTCAGAGGTGAAAAGTGGATTCTGTAACAGCCGCAGCAAATCGTGGTAGTAGAACCAATACACACCAGCTTTTTCGTGGACTTGGGTGAGCACTTGCATGTGCGCCGTCAGCAGCGCATAGATGTGACTGGCCTCTAAAGGGTATCCGAGGGTGATGTTTAGCGCCTTTAGCTCAGGTGGAAGGGCTGCCAATAAGGGCACGAGCAGTTTTTCGTCGGCCAAAACGAGCACACAATCCTCTGCCTTAATGCCTGCAGCAAGCCACTCGCTTACTTTTTCACTGGCAAATTGCAGTTGTGCGGCTTGCCCTGTGGTTTCAATCACCGTAATAGAACTGTCGCCACCCGCCAGGTGCCCGTTGTACAGCAAATCGCTGCCTAAAACAGGGTCGTTGGCATATTGCCGCATGAACAAGCCGGCTTCGTGCTCCTGCTGCATGTAATAGGCATCGGCTTCGAGCAACAATTGGGCTTTGCCGCTGCTGATCATGGCTTTCATCAGACTGCTTTCGGCCTTGTTGAGGGCATTGAAGCCCGCAAAGAGATAGTGCTCGTACTGGTATACATGTGTTTGCTGCTGGAGGGCTTCGGCTAGCTGGCGACTGAGAAGTGACTGCCAGCCTTCGCCTTTGTTTTGCAGGCGTTGGCGTAGGAGGTGGTAGAGACTGCCAAGTTGACTAAAAAAAGCCAGGTAATCTTGCGCGGAAGCGCTGAGGCTGTTTCCCCCAGGATTCCACAAATCAATCGCTTTTTCACGGCTGAGGTAGCCAAAAAGTTGGTCTGCATCAAGTAAATAGGCATCTGTTTCACTAAAATCGCGTAAAACAGCAGGGCCCCATTTTAAAAACGACTCAAACGTCTCGTTCGGAACCAGTGAAAGATAGGCTTCATAAAGCTCAAATTGTAATTGTACCGGGTCAGAAATACGCAATTGGGTTTCGTGGCTGAGCAGGTCGGGTAAACTCATGATGGCCGGACTAAACACGGGTTGTTGTAGACTTTCGGCTAACTTCCTACGTAAAATCACCCCTGCACGCCGACCAGGAAAAATTACGGCTGTTTTGTGCCACTGGCTCACGGGAATTTCCTGGAGTTTTTGAAGGAGGCGGTCGAGCAGTTGGGTCATCTTACAAACATACAAGTCGCGGCGCTTAGCTGCACAGCTGTTGAAAACAATTCTTAGCAAGAAATAGACCCCAGAGCTGCCCCATTATCCGTAGCTTTGGCACAAAGTTTATTACATGATTGATTTTTTGACTGCCTACACTGATAAGGGTGATTTTTTTGTTTCGGCGGATGCTGATTTGGCTACCTTAGTAAAGGACGTGCCTGAAAAACCTGGTGTTTTTTGTATTTACAGGCATGCTAGAGGCAAAGTAGAATTGGTTTACTTGGGCTACACACACTTCAGGGGTTCGTTGCGCAAAACCCTCACCCAACAACCCGGCAGTGGTGAAGCAGCACCCTTTTTGCGTTCTAAAATGCAGAAAGAAGGCATTGATGCCTTGCAAATTCACTGGTTTGTAAGCCAGCGCAAAAATAAACTCGACGATCCTGAAGCACTTTATCTCGAATTGATGAAGTCGCACAAGCAAATGCTGGGCGGTTTCCCGCATTGGCAGCAGTATTAAGTCATAGCTTACCAAAAAAAAGAGCGGTCCTGAGACCGCTCTTTTTTTGTTCAATCATTTTATGCCGCCGCCAGGTGGGCCATCTAAAATAAAAATCTAGCGCCCGTAACCCCCCAAGGTCCCGAGCGCTTTTTTGATTAAGCCGTAAACGCTGCTCTAATAATATTCAGTGCTGCGCCTGCTTTGAACCACTCAATTTGTTGCTCATTGTAGGTGTGGTTCACACTGATTTCATCTTTGCTGCCGTCGGCATGGTTGAGTACCACCGTCAAGCTGTGGCCCGGCCTAAAGCTGGTCAGGCCCAAAATATCGATGTTATCATCTTCCTGTATTTTTTCGTAATCGGCTTTGTTTCCAAAAGTCAAGGCCAACATACCCTGCTTTTTGAGATTGGTTTCGTGGATACGTGCAAATGATTTAACCAAAATGGCACGCACACCGAGGTGACGAGGCTCCATGGCGGCATGCTCGCGGGATGAACCTTCACCGTAGTTTTCGTCGCCTACCACAATCGAACCAATGCCTGCTGCTTTGTAAGCGCGTTGCACCGCCGGTACTTCGCCATACTCGCCGGTCAATTGGTTTTTCACCGTATTGGCGGTATCATTTACAAAGTTAATGGCACCGATTAGGAGGTTGTTGGAGATGTTATCGAGGTGACCTCTAAATCGCAACCAAGGCCCAGCCATCGAAATGTGGTCGGTAGTACACTTGCCCTTGGCTTTAATCAACAGCTTCAAGCCTTTGAGGTCGGTGCCTTCCCATGCTTTAAATGGATCGAGTAACTGCAAGCGCTCAGATGTTTCGGATACCAAAACCGATACTTTACTGCCGTCGGCAGCAGGAGCTTGGTAACCTGCATCTTCTACAGCAAAACCTTTGGCTGGTAAATCAAGGCCCATGGGCTCATCTAAACGTACTTGCTCGCCTTTTGAATTGGTGAGACTGTCGGTCATGGGATTGAAGGTCAAGTCACCTGCAATCGCCATCGCTGTTACCACCTCAGGGGAAGCCACAAAAGAGTGGGTATTCGGGTTACCGTCGGCGCGCTTAGCGAAGTTGCGGTTGAAAGAGGTAATGATTGAGTTTTTTTCTTGCTTTTCGGCACCGTGACGGGCCCATTGGCCGATGCAAGGACCACAAGCATTGGCCAATACCACGCCACCCATCTGGGCAAACGTATCTAAATAGCCATCGCGTTCTACGGTAAAACGTACCATTTCGGAACCTGGGGTGATGGTGAACTCGGATTTGGCAACCAAATGCTTGTCGACCGCTTGCTGGGCCAAGGAGGCGGCACGACTGATGTCTTCGTATGAACTGTTGGTACATGAGCCAATCAGTCCTACTTCTAATTTTGCTGGCCAGCCGTTTTCTTTAACAGCGGCGGCGAATTTACTCAATGGCCAGGCTAAATCTGGGGTGAAAGGACCGTTTACATGCGGCTCAAGCTCATCTAAGTTTATTTCAATCACTTGATCGAAATACTGCTCGGGATTGGCATAAACCGCTGCATCGCCGTTGAGGTGCTCGGCAATGCCGTCGGCGAGGTCTGCAACTTGTGCGCGACTGGTGCCGCGCAAATAGGCTGCTGTGTTTTTATCGTATCCAAAAATCGAAGTGGTTGCACCAATTTCGGCACCCATATTACAAATGGTGCCTTTACCGGTGGCTGAAAGCGATTGCGCACCATCTCCAAAATATTCAACAATGTGGTCAGTACCGCCTTTTACAGTCAAAATGCCAGCCACTTTCAAAATCACATCCTTGGCCGAAGTCCAGCCGCTCAACTTACCCGTAAGTTTGACGCCAATTAACTTAGGGAATTTTAGTTCCCAAGCCAAACCAGCCATCACATCACAAGCGTCAGCACCACCAACACCAATGGCTACCATGCCCAAACCACCTGCGTTGGGTGTGTGTGAGTCGGTACCAATCATCATGCCGCCAGGGAAGGCATAGTTTTCGAGCACTACCTGGTGAATGATGCCCGCACCAGCCTTCCAAAAGCCAATGCCATATTTGTTAGAAACCGAAGCCAAGAAGTCGTAAACCTCTTTGTTTTTATCGATGGCGGTGTTCAAATCCGCAACAGCACCTATTTTGGCCTGAATCAAGTGATCGCAATGCACGGTAGAGGGCACTGCCACTTTTGCGCGACCTGCTTGCATAAACTGCAACAAGGCCATTTGTGCCGTAGCATCTTGCATGGCTACACGATCGGGTGCGAAATCCACGTAAGTCTTACCGCGCTCATGCGCCTCCGTTGCCGCTCCTTGCCAAAGGTGGGCATACAAGATTTTTTCGGTGAGCGTAAGTGGACGATTGACAGCGTTACGAGCTGCTGCAACACGTGCAGGGAAGCGGTCGTAAACCTGTTTGATCATGTCGAGGTCGAATACCATGAAATATATTTTAGCAGGTTAATTAACACATTGATTTGACCGCGAATTTACGCAAATAGGGCCTCATTTCGAGGGCAACTCCTAAAAAACCTGAAGAAAATTGAAATAATTGAATCGGTAAGCTTGCATGCTGTATTTTCGTGTCATGCAACTAAAGTGGTACGATAATTTGCGCATTGCCATCAGTGCCATTATGGGCAATAAGCTGAGGACTAGTTTAACGGCTTTGATTATTGCCATAGGTATAACGGCTTTGGTGGGTATTTTAACTTCCATCGATGCTTTGGAGAAGTCGCTCACCGATACCTTCACCAGCATGGGCGCCAATACTTTCACCATCCGTAATCGGGGTTTAAACATCAGCTTTGGTGGTCCACGCCGCAGGGTAGCCAAAAAAGCCATCAGCTATAAAGAAGCTGAGACTTTCGCTAAGCGGTTTGAATTTCCATCTGAAATTTCACTTTCGGGTATCGTTTCTGGCGCCTCTACCATCAAGTTTGAAAATAAAAAAACCAATCCTAACGTCACAGTTTTTGCCAGTGACGAAAATTACCTCACCACTGCCGCGTCTGATTTGCGTTATGGCCGCAACTTTACCACCTCCGAAATTCGTGCTGGTAGTAATGTGGTTTTACTAGGGTCAGAGGTAGCCGATTTTTTGTTCGGTAAGGAAAACCCCGAAGGCAAGCTTGTTAAAATTGGCAATGGCAAATATCGCGTTATTGGACTTATTGAGAGTAAAGGATCGAGTTTTGGTAGTAGTGGCGACCGCAGCGTGGTGATACCGATTACCAATGGCCGCCGATATTACCCAGACCCTAATCGCTCCTATGTAATATCGGTGCTGATAAAAGACCCAACATTGCTGCAGGCGGGAGTGGAGGAGGCGAACGGACTTTTCCGCGTTGTGCGCAGGCTGCGGGCCGAGCAAGACGATAATTTCGACATCCTGAAATCCGATAGTTTTGCATCAAGTCTCATCAGCAACTTAAGTTTTGTAGGTGTTGCGGCCACTGCCATTGGTTTTATCACGCTTTTTGGCGCTGCTATTGGCTTGATGAACATCATGCTGGTGTCGGTTACCGAACGCACCCGCGAAATCGGAACCCGCAAAGCCTTGGGTGCCACCCAGCAAACCATTCGCCAGCAATTTCTTTTTGAGGCCTTGGCTATTGGGCAATTGGGAGGGTTTGGTGGTATCCTCATGGGACTGCTCGTAGGCAATATTGTTTCGTTTGTTGTCGGTGTTGGCTTTATTATCCCTTGGTTGTGGATAGGAAGCGGTGTAATTTTATGTTTGTTAGTCGGCTTGATTTCAGGCTATTATCCCGCAGCAAAGGCAGCTGGCTTAGATCCAATCGAAGCTTTACGGTACGAGTAGATACAACGAAAGATTTTCTCTGTATATTTGCAGTCCCTTAAGGCGTAGGGGCATTTTTAAGAAGCTCATTATTGAACAACAACTGTCAATTTGGCGGTTTTATTTTATGGTCGGATGGCCGAGTGGCTAGGCAGAGCTCTGCAAAAGCTCCTACAGCGGTTCGAATCCGCTTCCGACCTCCACAGCTTCTTTTATTTGTATAGAGTAGAGACATTGCCCAGGTGGCGGAATTGGTAGACGCGCTGGTCTCAAACACCTGTGAGGTTACACTCGTACCGGTTCGACTCCGGTCCTGGGCACCATCCCGGTTAGTTCGCTAACCGGGATTTTTTTTGCCCATTCCTCTGCGTTTTTGGTTGATTTTACGCGGTTTGTCTATTTAAACCATGCGTTTTGATTCGATTTATCGTGCTTTAAGGCACTGCCACCTTCGTTTTATAGCCTTTTTTTAGTATTTTGAAAGCGCTTGGTTGCTTGCTCATTTTGGGGAAAACTATAAATCCTCCAAAAAAGATACCGTTGCCTGTGAATGCAAAAAGCCTCCTAGACAGCTTGTCTAGGAGGCTTTTTGAATGCTTAGTGGGACTAATTAAGCAAATGCTGCCATATGTCATTTCCAAAGGCAAATACCATCAAGGAAATCACCAAAATCATACCTACGTACTGAGCGGCTAACATTACCTTTTCGCTTACCGGTTTGCCGATTGCCATTTCAATCAACAAAAACACCACGTGACCACCATCTAATGCGGGTATAGGCAAGAGGTTCATAAAGGCCAAGATCATCGACAACAATCCTGTTGTCATCCAAAATCGGTACCAATCCCACACCCCGCCATACATTTTTTTGGCGATGGCGATGGGGCCTCCCAGCGACTTTTCCACAGGTATATCGCCAGAGAAAACTTTGCCGAAGCCTTTAATATTATCAGATATCACGTTCCAGGCGAGGGTGGCACCGGCGGGTATGCTCTCAAAAAAACCGTATTTCTTGAAAGAGGTCTCCATGACTTCTAATTCAGGATAAAAACCAATGGTACCAGCCTCCGAAACAGAAACGTTCAGGCTGGCAGGCTTACCCGCTCGCAAAACATCCATTTGAATCGTTTGCCCTTTGAGCGTTTGTAAACTGCTTTGCAATTCGTCGAAAAAACTAATGGCTTCACCATTAATGGCTGTTATCTCATCGCCAATCATTAATCCTGCTTCCGCGGCAGGCATATTGGGCATTACTTCGCCTACTTTAAAAGCCATGCGAGGTATTACAAAACCCGATTTGTCGGAGTTAAGCAGGCGTTTGGTGAAATCGTTAGGGAGCACAATATTTACCGGCGCTCCGTTTCGGTCTACCGTGATGGCTACATCACTGCCCAACAATACCTTGCTGCTCATGATGTCATCGAACTTAATCACTGCTTCACCATTGATGCTAACGAGTTTGTCGCCCGTTTGTAAGCCCACTTCTTGTGCCAGTGCCGAAGCTACAATGCCATGCTTGAGTTCGCTGTTGGGGATGAATTTTTCGCCCCAATACATCAAAATGCCTGCAAAAATGATGACACCTAGTATGGCATTCACCGTTACGCCGCCTAACATCACAATGAGACGTTGCCAGGCTGGCTTCGAACGGAATTCGTATGGCTCGGGTACATTTTTGAGTTGCGCGGTGTCTAGCGACTCATCGACCATGCCAGTAATTTTTACATACCCACCTAATGGCAACCAGCCAATGCCGTATTCTGTATCGCCTTTTTTAAAGGAGAAGAGCTTTTTGCCCCAAGCATCAAAAAAAACGTAAAACTTTTCTACGCGTATTTTGAAAGCGCGTGCCGTTACAAAATGTCCCCATTCATGTAACAACACTAAAATGGATAATCCCAAAAGCATTTGGGCTATCATAATGATCACCGTCATATTACAAACTTAAACTTCAATTAATTGTGGAAGTGCAAAAATAACCATTCGCGGTCAGCATTCGTTTTACTTAACAGCATTTAATTGCTGGTGGATTCAATACAGGGGTATTGCTTCCAAAAAAAAAACGCTGGAATAGCATAGTTGTGCCACATCCAAATCATTGAATTTTGGCAATCACATGCGTTGGTTATGAGCAGTTTTTTGGGCGAATTACTTGTTCAAGCGCCAACCAGCCAGTCTTTTTTCCATACTTTCTTAAAAGCTAGCTAGCACAAGTAAGCACCAGAAATACCGCGCAGCTGAGAAATAAATGGGTTTGAGACCTTTATAATTAATAGAAAAGTTAGAAATTGCACCATGCTCGATAGGGGACAATTAACAGCGCTTTTTGGACGGGTTTGGGTATTGCATGCCCAGCAACTCGATTTGGTGTTTAAAAAAGAAGGCTTGATGCTTACAGCCGATCAATACCGTTTGATGCATTTGTTGTGGACCCGCAATGGTGCACATCAGGAATATTACGCTCGGAAACTCGGTAGAGATCGATCGTCTTTGAGTAGGATGCTGCAGTTTTTAGAAAAGGAAGGGCTTTTAACCCGTCAGGATGATGCGCAAGACCAGCGCGCGAAGTCTGTGCACCTCACAGCTGCTGGTCAGCAGTTGCAAGTGCGGGCGGAAGCTTGCGCCAACGAAGTGTTGTTGCAAATGTGGGAAGGCTTTGCCAGCGAAGAGCGGGAGCAGCTCAACGAGTTTATGAGCAGGTTGCGTTACAACCTCAAAGACTAGCTACAGCTGGGTTTTTTCGAACCAAAAAGTGCCAAAGGGAAGCAGACTGGCTGTGCCAGCCAAAAAAACCTTGCTGAACTTCCATTTTTCAGCCACCCAAATTTGAGCTAGGGCGGCAAAGTAGGCCACAAATAAAAGGCCATGCGCCCAACCTACGTATTTTACGGCATAAGGCCAGTCGAAGCCATATTTCAAAGGCATGGCGATAAACAGTAACACAAGGAAAGAAATGCCCTCAATGCGGGCAATCCATAAAAAACGGTTGCGGATGGGGGTTAACATAGGTCTGGATACTTAGGTATTGGGTTTTGTTCCTTGACTGTAAAACTGCCGAATAATTACTTTTTGGGCCTCTCTTCTTACAATGAGTGATGCGAGGGTTTCGCTTACCGCTTGTTCCATGGCATTGCCTAATGCCTCGTTTAGTTTGGCTTCTGGTAAATCGATGCGGTAGAGCAATTGCATGAGTTTGTGGCTGTCGTTTTCGAACAGCCAATTCAAAACATCAACCAAAGCCGTACAAATCTCCTTGTAATTGGGCGTTGTACTGGTCTGTAGATTCACCTCCAAACCATTGGTGAGGAAATCTTTTTTGATTTGTTCAATGGTCAAATGTGCGAGCTGCTGCTGGGCGTTCAGTTGCTCTGGTATTTCTTGCAAAGGAGGGTACATGCTAAAACTTTTTCGTCTCACCAGTGGAAGGGTTGATCAAAGTTTCAACCTGCAAAGAGGCCTTCTCTAAAAATTCGCGGCAGTTTTTGATGAGCTCATCTGCTTCTTTGAAAAGCGCCATGCTCTCATCAATACTCAAAGTTTCGCGCTGTAACGTGTCGGCAATGCTTTTGATGCGCTGCAATTTATCCTCAAAGGCTTCCTGCGATTTTTTTTTGGCCATAATTCTCAAAAATCGTGAATTTATTGATGCTGACGAAGTTTTTTGCTAGCTTTTTCTTTCAAACAAACTCAATTGTGCTTTTCTGCCTCGCTTTTTTTAGAATGCGCCAGATGCTCGGTATATTTGTCACGTTTTGGAAAATCTACACCCTGAAAACCCGTATTTGGTAGGTATTGTGGGCGGAAGTGCGTCTGGCAAAACTTCCTTCATAGAAAGTTTGGCGCAGCATTTTGATGTGGAACAGATTTGCGTGATCTCGCAGGACCATTATTACGTGGCTAAGGAGATGCAGCAGCGCGATGAAAATGGTGAAATTAATTTTGATTTGCCAGGGTCAATCGACCGCAAACGCTTTCATGATGATGTGATGCGCCTGATTTCGGGACACGATATTTATGTGAAGGAATATACCTTTAACAATCCCGACAAAGCACCTGAGTTGATTTGTTACAAGCCTGCGCCGCTCATCATCATGGAAGGTTTGTTTGTTTTTTATTACGAAGAAATCAGAGAGTTGCTCGATTTAAAGGTGTTTTTAGATGCAGAGGACCATATAAAGTTGGAGCGCCGCATTCGCCGCGACTCTAGCGAGCGGGGTTACCCAAAAGAAACGGTGTTGTACCAATGGCACCAGCATGTAGTGCCTGCATATAAAGCGTATCTTGAGCCCTACAAAGCGTATAGCGATATCATTGTTACTAACAACACCAGCTTCTCAAAAGGATTAGAAGTACTGGTACATCACCTCAAAGCAAAAGTCACATGGAAAACAAATTCGGTGTTATAGGTCTCGGGCGTTTCGGTACTAGGATCGCCCGCACACTTTCGCAACGCGGTGCGGAAGTAATGGTATTCGATTCATCTGCAGAAAAAGTAGATGCCTTACGCGATGAGGTAGCCTATGCGGTGCAATTAGATGCAACCGACATCAAGGCGCTACGTTCGCAAAATGTGCATGAACTGGATGCGGTTGTGGTGGCCATCGGACAAGATTTCGAATCTTTATTGCTTACCACTGTTACCCTCATGGAAATGAAGGTGAAGCGCATCATTGCCCGTGCATCCACTGACCAGCAGCGGCGTATTTTGGAGAAGCTTGGTGTAAGTGAATTGCTTTCGCCAGAGGATGAAGTAGGTATTTCTGTAGCAGGCCGTTTGTTGAATCCTGATTTGGTGAGCTTTTTTCAGTTACCAGATGATTATCAGATTGTAGAGTTAAAAACGCCGATTGGCGTGGCGGATAAAACGGTGATTGAAATCGGACTTCGTAACAAATACAACCTTAACCTCATTAGCCTGCGCCGCGCCTATGAAGTGAAAGGTGAAGATGGGGAGATGAGGACCGAATACCACATTTTAGGTGTGCCAAAAGCCGATACCATATTGTATAATAACGATTACATCATTTTACTCGGCAAAAACACAGATATCGAGAAGTTTGTTGAAATCAACAAATAATCAGGCTTTGCCCTTGTACTTTGCTTTTTTGACAATTTCCTGGGCATTCATCTCAAAAAGTTCTTGCATCGATACGGTAGGGTAGCGCTCCATAAAGCGGTTTATGACTTTATAGGCTGCAAAAGCAGCTATCCGTGGGGCACTTTCTTGCGGAAGGCCGGTGGTAAAAGGACCGTCATTGAGTAAGCGTGCCATCACGTTAACGTCGGCCGAATAAAGCAGGTTTTCGTTCAGAAGATAGTCCCAAATAGCCAATTCATTTTGGTTCACCCAGTCCATTTGCGCTGCTGAATAGCCAAACAAAATGCTATCCGGTGTATTAGGCAAGATGGCTTTGAGTGCGTATTGCGTTTTTCCTGCAACCATCATGGCGTTTAATAGACTGTTCTCTCCCAAATAGGGTGGTAGCAAATCCTCTACCATGGCCTTCAGGGCATCGGGCACCAAGTACTGCCGATCGAGCCTTGGTAGCATATAATTGCTGAGGTAGGCCACTTTTGGATAGTATTTGTAATCCCTGCCGAGGTGCAAGTCCAATCCCAACAACAAAACACTATCGGTCAATGCATTTTTGTACTGGAATCCGCTCACAAAGCTGATAACTTGATAAGGTTGTGCTTTAGGAAAAAAGTAATAATAGTAACTAAAGGCTTCGCTGAGTTGGGCTTCAATGTCTTTTAAATCCCCATAGGCCGCTAACGTTTCTTGATAAATGGTATCGATGTAAGGGTCGCTCAAAAAGTTTTGCAGCTCTAAATGCAATGATGGATCCCGCACATCAGCCAGAGCAATCAAATCTTCAACATATAATTTAAAAAAATCGCCGTATTTTACTCGGAGCGCGGCTATATGGGCTGGGGAAATGTTGGCTCCACTTTTATATAAGTCTTGGTCGAAGCGCCGAACTACCACGGTTTTTTTTGCAGACTCAGGCAAAACCACCTTTTCTCTACCGTTGTTATAGTTTTGGTAAATAAAAACGGCTGCTATTGCTATCGTTACAATGACAATTGCTAAAATCCGTTTTGAGTTCTGCGCCTTAGTTGACATATTTATCACGTTATTTACGTCACGAAATTACAAACAAACACGTGCGTCTGAACATTATTCTAAAAGCCATGTACAAATACTTACTCGTCTTCTTGTTCCTGGGATTTTTCGGTAGCAGTCAAGCCCAAATGAGCGATTCCACCTATCGCTTCGGACTGCATTTTACGCCAAGTATTGCTTGGGTAATGCCCGAAACACGTTTGCTAAACCAAGAACGTGCTGGATTTGGATATGGATATGGGTTGCTGATAGAGCGTAAAATCGGGAACAATTATTTCCTTGCTACGGGCCTTTCGGTGAATCAACTGCAATATGGCAGCTCGCTGGATACTAATATTATCTTGCAAAAAAACGGCTTTCTTGCAGGTGTTAATAACATGCAATACGAATACCGCGCGCAATATTTTGAATTACCATTGAGCATGAAAATGCGCACCAACCAGAGAGGAGCCATCCGCATTTATGGTCAATTTGGCATCAGCACTGGGGTGCTGTTTCAAGCGCGCGCCAGAATCACGAATAATCCCAGCGAATTTGACCCAGAAGAATACTTCGCTGTGAACAAAGTGGTGGATTATAAAAACGAGTTGCTCACTACCGATGATCGGGTAACAGCCTTACGTGCTGGTATTTTGATTGGTGCTGGCATCGAATACCTGCTTTCGGGCGAAACCCATGCGGTTTTAGGTGTTCGGTTAGACAGTCCATTTACAGATAATTTTCGAGGCAACGAGCTGAAAGGGCGTGTTCCATCGCTTGGTCTTCAACTGGGTATTTTCTTTTAGCATACATGAAAATAGCGCTTGCCCAAATCAATTACCATACGGGTAATTTCGATGACAATACGCAGCAAATTTTAGCCCACATCAGCGCCGCTAAGATCGAAAAGGCCGACTTAATTGTCTTTGCTGAGCTCGCCATCACCGGCTATCCGCCCCGCGATTTTTTAGAATTTGAGCATTTTTTGCAATTATCTGATGATGCCATCCATACGATTGCAAAAGCTGCGCATGGCCTTGCTGTAATTGTGGGCGCTCCTGCACGCAACCTCAGTGGAGAAGGAAAACCCCTTTTTAATGCGGCTTATTTTTTAGAGCACGGGGAAGTAAAACAGGTGATCGCTAAAACATTGCTGCCAACCTATGATGTTTTTGATGAGTACCGCTACTTTGAGCCTGCCACGGCAAATGCCTTGGTGCAGTTTCAGGGTAAAAAATTGGCCATCACCATTTGTGAAGACTTGTGGAATGTGGGGCATCACGCTAAATACAAAAGAAACCCCTTGCAAGAAATAGGAGCGGAGCAAGCTGATTTGATCATTAACATTGCGGCTTCGCCATTTTCAGTGGGACAAGACGCTGAGCGCAATTATGTGCTTGGAGAAACGGCAAACACCTATCAAAAGCCACTTTTGTATGTAAACCACGTGGGTGCACAAACCGAATTGGTATTTGATGGTGCTTCCACGGCTCGCAATGCTCAAGGCGAAGTGGTTTTGCAGCTCCCCAATTTTGAGCCGGCTCTTGGCTTTGTGCATTTTGATGCTGGCGAGCTGAAAGCGGCCTCTGACTTTGCCATCCGGCAACCGCCTGTCGCCATGCAGCTTATACACGATGCACTGGTTTTAGGTATTCGCGATTATTTTAGAAAACTAGGTTTTAAAAAGGCAATTATAGGTTTATCGGGCGGCATCGACTCTGCACTCGTTACCGTTTTAGCCGCCAGAGCGCTTGGTTCTGAAAACGTGCACACCCTGCTCATGCCTTCGCGTTATTCGAGTAACCATTCTGTGGACGACAGCGTGGCGTTAGTCACTAAGCTGGGTATGTCTTATGAAATTGTACCTATCGAAAAGGTATTTACAGCGTATGAAGACACGCTTCGGTCGGCTTTTACGGGTACTAAACCTGACATCACAGAAGAAAACTTACAATCACGGATCCGTGGGATGTTGCTCATGGCACACACCAATAAATTTGGCTCTATTCTACTCAATACTTCTAATAAAAGCGAGCTTGCTGTGGGCTATGGCACCTTGTATGGCGATATGTGCGGGGGGTTGTCGGTTATTGGCGATTTGTATAAAACCGAAGTTTTTGCCCTGTGCGATTTTATCAATCGACAGGAGGAGGTGATTCCGATCAACATCCTCACCAAGCCGCCGAGTGCGGAATTGCGGCCCGACCAAAAAGACTCTGATTCGTTACCGGAGTACCAAATTTTAGATCGGCTGCTGTTTCACTACATTGAAGAGCGACAAGCGCCAGCGGCCATTCGCGCCATGGGCTACGACGAAGCTTTGGTGAATAAAGTTATGCGTTTGGTAAACATCAACGAATACAAGCGTCACCAAACGCCACCCATTCTCCGAGTGAGCAATAAGGCGTTTGGCATGGGCCGCCGCTTGCCGATTGTGGCGCGCTATTTAAACTAAAAAGCCCCGTCATACGACGAGGCTTCTTTTAAATGCTGATTTGCTCACCAGCCGCATTGAAGAAATGATATTCTCCCATGTGATAGTTGTTTTCGGGTACTACTTTTACCCAGCGCTTGTACTTAAGCCACCAACGAACGCGCTTCGATGGATAGCCATTGGTGAAGTAAGCCGCTAAAAATGGATGCATATGCAATTGTACCACTTTTTCGTTTTGCTCATTGAGGATGTATTTCAAATGCGCTTCTACTTCGTCGGATAACAGTATGCTGGGGCGAATGGCGCCTGTGCCTTCGCACATGGGGCAAGCCTCGTTAGTAACCAGGTTTACCTCAGGTCGAACCCTCTGACGGGTGATTTGCAGCAAGCCAAACTTTGAAATGGGCAACACGGTATGCTTGGCCCTGTCGGTGCTCATGGCTTGATGCATCCGTTCGTAAACCAATTTTTTATTGGCTGCCGTGCGCATGTCAATAAAGTCGATAACAATGATGCCGCCCATATCGCGCAAGCGTAGCTGTCGTGCAATTTCATCGGCGGCCTCCAGGTTTGTGTTGAGGGCGTTGCTCTCCTGGTTGCTGTCTTGCTTCATACGGTTACCACTGTTCACGTCGATTACGTGCAAAGCTTCCGTATGCTCAATGATGATGTAGGCACCGCCAGGCATGGTAACATTTTTGCCAAACGCACCTTTCACTTGTTTGTCGATGCCAAAGTGCTCAAAAAGTGTTTGTTTTCCCTTGTAAAGCTTCACAATATCAGCTTTTTCGGGAGCAATGCCACTTACGTATTCTTTAACTTCTTCGTGCATCCGTGGATCGTCGAGGAAGATGTTCTGGAACGAATCGTTAAGTAAATCGCGCAACATGCCTGTCGTACGCGCAATTTCCTGCACCAAACGATCAGAAGGCTTGGCTGTTTTGAGCAAACCAATGGCAGCTTCCCACTTTTGAACCAGCTCTTTGATGTCTCTTTCGAGCTCCTCCGCTTCACAGCCAATAGCTGCGGTGCGAACAATCACAGCGAAGTTTTTGGGCTTCACACCCAAAGCAATTTGCTTTAGACGCTTTTTTTCTGCGTTATCCATCACCTTTTTGGAGATGTTAACGGTGTCGCCGAAGGGTACCAATACACAATAGCGACCAGCAATGCTGATTTCACTGCTGAGCCGCGGACCTTTTGTGCTGATGGGCTCTTTAACCACTTGCACGAGCAACAATTGCCCTTTGCTAATGGTGTCAGCAATCTTACCATCTTTCGTAATCTCCTCTTCTAACCTAAAGTTTTGAAGCAGAGCACCTTTCTTTTTGCCCGACTGTATGTCGTCGGTGAATTTCTTAAGTGAGTTGAAGTGTACGCCGAGGTCGAGGTAATGCAAAAATGCATCTTTCTCGTAACCTATGTCTACAAAACAGGCGTTTAATCCAGGAATCACCTTCTTTACCTTACCTAAGTAGATATCGCCTACTTGGAAAGATTTGTCGCTGGTTTCTTCGCTGAATTCCACGAGGCGTTTTTCTTCGAACATGGCTATTTCGAAGCCCGTGGGCGTACTTCTCACGTATAAGGATTTGTTCAAGGAACCTCCTAATGTAAGCTGATGGATGAATAAAAAGATTTTTGACAAAAAATGTCAAAAAACAACAACACTGTCACCCGAAAAAATGATCAGGTGACAGTGTACGCTACAACCAAAAAGTATTCCTACTTCTTCTTGTGACGATTCTTTCTAAGGCGCTTTTTACGCTTGTGAGTGGCGATTTTATGGCGCTTTCTTTTTTTACCGCAAGGCATAGTAATATCGTTTATGGGGTTGAACTTTTGATTTTATTGATAAAGACATCGATTTGGTTGTTCACCGACTCGTCGCGCACCAGTCCTTTGTACTGTTCGAGACTTTTAATGGCTGCTTCTTTATTACCTAAATTGAAGTGGGCTTCACCCAAACCAAGATAAGCATCTGCAAAGGCAGGGTACCAAGCGATGAGGTTTGTATAACGTTCCACAGCTTTGTCATGCTGACCACTGGTAATGGCCAACCGGGCTAAGTGTGCATTTGCCTTCAGATGTTTAGGCTCTTGTTTTACAATGTCGAGCAGCGACTGGATTCCACGCATGGGAGCAGCGGTGCCGGTAACGATGACATTGGCCAAGTCTGACTTCATGTCTAAATCGTTTGGAGCGAGTTGCGTTGCCTTTTCCATGTTAGAAATGGCATTATTGAATAAGAAGCCAGACAACAAGGTGTCGTTGGCTACTTCTGCAGCGGCTTGGTATCTGCTACCTGCCACCATGTAATTAACAGCTTGAGGATCGGCTTCTGCGGCGGCTTGGTAATGCACACCAGCTGCAGCCCATTCACTTTTGGTGTCCCAAAAGGCAGCCAAGCTGCGGTGTAAGCCAGCTTTTTGCAGATCGTTTTTTACTGTATCCAAGGCAGCCATGATGGGCGTGAGTTTTTCGCGCTCCTCAGGCTTCAAGTTGCTTGCGGCAATCTCAAGCAAGGCATCATTGTCCATTCCGCGACTGGCCTCCATCACTGGGGCTGTAGTGTCTTGCGTCAACACGGTCATCTTCCCAAAAAAGTAGATGCTCAAGCCGAGGGCAAGCACTGCGCTTACGACAATAATTTGTTGCTTGTTCATGCGTATTAAGCTACCACGCCGGTTTTGATGGTATCTTTAACCTCGTCGATGAACTGCTTCGAAGGTTTGAAGTGCGGAATAAAGTGCTCAGGAATTTCGATAGAGGTATTACGTGAGATGTTGCGTGCAATTTTGCGAGCACGCTTTTTAACGATAAAACTGCCGAACCCACGAACGTAAATGTTTTCTCCATTTTTGATTGTATCCTTCACCACTGTGAAAAATGCTTCAACAACTTGTTGTACATCTACCTTCTCGATACCGGTATCCTCGGCAATCTGGCTAATAACTTCTGCTTTGGTCATCTTGATTACTATTAAAGACTTTCTATTTTTGAAACGGAATGCAAAAATACAGTAATGATTTGAATTAAGAAGGTGTATTTCATGTATTTATAAAGATTTATCGAAAATGTTGATGTGGAGTAAGTTGCTGAAGGATTGGTACTCAGAGGTTAAAAGGGATTTGCCGTGGCGAAAAAGTAGCGATCCGTACCGTATTTGGCTGTCAGAAGTGATTTTGCAGCAAACCAGGGTGACGCAAGGCTTGCCCTATTACGAAACTTTTGTGGCGCATTACCCCGATGTGCAGGCGTTAGCAGACGCCCCAGAGCAAGCTATTTTGCGCGATTGGCAAGGACTGGGCTATTATAGCAGGGCACGTAACTTACACCAGGCAGCCAAGCAGGTTGTAGAAGTACATGGAGGCGAGTTTCCAGCCGATTACCAAGCCTTGTTAAAGTTGAAGGGCGTTGGGCCGTATACCGCGGCGGCCATCAGCTCTATGGCCTTTGGATTGCCGGAAGCGGTGGTTGATGGCAATGTGTACCGGGTATTGAGCAGGGTTTATGGGGTGCGTGAGGCGATTGACCAGCCTTCTGGCCAGAAAATATTTGCAGCCTTGGCCAAGCAGTTACTCGATTGCGACGATCCTGGCACTTACAACCAAGCCTTGATGGAGTTTGGTGCTTTGCAGTGCGTACCTGTGAATCCCGATTGTGGAAATTGCTCTTTTAGAAGCGATTGCGTAGCATTCAAAGAAGGAATGGTTGCCTTGCTGCCGCTGAAAGTGGGAAAGGTAAAAGTGCGCAAGCGTTTTTTCAATTATGTGGTCATTAGGTTTGAAAATGGATTGTATCTGCAACAGCGACAAGCAGGTGATATTTGGCAGCATTTGTGGGATTTTACCAATTTTGAGGCCGAGCGAGAGCTTAGCCAGAAAGAAATTTCAACGCATTTTCAGCAAAAGTTTACGTTTTCTGCCCGTGATTTTAGGGTAATAGCCCATTCTGAGTCTGTTAAGCATGTTTTAACGCACCAGCGTATTTTCGCGAAGTTTTGGCTGGTTCAAATTTTTCATAACTTGCAAGATATGGAGCTTAAATTTGTATCGATAAAGGACTTGGATACCTACCCGCTCCCGCGATTAATAGACATAACACTTAAAAAGAACAAGGCATGGCTGGACTGAATAAAGTAATGCTCATTGGCAATCTCGGGAAGGATCCCGAAGTGAAGACCCTTGATAATGGAGCCAAAATTGCCACGTTTCCATTGGCAACATCGGAAACCTACAAGGACAAAGAGGGCAACCGTCAAACCCGTACCGAATGGCACAACATGGTGCTGTGGAGAGGACTTGCCGATATTGCTGAGAGTTACCTGCACAAAGGATCTCAGGTTTATTTAGAGGGACGTTTGTCAACGCGCAAATGGGAAGACAAAGAGGGCAATACCCGCTACACTACCGAGGTGATTGGTGATAATTTGGTGCTTTTAAGTCGTGCTAACGACCAGCAGAAAGGCGGTATGGGTGCTTCGGCAGGTGGTTTTAATGCGCCTGCAAGTCGTCCTGCAATTGAAGAAATGGGTGGCGGTGCCGATGACGACCTGCCATTTTAAGTTTAACGTAAATTATTGATTTTGGACAGTCCCGACGGGAACCCCCAGCCCTTTTTAGCGCAATTCATGCAAATCACGCTGCAAGCCGAAGCAGGCGAGATTGCTATTTCAGTCGGCATTATCCTTGTTTTACTTTTAATTTCTGCACTCATTTCGGGTTCTGAAGTCGCTTTTTTCTCCATTAACCGACAGCAGCTCAACGAGCTGGAAGAGTCGGAGGTGGAAGCCGATAAGCGTGTTGTAGCTACCATTCAACGAGCAAAGGAATTATTGGCTACTTTATTGATTGCCAATAATTTAGTGAATATAACAATCGTTATTATATCTTATTACCTCACCTTTAAGCAGTTCGATTTCTCGACTTTTCCGGTGCTTGGTTTCGTTATACAAACTTTTGTTGTTACGTTTTTGATTGTGATGTTTGGGGAAGTAGTGCCCAAAGTGTATGCTACCGAAAATAATCTCAAAATGGCGCGAAAGATGATTGGTTTCGTCAATTTTTCGATGAGCATCCTCAAGCCTATGAGTTGGGTATTGGTACAGGGAACCGACCTCATTGACCGGCGCTTTAAGCAGTATGCTCAACAGGTTTCCATCGATGAACTCAATCAGGCCATTGAAATGACCTATGATGAGGTACCTGAGAATCCGGAAGAAAAAGGTATCCTGAAAGGCATTGTAAATTTCGGAAACATAAGTGTTAAGCAGGTGATGGTGCCTCGGCAAGATATAAAAGCCATTGATATTGATCAGAATTTCACGGAACTCAAGGCACAGGTAATTGATTGGGGGTATTCCCGAGTACCTGTTTACAAAGAGTCGCTCGATCGGCTGGAAGGAATTTTGTACCTCAAAGACCTGCTCTTAAAGCTTGACCAGCCAGCGGATTATAATTGGCATACTTTACTTCGGAAGCCCTTTTTTGTGCCTGAAAAGAAGCGGATTGATGACTTATTTCGAGATTTCCAAACCAAACATACCCACATGGCCATTGTAGTTGATGAGTATGGCGGGTGCGCAGGTTTAATAACCCTCGAGGATGTTTTAGAAGAAATTGTTGGTGAAATCAACGATGAATTTGACGAAGAAGAGGAAAGTCAGTTGACTCAAATCGATGAACGTACCTATGTTTGTTTGGGAAAAATATCGTTACAAGACCTGAGCAAAAACGTTGGGTTTGACATGACGGCTTTCGAAGAAGTGATGGGTGAGGCAGACACTTTAGCAGGATTGATTTTAGAAATCGCTGGCCGCATTCCTGAGCTCAATGAGCAAATTAGCTACAATGGCTACGATTTTGTAGTAAAGGAGGCTGATGATCGGCGCATTAAAACAGTGCAAATCACCATTCCTGGAGCCTCCATCGACCCTGTAGTGGAAGGAGAACAAAGTGAGATTTAAGTACTTTCTTTTATTTGTCGGCCTGCTTTTTGGGGGATGCAGCCAGCAAGATGCAGCGCCTAAACCATATGCTTATCACCGGATCGAACTGATCAAAAAGGCCTATCAACCCCTCAATCAAGATCTCCCTTTTCAATTTGAGGTAGCCAATGGCACGCAAATAAACCGTCCAAAGCCAATTGAACAGCCTTATTGGATTAACATTGATTATCCTGCCTTGCAAGCCACCATCTACCTCAGCTATTTAAAGGTGGATGCTCCAGCTACTTTGGGTAAGTACATTGATGAGTCGCAGCGTATGACCTTCAAACATACCGTTAAAGCATCTTCGATTGAAGAGATACTGATTTCGAAAGGGGATGAACGGGTGTACGGACTCTTTTATAAAGTAGGTGGCAACGCAGCTAGCAATTCACAGTTTTACCTTACCGACAGCACAAACCACTTTATACGAGGGGCCATGTACTTTAATACCGTACCTCGTGCCGATAGCTTAGCGCCTGTAGTAGCTTATGTAATGCGCGACATTGAGCAATTGTTGAAGACTTTTAGCTGGAAATAACGAATAATTATGCTTGCTACTGGTTAAATTAGCAAAGTGAACGCCTTTCAAGATTTATTGCAAACGCCCATCGAATTTTTAAAAGGAGTGGGGCCTGCCAAAGCCGAACTGCTGCGAAAAGAGGTGGGAATCGCGGTTTATGAAGATTTACTTCAATATTTTCCATTTCGACACGTTGACCGAAGTAAATTTTATAAGATCAGCGAATTGCAAGAGTCGCTAGCCCTGGTGCAGCTCAAAGGGGTTGTAAGTAGTTTTGAGTTGGTTGGCACAGGCCCAAAGCAACGGCTTGTAGCGCAGTTCACGGATGGACACGGGCAATTGGAGCTCATTTGGTTTCAAAGCATTAGGTGGGTACAGGCAACAATTAAAGTAGGCGCGACTTATGTGGTTTTTGGTAGGCCAGCGCTGTTTAAAAACACTTATTCGCTTGTACACCCCGAAATAGAGCCAGTGAGTGATGTGCAAAATGGCAAAGGACTGATGAGCTTGCAGCCGGTTTACAACTCAACAGAAAAGCTCAAACTACGGGGATTAGATACACGTGCCCTTGCGCGGTGCACTTGGCAGCTGCTGGAGGCCACGTCTAATCAGATTTCTGAAAATTTGCCATTGGGACTGCGACAACACTTTCAGCTCGTGGACCGGAAGGCAGCTTATAAGCAAATTCATTTTCCAGATTCTTTAGAAAAGCTCGAGGAAGCGCGGCGCCGATTGAAATTTGAAGAGTTGTTTTTCCTGCAATTCGGTATGATTTACAACAAGCGAGCCCGAAAAGCTGCTCAGCGGGGCCACGTTTTTAGTCATGTAGGCCAATATTTCAATAGCTTTTATCAAGATCACCTGCCTTTTGAGCTCACTGATGCTCAAAAACGGGTGGTGAAAGAAATACGGGAAGACATACGAACGGGCCAGCAAATGAATCGTTTGTTGCAGGGAGATGTGGGCAGTGGCAAAACGGTTGTGGCTTTATTAACCATGCTTTTGGCAGTCGATAACGGCTTTCAGGCTTGTTTGATGGCACCGACAGAAATTTTAGCAAATCAGCATTACCAATCTATCCAGGCATTGCTTGGCGAGCTGCCAGTGAAAATTGCGCTTTTAACCGGAAGTACCAAGGTGAAGGACCGTCGAATTTTGCATGAAAACCTACGGTCTGGTGCTTTGCATTTCCTCATTGGCACCCATGCATTGATAGAGCCTGAGGTGCAGTTTCACAATCTAGGCCTCACGATCATTGATGAACAACACCGTTTTGGGGTGGCGCAACGGGCTAAACTTTGGGCAAAAAACACCATCATGCCACATGTAGTGGTGATGACGGCTACGCCCATACCGCGTACTTTGGCTATGACCTTGTATGGCGATTTGGATGTGTCTGTAATCGATCAGCTGCCCCAGGGCCGCAAGCCAATTAAAACCATGCATGCCACCGATGCTCATAGATTAAAAGTGTTTGAATTTATGCGGCAAGAAATCGCAAAAGGCCGACAGGTGTATGTGGTTTATCCATTGATTGAAGAGTCAGAAAAGCTCGATCTCAAGGATCTCACTGATGGCTACGAATCAATCAGCAGGGCTTTCCCGCTGCCCAATTACCGGGTGAGCATTGTACATGGTAAAATGAAAACCGATGTTAAGCAGTTTGAAATGAATAGGTTTGTCACTGGCAATACGCACATCATGGTAGCAACCACGGTTATTGAAGTGGGTGTAAACGTGCCAAACGCTAGCATAATGGTCATTGAAAATGCCGAGCGTTTTGGCTTGTCGCAGTTGCACCAATTGCGGGGCCGTGTGGGCAGAGGTGCGGAGCAGTCGTATTGTGTGCTCATGTCGAGTAATAAGCTCAGTGCCGATGCTAAATTGCGTATCAAAACCATGTGCGAAACAAACGATGGCTTTAAGATTGCAGAGGTTGACTTGGAGTTACGTGGCCCAGGCGACTTGGCTGGCACACAGCAAAGCGGTATGGTTGATTTTAAAATTGCTGACTTAACCACAGATGCGGAAATCCTGAGACAAAGCCGACAAGCTGTAGAGGCTATCTTCCAACATGATGCAGAGCTGCAACAGGCAGATAGTAGGCACTTAGTACAAGCCTACAAGCAATATCACCGCAGGCATAAAAACTGGAGTGCGATCAGTTGATTAGCGCAAAGCGCGTATCAGCATCACGATCAAGCAGAACAAAAACATCAAAATACTTACGCGGTTGATGCCGTGCATGACTTTGAGGTTAAAATTGCCTGTTTTATGCGGTCCGTTTGGTTTAAACACCTCAACGAAATAAAGCAATACTTTTTTCATGGTAGGAGAACAATTAAGGCGGTGCTCGGTTTTATCGAAGACTAATTTTTCTGCCGCTATCCAGCCGAATTAAAATTCCTAATAAAATTGTAAACGACCATAAAGAGGAACCGCCATAGCTGATGAAGGGCAGCGGAATGCCAATTACGGGAAGCAAGCCAATGGTCATGCCAATGTTTATAAATACGTGAAAGAAGAGGATAGAGGCAACGCCATAGCCGTACACCCGTGCAAAACGAGTGCTTTGGCGCTGAGCAACCATCAGAATTCGAATAAGTAAGACGCTGAATAAAAACAGTAGAACCAAACTCCCAACAAAGCCGTACTCTTCGCCTATGGTGCAAAAAATAAAGTCGGTGCTTTGCTCTGGTACAAAATCAAATTTAGTTTGCGTGCCTTGCAAAAAGCCCTTCCCAAAAAAACCTCCTGAACCAATGGCAATGAGCGATTGGTGCACATTGTAGCCTGCACCTCTGAAGTCTTCTACCTTACCCAAAAGCACATTGATTCGTTGCCTTTGGTGTTCTTGGAGGATATTATCGAAGGCATAGTCGACAGAAAATACCAAAATGAGCGCAGGAATGGCAATAAGGAAAGCTCTTAGGATGGCTGGTTTGATTTTGCGCGACAAAAGCATGTAAATCGTAGCGACGCTCACAATGCCCACTGCAACTGCCCATTCGTTGAGCAGCAAGGTCATTACAACAACTAGAATTGCTAAGCCTGAATAAAGCAAATAGGCTATAGGGAGGCCTTCGCGATACAGCACGAATATAAATGAGAAATAAACCAAGGCGCTGCCTGTGTCTTTTTGTAATATGATGATGGCAATCGGTAATAAAATAATGGCTGCAATGGCCAGTTTGGTTTTGTTTTTCTGGATGTTAACGTCGGTATTGCTGAAGTAGTAAGCCACCATGAGGCAAGTGG
Source organism: Chitinophaga pinensis (assembly GCA_945874665.1). Taxonomy (GTDB): domain Bacteria; phylum Bacteroidota; class Bacteroidia; order UBA7662; family UBA7662; genus PNNG01. The sequence goes on along the minus strand of CAMCHJ010000005.1, from coordinate 62,930 downwards.
CGAATTTCATAAATTCTGCTGGTTGGAATCGGAAGCTGCCAATTTCAAACCAGGAACGCGCCCCGTTTACTTCCCTACCTAAAAAAGCCACACCTATGCCTAAGGCCAATGTGCCGATATAAACAAAGGGAGATATGCCTTCAAAAATTCGAAAATCGAGGGCCAAGAGAATGGCCATAATCAAATAGCTGGTGCCAATCCACAGCATTTGTTTACCATAGTTTTGACTGAGGTCGAACATGCTCTGGTGGTCTTCGTTGTAAACAGCCGAGTACACAGCCACCCAGCCAATGAGGGTGAGCAGTATATACAAGCCAACTAGCGGCTTATCGATGTACTGAAAAATTGTATTTTCTGATCTGGATGTGGTTTTCATTGAATCTTAGCCTCCAGTATTCTTTTTTCCAAATCAGGTCTTTTAGTCCCGCCGAGTAAGTATTTTTCAATCATCAAGCTGGCAATGGGCGCAGCCCAAACACCTCCAAAGCCTGCGTTTTCTACCATTACGGCAATGGCAATTTTAGGGTTCTCACGAGGGGCAAAACACACAAATACGGCATGGTCTTTACCATGTGGGTTTTGCGCGGTTCCCGTTTTGCCACAAATGGCTATACTGTCAAGTTTGCCATAAGCGCGGGCTGTACCCTCGTCTACTACTTTTTGCATCGCTTCCATGACCACATCAAAATAGATCTCTTGAATACCCATATCAATTTTTCCGTCGTAGCCCTCTGGTACTTTTTTTCCATCGCCCACACTTTTTACGAGGTGAGGTGGGTAGTACCATCCTTTATTGGCAATAATCGCCATGGTGTTAGCCATTTGAAGGGGCGTCATGGCCACTTCGCCTTGTCCAATCGACAATGAAATAATGCTATTAGCCCGCCAACGGTTGCTGCCATGCACCTTATTGTAGTAATCAACGCTCGGTAGGATGCCTTTTACCTCATTAGGAATATCGATGCCCGTTCGGGTTCCTACTGTAAAGCGATTCATGAATGTTCTCCAGATTTGATAGCCCTCTGAAGGGTTTAGGGTGCCGTTGTTATCGATCATGGTTTTGAAAGCCCAGCAGTAGTATGGGTTGCAGGAGAATTGGATCGATTCTTCGAGGTTGAGTGCGGCATGCACGTGGGTGCATTTTACGGTGTGACTACCCATTCTGTAGCCGCCTCCGCAGGGGAAACGAGTATTTGAGTTTAGTAAGCCTAATTCTTGACCTATCAGGGCTTGGATGGGTTTGAAAATAGACCCAGGTGGATATTGTGCTTGTAAAGGGCGATTAAAAAGGGGCTTAAGCGAATCGTTGGCCAAAGCACGATAATTTTTGCCGCGAACACTTCCAACTAGCAGATTGGGGTCGTAGTTGGGCGCACTTACAAATGCCAAAATCTCTCCGGTGGAGGGCTCAATGGCCACAGCACTGCCTTTTTTTCCAGCAAATAGCTGCTCTACGTATTGTTGCAGTTGGATGTCAATCGACAGCTCTAGCTGTTCTCCCGAAACCGCAGCGCTATCAAAAGCTCCGTCTTTGTAACTGCCCACAATCCGGTTGTGAACGTCTACGTATTGATAGCGCACTCCGCGTTGGCCACGTAAGGCAGTTTCATAGGAAAGCTCAATGCCCGCGATACCTATGTAATCACCCATTTGATAATAGCCCTCTGAAGCCTTGATTTTAGCATCGTTTACTTCTCCGATGTAACCTAAAACGTGGGCTGCGCCACCCATTGGGTAATAACGAACCGTTCGTGATTCGGCATAGAAACCAGGAAATTCGTGTAGCCGCTCCTGGATGGCTGCAAATTCCTCCACACTGATTTGTGCTTCGAATAAAGAGGGTTTAAATCGAGAGAACTTACGTGCTTTTTCAACGCGTTCAATAAATACGGTTTTGTCAATTTCTAACAAATCACAAAAAGAGGCTGTATCCATCTTTTCTGTCATCTTTAAAGGAATCAGCATCAGGTCGTAAATTGGGCGGTTTACCACCACACGCTCGCCATTGCGGTCGTAAATGACACCCCGGGCAGGGTAAATGGTTACTTTTCGGATGGCATTTTGTGCCGCCCATAAACTGTAGCTGTCTGTAATTACTTGGATGTAAAATAAACGGCCTAAAAAAATGACAAAAATCCCGAGTATAATGCCAATTACGAGCTGAATGCGGCCGTTTTGATTCATGCTTTTTTGCTTGAACTCAAGTCAAAATACCGGAAAGCAATAATGGCAAGCAAAGAAATGAGTGTATTGATAATGGCTTTTCCTATTATCAACAGTAAATCGCCCCATGCCAATGATTCAGTCAGGTACAACACAAAGTGATGCAGCAAGAGGATTACACTGCTGTAGGCTATAAATTGACCAAATTCTACTTCTTTGAGTTTGATATTGCTCAAATCGTCATAATTGCTTCTTGGAATGGCAATTTGAATCCAAAACGGACGTACAAACGCTATGAGGGTAGATGCAAAGGCATGTAATCCCCCTGTGTTTGAGAAAACATCAACCGTTAAGCCTGTTATAAATGCCAAAATCAGTAGCAACGAACGAGGCGTCGCCAATGGAAGCATCAATATAAAAAAGATATAGATAAAGGGGTTGAAAAGACTGTAAAACCCGATGCGATTGAATACGATGATTTGAAGCAACACCAAAAGAAACCATCGGGAGATGTGTTTAAGAACGTCAATCATACAACAATCCTCCTTCCAATGAGTCGCGCTCGGCTTGAATTTTGTCACCAATGACATCGACAAAATTCAATCGCTGATAATCTGTGCCCAACTTTATTTTGATTTGATAGGTGCTGGAGCCTTCGGTTTTTTGAATAGACTTGACCTTTCCGATGTAAATATTCTCTGGAAAAATGTTGGAGTACTGACTGGTGCTCACAGTGTCGCCTACCGCCACATCCACATGAATTGGTATTTCAATTAAGCTAGCCACGCGATAATTAACGCCCTCCCAAACGATAGTACCCGTAGTGCCGCTTTTCTTCAGTTTGGCGCTGATGCGTGCGTTTTTGTTGAGCACTGAAATGACCGTCGAAAAATTGGCAGACACATCCTTTACGATGCCAACAATTCCGTTGGCACTTACTACAGCCATCCGGGGCGCAATGCCTGCATCGCTGCCCTTGTCGAGGGTGAGGTAGTTGCTGCGATAACCAATGGTGCTGTTGACTACCTTAGCTGAAGTGTAGGTGTATCTAGGAACGCGCAACACGCTACTGTCACGCACAAGCCAATTCGATGTTTGTCCGACGTATTTAGTGGATAATTGTGCTCTGAGCCGGCTGTTTTCTGTGGCGAGACTGTCGTTAATGGTATTCAAAGAGAAAAAATACCTGGCATTGGCTACATTGTTATACAGTTTTCCTGCAACGGCATTGCTGCTGTTGAAATAGCTAGCCCTATGAAAAGCATTTTGACGAATGATTAGCACCACCGCTATAGACTGTAAGGCTATAAACAGGAAAATAAGGCGTAAGCCGAACAAAAACCGAAGTATCGCCCGCATGACAGTTTATCAGGTCATCAAGAAGTTGAAACGGTCGATGTTTTTTAGTGCAATGCCTGTGCCACGTACTACCGCACGCAATGGGTCTTCGGCAATGTGCACCTTCAACTTCGTTTTATGGCTTATGCGCTTATCCAAACCACGGATTAACGCCCCACCACCAGTGAGGTAAATGCCTGTTTCATGGATGTCAGAAGCCAATTCGGGTGGGGTGATTTCGAGCGCTTTCAAAATCGCGCCCTCCACCTTACTGATAGATTTGTCGAGTGCGTGGGCTATTTCTGTGTAGCTCACTGTGATTTGTTTAGGAATACCGGTCATGAGGTCGCGACCACTTACCGTAATGTCTGCAGGTGGATCTTCGAGCTCAGGCAAGGCCGATCCTACTTGGATTTTGATCATTTCTGCAGTACGATCTCCGATAAGCATGTTGTGCTGGCGACGGATGTACTCTAATACATCGGCAGTGAATTGGTCACCGGCTACACGAATCGACTGGTCGCAAACAATACCCGCCAGGGCAATCACCGCAATTTCCGATGTGCCACCGCCTATGTCGATGATCATATTGCCCTTGGGCTCTTCCACATCAATGCCAATACCAATAGCAGCAGCCATCGGCTCGTGAATCAAATACACTTCCTTGGCACCAGCATGCTCGGCACTGTCGCGAACGGCACGTTTTTCTACTTCAGTGATGCCTGAAGGAATACAAATTACCATGCGCAAGGACGGAGCAAAAAAGCGTTTTTTTGGATTGATCATGTCAATCATGCCGCGGATCATGTTTTCAGCCGCATGAAAATCTGCAATAACGCCGTCTTTGAGGGGACGAATCGTTTTGATGTTTTCATGCGTCTTGCCATGCATCTGTTGTGCTTGCTTGCCAATGGCCAAAACTTTATTGGTCGTGCGGTCGATGGCCACAATCGATGGCTCATCTACCACTACTTTGTCGTTGAATATGATTAACGTATTGGCTGTTCCCAAGTCAATCGCAATCTCTTGGGTGAAAAAATCGAATAATCCCATTTGTAAATTTACTAAGCTGACAAATTTAGTGTTTAAAATGACGTATCCCAGTAAAGACCATCGACATTCCGTGAGAATTGCAAAAATCTATGCTGTCTTGGTCCTTAATGCTTCCGCCAGGTTGAATTACTGCGCGAATTCCCTCGTTGTAAGCCACCTCTACGCTATCCGCAAAGGGAAAAAAAGCATCGCTTGCAAGCACGGCGCCATGTACGTCAAAATTAAAACTTCTGGCCTTGTGAACGGCCTGCTTCATGGCGTCGATGCGCGAAGTTTGGCCTGTGCCACTGCCGATTAACTGCTTGTTTTTAGCTAAAACAATGGCATTGCTTTTGGTGTGTTTAACCAATTTGGCCGCAAAAATCATGTCCTCAATCTCTTGCTGATTGGGTGTAATGGCTGTTACTGTTTTTAGGTTAGCACTGCTGTCTACAAAAGTATTCTTGTCCTGATGCAAAACGCCATTCAAAATACTGCGCACGTGCATAGGATTATGGACTGGTTTTTTCATGCGAACCAAAATGCGATTTTTCTTTTTGCAAAGCAGCTCAACAGCCTCGGCACTGTAAGCGGGGGCAATCAAAACTTCGTAAAAAATCTTATCAATTTCTTGTGCTGTCGTTAAATCAATGGTTTCATTGCTCATGAGTACACCACCAAAGGCCGAAATGGGATCACCTGCCAAAGCATCTTGCCAGGCTTGAAAAATGGTAGGACGAGATGCCAAACCACAGGCGTTGTTGTGCTTGATGATGGCAAAGGTGGGTTCGTCGAAATCGGCCAACAAATTTACAGCAGCATCAACATCCAGCAGGTTGTTGTAACTAAGTTGTTTGCCATTCAAGATATCGAAAACCTCGTCTAAATCGCCGAAAAAAGTACCTTTTTGGTGTGGATTTTCTCCATAACGCAGCGCTTGCGCCTTGTTGTTCACCAAACGCAAGGCAGGAATCCCAGCTTCAATATTGAAATAATTGAAAATTTGACTGTCGTAATAACTGCTTACTGCAAATGCCTCGGCGGCATATTGCTTTCGTTCATCAACGGTAGTGCCGCCTTGTGCTTGCAACTGCCCGAGTAGGCGTGCATATTGGTCTTTCGATGATAAAATCACTACTTCTTTGTAGTTTTTGGCACCCGCACGGATGAGGGAAATGCCACCTATATCTATTTTCTCAATCACCTCCTGATGCCCAGCGCCTGAAGCCACTGTTTCTTCAAAAGGGTAGAGGTCAACAATTACCAGATCCAGGGTGGGAATGTCGTAAGCCGCCAAATCATTGATGTCGTTCATTTCTTCGCGACGGGCCAAAATACCACCAAAGACTTTCGGATGTAGGGTTTTAACGCGACCGCCCAATATAGATGCATAGCCCGTGAGCCCTTCCACAGTATGAACAGGAATGCCTAAGTTTTCGATAAAGGCTTGCGTACCACCAGTCGAGTAAATCTCAACCTGCTGTGCATGAAGCTCTTTAACAAGTGATTCAAGGCCATCTTTGTAATAGACTGAGATTAAGGCGGATTTGATGGGTATTAGGGTCATGAAGATTGTGATGAATGAAGTCACAAAAGTAAATAAATAAGCCCAAAAAGGATGGGTAGTTTATATTTTGAAACAGGAAAGGAGCACATTTTTTTGCTCACTTAGATGTGGATAACCTTGGCGTCCTCTTTACTGGCCTTTTCAATCGCAGCTGAAGGTCGAGCATAGCTCGGAACCTTACAATAACCGACCGTATTTTCAGCTAAACAACGTGGGCTAGGGCAGCTGATACCAAAGGGCACATGGCTGCTGATTTGCTTCAAGATATTTATTGAAAAAGTGTGATTGGGTAAAAAAAACGCATGCACCACAGGTATGCGGTGCATGCGTTAAATGCGTTTGACGTAGGAGCAGGCGGTGAAGCCTAATCTTAATCTGATTGATTAATTAAGATGTTATAAGAATATGATAGGCAGTACTTAAGACAAATCAATACTGCGTTCAATGAATGCCGTGAGTGCTTCACCTTTGAGTAAACCTTGGGAAAGTAAAGCTAAGTCATAGGCCTGGCGCGCCAACTTATCACGCTGATCAGCCTCGGTGCTGCTGCTCAACTTTTGAAGATAGGGGTGTGCCGTGTTTAGAACCACTTGCATGGGTTCTTTCATTTGTCCTCCAAACATCCCACCACCACCGGTTGCCGCCATTTCGTTCATCCTGCGGATGAATTCGGAACGCGTTACCACCACAGGCTGGTCGTCGGGCGAAAGCGCTGCCGAGCTCACTTGGTAGTTGTCGTTGGCAATGAGGGTTTCGAAAAGTTTGACTGCTTCTTGGGTTTGTTCATCGCTTAGGAGAGAGGCATAGGTTTCTTCTTTTTCGATGAGTTTGTCGATGGTTTCTGCATCCACACGTTTAAACTGGGTTTTTTCGAGTTTGCTTTCAATGAAACTCAAAAAGTGGCTGTCGATAACGCTGCCAAGTACCATAATGTCGTAACTGCGTTTTTGGGCGGCGGCAATGAAGCCGTGCTGCGCCTCAGCATCACTGGTGTAAAGCACAATGAGGTTGCCGTTTTTGTCTTTTTGGGTGGCCTCAATTTTTTGCTGATAGGCTTCCCAGTCGTTCAACTGACCATCAACATTCTTATACAAGCAAAAACCCTTGGCGCGATCATAGAACTTTTCGTCGCTGAGCATGCCGTATTTCACGAATAAATCGAGACTTTCCCACTTTTCTTCAAATCCGGGACGGTCGTTTTTGAAAAGCTCATTGAGTTTGTCAGCTACTTTTTTGCTGATGTGGCTGTTGATTTTTTTGACATTGCCGTCGGTTTGTAAAAAGGAGCGCGATACGTTTAAAGGAATGTCAGGAGAGTCAATTACACCATGCAACAAGCGTAAGTAGTCGGGCACAATGTCTTCTACGGCGTCGGTAATAAACACCTGTCGACTGTAGAGGTGTATTTTATTTTTGTTGGGTTCGAAGTCGACTTTCAATTTTGGAAAGTACAAAACGCCTGTCAGGTTGAACGGATAGTCTACATTTAAGTGAATCCAAAACAACGGCTTTTCAGCCATGGGGTAGAGGTCTTCGTAAAATTTCTGGTAGTCCTCATCCGTGAGCTCAGCTGGCTTTTTGGTCCACAAAGGCTGCGTTTGATTCACTACCGCACCTTCAAACTCAATTTCAACCGGCAAAAACTTGCAGTATTTGGTGAGGATATTTTTTAGGCGATAGCTGTCTAAAAACTCTTCGGAGTCTTCAGCAATGTGTAAAATCACATCCGAGCCGCGTTCTACGCGTGTACCAGCACTGATTTCAAAACTGGTGCTACCGTCACAAATCCAATGCACCGCAGTGGCATCGGAGTAATGCGCAAGGGATTGAATTTCAACATTTTTGGCTACCATAAAGGCCGAGTAAAAGCCCAAGCCAAAATTGCCAATCATGCTATTGAGTTCGGCTTTGTCTTTGTACTTCTCTACAAACTCAGTTGCGCCCGAAAAGGCTACCTGGTTGATGTATTTTTCAATTTCATCGGCGGTTAAACCAATGCCACGGTCGCTTACTGTAATGGTTTTGGCCTCTTTGTCGATGCTTACCGTAACTTTAATATCACCTAATTCTCCTTTAAATTCACCTAAAGAAGCCAGCGTTTTAATTTTTTGGGATGCATCTACTGCATTACTTACCAACTCACGTAAAAATATTTCATGATTGGAGTAAAGCGACTTTTTAATGATGGGGAAGATGTTTTCTGTATTGACCGAGATGGTTCCTTTTCTGCTTTGTTCCATAGTTCTAAATTTCAAGTGCTACATCAAAGCTAATGCCACAGCGTGTTTGCTGTCATTTTGGCAAAGTGTCTGTCATAATAGGTAGTGTAGGTAGCTTGAAAAGCACTTTGTGCGCTAGGTAGGGAGTAGCCTTTGAAGCTATGCTTGATTGGGTATCTTCAATTCAAAAATGCTGCCTTGGCCGTAAGTCGACTGCACCTCAATAGTGCCATTGAGTTGATCTATGGCGTCTTTTACAACATAAAGCCCAATGCCCGAGCCTGGATTCCTATTGGTAGCACGGTAAAATATCTTAAAAATATTTTCGGTTTCTCCCTCCTGAATACCAATTCCGTTGTCTTCAATGCGAATGGTTGCCCGTGTAGCATCTACCGTTACTTTAACCGAGAGCTCTTTTTTAGTCTTGCTATGGTCTTGATATTTAATTCCATTGCTAATCAAATTGCTTATGGCAATACCCAACTTTAATTTATCGGAAGTAAATGGCAGTGTTTGTGCTATTTCCACATTAAAATTGATTTCAGATGGCGCGTTTTGGAGTTGATTCTGGATGCAAAAATCCACCATGTCCTGGAAGTCTATTTCAGAATAATGCAAATTAATTCGTTTGTTCTGGTAATAGTCAATGATGTTTTTGATGAATCCATCCAAGCGGTCAACGCTCTCTTCAATCATATCGAAGTAAGCCTTGGTATTGGATTGGTTGCCTTCTAGCCTAGCTATTTTTATAACGCCCAATATGCTCATCAGTGGCGAACGCATGTCGTGCGAGGCACTGTATACAAATTTGTCGAGTTCAGAATAAGCCAACTCTAGGTCTTTGTTTTTTATGATGACCTGCTCACGCGCGTGGTGAATTTCATAAGCCTGACTGATCGCTGTTCTGATTTCTTCTTCTTTCCAAGGTTTTTGAAGATAACGAAATACATTGCCCAGGTTTACCGCATTGATTACAGCTTGAATATCTGTGTAGCCCGTTAGCAAAATGCGCATTACATGGGGGTGTGTGCGCATGATTGACTCAAAAAACTCGATGCCTGTTTCTTTTGGCATGCGTTGGTCGGCAACTACAATGGAGATAGCATGATTCGCAAGTATTTGCCGGGCTTCATCAGTGCTTTCTGCGATGTAAACCTCATAATCTATCCTAAAGGTGGCTCTGAAGGCATACAAATTATGTCTTTCATCGTCGATGTATAACACTGCTATTTTACCTTGCATTACCTTTGATATTTTGGTAAATCTATTGAAAAAGTAGTACCTATGCTCAAGGCAGAAGCAACAGAAATACTGCCTTTATGAAGTTCTATAATGCTGTACACAATAGATAATCCAAGACCCGTGCCTTGGCCAACACTTTTGGTGGTGAAAAACGGGTCAAAAATTTTGGAACGCACTTTTTCACTCATGCCTATGCCTGTGTCGGAAATGGTGATGTTAATGGTATCGGCAAGCGCTTTGGTAGTAATGGTGAGGGTGCCCGTTTTTTTCTCTGTATCGGCCAGCATGGCATGGATGGCATTGTTGGCGATGTTCATGATTACCTGGTTCAGCTTTCCTGGATAACATTCTAAATAGGCATCCGGATCATAGTTTTTAACGACTTGAACCCGGTTTGCTAAGGTGCTATTGAGCAAAACCAAGGTACTGTCGATGCCTTCGTTGATGTCTACTTTTTTCAAGTCGCTTTCATCTAACCTCGAAAAAATACGCAGACCTTGCACAATTTCTGCAGTTCGGTTGGCACCTTCACCGATGCCATTTAAGAGCATTTTTATCTCTTCTTTCAGATAATCAAAATCGATATTTTTCTTGAAAAGCGCTATTTTTTCGAAAAGCTGATTGTCGTGCGTAAGCTCTTCTTGCAGTGAATCGTATAAACTAATCAACTCAAAAACATCATCGAGGTCGCGCTTGAGTGGTGCCACATTGGAGGTTACAAAATTGATGGGATTGTTGATTTCATGAGCGATGCCTGCGGTTAGCTGACCCAATGAGGCCATTTTTTCAGCATTTACCAATTGCGTTTGAGCGTTTTTGAGGTTTGATAGCGTTGATTCAAGCTCCTTGTTGGTTGTTTCAAGGGTTTGGGTGCGCTTTTTGACTTGTGCTTCCAACAATATGTTTTGCTGGGTTACCAGCAGTGCATTTTCTTCTGCGATGCGTAGGGCCTCGGCTTGAGAAGTCTCTTTTTCTCTTTTTAGGATATTGATGCGGTCGGCCAAGGCGACGCTAAGTAAGACGGATTCTAAGCCTGAACCCATCAATAACACGTTTTTGGTTAAGAAGTTATACGGCAACCAGCCCATGTTGCGAGCCACGTAAACGACCATTCCAACCAAAAAAAATGACCAAGCGAAGAGAAAGAATTTTGCTGTGCGCTGGCCTTTAAGACTTAGTTTAATGGAAAAATATAAGGCATATAAGGAAAGAAAAAGCGCCGCAAAATCTAATATGTTGTAGCTAATGCGCCTAAATCCAAAGAGATAAATAAGTAAAGCAGCTCCATAGAGTACTTCAAAAAAGGTTAATCTTTTGTTGATTAGAGGCTCGTTCGTTTCTAATTGTAGAAAAATCCGTGTGAATTGAATGGCGCCATAACCGGCCAAGGCACTGAAAATCAAGACTGCTAAGTGATTCAAATAGCTGTTTTCGGGCCAAAAATACTTGTAAGTATAGCCTAACAGTGTGGCTTGTGCCAAGGCAATACTAACGATATACAGTACGTAAAACAGGTAGCTTTTGTCGCGTACGCTTAAATAAATAAACAAGTTGAAAAAAAACATCACGAACATGATGCCGAAATAGGTGCCTGCAAATATGTCGGTTCGATAATTATTGGTGAGCACAATTTCGCGTTTACCCAGGGTAATGGGAATGCTGAGCTGTTCAACAGACTCGAAACGCATGTATACGGTGGCGCTTTGATTGGGTTGCAGCACTATTGGGAAAATGAAATGTTGGTGGTTCACCGCTCTTTGAGCGAAGGGCAACAGATCGCCCATTTGAGCATGGGTGTAACTGAAGCCCTCAGGCATGTACAGGTCAATCCTATCAAGTTGCGTATTGCTTATTTCAATTGCCAAATCCTCAGTGTTGGTTTTATTTAGCAAATCAAACCTGATCCAATAAGCCGATTTGGTGTATTGAAAATTAGGTACTTGAATACTGCTTTTCTGAAATAAAGCGGCCTTAGAAATAACCTCGTTGAGGTCCATTTTTTTAGAAGGATCTTCCAAAAATGCCACCTGCTTGCCAATAACAAATGAGGATTGCCCTTCCTGAATAACTACCTTTTGGGCATATGAACTGCTTAAAAACAGCAATTGGAGTACAATGATGAAAGCAGTTTTCATTGTTATGGAATTTTGAATTCAGATGGGTTCACATTTTTTAGCTGCAAATCATATTGTATATCAACTTCCATTTGTTTGATTGGAGAGATTTCAGTGTATAGCTGGTTCAAGTTTTTTCTTAAATCAAAAATACGTACTTGCTCTTTTTCGTCTGCCTTCTCAACCGTTTGTGCATCTTCCAAAAGTACAATGGTGGCCAAAAGATCTATTTTGGGATAATAAAAGGTGCCGTTATTCCCAATGCTTTTCAACACCCTACAACCCACTTTTTCTGCAAATTTTACGGTATAGGGGGCGCAAAGTGCAAAAATGCTTTCTACACCTACCTGCTCTGCAAGGACGACCCCAACCCTGGTTGAAAAAAAGGCACCAATCCCCAACCCGGAAATCTCTCGGGAATTCCAAAGACCACACAGTTCTGAAGTGCCATAAACACTTTTTTCTCGCACCACATCGTAAATTCTGGCGTCAAATTCACCCGCAGCTTGTTCAACAGGTAATGGCTGGTTGCCACCGCTGCATTGCAAGCGAGCACCCCCCAATACCTTGCTGCCTTCTTCGTTTTCAACAATGATCACAAAACTTGCAGGGTTGTACATCCAATCGTGATTGGCAGAGGTAACCTTCTTCACGCCTGCAACCTCTAGTACGTGTGCATGCCCCTCTATAAAGCGCTCGCAAGAGGTAGGGTCATCGGTGGCCCTAAAGGCTCTTATTTTGATACTGTTTAAGGCCATTAAGTATGCAGGTTTGGAACAAGGGCATTCATGTCAACATAAAACCTACCTGATGAAACTTGTTCGCCCAATAAAATTCTTCTGGCAATTTCGGCTGTGGTGCCACCGCCCATCATGACCGCTGAGGCGAGTTGCGGCCAAGTTTTGAGTGATTTTCCGATTTCCGTATAAGATTGGCGCAGCCGCTCAGAAACCTCACCAAAGCCCACGATTGCCATCAAGAGCTGCATACGCATTTCTGGACTGATTTCACTCGGATTTGAAAGGTCAAAGCTGGCAATGCGGCCATGAAAAAGCGGTAAATCAGGCTCTAGGTCGTAGCGCTCAATGTCTAACATCCCGCGGTCGCTGGTTTCCATCACCACGGCCATTTGTAGGCGCTTGGCTGCTAAACGGAGTTTGAGCTTGTATTCAAGACTGTCGCATTCATCAATTAAAAGATCTAATCCGCCGTTTTGGGATAAAAAGCGTTCTAAATTCTCATCTGTAATGCCTTCTTCAACCACTTCTACCTTTAAATATGGATCAATTTCGGCGATTTCTCGGGCAACCAAAACCGCCTTGTTCATGCCAATATCGCTTATCTTAGCCCTCAAACGATTAAGATTGCTTAAATCTATGGTGTCGAAATCAGCTAATACCAAGCTGCCAAAGCTCCGCTCCATAGCCATGGTGATGGCAATAGCACTGCCAACAGATAAACCTACAATGCCAACCCGTTTTTGATTTAAAGTGTGCTGCTCGGCGGCGGTAATTTTGTATTTGTTACGGGAGGTGCGGAGCTCTGTAAACTCTTGTTCGTCGAGTATGTGTACCATGCGCTTGCTCCAAGGGTAAAGCACCCAAATTCCGTATTCATGAATCCCCAATCTGCCTAAGTGTTCGGTTATGGCCGAGGCTAATTGGTCATCGGTATAGGTAGTAGCAGGATTTCTAGTAAGGATTAACTCCTTCAACTGCCTTTGAATGGTGTCGTTTATTTGCAGGTCTGGGTCACTCACTGCCAAGTTAAATGCCTCTGCATCTGCTTCTTTTTTTATCTGAAAGAAGATAGGGGAGAAGCTGCTTGTTTCAGCCCCACTTCTGTAATCAAAGTAGTCCATGCAATTGTAGTGATGAGGGGCGGCGAACAGAAATCATTAGCAATATAGAGATTGATTTATAAATCCTGCCATGCATATCAGGATAAAGTTTATTTTTGAACCAAATAGCCTGATCATGACAGAAAATAAACTTAGTGTTTTGTATGTCGACGACGAAATCAATAACCTTCAATCGTTTAAGGCTGCTTTTCGACGCGATTTCTTGATTTATACGGCAGCATCAGCCAAAGAAGGCATGATGATTTTGAATGAGGTGCCTATCCAAATAATTATTACCGACCAGCGTATGCCAGAAATGTCGGGTGTGGAGTTTTTAGAGCAAATCATTCCGATTTACCCTGATCCTATTCGCATTTTATTGACGGGTTACAGCGATATTCAAGCGGTGATTGATGCTATCAATAAAGGGCAAGTTTATCATTACATCACCAAGCCCTGGGATGAAGAGCAATTGCGGAACATTATCAAAAAGTCACTGGAAGTATACACTTTGCGGGGCGAAAATAAAGAGCTTGTTAAAAGTCTTTTGCGCGCCAACGAGCAATTGGAGTTCCTCCTGCGCCAGAAATTACTCTCCTGATTGAGGCGATTTATTTAGATAATTCGTCAATAATAAAAGAAAAGCTGCAGCACTCAAGTAATAACCTAAGCCGATTGCCCAGCTGTTGATTTCGCCAGTCAAACCTTGCGTAGCCCTGAAGGCGGTTGTGGTAATGGCAAACAGCTGCGCGCCGCTGAGCAACAAACTCACCCGTTTTAACTTCTGTTTCAAATCTATATTATTTCCGCTGAGCAGCAGGCCAATCAGTAAGCCTGCGATGCCGTAAGTGAGGTAAGCGAGGGCCTTATTTTCTTGCGAACTGGTAACAACCTCGCTACCGGCTGTGTACCAATCTAATCGATACAAGCCAAAAATCAGCTTTCCTGAACTACTCCCAACCATTTCCCAGCTTATAAATGGGAAAAAGCCAGTAAGGAGGAGCAACACAACTGCCAAAATAGGCAAAAGGGAAGTTTTGATTAGATTCATGCACAAAGCTAATATTTTAACCCGATTGCCCTCAGGCTTTGCTATTTTTGCATACCCAAAAGCAACACATGAAAGCAGTATACGTAATTGATGCCCTGAGAACGCCCATTGGAAAATATGGTGGAAGCCTACGCGATTACCGGCCTGATGACCTTGCTGGTTTGGTTATTCGAGCCCTTGTAGCCCGTCATCCAGCCATCGATCCTGCCGATATAGAAGATGTAGTTTTTGGTGCTGCGAATCAGGCTGGCGAAGACAACCGCAATGTGGCGCGCATGGCTTTGTTGCTCGCAGGTTTACCTACAAGCATTGGAGGTGTAACCGTTAACCGACTTTGCGCCAGTGGACTACAAGCGATCATGGATGCCAGTCGCGCCATTAACAACGGCGATGGCGAACTGTATTTAGCTGGCGGCGTTGAAAGCATGACCCGCGCTCCTTTTGTGATGGCCAAATCTGACCAATCCTTTGCCCGTAAAGTCGAAATCTACGATACCACCATGGGGTGGAGGTTTGTGAACAGTCGTTTATCTGACCTTTACTATCCCTACAGCATGGGTGAAACAGCCGAAAATGTAGCTGAACGATGGGGCATCACGCGCGAGGAGCAGGATGCGTTTGCTTTTCAGTCTCAAACCAAATATCAACAAGCTGCTGCGGCAGGTAAGTTTAACGAAGAAATAGTCCCTGTTACGATTCACCAGCCAAAAGGCGATGCTTTACTTTTTGAAAGAGACGAGCACCCGCGTCTTTCTAGCCTGGAACAATTGGCCAAACTCAAGCCGGCCTTCAAAAAAGACGGTACTGTTACCGCCGGCAATGCTTCAGGCATCAACGATGGGGCTGCCTGTTTGATGTTGGCATCAGAAGCTTACGTTAAAAAACAGGGTTTAAAGCCTTTGGCACGCGTAGCCTCCATGGCTGTGGCTGGTTTAGACCCGGCGTTCATGGGCGCTGGACCTATTCCCGCCAGTCAAAAAGCCATGCAACGCGCTGGTATTACTGCCAAAGACCTGGGTTTGGTGGAGCTCAACGAGGCTTTTGCCAGTCAGTCCATTGCCAGCATGCGCGATTTGCAACTCGACCCTGCCATTGTGAATGTAAATGGTGGTTCGATTGCCCTCGGTCACCCTTTGGGCTGCTCTGGCGCGCGTATTTCAGCTACCTTGCTGTATGAAATGCAGAAGCAACCAGCCGTTCAATATGGCTTGGCAACCATGTGTATTGGGGTTGGACAAGGCGCCGCCGTTATCTACGAAAAGTGCTAATGCCGATAGCGCAGCGTTACTTTCTGGAACTCGCCTATAACGGCACCGCTTACCACGGCTGGCAGCGACAACCGAATGCCATGAGCGTGCAGCAGCTGCTCGAAGAGGCAATGACGGTGGTGCTTGGCGAGCGTATTGTGCTGCACGGACAAGGGCGTACCGATACAGGGGTGCATGCCACCCAGTTTTTTGCACACTTCGATTTTCTTGCGCCACTACCCGAAAATCTGGTGGTGCGGCTCAACGGTTATTTACCAGACGACCTTACCATCATCAAAGTTTTTAAGGTAGATGCCAAAGCCCATGCCCGCTTTAGCGCTACTTCTCGCAAATATGCCTACCACATCCATACCCGCAAAGACCCCTTTGCTCACCAATGGTCGATGCGTTTGTACAAGCCCCTCGATTTTGAGGCCATGAACCAAGCCGCCGCCTTGCTACTGCAGCATCACGATTTTGGTTGTTTTGCGAGAAGTGGGGGCGGACAACAAACAACCATTTGTACGGTTACCGAAGCCTACTGGGATCAAAAGGGCCACCAGGCTGTTTTTTACATTCGTGCCAATAGGTTTCTGCGCAATATGGTGCGGGCAGTAGTGGGCTCGCTACTCGAAATAGGCTACGGCCGCCAACCTGTTTCCTGGATGCAAGAACTTTTGGAGCACGGCCAACGATCCGACGCCGGCAGTTCCGTTCCCGCTTGCGGCCTGTATCTCATCGACATTACTTATCCCGATAGCATCTATTTTAATGAGCCAACCCACTGATTCGTACACCACCTGGAAAGTGCTGCTCAGGGTCATTGCCTTGGTAAAGCCTTACAAAAGCATCTTCTGGCTCACCACCAGCATGGTGATTTTGTTGGCCATACTCTCGCCTTTGCGCCCATGGCTCATCCAATATACGGTCGATGGGCCCATCGCCAAGGGCGATTTTTCAGGCTTGCTTCATTTTACCCTGCTCATGCTTGGCGTGCTCATTTTGGAATCGCTGTTTAGGTACTTGTTTAGTTATTTTAGTGCGTGGCTCGGACAAGCTGCCATCCGCGATCTGCGACAGCGCATCTTTAACCACATCAGTAAATTGCGACTGCGGTTTTTCGATCGCACACCCATAGGAACGCTCACCACCCGTACCGTAAACGATGTGGAAACCATTTCGGAGGTATTCACGCAAGGCCTGCTCACTATTGTTGGGGATGTGTTGCAACTCATTGCCGTTCTGGCCGTGATGTTGTATACCGACTGGCGGCTCACCCTCGTGAGTTTGTCGGTGCTGCCACTGCTCCTCTACAGCGTGTACGTTTTTAAAGAAAAAGTCCGGTTGTCGTTTCAAGAGGTACGCACCCACGTAGCCCGACTTAACGCTTTTTTGCAAGAACATATCACGGGAATGAACATTATACAGATTTTTAACCGTGAGAAAGAAGAGCATAAGCGCTTTATAGAGGTGAATGGCGCCCTTAACCAGGCCCACCTCAAAAGTGTGATGTACTATTCGGTGTTTTTCCCAGTGGTCGAAATCATTACGGCAGCTTCTTTGGGCCTGCTGGTTTGGTGGGGTGCCAATGGCGCCTTGCGGGGAGAAGTGACCGTGGGCACGATCATCGCCTTCATTTTATACGTCAACCAGTTTTTTCGTCCCATTCGTTTGCTCGCCGACAAATTCAACAGTTTGCAAATGGGGGTGGTGGCCTCAGAGCGTGTTTTCCGCTTGCTCGATACCGATGCAGTAATCGAAGATAAAGGCACCAAGAGTTTGGTACATGCTAAAGGTGAAGTGGTATTTCAAAACGTGTGGTTTTCGTATGATGATGAGAAATTTGTGCTGAAAGACATCAGTTTTGAGCTTGCGCCGGGTAAAAAGCTGGCTTTGGTAGGACCAACTGGTGCTGGCAAAAGTTCTATCATTAATGTGTTAGGCCGTTTTTATGAGTTTCAAAAGGGAGAGGTTTTGCTGGATGGCATTCCCATCCGCGATTTCGAACTCAAGGAGGTGCAAAAGCATGTGGGCATTATTTTGCAGGATGTTTTTCTTTTTTCGGGCACCATTGCCGAAAACATCAGCATGAAAAATCCTGCCATTACCCTCGAGCAAATACAGGCCATGGCAGTAAAAACCGGTATCAATCGTTTCATCGAAAAACTGCCGGGTGGCTACCAATATAGCGTGATGGAACGGGGCGCGGCCTTATCCACAGGACAACGACAGTTGCTGGCGTTTTTGCGGGTGATGGTTTACAATCCTGCCGTTTTGGTGCTCGACGAAGCCACCGCCTCGATAGATTCAGAAACCGAAGAATTGCTGCAAATGGCCATGAAAAAAATGCTCGAAAATCGCACGGCGATCATCATTGCGCACCGGCTTTCAACCATCACAGATGCCGATGAGATTTTGGTAATCGATGATGGTGAAATTGTAGAACGCGGTGCACACAAGGCCTTGCTGCGAAAAAATGGGGCTTACCGCAAGCTGTATCAAATGCAATTTGAAACTACTGCCTTGCGTTCGGCCTAAAATTGTTTTTATTCTATCAAAAAATCACGACCTTGGATGTTTAACATACATTCATGAAATTCATAATAAGTTCTTTTTTACTCGTTTTGGGTGTTCTTTCGGTTGCTGCTCAAACCGAGCACGAGCACGATTGCGCGTACACTAAATCGCAATTTGCTGAAAGTCGTATGAACGCCAATCAGCGCATCAGTGCAGCTCGCGGTGGCGACCAATACGACATCCATTTTTACGACATCACCCTCGAAGTGAGCAATACTGCTACCAGTGTTAATGGAAACGTATTTATCGAAGGCACGGTGATTTCTGCGGGCATGGATACCTTTTGGTTTGAGCTCAAAGACAACCTCACCATCGATTCGGTATATGTAAACGGCATCAAGCGCAACACCATCATCCGGCAAAACAACGTGGTTTTAGTGCCTCTTCCGGCCACCATTCCACAGCAAGAAACCGTTAATACCCGCATTTGGTATGGCGGCGTGGCCCAACAAGCAGGTTTTTTCAGTGGTTTAAGCACGGGCTTTTCGAATACCTGGGGGGTAAATGTGAGCTGGACGCTCTCAGAGCCCTTCAGCGCGCCTGATTGGTTGCCGTGTAAGCAGGATTTATGGGATAAAATCGATTCCATCAACTTCAATGGCATCGCTACTAATCCCAATAAAGTAGGCTCGTTAGGATTGCTTACTAGCATAGTGCCGATGGCTGGTAACAAAACCCGCTTCGAGTGGAAAACCCGCTATCCTACAGCATTTTACCTCATTGCCTTTGCAGTAACCAATTATGCCGAGTACATCAGTTACGCCAAGCCAGCAGCTTTGGCAGGCGATTCAATTTTGATTCAGCATTGGGTGTACAATGCCACCAATAGCAGCAATGTATCGGCGGTTAATTTTTACAAAAATCAGCTCGATGCTACCAACGATATGATGGATGTATTCAGTGATTTGTTTGGTTTATATCCTTTTTGGGAAGAAAAATACGGCCATATGCAGTCTGCCATGGGGGGTGGCATGGAGCACCAAACCATGAGTACCATGGGGGGCTTTGGACAGGATTTAACAGCACATGAGCTCCTTCATCAGTGGTTTGGTGACTACATTACTTGCGCCACTTGGAGTGATATTTGGCTAAATGAAGGCTTTGCGTCGTACGGAGAGTATCTGTACAGGCAATTTGGTGTGAGCCAATCCAGTGCTGATTCGTGGATGACCTCGGCACACAACTCAGCCCGACAACCTACAGGTTCTGTGTATGTGCCTGCTGGTTCAAGTGTGAATCGTATTTTTAGCGGAAATCTTACCTATAAAAAAGGGGGCTCCGTATTGCACATGCTCCGCTGGGAAATGGAAAATGATTCCTTGTTTTTCAAGGGTATCAACGACTATTTGGTAGCCAAAGCCAACGATGTGAGCACTACTGATGAGTTGCGTCAAATTTTAGAAACCTCGAGCGGACTCACCTTGCAGCCATTTTTTGAAGACTGGGTGTATGGTGAAGGATTTCCTACATACAATGTGCGCTGGAATCAAATCGACAGCACCGTATTTGTGGAAGTAAACCAAACAACGAGCAGTCCAGTTACCCCGTTGTTCCGAAACAAAGTACCGGTGCGCCTCGTTATTGGTGGCACTACTCGGACTTTGCGCGTAGACCCGACCCAAGGTGTAAACCGTTTTCAAGTATCAGGCAACGTAACCGCTGCACAGCTGGATCCTTCAAATATCATTTTAAAAGGCACCACCTCTAGTATCAGCAGAAATACGAATTTAGGTTTAAGTGTGGCAGATTTAGAATTACTCAGCTTCAAACTTTATCCAAATCCGGCTGCCGATTTTGCAGTAGTTGAAACGACACTCGAGCAATTTGAACTCCGCCTGATGGATATTCAAGGTCGCGAGCTGCAGCGTTTGCAAAGTGAAGCAGGCAAAATGACCTTACCAACCGCTTCTTTACAACCAGGTATATATTTGGTGCAATTATTTGACCTTAACGGCAATGCCTCTAAAATGGAACGATTGGTGGTACGTTAAAACCATAAGGACATAAAAAAACCTGCTTTCGAGCAGGTTTTTTTATGTCTTAATCTTTTGGCTTTCGTCCAAATAGACTGAAGTGAACGTACCGTTTTGGGTTTGCCTTCATGTCGATCAGCAGCTTGTCTAAATCATCCGAGCTTTTCGAAAGATTATCGTACAGCGCTTTGTCGTTCACCATCAAGCCAATGCTGCCTTCTCCTTTGTTTATTTTTTCCATCACAGCAGTGGTCTGGGCCAAAGCGGCTCTGGCCTGCGCAATGGTGTTGGTAAGCTCCGCCTTTGCCAAACTATCTGTTATGGCATGCACATTTGCCAATGCCGCGCTAATAAGCTCATTATTTTCTTGGATGTTGTTGGTGATAGAAGCGACATCCGCTAATATGCGATTGAACTTGCTATTTTTATCGCTGGTCATTTGACTCAAAGAAGCCGTGGTAGCTTCAATATTGCTCATGGTGTTCTGCAAGGTTTGCCCGTCAATGCTGGCCGAAATGCGGTTGATGTTTTCTACGGTTTTTTGAACCTCAGCCAATAATGGACTCAGTTCTTCGCCAAGCTGATCAATCAAGCCAGGGGCGATGCTGCCCATCAAAGTATCATCTTCAGCATGTAATTCGGCCTTTTCAGACAAAATCAACTCAATAGCGCGGGTATTAAATAAATCGGTAGTAATGAGTTTTGCTTCACTGCCTTTGGGGATTTTAACCTTATTGCTTACATAAAACGAAACAATCACTCCTTTACCGTCGGCACGAAACGTTATTTTATCTACTGAGCCTACTTTTATGCCTCGGTAAATGATACCAGATGAGCTCTGGAGATTCATGGCGTTTTCGTAAGTAACGTAGTAATTAGAATTACTCGTGAACAAATCTTCCCCCTTCAAAAAATTGAAACCTAGCAAGAGGAGCGTGATGCTTACGGCAGCCAAAGCGCCAACCAGGGTTTCGTTTCTTACATTAAACTTGCTCAAAGCAAAAAAAATTGGAGGTTAGGGTTTGCCGTCTTTGTCGATTTCGGCTTTGTAGGCAACAAACGCCTGATAAACCGATTCCGCCATTTTCTGTTGGCCTTCGGGCGAAGTTAGGAATTTTTCTTCGTTTCGGTTGGTCAAGAAACCCGATTCAATTAAAACTGCTGGCATAGTGGTGCGGTAAAGCACTAAAAAACCCGCCTGTTTAACCCCTCTACTGAATCTGCCAGCACGTTTTTCGAAATTATTCTCAATTTTTTCAGCAAAACGAATGCTTTGATTGCGATAAGCCGATTGAAAAAGCTCAAAAATTATATGTGTTGTTGGGTCTTTAGGGTCAAAGCCGTCGTAATTCTCTGTATAATCGCTTTCGAGTAATACGGAAGCATTCTCACGCTTCGAAACCTCCAAATTTGCACCGGTTACGTGTAGCCCTTGCGTAAAAGTTTCAGTGCCATGGGCTTGTGCACTAGCACTGTTTAAGTGGAAGGAGATAAATAAATCGGCATTATTTTTATTAGCCACCGACGCGCGTTGGTGCAGTTCCAAAAAGCGGTCGTCTTTGCGGGTATAAACCACTTTTACGTCCTTGTGGTTGGCCTCAATCATTTTACCAAAGGTGAGTGCGATTTTTAAGGCCACATCTTTTTCTTTGGCCGCAGCACCTAAACAGCCTGAATCGTCACCGCCATGACCAGCATCGACCACAACGGTACGGATTTTGTAGGCTTTGAGGCCGAGTGGATTTACACTCACCAACAAAATAACCAATCCTATCAGGATGCTGTATTTGATCTTCTTCACTTTGATATCGTTTGCGTACTTTTGACCAATTTATTTCACAACAAAGTTAGCTCAGTATTACGGGTTTTTTTATCTATCGTGCGGCGGATTATCCTCATTGTTCTGTTTATTATCCACTATAGTGGTCAGTCGTACGGACAAAATTTGTCAAAAAGCGTACCAGACAGCAGTCGGGTGCTTAAATCTGCCGTTGCTACCAATGTGGTGGATAGTCTTGCCACACAAAGTGGCGATTCCCTCTTGTTAGGAGATAGTTTGTTGAATACGCAAGACAGTATAGCCGCTGCCAAACCGCGCCGTGCCAACGACCTGACATCTGAGGTAAAATATCAAGCCAACGATAGCATCGTATTTAATTTACGAACCAAAGGCGCCAAACTGTACGGTGATGCCATGGTAGATTACGAAACCATCAACCTAAAAGCCCATTTTATTGATCAAAATTGGGTAACCAACGAGGTGACTGCTTTGCCGGGACTTGACAGTGTGGGCAACAAGATGGGTAAGCCCAATTTCAAAGACGGCGACCAAGTGTTTGAAAGCAATCGAATGGTTTACAATTTCAGAACCAAAAAAGCCCGTATTTCTCAAATGGTAACCAATGAAGGTGAATCGTATCTCATTGGCAAAGAGGTAAAGCTCAATCAAGATCAAACAATTTTTATCAAAAACACCCAATTCACTACCTGCAACAATACCGATCATCCCCATTTTTATCTCAATCTGTACAAGGCCAAAATCATTCCCGGCAAAAGCGTGGTTAGTGGTCCTGCCAACATGGTGGTTGAAGGTATACCAGTACCCATCGGGCTCCCGTTTGCCATCATTCCCAACCAACGTGGACAGCGATCAGGTATTTTGCCACCGGAGTATGGCCGATCACCGGAGTTGGGTTTCTTTTTGAGAAATGGAGGGTATTATTTTGCCATCAACGATTACGTAGATTTAGCGTTGAAGGGAGATATTTTTTCGTGGGGAAGTTTTCGCATAAATCCTGAATCGAGCTATATCAAAAAGTACAAATACAGTGGCAGGTTGAGTGTGAATTACAGCAATCAACAGCGTGGGGACCGTTTGGCAGATGATTTCGCAAGAAATAGGGACTTTTTTGTGAATTGGCAGCACCAGCAAGACCCCAAAGCCAATCCCTATGGCAGGTTCACGGCCTCTGTGCGAGCTGGTACCAGCAGCTTCTTGAGGAATACGGCACAGGCCAATACGCAGTTTTTAGACAACCAATTGGCCTCCTCCATCAGCTATAACCGTTCGTTTCCTAGCAAGCCCTTTCGGTTGAGCTTGGCAGCTAGGCACAGTCAAAATACACAAACAAGGGCGTTAAATCTGTCGTTGCCAGAAGGCTCTTTCAGTGTAAATCGATTAGAGCCATTTAAGCGCAAAACGCAAGTAGGTGAAGTGCGGTGGTATGAGAAAATCGGCTTTACATATCAAACTAATTTTAAGAACACCATCAATGATTTCGATAGCTCGCTGTTTGTTGGGAGTATTTTAGACAAGATGGATGCAGGATTTCAGCACAGCATTCCCATCAGCACATCGGCATTTGTGATTGCCAAGTATTTTCAACTAACGCCCAGTTTAAATTATAACGAACGCTGGAATTTTAAACAGCAGCAGCAATTTTATGATCCAGCAGGTGACAGTATTGTTACTGAAATAGAGGATGGCTTTTTTAGAAATTACGATTACAGCTTCAATTTAAGCTTGAACACCCGTATTTACGGACTGAAACAGTTTAAAAAGGGTAAATTGGCAGCCATCCGTCATGTGGTAAATCCGAGGATGGGCTATAACATTACGCCTGATTTTGCAGATGAGCGCTTTGGATTTTACGGCTCAGTGGTTACCGACAGCCTAGGTACGGTTCGGCAATATAACCGGGCGCAAGGCTTTGGTTATAATGGGCCAAGTGCGGGTCGATCTGGCGCTATTTCCTTAAATGTAGATAATAATTTGGAAGCCAAAATCCGCCAGCAAACCGATTCTGGAGTAGTTATGAAGAAAGTTAAGATCTTCGATTCCTTTAATTTTGGTGGGGTGTACAATTTTGCGGCTGATAGTTTTCAGCTTTCTTTCATAAATTTTACAGGACGAACAACCTTTACCAATAATTTCAGCTTGCTTTTTGGAGGAACTTTAGACCCCTATGAGCGGGCTGCTGATGGTCGGCGCGTTAACCGATTGTACGCAGGTAACAATGACTTTAAACTTGCCGATTTATCAAATGCCAACCTCACGTTTAGCGGGTCTATACGGCCGAATAGCCGCAGTGGCAACAAGCAGCGTGTACCCGGCAATCCGCTTGCTAATACCCCAATGCCTGCACCGCTCGATGAAGGGGAAGCCAGGGAACAGGCGTTTTTAAGGCAGCAGTATTGGGATCATTTTATTGACTGGACGGTACCCTATAACCTCAGCTTTAACTATACGCTTAATTTTGCTAAGAACTATTTTTTGGGTCAAAACAACATCACGCAGGCCATTACTTTATCTGGTGATGTAAGTGTTACTCCCAACTGGAAAATCGGTTACAACACTGGTTATGACTTCACAAATAAAAGAGTGACCATCACAACACTCAATCTGTATCGCGATTTACATTGTTGGGAGATGAGCTTTAATTTGGTGCCTTTTGGTTCTGTTCGGTCCTATACTTTTACCTTAAATGCCAAGGCAAGAATGTTGCAGGAGCTCAAGCTTACGCGTCGCAGGGCTTGGTACGACTTTCAGCGCTTGCAGTAAACAGAGGGAATGCTGGTCTGTTTGGGCACAAAAAAACCGCTGCTTCAAGGCAGCGGTTTTTGTATGTAGCGGGCTTTAGATGGGGCGATTCATGTCCCACTGCTCTAAATAATCAGCCATGCGGCGTACGAACATGCCACCCAACGCACCGTCCACCACACGGTGGTCGTAGGAGTGCGATAAGAACATCATGCTGCGGATGCCGATGAGATCACCTGACTCGGTTTCGATTACCGCTGGCTTCTTGCGAATAGCGCCAACGGCCATGATGGCCACTTGCGGTTGTGGAATAATAGGTGTGCCCATTACATTGCCAAAACTACCCACGTTTGAAATGGTGTAGGTGCCGCCCTGAATTTCATCGGGTTTGAGCTTATTGGTCCGAGCACGGTTGGCTAAGTCGTTTACACGTTTAGCCAAGCCCGCTAAATTGTATTGATCTGCATTATGAATAACAGGCACAATCAAATTTCCACTCGGCAAAGCCGCAGCCATGCCAATGTTGATGTCTTTTTTAACGATGAGGTTGGTGCCATCTACCGATACATTGATCATCGGGAAATCTTGAATGGCTTTAACGGCTGCCTCAATAAAAATAGGGGTGAAGGTGAGTTTTTCGCCATAACGCTGTTCAAACTCCTTCTTCACTTTGTCGCGCCACATCACCACATTGGTCATGTCGGCCTCCACAAAGGAAGTTACGTGTGCTGAAGTGCGCTTCGATGCTATCATATTATCGGCAATCATGCGGCGCATGCGGTCCATTTCAATGATTTCCATATTACCGCCTACGCTTGGTGCTGGGGTAACATTGGCGGCAGGTGCAGCTCCACTACTCACAGGAGCAGTAGCTGTGGCAGCTGCTGGTGCAGCATTGGCCGTAGTTTTACCTGCTTTTTTATCGGCAACGTATTGTAGAATATCTTTTTTAGTAACGCGACCTTCATTACCGGTGCCAGGCAGATTTTCCAGTTCTTGCATCGACACGCCTTCTTGGTTGGCGATGTTAAGCACGAGTGGGGAATAAAAACGACCAGCGGCCGGACTTTCAATTTTTGTGGTGATGGCTGCGCTCAAATTGGCAGTTTCGGCCGGCATAGCGGCAGCAACTGGAGCACTAGCAGCTTGTGGAGCAGGGGCAGCAACTGCCGGAGATGGACTCACTGTAGCGCCTGCTTCGGTTTCGATGACGGCTAAAATACCACCTACGGGTACAACAGCACCTTCTTCAAACATTAACGCGGCCAATACGCCTGCTACTGGCGAAGGCACCTCGGAATCTACCTTATCGGTAGCAATTTCAAGCACTGCTTCATCTAATGCGATGGTGTCGCCTGGTTTTTTGAGCCACTTGAGGATGGTGGCCTCCATAATGCTTTCGCCCATTTTGGGCATCAGCAACTCAACCTTTGCCATACTTAGCTATTTATTGTCGAATTATAAAGATTTGCAAAGGTACGCTTTTGCCTTGGAAAGGTCAATTTAATGCATCATTTTCCACAGCAGGTACAAAGCCATCATAGAGGCCCGCTCAATATTGAGCTGTCGCTCAGTGCCAAAGTTGTAAGTGCGCAGCCAATTTTCGGTAGGGCCGCTTACCGCAAAGCACACAGTGCCAACGGGTTTTTCTGGTGTGCCGCCGGCGGGACCAGCAATTCCGCTCACAGCTATGCTGTAGTCTGTACCAAACTTTTGCTTCACTGCCTGCGCCATTTCAGCCACCGTTTGTTCGCTTACCGCACCATGATTTGCGATGGTATCGGGTTGTACGCCCAGTAAATCTATTTTGGCTTCATTGCTGTAGCTCACAACAGAACCCATAAAATAAGCACTTGCGCCAGCAACACTACTGATCATGCTGGCAATGGTGCCTCCAGTGCAACTTTCTGCGGTGGCTATCTTGCCTTGGCGTTTTAGTAAAGCTTCACCGATGGCTGCTTCTAGACGTACATCATCGTAGCCAAAAACATGGTGACCGAGTAGCTGCACAAAACGCTGTTCATACGTAGCTACTTCTTTTTCCAGTGGCTCTCGCTGGTTCCCTAAGGCACTTAAACGCAGCCGTACAATGCCGGGCCTCGGTAAAAAAGCCAATTTGATGTGTGGTGGGAGGTCAGCTTCAACATCTGCTACCAATTCTGCTATCCGCGACTCCACCATGCCACAAGTCATTATGGTGCGGTGCACAATAATCGGCAACTCAAATTCTTTTCGAAGCAAGGGCAACAACCGCTCGCTTACAATGTGTTTCATCTCGTAGGGTACACCGGGCATGCTCAAAATGAGTTTGCCATTTTTCCGCCAGAGCATGCCTTGTGCGGTGCCCAAACTGTTTTGCAAAAGCTCACAGTTGTCGGGCAAATCGGCCTGGCGCTCGTTCATTTCACTCATTTTACGGCCGCGCTGCTCAAACCAGGCACGCAGTTGCAGCAGTACCGACTCATTGGTAACGAGCTTCGCGCCAAAATAATCTACCAAAGTATGTTTCGTTACATCATCTTTAGTAGGCCCCAAACCACCTGTAATCAAAACCAGCTCTGCGCGCCGCTGCGCCTCTTCCAAAGCCTCAACGATCACTGCGGCTTGGTCACTTACGGAGCTAATTTGCACCACTTGAATGCCAATGCTGCTCAGCTGTTGCCCGAGCCAAGCCGAATTGGTGTCTATAATTTGCCCAATCAGTATTTCGTCTCCAATGGTAATGATTTCTGCGCGCATACGGTTAATTTCTGAACGAAGTTAAGCTTGTTTTGGCCATTTTAGAAGGCTCCGAACATATCAATATTTCTCTTAACTTTAACTTTATCAAAACCTGTTGTATGAAAATAGCATTATTCGCTTTTTGGGCTATTTTTTGCTTGTCTGCCGAAGCTCAGATCAGCATCAATCGAGCCGAAATGCCCCAAAGTGGGGATACAATACGGGTAATGAATGCAACGATTCCTCCAAATTTTGGTTCCCGTTTGGCAGCCACTGGGCCTAATAAAAACTGGGATTTTTCTGATTTGCAGCCTACCACCGATGAGCTCTGGAGCTACCGATTAGGTATTCAAACCCCTTATTTTTTCTTTTTAACGGCATATGGAAGGCAGGTGCAAGAAAGTCTCAGTTTGTTTGTTGTTGAATTGGAACAGCTCTATGATTTCTACAACCTCAACAACAACCGTTTTGCAGTAACGGGCAAAGGCTTTACGGTAACAGGATTGCCCTTGCCTGCGTTTTTTACAGATCCTGATGAAGTTTTTTTTCTGCCTTTAACGTACCTGCGCAGCGACACGAGCACTTTTGCATTTAGTCTTAGCATTCCTACCGTAGGGGAGTACCTCAGCCGCGGCGGCCGTAAAACGGAAGTGGATGGCTGGGGGACCATCAAAACACCACAAGGTACTTTCGACTGTTTGCGGGTAAAAAGCACCGTTCGCACCCTCGATTCTATCACTTTTAATGGGTTTACGATTGGCATTCCCATACGCACGGAAGTTCAATATTATTGGCTTGCCAAAAACGAAAAAGCTCCCATCCTCAAAGCTACAGGGACCAGCTTTTTCGGTCAATTCACTCCCAATTCGATTCAATACCGCTATAATGCACCCGTTTTGGTGCCGCCAGCCAAGGTTCAAGTCGAAGCAGGCAAAGTTTTATTGTACCCAAACCCTGTCAGCGATGTCTTGTATTTGGCCGTGAATAGTATTGACCGCATCGAAGCTGTGCAGATGTTTGATGAATATGGCAAGCTCGTCAAGGCCTTCCAAGGCAAACCCCAAGCTGGCATCGATGTTCGTGATTTACAAAGTGGTATATACACCCTGAGGGTATATGGTCAGTATGGTGTGTACACCGAAAAGGCAGTGGTTGCCCGGTAGTGTGAAGGTTTTTTGGACCTCTGTATTGCTTTTAGCGGCATTTATGGGCGTTTCTGCGCCAGGCGCTGCCCAATCGCTTTATTTTCCACCAACTGTAGAGAGCGCATGGGATACACAGTCGCCCGCTGCCCTGCAATGGTGCACTTCCGAAATTCCAGCGCTTAACAGCTATCTCAACCAAACCAATAGCAAAGGTTTTATCGTTTTGAAAGATGGCAAAATTGTGCTTGAACAATATTTCGACGGCTTTACGGCAGACAGCGTTTGGTACTGGGCTTCCGCTGGAAAATCGCTTACCGCTTTTTTGATTGGGATAGCCAAGGCGGAAGGTTTGCTCAGCTTGCAGGACAGCAGCAGTAAGTATTTGGGCAATGGCTGGACCAGTGCACCGGCGAACAAAGAAGGTTTGATAAAGGTAGTGCACCAGCTCAGTATGACTTCAGGACTAAACGATGCCACTGGCAACGCCGATTGCACAGACGACAGCTGCTTACTTTATCTCCAAGATGCCGGCACACGCTGGGCTTACCACAATGCCCCCTACACCTTGCTCGACGAGGTGATTCGGTCGGCTACTGGTGTGAGCAACAATATGTATGTGCAGCAGAAGTTGAGGCCAAGCACGGGTTTTAACGGACTTTTTCTGCCCATCGGTTATAACCAAGTGTTTTTTAGCACCCCCCGCATGATGGCACGCTTTGGATTGCTCATGCTTAACCAAGGTAAATGGAACACCACCACTGTTTTAAACGACACCGCTTATTTTCGGCAAATGGTTAACAGTTCGCAGGCGCTAAATCCAGCTTACGGGTACCTTTGGTGGCTCAATGGCAAAAGCAGTTACAAATTGCCGCAAACACAATTCACTTTTCCTGGTCCTTTGCTGCCCAATGCCCCCATGGACACCTATTCAGCCATGGGCAGGGACGGTCAGCTCATCATGGTTTCACCTTCACAAAACTTGGTGGTGGTACGGGTTGGTGACAATCCCAATACCGGTTTGGTACCCACTTTTTATGCCGATACCCTTTGGCAATACCTACAAGCGGTTATTTGCACTCCCATTTCGGTGGCTGAAAAGCGGCTACAGGTGCAGCCTCAAGTTTATCCCAACCCTTTTAGCAGCACCTTATCACTTACTGAAGCGCTGCCCAACGCCGTTTATACGCTTTACGATCTAGCTGGACGGATTCATGTGCAAAGCATGACCCTACCACTGCATACATCTCAAATAGCACCGGGTTTGTACTTTTTAGAGACCAAAACCAGCGGTATTTATCACCGACAAAAAGTTATCAAGCAGTAGCCATCAGAAAGCGGATAAGTTGTGCAAATACTTTGGCTAGAATGCCGTTTTTTTGAGTTGTAATTCAGGATAAGGATGAAGCAATACCACGATTTGATGCAGCACGTGCGCGACAATGGTGCACGCAAAGAGGACCGTACCGGGACGGGTACCATCAGTGTTTTCGGTTATCAAATGCGCTTTAATTTGCAAGATGGCTTTCCGTTGGTTACGACCAAAAAGCTGCATTTAAGATCAATTATACACGAATTATTGTGGTTTTTGAAGGGCGAAACCAATGTGGCCTACCTCAAAGAAAATGGGGTAAGCATTTGGGATGAATGGGCACGCGAAGATGGTGAGCTGGGCCCCATTTATGGCTACCAGTGGCGCAGTTGGCCTACCGCCGACGGCCGACACATTGATCAAATCAGTCAGGTAATCGAAACCCTTAAAAAAAATCCAGATTCGCGCCGCATCATCGTTTCGGCTTGGAACGTAGGCGAAATTGAACACATGGCCCTGCCGCCTTGCCACGCCTTTTTTCAGTTTTATGTGGCTGATGGCAAACTCAGCTGTCAGCTTTACCAACGCTCCGCCGATATTTTTTTAGGTGTTCCTTTTAACATTGCTTCTTACGCGCTATTGACCATGATGGTAGCGCAAGTATGTGGCCTCGAGCCAGGCGATTTTGTACACACTTTCGGAGATGCACACCTGTACCTCAATCACCTCGAACAAACCGAGTTGCAGTTGAGTCGCGAATCACGTCCATTACCCAAAATGAAAATCAACCCCGCCGTTAGGAATATATTCGATTTTAAAATGGAGGATTTCGAGTTGCTTGATTACCATCCACATCCGCACATCAAAGCGCCAGTGGCCATTTGATCATAACTAGTCTTTAAAATTAGCACTTGCTCTCTATCATCGTAGCCGCCTCCCAAAACAACGCCATCGGCAAAAACAACGAACTGTTGTGGCGCATTTCCGACGATCTCAAACGCTTTAAAGCCCTTACTATGGGCAAAACCTGCATCATGGGCCGCAAAACCTACGAAAGCATCGGCAGGCCTCTGCCTGGTCGTAACTTCGTAATCATTTCGCGCCAGCCCAATTACCAAGTGCCTGGTTGTGTAGTGGTGCCAAGTCTCGAGGCCGCCGTGCGCCACAGCGTGCCCGATGAGGAAACTTTTATCATTGGGGGCGGCGAAATTTACGCCCAGTCGCTGCCACAGGTTAAAAAAATATACCTCACGCGTGTGTATGCCGATTTTGAGGGGGATGCTTTTTTCCCAGAAATAGGAGATGAGTGGCTCATGCACAACATCAGTCCACGCTTCCAAACCGACGAAGGTCTCGAGTACCAGTTCATCGATTTGTTCAGAAGATAAGCAGATTGCTTGTTTCGCACAGGCACAAAAAAAGCGGTCACTCGAGTAGAGGACCGCTTTTTTGCGTGATGATGCTTTAGTAAGCCCTGGCAAAAAGCACGCGTTGGGTGCTTGGCTGTCCAGTTAAAATGCATTTGCCAGCTTCCAACACATTGTCAATCGGGATACAACGAATGGTGGCTTTGGTTTTGTCTTTGATAGCCTGTTCGGTTTCTGGCGTGCCGTCCCAATGTGCCGCAATAAAGCCGCCTTTGTTTTCGAGCAAGTCCACAAACTCCTCCCAGCTATCTGCCTTGTGCGTCATGTCTGTTCTAAAATCAAGTGCTTTTTGGTAGATGTTGGTTTGAATCTGCTCCAAAAGGTGCTTTATTTTAATTTCCAAATCAGTGATTTGAAGCACTTCTTTTTCCTTGGTATCGCGACGCGCCACTTCCACTGTGCCGTTTTCGAGGTCGCGCATGCCTAACGCAATGCGAACGGGAATGCCTTTGAGCTCTGAGTCTGCGAATTTGTAGCCGGGGCGCGATTTCTCATCGTCATCAAATTTTACGCGGATATTGAGGCTTTCGAGCGATTTTTTGATGTTGTTGCCGGCTTCTTTCAGGACTCCAATGCTTTCTTCGCCTTTGTAAATAGGTACAATCACCACTTCGATTGGTGCCAGTTTTGGAGGCAGCACCAAGCCGTCGTCATCGCTGTGCGCCATCACCAAAGCCCCCATCAAGCGGGTTGAAACACCCCAAGAAGTAGCCCAAACAAACTCCCGGGTGCCTTCAGCTGTAGCAAACTGCACATCAAAAGCTTTGGCGAAGTTTTGGCCCAAGAAGTGAGAAGTGCCGGCTTGCAAGGCCTTGCCGTCTTGCATCAATGCTTCAATGCAATAGGTGTCGATGGCGCCAGCAAAACGCTCGTTGGCGGTTTTTACGCCTTTGATTACGGGAACCGACATCCAATTTTCTGCAAAATCTGCGTAAACGTGCAACATTTTGAGGGTTTCTTCTACCGCCTCTTCAGCAGTAGCGTGGGCGGTGTGGCCTTCTTGCCATAAAAATTCGGTGGTGCGCAAAAACAAGCGCGTACGCATTTCCCAGCGCACTACATTGGCCCACTGGTTAATCAACAATGGCAAATCGCGGTAGCTCTGAATCCAATCGCGGTAAGTGTTCCAGATGATGGTTTCTGAGGTAGGACGTACAATCAATTCTTCTTCCAACTTTGCTTCTGGGTCCACAATGATTTCCCCATTTTCTCCGTTTTTCAAACGGTAGTGCGTTACAACAGCACATTCTTTGGCGAAACCTTCCACATGACTGGCCTCTTTACTGAAAAACGACTTTGGGATAAAAAGTGGGAAATAAGCATTGCTGTGACCCGTTTCTTTAAATTTCGCATCGAGTGCATCACGCATCCGCTCCCAAATGGCAAAGCCATACGGCTTAATTACCATACAGCCTCTTACGGCAGAGTAATCGGCCAAGCCGGCTTTGATTACCAAATCATTGTACCACTGCGAATAATCTTTATCTCTGGGCGTTATTTCTTTTGCCATGTGTTTGCTATATTTGGAACGAAAATTGACGTATATTTATCGAATAAGTGAACAAAGATAGCCATTCATATTGTTACTACTACAGCGAATAAACGGAAAGGATATACCTCATGAAATATTTGATTAGAATCATTGCAATCATCGGGACGGGAAGTATGCTTTCGTGCTCCCCTTCACAAACTGCACGATTTATGAATCAGGAATATGATGATGACATCTATTTTGTGTCTAGCGGTCGCTCTGATATGTATGTGGAAGCTACGGGAAAGGAGCCTGGTGGAGCGGATGGCAAGCTTGATGATCCTTATGCTGAATATTTGAATGCCCGCCGTGGTAACAATTCGGGTGTGAGTCCTTATGGTTACAACGAGCGTTCTTACGACCGTACCATGGAACGCCATGCTGACCCTATGTGGGCAAATCCTTCTTTTGGAATGGGCATGGGGGGCTTCCACGGCATGCGTGGTTATATGCTTTACAATCCTTATTTTCCTCCTTTTTGGTCAATGCAACCCGGCCTTTCGCTTTCATGGAACAGTATGGGAGGTATGAGTCCTTATGGTTTCGGCGGCGGCTTCGGGGGTGGTTTTGGTGGTATGTACAGTCCTTTTTATGATCCCTTCATGATGGGTGGAATGGGGATGTACAATCCGTATATGGGCTGGGGCAATCCTTACATGGGTTGGGGCAATCCTTACATGGGCTGGGGCAATCCATATCACATGAATCCGTGGAACACAGGTGGCGGCTGGACGGGTGGTGGCGATTTGAATAGCGGCAGCAGACCTCCAGTAGCACCTCCTCGGGGCGGGGGCATTGGTGGCGGCACGCCGCGACAATCTTCGTTATTTAACCCAAACCCTGGCAGAAATACTGCAGGTGGTAGTGCTTCCAATCGCATCAATAACGGTGTTGGTCGTTCTACAGCAACGCCTACACGAGAAACAACCACAAACCCCTCTAGAGGCACAACTGCAGCCCCAGGCAGGCAAACTGGCGATAGAAATAGCAGGATAATTGAAGAAAGCAGGCCTACACGTACCCCTTCACGTAATACATGGGATGGGGGCTCTTCGCCAACGGCACCTAATAATCGTACACCAGCACGGGTAACGCCTACACCAAGGCCAAGTGGCGGTAGCAGCGCCACTCCAAGTCGCGGTAGTTCCTACAACCGAGGTGGTAGCAGTGCCACGCCAAGCAGGAGCGGTGATTCGGGCGGTGGCAGTGCCTCACCTAGTAGAAGTGGGGGATCGCGCCCGAGCGGAGGTACTTCATCTGGTCGTCCACGTTAATCATTAGCCATGAAGAAACTCATTTTAATAGCTGTGTTAAGTACATGGTCGGGAATGTTGCATGCGCAATCGGAAGTAGATTTGTTTAGGTACAGCAGCCTGCGGCAGTCGCCAAGTGCGCGTGTAGCAGGTTTAGGTGGGGCTTTTGGGGCTTTAGGTGGGGACATTGGAGGTATCTCGCTGAATCCCGCAGGATTAGCAACCTTCCGCAAATCAACCATCAGTTTAACGCCAGGCTTGGTGTCCCAAAGCAGTACAGGCGACTATTTGGGTAATACCAACTCCGACAGCCGGAGTCGTTTGACGATGAACAGTGTTGGCTTTGTTTTTGCTAAACGGCCAGCTGCTAAAGGGTCTAAATGGCTCCAGGTTAATTATGGTTTTACCCTGAACCGAGCCAATAATTACGTCAATGCACAACGCTATGAAGGCGTGAATACGAACTCGAGCATGGTTGATTTTTTTGTTAGCGAGGCCAATCAAGGTAACGAGTTTTTTCCAGAGGACTATCCTTTTTCCGCCGGCTTGGCGCAGCAGGTAGGTTTGATTTACTCTTCTATTCCTGGCAACAACGCCTCTGATTTTAAGGGAATTGTACCCGCTGGAGCAGCAGTTAGGCAATCCGAACAAATAAGAAGTTTAGGTAGTACCTCAGATTACAACTTTTCAGTGGCAGGTAACTACGAAAATAAATTACATGTGGGCGGGGGCATTAGTTTGATGTCGAGTAGTTTTAATAGCACCGAGATCTATTCGGAGTTTGATCAAATGGATACTATTTCCGATTTCAAAGATTTTACTTATCAAAGGACGCTTGGTGTTGAAATGGATGGATTTATCATACGATTAGGCGCCATATTCCATCCTATCCCTGCGTTTAGAGTGGGTTTAAGCTATGAATCTCCTACGCGTTACACGGTTTCGGAGGACTACAGGGCTGATTTAGACGCGAATTACGATCTGACACCCACTTTTGCAACTGCAAGTTCGCCCTTGTTTCGTCCATTTGTATATAATTACCGCACCACTGGCCGCACCACTGCCAGTGCCGCTTACTTATTTGGTGGGAAAGGACTGATCAGTGTAGATTACGACTATGTGCCTTATGATGAACTGCGCGTTACTGCCCTGCGCAACGATCAAGGGTCAGAACCATGGGCCCGAAATCTAAATGACAGAGTGGCGGTGCTGTTTCGCACCTCGAATAATATCCGTTTTGGGGGTGAATATGTAATCGGGCCACTCGCCGTGAGGGCAGGATATGCATTCTGGGGCAGTCCGTACCGCGCTGATGTGAATACAGGCGGTGGCGATTTGTCACAGCGCGACTTTTCCCTAGGGCTGGGTACACGCTTCGATAACTTTTCCCTAGACTTATCGTTTGTGCGGGCCTATTGGAAATCTTACCGTTCGCCATATGTCGTAGAATCTCTGCCTGAAGACGGGGTGCTTTTTTCAAATACGCGCACGTTAGTTCAGTTTTCGATGGGCTTCCGACTCGACTAATCCTCTATTTCGAGATTCATAAGGGCATTTTTGAATTCTGAGATGCTCTTGAGGTCCTTGGCTGCTTGTGCATACACAATGCCGGTTTCATAGGCCGCTTTTGCCTCGCTGCGTTGCCCATTTGCTTCGTAAACCTCGGCTAATTGGTAGTAAGCAGCAATATAGCTTGGGTTTAGCGATAAGGTTTTTAAGAACCAAGTGGTAGCCTCTTTCCAGTTTTGCGCTTTTTTGTATTCAGTTGCGATGGCATAATGCAGAAAAAGCTCTTCTGGTTGCTCCGACAAAAGCGTGAACAATTGTGTTAAGCGGCTGTTATTTATTTCGTTGTTCATTTCAATTATTGTAATTTTGCAGCAAGGCCGCAAGGCTACAAAATTAACTTTTTAGTCCATATATGAAGATTCTGGTTTGTATCAGTAATGTTCCCGACACTACTACCAAAATCAGCTTTAGCTCCGACAACAAGGAGTTTAACAAAGCTGGGGTGCAGTACATTATTAATCCTTATGATGAGTTGGCCTTAACAAAGGCCCTTGAGTTAAACGAAGCAGCAGGTGGTGGTACGGTAACGGCCATTCATGTGGGACAGGTTGATGCTGAGCCTAATTTGCGCAAAGCTTTGGCGGTAGGTGCCGATGATGCCGTTCGTATTGATACCGCACCTGTGGATGGTTTTTTTGTGGCAAGCGAAATTGCACATTTTGCGAAAGACAAAGGGTTTGACTTGATTCTTTGCGGTCGCGAGTCGATCGACTACAACGGTGGCATGGTAGCAGGCATGTTGGGCGAGCTACTGGACTGGCCTAGTGTAAATGTCATCACTTCAATCACTACCAGTGGAGGTGAAGCGCACTTGGAGCGCGACATAGACGGAGGTCGTGAAGTACTTAAGGCCAAATTGCCATTTGTGGGCAGTTGTCAAAAAGAACTCACCGAGCCTCGTATTCCCAATATGCGTGGTATCATGATGGCGCGCAGCAAGCCTTTGTTGGTATTACCTGCTGCTACCAATACCGCCCATACCCAAGTGGCCACTTACGCAGCACCAGCTCCAAAAGCGGGTTGCAAGTTTTTAGAGCCCAGTCAAGTTGAAGAATTAGTTCAGTTGTTACACACAGAAGCAAAAGTGATTTAAGATGGCAGTTGTAGTATTCGCAGAAAACAATGCAGGAAGCTTCAAGAAGGCTTCTTTCGAAATAGTTAGTTATGCCGCAGCCATCGCTAGAATGATGGGTACAAGCGTAACGGCGGTGGTGTTAGGTAGCATGGAAGATGCGGTAGCCTCGGAGTTGGGTACTTATGGTGCCGCAAAGGTGGTTAAGGCAGCCGATGCCAGCTTGGATACTTTTGAATCGCATGCGCACGCTAAGGCCCTGGCCGAAGTAGCCAAGTCGGAAGGTGCCAAAGTGGTGGTATTAGCCAATACCTACGCAGGAAAAGCACTGGCCCCACGTTTGTCGGTAAAATTATCAGCAGCCCTTGCAAGTGGTGCGGTGGCTTTGCCAGAGATCAACGGCAGTTTCACGGTCTTGAGAAGTGTATTCTCGAACAAGGGTTTTGCTAATATCCAATTAGATACCGATGTTAAAATTGTGAGTCTCACCCCCAACAGCTACAAAGTGGTAGCAGAAGGCAGTGCTGCTCCAGTAGAAAACCGCAGCTTGGGCATCTCAGCAGTGGATTTTAAGTCTACCAGTGTAGAAGTAAAAACAGTAACTGGTAAAATTCCATTAACCGAGGCGGAATTGGTTGTTTCAGCTGGTAGGGGCATGAAAGGACCAGAAAACTGGCACATGATCGAGGAGATGGCCACCATTTTGGGTGCTGCTACAGCTTGTTCGAAGCCGGTAAGTGATATGCATTGGCGCACGCACGATGAGCACGTTGGACAAACGGGCATTACCATCAAGCCCAATTTGTACATCGCCATTGGCATCTCGGGTGCCATTCAGCATTTGGCTGGTGTAAGTGGTAGCAAGGTCATTGTGGCCATTAATACAGATAAAGAAGCACCTTTTTTCAAAATAGCCGATTACGGTATTGTTGGTGACGCCTTTGAGGTGCTCCCAAAACTGAACGAGGCACTTTCAAAATTCAAGGCCGCTAATTAAGCGGCTTTGTTTTTTGAATAACCAAAACCCTGCATGAAAAAGATTGAGCTTGAAATCATTGCCTTGTCCGACGGCAATTCATCTACCAACAGTTATGCTGTGGTGTTGGGTGAAAAGGGAGGCAACCGGAGGCTGCCCGTTATTATCGGCGCCTTTGAAGCCCAAGCCATTGCTATTGAGCTCGAAAAAATGAAGCCTGCACGGCCTTTGACCCACGACCTCTTCAAAAACTTTGCCGATGCCTTTCAATTGCGTTTGGAGGAAGTGGTGATTTCAGACTTAAAAGAAGGTATTTTTTACAGTCGATTGCATTGCCGCAACGGCAGCGAGTACCACGACATTGATGCCCGTACCAGCGACGCCTTGGCGTTGGCTGTTAGATTTAACTGTCCGATTTTTACTTATGAGCCTATTTTAGATACAGGTGGAATTGTTTTTGATGCGGAGCAGGAGGAAAAGAAGTCTGAAAATTTGGTGAATGACCCTAAGCGTGCTGGTGGTTTTGATGATAAAAGTGATGCAGAGCTGAAAAAACTCATGGATGAAGCCTTGCTCAACGAAAATTATGAGAAGGCGGCTAAGTTGCGGGATGAATTAGAACGCAGAAATTCGCTTTGAATTAATTAAATTAGCTTAATTTGGTGTTTTCAACCTACGAGACTAAAGGCCAATACAGTACATGCAACAAGTTTTAAATGGATTTATTGGCGTTTTTGCTTTAATCGTCATTCTTTATTTACTTTCTGAAAACCGCAAAAAAATCAACTGGCGTACCATTGGTATGGCCTTGTTGCTACAGCTGAGTTTTGCTTTTTTGGTGATTAAAATTCAGTGGGTAAGATCTGGCTTTGAACATGTGAGCGGTTTTTTTGTAACGCTGTTAAGTTTCACGCAAGCCGGTTCTTCTTTTTTGTTCGGCTCTCTGGTAACGCAGATCGATTCATTCGGCTTTATTTTCGTGTTTCAGGTGCTGCCAACCATTGTCTTTTTTGCAGCACTCACCGCCATGCTGTACTACTTCGGGATTTTGCAGCGCATTGTTTTTGTATTCGCGTGGATCATGAATCGCTTGATGCGGTTGTCGGGTGCGGAAAGTCTAGCAGCTTCTGCCAATGTGTTTTTAGGACAAACCGAAGCACCTTTGCTCATCAAGCCATACCTCGATAAAATGACGCGATCTGAAATCATGGCGCTCATGACGGGAGGCATGGCCACCATTGCGGGCAGCGTTTTGGCAGCTTATATCGGCTTTTTAGGGGGTAATGACCCAGTACAGCAGCAAATTTTCGCTACTCATTTACTCTCTGCTTCTATCATGGCAGCGCCTGGGAGTTTGTTGGCCGCTAAATTATTGGTGCCTGAAACAGAGAACTTCGAAAAAGAGCTTACTATTAGCAAAGATTCTATTGGTGACAATGTGTTAGAAGCCATTTCAAACGGTACGAGCGATGGTTTGCGTTTGGCATTGAATGTAGGCGGCATGTTGTTGGTTTTTACTGCCATCATGGCCATGCTTAATTATATGTTTAAAAATTGGATTGGCGGTCCTATCGGTCTCAACAACATCATTATAGAAGCCACCGGAGGTAAATTCGACGGGTTAACGCTTCAGTATTTGCTTGGTTATATGTTTGCTCCTGTGGCATGGCTTATCGGCGTAAGAGGAGAAGATGTGGTGTTGATTGGGCAGTTATTAGGAGAAAAGACTGTATTAAATGAGTTTATTGCCTTTACCAGTCTGGCGGATTTTAAGACAGCTGGTACCCTCAGCAATCCGCGTTCGGTGATCATTGCAACCTATGCCTTGTGTGGTTTTGCAAATTTTGCTTCCATTGGCATTCAAATTGGTGGTATTGGTGCTTTGTCGCCTGGTCGAAAAACCCTGCTGTCGCAACTTGGCGTGAAAGCGTTAATTGGTGGTACCGCCGCTTCGTTGTTGAATGGAGCCAT
This sequence comes from Chitinophaga pinensis, assembly GCA_945874665.1. Lineage (GTDB taxonomy): Bacteria > Bacteroidota > Bacteroidia > UBA7662 > UBA7662 > PNNG01. The sequence goes on along the minus strand of CAMCHJ010000005.1, from coordinate 23,053 downwards.
CGCAGGCATGTTGATAGAATGAGGTTTTGATGTGGCTTGCATGCCACCGGTATAAATACGCACTTCATCAGTATAGGGCGCCTCTGCAACGAAAGTCAAGCCCTTGTTTCATGGTTAAAGGCACCTTCTAAAGCCTTTCTGTTTTATTTTACAGCTGCCTGAAGTGGTCTTTTACATAAGTGACCAATTGCTAAAAAATGGCTATCTGGAAAAGCAAAAAAAAAGACCAGACGATTTCGCCTGGTCTTGTGAAGTATTCTGTGAAACTTACTTCAGCACACTTTTCATAGTTACGCCAATTTCAGCTGGCGATGCAACCACGTGAATGCCGCAGTCAGTCATGATTTGCATTTTAGCAGCAGCGGTATCATCGGCGCCACCTACAATGGCACCTGCGTGGCCCATGCGGCGGCCTGCCGGTGCTGTTTGGCCTGCGATGAAGCCAACTACTGGCTTTTTGTTACCGTTGTCTCTGATCCAACGAGCAGCCTCGGCTTCCATGCCGCCACCAATCTCACCAATCATAACGATGGCGTCGGTATCGGGGTCGTTCATAAACAATTCTACTGCTTCGCGGGTAGAGGTGCCGATGATGGGGTCACCACCGATGCCAATAGCTGTAGATACGCCTAATCCTGCTTTTACAATTTGATCGGCAGCTTCATAGGTAAGGGTGCCCGATTTTGAAACGATACCTACACGGCCTTTTTTGAAAACGAAGCCTGGCATGATTCCTACTTTGGCGCCTTCAGGTGTTATTACACCTGGACAGTTTGGACCAATCAAGCGGCAGTCTTTGCCTTTGAGATACTCTTTTGCTTGGATCATGTCTTGCGTAGGAATGCCTTCCGTAATGCAAACAATTACTTTGATGCCCGCTTCAGCAGCTTCCATGATGGCGTCGGCGGCGAAAGCAGGCGGCACAAAAATGATGGATACGTTGGCTTGGGTTTGCTTTACAGCATCCACTACCGTATTAAAAATAGGGCGATCGAGGTGTGATCCGCCACCTTTGCCAGGGGTTACGCCACCAACTACATTGGTGCCGTATTCAATCATTTGCGTGGCGTGGAAAGTCCCTTCGTTACCGGTAAATCCTTGAACAATGATGCGTGAGTTTTTGTCGACTAATACACTCATGGTAGGTTGAATAGATAGTTTTAGCTGTTTTGAGAGCGGCCACAAGATAAGGCCGATTTACGGATTTTCGAGCCTATTTTTCACTTCTTATCTGCTTTTATCACGGAATTGCCGCAAGAAATTGGTAGCAAATACAAATTCATTTAGTAATTGATTGTCTGTGGTGAGGATGGTTGCTTTATCGCCTTCCCATTCTTTGCGGCCCTTGTAGATGTATGCAATTTGGTCACCAATTTCCATTACCGAGTTCATATCGTGGCTGTTGATGATGGTGGTGATGTTGTATTCTTGAGTGATTTCTCTGATCAATTCGTCGATGACGATGGACGTAAGTGGGTCTAAGCCTGAGTTCGGCTCATCGCAAAATAGATATTTGGGATTGAGTACAATGGCGCGCGCAATGCCTACTCTTTTTTTCATGCCACCGCTCAATTCGGCGGGATAAAGTTTGTTGGTGTTGGCGAGACCGACGCGATCTAAACAAAAATTCACCCTTTTGATGTTGTCGGCGTGGCTACCTGGACTAAACATACTCAGTGGAAACAGCACATTTTGTTCTACCGTTAGCGAATCAAATAGCGCCGAGTTTTGAAAAAGCATGCCGATTTGTTTTCGCACTTCGGAGCGTTCGTTGCGATCGAGACTCACATAATCTTGTCCGTCATACTCAATGCTTCCAGTATCGGGGAGGTGTAGGCCTACCATCAACTTCATCAATACCGATTTGCCGCTACCGCTGGCACCAATAATCATGTTAACCTTGCCAGGTTGGAAGTGCAGGGAGATGTTTTCTAAGATTTTTTTATCCCCGAACGACTTGCTTATGTTTTTCAATGCTATCATCAGAGCATCAATTGAGCGAGTAAATAATCTGACAAAAGAATCAAAATACAGCTGTAAACTACGGCTTTGGTGCTCGATTGTCCTACCTCAAGCGATCCCCCCGAGGTATAATAACCTTGATAGGCCGACACAGATGAAATGATAAAGGCAAAGGTAAAGGCCTTGGTGAGCGAGAAGAAGATGTTGTAGGGCAGGAAAGACGAACGTGCGCCTTCAATAAACTGTTGTGCAGACAAAATACCGGTGAGGTCGCCCACAAAAATACCACCACTGATGCTCAGCGTAATCGAAAGCACGATGAGCATGGGAATGGTAATTACTGCGGCTAAGATTTTTGGGCTAATGAGATAGCCTGGGGCATTTACGCCCATGATTTCAAGGGCATCGATTTGTTCAGTTACCCGCATGGTACCAATTTCGGAGGCGATGCTCGAGCCGATTTTTCCGGCCAAAACCAAGGACGTGATGGTAGGACCGAGTTCCAAAATGCTTGAATCACTAACGATAGCGCCAATAACTGTTTTGGCTACCAAGCCCGAAATAAGCTGGTAGGCGGTTTGCACCGTAGTTACCGCACCCATGAATACCGAAATAATAATTACAATACCCAACGAACTTACCCCAATGGCCACCATTTGCCGGAATAATTCATCCCAGTACATTCGGTAGTTTTCAGGGCGTTTGAACAACTGCTTGAGTAAGAGCAGGTAGCGGCCGAAATGGAAAAAAAAGCGCATCAGTTGAAATAAGCTCGTCAAAAATACATTTTTTTACTGCTGAATTGGAAGAATTATGAAAGAGCTTAAGAATGCAGTTGTAACGGGTGCCACCAAAGGTATTGGTCGCGCGGTGGTGAATCGATTAGCAAAAGAAGGCATGTCTGTTTTGTTTTGTGCCCGCAATGCCCAAGAAGTAGCAGCCATGCAGCTGGAATTGCAGCAGGCCTATCCGCAACAGTCGTTTTATGGCATTGTGGCTGATGTTTCCAAGGCCAGAGAACGGCTCATGCTGGGTGAAACCATCCAAAATACCTTCAAGCGAATTGATTTACTGCTTAATAATGCTGGGGTGTTTTTGCCTGGCGGGGTGCATACCGAGGCGGAAGGTACGCTGGAACTGCTCACCGAGACCAATCTATACAGTGCTTACCACCTCACACGGGCTTGTTTGCCGTTGATGATTCCGCACAGGTCAGGACATATTTTTAACCTTTGTTCCACCGCTTCCATCGAAGCCTATGTGAATGGAGGCTCGTATGGTATCACGAAATTTGCCTTGTTAGGCATGTCAAAGGTGTTGCGCGAGGAGATGAAGGCGTACGACATCAAAGTTACGGCACTGCTGCCTGGCGCGACCTACACCGCTAGTTGGGAGGGAAGCGGCTTGGCTGAAAGTAGGTTTATGCAAGCCAAGGATGTAGCCGACATGCTTTGGGCATGTTATCAGCTCAGTGCTTCGGCGGTAGTAGAAGAGATATTAATGCGACCTTTGGCTGGCGACATTGACTAAATTGGAGCTGCAGTTCATTTTTTTTGGTAGATGGGAATGTGTTTAGTACATTCATGCAACTACTGTACACATGTTACATCCTTATTTCCAAGCAAATTTAGTTGAAGCCGGTTGCGATGAAGCTGGCCGTGGCTGTTTGGCAGGACCAGTAGTAGCGGCTGCCGTGATTCTTTCTCCCGAATTTGATACCCGTGCTTTGCGCGATTCTAAGGTTTTGAGCGCCGACAAACGAAATCGGTTGCGCATTTACATAGAAAAGCATGCTTTGGCTTGGGGCGTTTCGAGCACATGCAATGAAGTAATTGATAACATCAACATCCTGAATGCTTCGTTTGAGGCAATGCACAAGGCTTTAGATTTGCTCGATGTTTCACCTGATTTATTGTTGATAGACGGCAATCGGTTTAAACCTTATGCTGATATTCCGCACAAATGCATCGTAAAAGGCGACGCTACCTATGCCTCGATAGCAGCGGCGAGTATTTTGGCCAAGACGTATCGCGACGAGATGATGTTACAGTACCATTTACAGTATCCAGCGTATGGCTGGGATCGCAACAAAGGGTATCCCACCAACGACCACCGTTTAGCCCTCGAGGAACATGGGGATACACCCCTACATCGCAAAACTTTTCACCTCAAAGCCCGACAGCTTAAATTATTCTAGATCAGGTGCTTCCGTGCGTCCCATTTGTTGGTCCATAAACTCTGGCAAGCGACGCAAGTAGGTAAGTTCGCGGTAGCGCGACTTGGCCTCAGCAGCCGGCGTTCCGAAATATACTTTGTTGCCTTTCAATGACTTAGTAACGCCTGATTGACCCAGTACTACTGCGCCCTTTTCAATCAAAATATCTTTTTGCACGCCTACTTGACCCCATAACGATACCTCATCCTGAATAATCGTTTTGCCGCCAACACCTACTTGAGCGGCCAGTAAGCAGTGTTTGCCAACCACTACGCCGTGCCCCAGGTGCACTTGATTGTCGATTTTGGTACCGTCTCCAATAATTGTATCCCCACTAACCCCTTTGTCGATGGTGCAAGCCGCACCTATTTCTACGTTATTACCAATCACCACGCGGCCACAAGAGTACAGTTTATCATAGCCATCAGGGCGTTTTTTGAAGTAAAAAGCATCTGCACCGATAACGGTATTGGCATGAATAATCACGTTGTCACCAAGAATGGTATCGCTGTATAGCACTACATTGGGGTAAATGCGACAGTTTTTGCCAATTTTAACACGGTCGCCAACAAATACGTTGTGCATCAAAAACGAATCTTCACCAATGGTCACGTTTTTGCCTGTATGGTAGTCGTGCCCCATTATCGGCTGCGTTTCGTAATAGCGATTTACCAGCTTGTTGTAATCCCGAAATGGATCCTCGCTGATCAAAATGCCTTTGTGTGGTGGGAAATCAATTTCGGCATTGATCAAAATGATGGTAGCCTCCGACTGCATTGCCTTTTCATAATATTTGTGATAATCTACAAAGGTGAGGTCGCCTGGGGTGACTTTATGTATCTCATTTAATCCGGAAATAGGCATTTCAGGATTGCCGATAAATTTACAATTCAAAAATTCAGCGGCCTGGGCGAGGGTTATCGGTTGGCTTAATTTCATCTTAATCGAAGTTTGAATGCGAAGATAAGGAACAATGAATTTGTCGTACTTTTGCCACGCACTTTTGTTTTATTTTATGAAAAATACAGCCCTTTATCAGACCCATATCGACCTAGGCGCCAAAATGGTACCCTTTGCTGGCTACAACATGCCGGTAAGTTACGCAGGCATCAAACAAGAGCACCAGCGGGTGCGCGAGGCCTTGGGTATGTTTGATGTTTCGCACATGGGAGAATTTCTGATTTCTGGCCCAAATGCCCTCGACTTAATTCAACTCATCACAACCAATGACGCTTCGAAGCTCGAGGACGGCAAAGTGCAATATTCTTGTATGCCGAATGGTGAGGGTGGTATTGTAGATGATTTATTGGTGTATCGCATGTCGGAGAACAAGTATTTATTGGTGGTGAATGCTTCGAACATGGAAAAAGACTGGAATTGGATCAAGCGCCATAACCGTTGGCATGTTGACATGCAGGATTTAAGTGATAATATGTCGCTACTCGCCGTGCAAGGCCCCAAAGCAGTGGCAGCTTTACAATCCCTTACTGATGTAAATTTAGCCGATATCAGCTACTACAGCTTTGTTACAGGCACTTTTGCCGGCGTAGACGACGTGATTATTTCGGCTACAGGTTACACAGGTGCTGGTGGCTTTGAGTTGTATATATCCAATGCTAGTGCGGCAAAAGTTTGGCAGGCAGTGATGGAAGCCGGCGAGGCCTTTGGTATCATGCCCTGCGGCTTGGGTTGCAGAGATACACTGCGTTTAGAAATGGGATTCTGCTTGTATGGCAACGATATCGACGATACAACATCGCCTTTGGAGGCTGGCTTAGGCTGGATCACCAAGTTTACCAAGGATTTTGTGGACAGTGATAAAATGCTGAAGCTGAAAGAAACCGGTTTACAGCGAAAATTGGTAGGTTTTGAGATGATGGAGCGCGGTATTGCCCGCCAACATTACCCGATTTGTGACGCTAATGGTCGTACTATTGGCGAGGTAACTTCTGGTACAGAATCACCATCAACCGGCAAGTTAATCGGCATGGGTTACGTTGAAACGGCTTCGTCTAAGGTAGACAGCCCTATTTTTATTGAAATCAGAGGCAAATTAATTCCCGCGCAAGTGGTCAAAATGCCTTTTTACAAGCCTGCATGAGTAGGAAAGTAGAAGTTTGCTTGAGTCCACGGCTCGTTGACCGCTTTGACATCAGCAACCGCATTGTAGTGGTAACTGATGTGTTGCGGGCTACCTCGGCCATGGTGGCAGGTTTGGCGAACGGAGTAACGGCCATAAGGCCTGTTGAAACCGTTGAAGCCAGCGCCGAACTACGTGCGCAGGGTTATCTGGCGGCAGCAGAGCGGGAAGGTCAAGTGGTTGCTGGTTTCGATTTTGGCAATTCGCCATATGCCTTTATGAAGCCGGAGGTGAACGGACAAAAAATTGCACTTACCACCACTAATGGAACGCGTGCCATTGCCTTGGTTGCAGCTGCGCCTTTGGTATTGATTGGCGCTTTTGTGAATTTAGGCGCCATTTTAAATTTCCTAGCACATAGAAATGAGGATGTTTTAGTGCTCTGTTCCGGCTGGAAAGATAATTTTAACTTGGAAGATAGTTTGTTTGCTGGTGCTATAGTGGCTGGTTTGCGTGGCCCCGAAGTTAGTAATTGTGATGCAGGTGTGGCTACGGCCTTACTTTATGAGCAGCTCAAGGGTGATTTGTTTGGCGCCATTCAACAATCGTCCCACTACCAGCGCCTGGCCAAAATGGGCATCGAAGAGGACATCCGTTTTTGCATGCAGCGCGATGTATTTTCAGTGGTGCCAATGCTGCGCGCTGGCGAAATTGTGCTTTAGAGGCGCAGTAACTGACTTATCGATTTTGGCAAGTGGAATCGACTTGCTATCTTGTCCTTCAACCTAAATCCTGTAACCATGGAACAAAGTAATGTAACTGCCTTGTTTTTACCGCTTGCCCTAGGCATTATCATGCTAGGAATGGGCATGACCCTCACCATTGCTGATTTTAGAAGGGTGTTTATATATCCCAAAGCAGTATTGCTTGGATTAGGGAATCAATTGCTTTTGTTGCCTTTAATTGGCTTTTTGTTAGCCGTAGGGTTTGATTTAAAACCTGAATTGGCGGTTGGTATGATGCTCTTGGCCCTTTGTCCAGGTGGGGCAACTTCTAACGTCATTTCGCATCTGGCGAAGGCCGACTTGGCTTTGTCTATTTCACTTACCGCCATCAGCTCCACCATTACAAATTTTACAATCCCCATATTTTTGAATCTCGCCCTTTTTCATTTTATGGGCGGTGATGAGGCCGTTCAACTGCCCATTGGCAAAACCATTTTGCAGATTTTTGTGGTAACCATTCTGCCTGTTTCAATTGGGATGATGATCAAACAACGGTTGCCGCGCTTCACGGAAAAGAGTTTGAAGGCCGTTAACATTGTTTCAGCCGTGTTTTTTGTCCTTATTTTGCTCATGGCCATCTTAAAAGAGCGGACCAATATTGTGCCTTATTTTGTGCAGGCGGGAGTACCAGCTTTGGTGCTCAATGTGTTGGCGTTGTTGTTGGGGTATGTAACAGGACTGGCCTTTGTGCTTAATTTCAAGCAAAGGGTGGCTATTTCGATTGAAACGGGAATTCAAAATGGCACACTGGCCATTGGCATTGCCTTGAGTCCTGCCATGTTAAACAATACCGAAATGGCCATCCCTGCGGCGATTTACAGCTTGATGATGTTTGTTACGGCTACCTTTATGGTGTTGTGGTCGCGCAGCCGGGCTGAACTTGATATTTGAGCCTATTTTAGCTTTTCGTTTTGCTGGTGACGCGTATGGTCACGTTCCGTTTTTTTGGCCATATTTTTAGCGAAAGCGGCAGTGAGGTCAACGTTAGTTTGGTTGGCTAAACAAATCAATACCCAGAAGATATCGGCCATTTCATCTCCTAAATCTCGGTTTTTGTCGCTTTCTTTAAATGATTGTTCGCCATAAGTGCGCGACATGAGCCGCGCCAATTCACCGACTTCCTCCATTAAAATGGCGGTATTCGTTAGTTCGTTGAAGTAACGTACACCTACGGTTTTGATCCATTGATCTACGAGTTGCTGTGCTTCTCTAAGGCTGATTTCTGTGGTATTTTCCATCTGCTAAATAAGGCTAAATTGTTCAAAATGATGGTTCCAATGACGGTTATGAAACTGCAACCACTGTGCCTCGTTCAAAGGACCGAAGAAAGGGTGAATGGGTTTGTCAGTGGGATGAGCGACGTAATGAGCGTCAAAAAGATACAACATCTGCTCCAGAAGATCGATGGCTTCGGCCAGGCTGGCGGTTTTGAGCGGCTTTAAAACGGCGGGTTCATCTGTGAATTTCAGGTCCTTGGGAAAGGCATTTTCGCTGTACAAAAATTCGAGGCGCGCAGGTATTTTTTCATCGGCAATAAGCTGTGGGAGGTACACTTTGCCGTTCGACATGCGGATGCTGCCCGACAAATGTTCGATCATGTGATGTGGTGTAAGTATGCCCCAATTGGGTTTGCGTTCAGCTGGAAGGCTGCGCAGGAGAGGTAGTCGTTGAAATAAGTTATTCATGTCGCTGAGGTGGTTGTGGGGACTCGAAATCTTCTAATTTGATGGGCGCTGGAGGTGTTTTATAGTCCATTTCGTATTTGAAAACCCCTTTTTTATCGTAAAACCGCCAAATACCTGCCCGCAGATCATGGCTGTAGGTGCCTTCTTGTTTCAGCAGGCCAAAGCGGCTGTAAAAGGTGGCCGGACCATGCCGTTCGCCTTCTTCATAAAAAATTACAGACTCAAGCCTGCCGTTGCGGCGGTAATCGTAATAGTTGCCCGTATAAATGGCGAGGAGGTTTTGATCGGGACCAATGGCCATATGCGCCAAATATTTGGCTTGTAAGTATTTGAATTCATGGTCATAATACACCGAAGTGCGAGCAAACCAGCGGTTTTGGGTGTAAGTCCAACAATAAATGGTTGTCTTTATGGTGTCGGTACTATCACACAAAAAGTCGTTGTCTTCTATAGAAATAGATAAGGTTTGGCCTTTGTAGGTGGGTAAAGGCAGGACTTTGGTTTGCGACCAAGCCGAGCCACTAAACAACAGCAAAATCCACAGCGCTTTCATCATTTGTTTGGTTTGGACTTTTCAGAGCAGAGGTTTGGCAATGGTTAGCGCGCTTAGAACCGCTGCTTTGGTGCTTTCTTTGGCCCAATATACGGAGTTTAAGCCTTGTTTTTAGAGTCGATTATGATGGTAACTGGCCCATCGTTAAGGAGTTGTACTTGCATATCTGCTCCAAATTGGCCACATGCCACTGGTTTGTTTAGCAAATTGGCAAGTTGCTTCTTAAAAGCTTCATAGAGGGGAATGGCTTGCTCTGGTCGGGCGGCTTGGATAAAGCTGGGACGGTTGCCTTTTTTGGTGGAAGCATGCAGGGTAAATTGGCTCACCACCAGCATCTCACCATCAATATCTTGTACTGATTTGTTCATTAAGCCATTTTCGTCGCTAAAAATGCGCATTTGTACCATTTTAGCTGCCATCCAGTCAATGTCTTCTTCCGAATCTGCAGCTTCAAACCCTACCAAAAGCAGGAGCCCTGCGCCAATTTGACCAACTACAGTGTCCCCAATACTTACTGAGGCTTCGCGCACCCGTTGCGCCACTACTTTCATGGCAGGCGGTAGTACACAGCTTTCTCTTCGAACATATCGGGCGCTTCGTCGACGAAGCTGTGGAAGCGAAGGCTATCACCGTCGAGCTGCCAGTAGTAGGCGTCGTGTTGGTTAGCGCCACGAAACAGCCAAATTACGTCCATAAAGGCAGGATAGCTGTCGTAACCAATTATAAAGCGATATTTGTTGTAGCTGCTAATGCCGCGTACAAAGCCTTTTTGGTCGAATTGTAACTTGCCGCCGAAGGGGCGCACGGCGCGTGCCGACTGCCAACTGCCGCTCAACAAACCAGCCACAATTTGCCGTTCCACTGCCGTGCCTGCCGCTTCCATGTTTTTGGTAAGGCGGGTGAACCGATAGGTTACATCGTCGGCCATCAACAGCAACTCTTTTTTAAAGGGGTCGTATTCGAATTCGAATTGGAAGTCTGTATTGCCGTCGCAGCTCTTTAAACTCAGCTTGTCGATGGTCCGGGTGTAGGTGCCTGTACAAGCTTCGTTGTAGCCAAATACCAGTTGCATGGTGCTATCATCTTCGTTGATAACCATTTCGGCAATGGGTATCATTTTCTGCTGGCTGTAAAAGGCGCTTTTCTTAGCTTGAATGCTACTAATAAACGCGCTGTTTACCCAATGCCCCGTAAGGGTATCGCGGAGCTCATCTACCACTTCGAGCAATTCTTCAATCGAATCAGTTTCAGGAATTTCGGTATCAAAAGTTTCAGCTTCAGGCTCGTCGCCACAAGCGCTGAGTAACAAAAAGCTCGCGAAAACGAGTATAATTGGTATTTTCATATATCGTAATGGCATATCTGGGTGGCTTAATTAAATTGGTCTTCGTTGGTTAGGATGCTCAAATAGCTGCGATAGCGTTCTGGGGCAATTTCGCCAGCTGCAACAGCAGCGAGCACGGCGCATTGCGGCTCGTGGGTGTGGGTACAGGTATTAAACTTGCAGTTTTTGAGGAAGGCACGCATTTCGGGGAAATGGTGACTGAGCTCGTAGCCGTTGATGTCGATGATGCCGAGCTCCTTGATGCCAGGCGTATCGATGATTTGGGTGTGCTCGGTGGCTTCGAATAACTCGGCAAAGGTGGTGGTGTGCTTGCCTTTTTGTGAATAGTCGCTGATATCACCAGTACGGAGCTGGAGCTCTGGGTAGAGGGCATTGAGCAGACTGCTTTTTCCAACGCCTGAAAACCCACTGATGAGCGTGGTTTTGCTGTCTAGCCAGGTGCGGATGCGGTCTAATCCTTCCCCGTTTTGGGTCGAACAATGGTCGAGCGGGTAGCCAGCCGGTTTGTAGATTTTGGTCATTTCCTCGTAAACTTCGTACGCATCAGGTCCCCAAAGGTCGGTTTTGTTGAAAATAACCTTGCAAGGAATGCCATATGCCTCCGCCGTAAGCAAAAAACGATCGATAAAACCGAGCGAAATGCGTGGCTGAAAGAGCGTTACTAGCAATAAGGCTTGATCCATATTGGCCGCCAACACATGCGTTTGTTTACTCAGGTTGGTGGCCTTACGGATGATGTAGTTGCGCCGGGGCAGCAGCTCGGTAATCACCGAACCGTCGCGCTTGTCGTGGTCAAAAAGCACTTGGTCGCCAACGGCAACAGGATTGGTGGCTTTGCTGCCTTGTAAGCGCATTTTACCACGCATGCGACAGTCATATAAAACCCCGTCGGCACCTTTTACGGTGTACCAGCTGCCTGTTGACTTAATTACTAACCCTTGCACAATGCTAATTACTCGGTTTTTTTGCTTTCGGCAACGATGTACTGACTAAAATCCCGTGCATTTTTGATTTTTTCCTTCAAAAGTGCCAAATCTACTACCTCTTGCATGCGCTCCACATAGTGAAAGGTGAGGTCGCTTATGTACACAGGCTTTATGTCCTCCACATCTTTGCGGTTTTGAGAGCTCATGATGATGTTGGTGATGCCAGCACGCTTGGCTGCCAAAATCTTTTCTTTGATGCCGCCTACGGGTAAAACTTTGCCGCGTAAGGTAGCCTCGCCGGTCATGGCCAGTTTGTTGCGCACTCTCCGCTGAGTATAGGCCGAAATGATGCTGGTGAGCATGGTTACGCCGGCCGACGGACCGTCCTTAGGCGTGGCGCCCTCAGGCACGTGGATGTGCAAATCGGTACAATCAAAAATACGGTAGTCGATGCCGAGGTCTTCAGCGTGACTTTTTACATAGGCCAACGCAATGCTTGCCGATTCTTTCATCACCTCGCCGAGGTTGCCTGTGATGTTGATGCGGCCTTTGCCTCTGCTCAAGCTGCTTTCTATGAAGAGGATGTCGCCACCCACCGAGGTCCAAGCCAGTCCAGTTACCACACCAGCGGTATCATTGCCTTCGTGCTGGTCTTGTTCAAAAATACGCGGCCCCAAAATTTTACGAACAGCTGCTTCATTCACATCTTCCTCATACGCTTCTTCTAAGGCTTTCAATTTGGCGTAACCCCGCACCAGCGAGGCAATACGTTTGTCGAGGGTGCGCACACCCGACTCCCGGGTATAGCCTTCAATGGCATGGCGAATGATTTGGGTAGAAAGTTTCAAGTCCTTTTTCTCTAAACCATGCGCTTCCAGCTGCTTAGGGATGAGGTATTTTTTGGCTATTTCGATTTTCTCTTCGATGGTGTAACCGTTGATTTCGATTACCTCCATGCGGTCGAGGAGGGCGGGCTGTATGGTTTGTAGACTGTTGGCCGTGGCAATGAACAACACCTTGCTCAAGTCGTAATCGAGCTCGAGGTAGTGGTCGAAGAAGGTGCTGTTTTGCTCGGGATCAAGTACTTCGAGCAAAGCCGAAGATACGTCGCCGCGGTAATCGCTACCCACTTTGTCGATTTCATCCAGGGCCATCACAGGATTGCTGCTTCCCGCTTTTTTGATGCTTTGGATGATGCGACCGGGCATGGCGCCGATGTAGGTTTTGCGGTGACCACGAATGGTGGCTTCGTCGTGCACGCCGCCTAAACTCATGCGCACGTATTCGCGACCTACTGCCCGTGCAATACTCTTACCGAGCGAGGTTTTGCCCACGCCGGGAGGACCCACCAACAATAAGATAGGCGCTTTCATATTGGCCTTGAGCTTGAGCACCGCGAGGTATTCGAGGATGCGGTCTTTTACTTTCTCTAAGCCATAATGGTCGGTATCAAGTATTTTTTTGGCTCTTTTTAGATCAAAACGGTCTTTGCTGTATTGTTCCCACGGTAATTCAAGCAGCAATTCAACGTAATTGAGCACTACACTGTAGTCGGCAGCGGCAGGATTCATGCGCTGCAGCTTGTCGAGCTCTTTGTTAAAGTGATCTTGAACGGCTTTGTTCCATTTTTTCTTTTTGCCGCGCTCGCGGAGGTTTTGTACCTCAAGGTCTGGCGTTGCGCCACCCAGTTCCTCTTGGATGGTTTTGAGCTGCTGGTGTAAAAAGTATTCGCGTTGTTGCTTGTCTAAATCGACCTTCACCTTGCTCTGGATCTGGTTTTTGAGCTCCAACATCTGAAACTCTTTGGTGAGGTAGGTGAGCACCTCGGTGGCGCGTTCTTTGAGGTTTTCGATTTCGAGCAAACGTTGCTTTTCGGCTACTTCTATGTTGAGGTTGCTGGCAATGAAGTTGATGAGGAAAGCAGGGGTATCAATGTTTTTGAGGGCGATGGCGGCTTCACTCGGAATGTTGGGCGACATCTGTATGATCTGCTGTGCCAAATCTTTCATCGAGCCAATCAAAGCCTCAAATTCTTTGTCGTTTTTACGCGATTTGATGTCTTTGCTATGCGAAATTTTGGCTTTTAAATAGGGCTCGGTGGCGGTAAGCTCTACCAAACGCATGCGTTGGCGACCTTGAATAATCACCGTGGTATTGCCGTCGGGCATGCGCAGCATTTTGAGGATGCGGGCCACGGTGCCAATGGCGTGCAGGTCTTCAAAGCCTGGATCTTCTACCGATACGTCTTTTTGGGATACCACGCCAATGGTTTTGCTTGAGCTGTTGGCGTCGCGGATGAGTTTAATGGATTTATCGCGGCCTACGGTGATGGGAATAACCACGCCTGGAAAAAGCACGGTGTTGCGAAGCGGTAATATTGGCAGTTCTTCAGGGAAATTGTCGCCTTTATCGTCTTCACCCTCATCACCAACGGTCATGATGGGTATGAATTCGGCGTCGTCATCGTAGCCCTGGAGTCCAAATATGTTGTCAGAAGGATAATTATCGTTCATAATGGTTTACAAAATAAGCAAGGTGTCAGTATGGCAGTCAAAGCCAATGGTCTTAAAGGTCAAGAACGATGCCATTCCCCACAATGACATTTTCCTGCCTGAATGACGCCAGCGTTTAAGGTTTGTTTTGGATGAGTGCTGAAAAAAGGCGGTACAAAGCCGAATGTTCGGGCCTTTCTGCAATTTGCTGGAGCTGTTTTTCAAGCGTGGGGAGGTCGCCGCGGCGGGCGGGACCGGTTTGTCGTTCCCAGGGCGACTGTTCACTTTCGAAGGCTTCGAGTTGGAAGCGCAAAATGGGCAGCAGCAAACGGTGATCGAGTTGTTGTTTTTTCAGCAGGTCGAAGCCTTGTTCCAGTAAAAAATTACCAAAATTGGCGGTGGTTACGGCGGCGAGGTGGTAGGTTTCGCGACTTTTTTGGTCGGCGGCAATACAAAGATCCGATAAGTGCGCACCTATTTCCAGCAAAAGATTCAAATCTGCCTCTGAGTTGGCATCACAAAGCAAGGGTATTTTCCGCCAGTCGTAGCTCAGTTCCTTGCGAATGCTCTGCAATGGCCACAAGATGCCCTGTCGGGGGTGGTTGGCCAGCAGATCCAAGCTGCCAGCGCCCGCACAATGCAGGAGTAAGCGATGCGTATCGGGGACTATTTGCTGGGCTACTTCTAAAATAACGGCATCGGGCAAGGCCATGATGCAGACATCCGTGAGGGGCAGCGCTCGCAGCTCAGCTACCGCTTGTGCGTCCAACAAGCGTGCTAGCGCCTCTCGATCGGAGCGGTTGCGACCCCACACAAAGCTGATGGTATAACCAGCTTGGTGGAGTGCTTCACCGAGCTTCCAGGCCACATGGCCAGTGCCGCAAAGGGCTATGTTAGGCTTGCTTTTCACGGGCTTCTATCCGCAAAGCTTCAAAATAGCGTTGCATGATCGCCATGGTAAAGCCAATTACTAAAATGATGGTGCCAATCCACAATACATTGATGAAAGGGAATTTGATGGCTTTCATGATGATGTATTCTTTGGGGCCAGGATTGGCTTCGGCAATGTTGAATTCAACGGTTTCGGCTTGCGGGTCGATTTTGTTGAGGGTTATTTTGAGGCCAGCTTCTTCAGAAGTGGCATCATAACGAAATTCGGTGCCGTTTTGGATGGCGTACACAGGCTCTAATTGGATATCGCCTTTGAGCGTCTTTACCCGGATTTTAGCTGCTACGGCCACTTCTGCCCCCGCCACTTTATCAGCCATGTCAGCAGGCATTTGCAAGCTCATGCCTTCCATGATGATGAGGTTCTCGGCCAACATCAACGTATCGCCTTTGCCTTTGAACTGCACGGTTTTGGGTTCTTGCCACTTCGGACGGTCTTTATAGGCGTCTTTGTCGATCACCTGTGTTACGTGGGTGTACAAATCGTGCAGCAAAAAGTGCTTGGTATCGGGGTTTGCAATCAAGCCCATTTTAGGATTGATTTGCGCATTGGGGTACAACATAAAGTTGTATTCGACCTCGCCCTTGGCATTTAACTTTTCATAGAAAACTTTGTAGTAGTGGTTAGGTGGCGCCACCGAATCGCCTATATAGGTTACTCGGTAGTTATTCATCTCTAAGCCTTCATTCTTCCACAACAAAACGTTTTCGAAATTGGCCTTGGCATCAAAGGCTTCACCATAGCTTACGCCTGACTCGTTGATGGATACTACTTCTTTGTTGGCCGATGAAATGAGCACGCCAATCATCATCAAAGCAAAGCCAATGTGTGCCACGGAGGCGCCTGCATTTTTGATCTTGCCGAATTGTTTGACCAGCACGCTGCCGTTGCCTGCCAGCGAAAACCAGCTGGCAAAAATGAGCAGTACATAAGGCCAGGCGTAAATTTTAAGCGGAATCATGGTGGCAATGGTGAGTGCCCCAGCCAATACCGTAGGCATGATTAAGGAGCGGTAAAAAGCCTTTACATCTGTTTTACGGTACTTGAGAAAATGCCCGATGGTGGTCAGCGACATGATCAAGACGGCCATGGGTAGCTGCCAGCGGTTGTAATGGGCAATGGGATCGGCCGGAGGGGCCAAGTTGGTGCCTAAAATTTTGTTGAAAACCGGGATGGAAGTGCTGATCAGGATTTGAAAAGCACTCAAACTCAAAATGAGTGTGCCCATAAAGAGCCAGAACTCGCGGGTGTAAGTGCCTTCGTCTTTTGGCGAACGTGGCAAGCCTTTCCAACGTGTTATCAGCAAGCCTGCGCCCAAAAGCAAAAAGGCGAACAAAAACACGAGTAGTTGTCCCGACATGCCCAAATCGGTAAAGGCATGCACTGAACTTTCTCCCAAAATACCCGAACGTGTGAGGAAGGTAGCGTAGAGGATGAGTAGGAAGGTGGCAATCACCAAAATAAAGGTGGTTGGGAGCGAATTACCTGTTTTTTTGTACGCATGCATCACGTGCACCGCCCCAATCATGGTTAGCCAAGGAATGAGCGAGGCGTTTTCAACCGGGTCCCAGGCCCAATAGCCACCAAAGTTCAGCGATTCATAGGCCCAAGCGGCACCCATGATGATGCCCGTGCCCAAAATCATCACCCCAAACAAGGTCCAAGGCAGGGCAGGGGTAAGCCAGCTGCTGTATTCTTTCTTCAATAAACCCGCAATGGCAAAGGCGAAAGGCACAATGGTGCTGGCAAAACCGAGGAAAAGTACCGGCGGGTGAATCACCATCCAAGGGTTTTGGAGTAAGGGATTGAGTCCGTTGCCGTCTGTTATGAAGCTGAGGTAGTCGGGATTGGCAAAAATGGGTGCTTCCATGGCCTCGCGCAGGAGGATGAAAGGACTGCTGCCCACTTTATAGCCCAGCACATACACACCGAGGAGCATGGAGCTGAGGGCTACTTGCGCCAGCGATACCACAGCCATCACGGGCGATTCCCAGTGACGGGTGCTGTACATCAACACCCAGCCAATCACCATGTGCCAGAAAGTCCAAAGCAAAAAGCTGCCCTCTTGTCCTTCCCAAAAAGCCGAAATGATGTATTTGGCTGGCAAGGCACGCGAGGCGTGCGACCAAGCGTAGTTGTACTCGTATAAATGGTTGTAGATGATGTAAAACAGCACCACGATGATGCTCAAAACACCAACGCTGTGCAGCCAAAAGGAGGTACGACCTATTTTTTTCCAGCTTACGGCTCCTTCTGGCTTGTTAAAAGTGCTTGCGGCATAGCTGATAAAAGCCAGTACTGAAGCGATGAACGATAAAATAACGGCAGCATGGCCAAGGCGTCCCGCCCACAAATTTTCTCCAAGGTATTCTATCATCTTAACCCTCCGTTGTTGGTGCCGTGCCTGTGGCTTCGTATTCTGCTTCTATTGGAATTTCGTCTTCGGTATATTTCGAAGGACATTTGGTTAATATTTTTTGCGCCGTAAAGTGCTGTCCTGTCATCTGACCCACAATTACTACCTGCTCGGAGCGCTCAAAATCTTGCGGTTTGGTGCCGTAAAACACCACTTCGCTTACTTCTCCATTATTGTCTTGCAAGTAAAACTTAAACAAATTGGCGTTTTGTTCTGGATCGTAATGCATTTCATCTACCCGCGCCAAAGTGCCTACCACGTGGTATTCCCGTTCGGGATTAGCTGCCGCGGTGCCAAAATTTTCATAGGAGCTGCTGTCGCCAACGGTGCTGATGATCACGCCGATGGCAATGGCAATGATCACAATGAGTATGATGTGCGTACGCTTCATGAGTAGCTTTTTAATTGCGGTGCAAAGTTCGGTAAAGAAACGATGCATGGGGCCTATAAGTTTCGGATTTTAAGCTTTATTCGCAATAAATGGGCGGAATTTATTGGTAGTCAAGTTTGGTGCTCCTGATCGCCACCTTCACTTAACCCAAATAGTAACCACCCCTACTAGCCGTTTTTGATTTAACCTTCACCTGTTCGTTTTTTGACTGATATTATACACATTAGCTTCTATGTGTATAGATAATTTGATTTTCTTATCATAACGGAGCAAGCTCCCCTAACATTTTTATAATTCAAAAACGCCGCCCCCCAAGTTCTTAGCAACAGCAATTTCAAAAAGCTATCTTTGACTTTTAAACCTATTTGAATTCTTGCTGTCGTAGTAAGGTTGAAGTTTTTATATGTATCGAATTTATTCCCTGCTGTTTGTATTATTGATTGTGAGTGAAGCTGCCCAAGCGCAGTTTGTGGTGAAAGGAAGTGTGCAAGATGCGGCTGCCAAGCTCGGTTTACCAGGGGTGAATGTAGTGGCGAGTCCGGTTTTCGACAGCACCCAAATCACCGGCACCACCACCAATGCCAAAGGTGAATTCGAATTGAAGTTAAACCGTCCTGGTCCGTACGTATTACGCCTCAGTTTTGTAGGATATGTAACCGGGGTGGAAAGGGTACGGGTGCCGCGCGAAGGCGGACCAGTGCAGTTAGCGCCCTTTTTATTACAAGATGATGTAAAAACGCTAGGAGAGGTGCGCATCGAAGGGGTGGAGCAGCGGGTGGAGCAGCGCGGCGATACAACCGAGATCAGGGCCGATGCCTTTAAGGTGAACCCCGATGCCGATGCCGAGCAACTGGTGCGCAAAATGCCGGGTATTACCGTTGAAAACGGACAAGTGCAAGCGCAAGGCGAACAGGTACGACGGGTTTTGTTGGATGGGCAAGAGTTTTTTGGCGACGATGCCACCATGGCCTTGAAAAATTTGCCGGCAGAAGTGGTTGACAAGATTCAGCTCATCGATCGCTTAAGTGACCAGGCGCAATTCACAGGTTTTAACGATGGCAATACCGAAAAAACACTCAATATCATCACTAAAACGGGTTTAGACAATTCGCGCTTTGGCAAAGTATATGCTGGCTATGGTACCAATAACCGCTACATGTCCGGCGGAAATGTGAATTTTTTTAAGGGCAGCAAGCGCATCACGCTCATTGGCATGGCCAACAACATCAACCAGCAAAATTTCAGTAGTCAGGATTTAGGAGGACTCAGCAGTAGCGTTGGTAGACCTGTAGGCGGAGGAAGGCCGGGGGGTGGAAGGCCGGGGGGTGGTGGCGAAACAGCTAACTTTTTAACAGGGCAACAAGGCGGCATCAGCGCCACCCAAGCCTTGGGCATTAATTACAGCGATAATTGGGGCAAGAAAGGCAAGATGAGCGCCAGTTATTTTTTAAATCGCTCCGACAATACCCAAGAAAGCAGCATTGCCAGGCAGTTTTTTTTGGCGGATGGCATTGGGCAGCTGTACAACGAGCAGAACCGCGGCGAGACCGTTAATTTAAACAACAGGCTTACCACGCGCATCGAATACAACCTCGACACCAGTAATTCTATCATTTTTACCCCTCGGGTGAGCTGGCAAGGGCGCGATCAGCTCAGCGATTTTGACGGTTTCACTACCACTCGCGACGGCCTGCCCATCAACAGCACGGCTAACCGACAGCTAACCGACAATCGCTCTTGGAATGTAAATGGAGACCTGCAATTCCGGCATAAATTTGCACAGAAGGGCAGAACCATGTCCCTCAACATCAATGCAGACTTAAACGCTCAGGATGGTCTGCGCGATTTATTGGCTTTGAACCAGCAGTTTTTACTCAATCCCGACTCGCTGCTTATTGACCAGGAAATCGAAACCTTCTCCTATGCGCAGCGCTACCGGGCCGATTTGGTATATACCGAACCTGTAGGCGAAAAAGGCATGCTTGAATTTAGTTACGCGCCTCAGTGGCAGTTCAGCGAAAGCGACCAGCTTGCCAATAATTTCAACAGTGTTGACGGGGCTTATAATTTGTTAGACAGCAGCATTTCGAACCGCTTCGATAACTACATTTTATCGCAAGCCTTTGGCACCCGCTATCGCTTCTCCACCGAAAAATACGATTGGATGGTGGGCACATCTTACCAGATCACGAATATGCTGAGTGAGCAGCTTTTTCCACTTAGTTTAGATGCCGACATTGACTTTTACAACTGGTTGCCCACGGCCATGTTGCGCTACAATTTATCGAAAACCGCCAACATACGTTTGTTTTACCGCACCAACATCCAGTTGCCGAGTTTGAGTCAGTTGCAAAACGTGGTCGACAACACCAACACCCTACAGCTGCGGGCGGGTAATCCCGAGCTTGGGCAGTCGTACACCCACCGCATTGGCGGTCGCTTTAGAGAAGCGAAGCCAGGAAAAGGCACGTCCTTTTTTGTATTCGGCTCTCTCGCGCTCATCAACAACGAAATATCCAACAGCACCCTCATTGCGGCGCGCGATACTACTTTGCCGGCTGGACTGGCCTTGGTGCGGGGTGCGCAGTTGATTCGGCCTGTGAACGTTGACGGCGCTTATAATTTTAGATCCTTTATGAGCTGGGGTTTTCCGGTGAAGCTGCTCAAGAGCAATATGAACCTCAGCGCCGGTTATACCATCAACAATTTGCCTAGTTTAATCAATGGAAAGGTAAACAATGCCCTCACCCACAACCTCAATACCGGCTTTACGCTTGGCAGCAACATCAGCAAGCAACTCGATTTCACTGTAAATTATACCTTGAATTACAATACGGTATTCAACAGCATCCAGCCGCAG
The DNA here is from genome assembly GCA_945874665.1 of Chitinophaga pinensis. Taxonomy (GTDB): domain Bacteria; phylum Bacteroidota; class Bacteroidia; order UBA7662; family UBA7662; genus PNNG01. Next base: position 2,394 of record CAMCHJ010000005.1, on the reverse strand, counting down.
CTCAACAACGACTATTTTATACACACAGGAGGTGTGCGCTTCAATTGGATTCCTGTACCGATGTTGGTATTGAGCACCGATGTGATGTACAATGCCTTTACGGGTTTGGAGGATGGCTTTAACCAGCAGTTCACCTTGTTGAATGCGGGAGTGGGCTATCGCTTTATGAAAGACCGCCGTGCCGAATTGCGTTTGTCGGTTTTTGACCTGCTCAATCAAAACAACAGCATTGCCCGTAACGTTACCGAAACCTATGTGGAAGATTTGCAGACGGTGGTGTTGCAGCAGTTTATGATGCTGACGTTTACGTATAATATTCGTCATTTTCGGAAGTAGACCGCCCCCCTTCGACTGCTGCGCGCTCAGGGACCACCTTCGACAGGCTCAGGGACCACCTTCGATGCTTCGATGAACTCAGCAACCGCTGCTGCGCGCTCAGGGACCACCTTCGACAGGCTCAGGGACCGCCTTCGATGCTTCGATGAACTCGGCAACCCCCTCCGTGCGCTCCGTGTTTAAACAAAAAATCCCGCCCATTACGAGCAGGATTTTCAATTTAAACAGGCTGATTAGGCCTCTGGTTCGGACTCTTTAGCTGCTTTGCGGGCATCCCAGGCTTTTTTCGCGCCCAAGCCGGCACCTGCTGCGAGCAGCAAGCTCAAGCCGCCATCGATGGGTACTGCGGCAGGACTTGAAGGAGGAGGAGGTTGCGCCAGGGCCACTTGGCTCATAACAACCAAGGCTACAATTGCCAAGCTGATGTGAAGGAACTTTTTCATATCTGTAATTATATTTTTTGCTTAGAAAATAACTTTTACTGTTTTTACGCCTGTGGCACTCACCAATTGCACCACGTAAGTGCCTTTGGCTAGGTTCGGACGAAGGGCATTGCCATCGAGGCTCAGCTGCTCTTGCATAAACACGGTACGACCGCTGATGTCGAGGATGCGGAGGCTTTCAGCTTGCTCGATGCCCCTGATGTACAAGGCACCTTCGTGTGTGTACATTTGAATGAGGTCGTTTTGGCCATCAAGTACTGAGGTGGTTGCGCCTGTGCTGTTGAAATGCAAGCGGAAACGATTCACCGCATCGTTGCTACCAGCGGTGATGTTTATTACTTGGCCGTTTGTGAGTTCGGTAAAGGTGCCCAATCTACGGTCTTCTAACTGCACCCTACAAGCTGTTAACATTTCGCTGGCATCGAAGCTAAAGTTGAAGCTTCCGGCGCCAAAGGTTTCGAGCTGCAAAGGCACCATTACCGATGCTGTACCCAACGCTGGCAACGAATTGATGCTGTATTTAACGCCCAGCGCATCGGTGGTGTATAAATCGGGTGTGCCGTTGAAATAGTCGGTTACAAACCCCGCATCGTAAGCTGGGTCGTGGATTTCGGTAGCATTGGCGTGAAAACGAATCACCGTTTCGAGCGAGCTGTTGTTGGCATTGCTCACTTTTACGCGGAAGATGTCACCTGCGCTTTGGGTACGTTGGTAGCTCGGCGTTTGGTTGCTAATGCGTGCTGCGGCAGGATAAGCCAAACTCGGTGTGCCAGTAGCCGAAGCGCGCACCATAAAGCCTTGCATAGGTGCAATGTAGCGGCTACCGCCATTAGCGCTTACACTTCCTGTTACTACATACGATGCCCAAGCACCACCACCTACGGCTACATCGTCTTTTACCCATACATAAACGGCATCTTCCATGTCTGTGCGGGTTACGGCATGCCAATCGAGGGTGCTAGGGAAAGGATTTCCAGCAAAGTTCCAACGCTGCGTGGCATTGCCCATGCTTACAGCTGATACATCGCTCAATTGCAAAGCACCGGTGAAGCTGAGGGTAGTGGCGGCATCGGTCCAAACACCGTAGCCAATGCCTTGTGGCCAAGTACCAGCACGGTTGCTGATGCCTTCGTAGGCATTTGCACCTTCGTTGTAACCTACCAAGGTATTGGTAGCGGTTGGCAAATTGGTAACGGTACTGATAACAGGATTGCTAGCCAAAGGATGGCTCACAAAACGGAAGCCGCTGTTGTTGGCCGATGCCCAAGGAAGGAAACGCTCGGCGGTTACATTGCCAGTGATGCTGGCGTTGGTGCCACCTACCACGGTAGCCGTAGCCGTTGCAGAAGTTGATTTGAGGGTAAGGTTACCATTTGAGATGAGGGTGCCTGCAGTAAGGGTTACTGTTCCAGTTACGTTAATGGCATCTCCAAGGGTTAAATCGGTATTGCTGCTGCCGCTGTGGTTGAGAGTAAGACTACGAACCGTGTTCGCGCCAGTGGTCATGCGCAATGTACCTAAGCTTGAAGTTCCTCCACGTGCAAAAATCAAATCGGATGTTGCACCGCCGCTGATGCTGCCAGAGGTATTCAAAATTAAACTTGCACCACCTGTT
>CAMCHJ010000004.1 GCA_945874665.1 Chitinophaga pinensis | reverse complement strand
CCGAGGAAGCCGCTATCGCCTCGCTAAAGGCCCGTTTGGCCTTGTGGGATGGTGTAGCAGTGGCTTTGGAGCTTCAGGAGGCCTGATGCCAACCACGGTAATGCAGCTATAGAAAATCAAAGGGCGCGCCAATATACATTGGCGCGCCCTTTTCAATACCAGGCCGGTGGCTATTTAGCGATCACAAACCTTGCTGACCAATTAGAATCGTTAGCTCGGATGGTGTATATGCCATCAGCAGCTTCAACCATATCTATTTGATATACCAGCGATTGATCCTCGAAGCGTATGGTTTTAACTAATCTGCCTCTAGCATCATAAATCTTGAACACCTGATCCCCCATTTGTTGCTCGCTTCTCACCAAGGTAAGCAAACCATTCGATGGGTTAGGATAAAGGGTATGTAAGCCGGCTAAGCTTCGATTTATTACACTTACGCCTGAGCCTACTGCCACTTTATTCGATTGTATCGAACCGTAGCTGGAGGCGGTCCTCAAATTACCCAAACGCAATCCAGTCGGATTACAACCCCCTGGGATGGCGATTTCAATCAAATAGTTTTTAGCCCCTTGTGGTGGCGTGAGGTCGGTGTACGTAAATGTTGTACCGCTGACAGATGCGATTTCAACAAATGGACCGCCATTGATACTTCGCAAAATACGATGCGTTGGTACTACCACTCCCTCATAGGTAGTCCAGAACAAGTTCACCTCGTTGTTCACACCTATGTTAGATGATAAGTGAATCGTACGGTGTACACTGCTTTGAGCCGAAACAAAACCGCAAGAGTCAACCGTTGCTAACCTGTAGCGGAAACTTTGCGATAACGGATTTGCCGTAGTGTCGATGAATATAGAAAGGGAATCATAAGGCACATTACCTATGAGGTTGTACTGACCTGAGATGGCTCCTTCTCTGTAAACATTATAGGACGAGGTGCGCACTCCAGCCGTTTTCTCCCAAACCACTACGTTTCTACCAGCTAAAGTATCTACAGAGATAGCACAAATGGCTTCATTGGCAAAAGGAGGATTAAAATAGCCCACCAAAACCGAATCAGAGGCCTGATCGCAACCAGCTGAGTCAAACACACGGGCGTGGTAATGGCCCGGCAAGGTGGCATAAAAATTGGCTGTTGAATCACTAGGAGTCGATTGACCATTGCGGAACCAGGCATACCGCAGCACTTGTGCTGTTGACTGCGCCGTGATTAAGATTGAATCACCGGAACAAAACTGATTACCCTGTGTAGCGGCTATGCTGATTTGTGGTAATGGATTAACCACTACTGTAACTGCTTGCGAAAGGGTTTCACAAAGCTGCTGGCGCATCACCTCCACTGTATAGTCACCACTGGTAGTGGCTTGATAATTGAATGCGTTAGCCCCAGGAATCAGCACACCGTTCCTAAACCAGCGGTGCGTGAGGCCCACCCCTTGATTGGCGTTCAATAGCACTATTTGACCATCACAAACCGTGGTGGCACTGGCAGGTGTGATTTGAGCAATTGGAAAGTCAAGTACAGTCAAGGCTAGTACATTCGACGTATCTGCACAGCCGTTTGCCTTGATTACTTGGCATGTATAGCTTCCCGATTGATTGGCCACTAAAGAGGTTTGTGTACTGCCCACCAAAAGCTGGTTATTGCGATACCATTGATAGGTAACATCCGTATCGCTCGCTGCTTGCAAAATCACCGAATCACCTTGACAAATCGTAGCTGCTCCCGGGTTTGCAATGGTGACCACCGGCTTGGGTCTCACAACCACTTCCAAGGTATCTGAGCTCTTTTCGCACACATTCCTGGTCACCATCACATGGTACTGTGCACTCACTGTATCACGCACGGTAAACGCGCGCTGTGTGGCTTGCGGAATCAATACCCCATTGCGGTACCACTGGTAGGTTTGACCGGTTACTAATGGCGACTGCAGAACAACCGACTCACCTCGACATAAATTCATGCTACCGAGCGTATCGATGCTCACCACTGGCTCAGGGACTACCTGAATGGTCTGGCTGTCGAGTTTAGAGCAACCATTGGAATCAGTATATAGGTAATAGAGCATGTGACTACCCACTCCTGCAATACTTGGATGGAAATAGCCGGTATCAACGCCTAAGCCAAAATACGTGCCACCGACTGGTGTAGCGGTATTCAGCAACCGCGATGCATCTGAAATACAGCTGTTGGCCAAGGCAGGGAAATTGACTTGTGGGTCAAATACATTGAGTTCTTGACTTCCATTAGAACAGCCGGTTATATTCGTAAAAACAACGCTGTAGTTACCCCCTTGCTGGGCACGAAGGGTATCTGCCACTAACCTGTTTAATTCGAAACTCATCAACCGATTCGAGCTATTTAGGTTAATCGAACCATTCACAGTATCCACACTGGTTACATAAAGCCTGTAATCTGACCCTAATTTTAAACTAACTGGACGAGTTGTGCGATCTAAACCTGAAGCATTTCCTAGGTTCAAGCCAGCAACTACCTCTCCCGAAGTACTGCCAGGCGCCCATCTCACAATACGATTATTAAATCGATCTGCAACAAAAACATTGCCGGACTTGTCAACTGCAATGCCATTAGGTTGATTAAGCTGGTTTAGTGCTGTACCACTAAAATTACCTCCAGCCACTACGACACCTGCGCTGGCACCTGCTGCATAACGTACTACCCGATGGTTGTTCTGATCACTTATATAAAGATCACCATTTGAAGTTGCCGTTACAAAGCGCGGGTTATTAAACTGGGTTAATCCAGCGCCCAAGCCATTACCTCCGGCGACTACCACTCCCGTATTGGCACTTATCGACCAACGAACTACCCTGTGATTCGACTGATCTACTACAAAAACATCCCCTGAACCATTAACAAAAACTGATTGCGGGTTGCTGAGTTGATTTAATGCTGAGCCACTTCCATTGCCGCCAGCCACTACAATACCTTGGGCTGCACCTGGCGTCCATTTCACCACACGGTGATTTGTACGGTCGGCCACATAGATATCCCCATTTTCAGCAACAAACAGGCCGCCATAGCCTATGGCAGCAGAAAATCCGCCAATTTGGTTAAGTGCACTACCGAAACCATTGCCACCAGCTACCAGTACAAACGCATTAGCATTAGGAGTATATTTCAAAACGCTGATCCCAGAAAACTGATTTGTTTGTGCTAACACATACATAGCCCCATCCTGATGTACATGTACATCACTGATGCCCGCCCCTTGAAATTCAATATCACGTAGCCACAAACCATTAAAATATCCGAGGTGAGCACTTCCATTTGCCTTAAAGTTAGCTCTGGTATTTCTAAACAATTGGTTGTTTCTGAACCAGTCTATTTGTACAACCTGACTATCCGGCGTATTGGTGAGTAATTCACTGCCTAAGCAAACGCCATCGGCTGTCAAGCTCACAAGCGGCTTCGGCCATACACGAAGGGTCTCGGAAGACCTTAAACAACTATTGCTATCCGTTACTTCAACTTGATACAAGCCCGGCTGAGATACGTTAATAAAGCTATTTGTAGCTCCTGCAACCTGAATACCATCTTTTAACCAACGATAGGTATAAGTCGCATTCTGAATGGTGCTTAACTGCGTAGTATCTCCCTCGCAAACATCAAAACCAAGTGAAGATTGTAAGTTAACATCTGGAGAGCTTATAATGCTTGGCATTGAGCTGTTTTCGCACCCCTGTTTGGTCAACATCTTAACAAAGTAACTACCAGCATTTTCTGGAACAAGTAAATCTGAGGTCATGGCATCGAATCCAAACTTGAGCAATAGTTGACTATTAGAAACAACATAGAGCTCCTTGTTAGGCCCGATAGCCACACTTCTTGGCTGATTAACTCGGTTCGGCATGCTCAGGCTATCATTGTTAGAAACTACTTGCCCAGCTGTGGCACCATTATTCCACTTTACAACTCTATTATTTTGAAGATCAGCAATGTATAAAGCCTCAGTTTGGTCTACAAAAATACCAATAGGCGTATTTAATTGCTGGAGACCAATACCCGCCCCATTACCACCGGCCACAACTGTACCCGTTGAACTGCCAGGAGCATAGCGCATTACCCGGTTGTTAGAAATATCACTTACATAAAGTAACCCACTATTCGAAACAAATACACGAACTGGTGAGTGCAGCTGATTAAGTGCTGACCCAACCTGTCCAGTAGAACCTGCCACCAACACACCGCTAGTTGCATTCGGCGCCCATCGCATCACGCGATGGTTTTGTTCATCTGCGATGAACATTTGCCCTATTTGATCTACAAACACATCCAATGGGCCATGGAGCCTGTTCAACGCTGAACCCGCTTGACCCGTTGCGCCTGCAACCACTACACCAGCCGTGGCGCCTGGTGACCAACGCACAACCCGATGATTGCCATAATCGGCCACATATACATCTCCATTTGAGGTTACAAATACCCCCTGCGGATTATCCAATTGATTCAATGCATTGCCACTTCCGTTACCACCAGCTACCACTGTAAATTGGCCTGTGCTCGGAAAATACCTAACTACACGCCTGTCGTGCATATCAGAGATATAGATAGACCCGTCGGTATGGATGTGAAAATCACCCATGCCCCAATGAAACGGAATGTTGTTGATCCAGCCATTGAAGTTGCCTAAAACAGGCTGCCCTTCACTCAAATATTTGCGGCTTACTTGTTTTACCAACTGATTATTCCTGAACCAGTCAATCTGAACCACATTACTGTCAGGTAAATTGGTCGTTAGTTGTGAGCCCAAACACAAGCCATTAGCCGTAAGGGTAGCAACTGGCTTGGGCCAAATGCGCATGCTTTCAGAAGTCCTTGAACAAGCATTGCTGTCAAGCACCTCCACGTGATATAAACCAGGCTCAAATGCTGTAAGATTGCTGGCTGTTGCTCCAGCTATTTGTGCCCCATTTCTGAACCATTTAAATGTGTACGTTGAATCTTGAATAGTACTTAAGCTTGTAGTATCTCCTTCACAAACATCTAATCCAGCTGAAGAAGTCAAATTGACTTCAGGAGAGAGGATTTGTAAAGCACCTGAATGTTGATAGCTACAACCTTGTACGGTATGCGTCATTAAACCATAACTGCCTGATGTTGTGGGAACAAACGAGTCTGTCTCTATAATTACTCGGTTGTATTTCATGATTCGTTGATTCCAAATGCCATCTGCTACATACAAATTGCCTTGCAAATCCGTGGTAATGCCATAAATCTGCTGGCCAAGTTGGTTGGCTGCATTACCGTTGGCATTGCCACCAGCAACAACTTCACCAGTAGATGCACCTGGAAACCATCGAACAACACGATTATTGAACAATTCAGATAGATATATTGCACCTATTTTATCTACATGAACACTGGAAATCCGCTGGTCTCCATTCGGCAAATTAGTGGCAACTACTGTGTTGATGCCATTGAATACGCGAATTACCCTACTATTCCAATGGTCTGCAATGTAAACCCCGCCCTTCCAAATTGCCAAACCATACGGCTCATTTAACTGATTAATTGACGTTCCAGAAGTTCCAGTGCCCGCAAATAAAGTACCAGAAGTAGCATTTGGCATCCACCTTACTACCCTGTGGTTGTTTTTATCAGCCACATATACCGCTCCCGAATCATCCACCACTACATCCATAGGCTCATTCAATCGTGCTAAAGTGCTTCCTGCCACTCCCGTTGTGCCAGCCACTAACTCCCCTTGCGTTGCACCTGGCGCCCATTTAACCACTCGGTGATTACCCATATCCGCCACGTAAACATTCAACGCAGCATCGACGAAAATTCCTGTAGGTCGATCCAATGCACTTAATCCAGAACCTGCAATTCCATTACCTGCCACCACCAACGGCGACGAACCATCGGGCGCACGCCTAACAACCCTGTGATTACCTTGCTCACTGTAGTAAATATTCCCCAAATTATCCGTAGCAAGGTCAAACGGTTGGTTCAAACCAAACATATTGCCAGTATTCGCGGCCACAAATGGCTCCCCTGCTTCTTCAAAGCCAGCACGCACTTGATTGACAACACTGCCATTCTGCAGCCAATCAAATCCAACTACATTTGAATCAGTGGTCGAAACCTGCAATAATGACCCAAGGCATAAGCCATCAGCAGTGAGGTTAACCTGCGGTTTTGCATGAATAACAAACAGGGCCGAAGTAAAGAAACAACCACTCGAATCACCCGTCTCCACCGTATAACTTCCAGGAACACTCGTAATGTAAGTGTTGGTGTTTGCACCCGCAATCGATTGGCCATTTTTGTACCATTGATAGGCATAACCAGCCAGTGCAGGCGTACTCAAAGTAGTGGTGTCGCCTTCACATACCGTTGACCCTCTTGAGGAGGATATCTGCGCAATTGGCTTGTTGATGGTAAAGTTAGACGATGTGGATACGCAATTTAAGCCGAATCGCTTGAACTCTGCCCGGTAAACTCCCGCCTCGGTAAAGGCAAGCGTATCGCGGTTTGAACTGTTGGCAGCAAATCGCACCAAACGCGCATGGTCTCTTTCTAAGTACTCCAGATTGCCTTGCGCATCTATGCGAACAGCCGTTGGCCTAGAGACCCTGAACAACTGTGGGCCATAACCAACACCCCCTGCAATCACTTGTCCACTCGCTGCCCCCTCTTTCCAACGCATGATCCGAGCACCATGCATATCAGCCAAGTAAATATCTCCTCCTTGCACCAAAATTCCCGCAATATGGTTCGAGAACTGATTCAAGCCGGCTCCATGACCATTACCGCCAGCAACACGCATGCCTGAGTTGGCCACATTGGTCGCCGACAAATCATAGCGCATGATCCTTGCATTATTATCATCACTTACATACATCCTATTCGTCTGTACATCAATGAATATAGCGTAGGGTGCATTCAATTGATTGTTAGCGCTGCCAGTTCCTGCAGCACCCACAATCACCGTACCTGCTAATGCAGTAGTAGTTGTACTAACTGTTGCAGGATAACGCATTACCCTGTGATTATCTCTATCTGTCACATACAACCTACCTGAACCATCAAACTTTAACTGATAAGGGTGATGTAATTGGTTGGTCGCGGTGCCATTAATGCCCAAAGCACTTCCGGCAACAACAACACCTGCAGTGGCCCCAGGTGCCCAGCGAACAATCCGGTGATTGGAATGATCTGCCACAAACACATTACCTGCAGCATCTACAGCAACACCTGTTGGATTGTGTAACTGATTCAAGCCGGCTCCATTGCCATTACCACCTGCTGCTACCGTGAAATTCTGTTGGCCCGGCGCATAACGCACCACACGCTGCGCCTGAAATTGCACAATATATCGATTGCCTTGTGCATCCAAAATCATATCATAGGGAAAGCCCAAATTCGTATGCAACTCCTGTCCTGAAAAAGCATAAGAAACAGGCACATCCTTAATCAACTGGTTGTTTCTAAACCACTGCACGCCATAAACCGATGAATCGGCAATGCTCGCAATCGCTTGGCCAGGAGCACAAAAATTGGCAACCTGCATATTCACTGTAAGAGGCAATACCACCATTTTCTGAATAGCTGTATTGGTACAGCCATTGCCCGTACTATCGGTGTAAGTATAGAATATCTCGTGCACGCCAGCTCCTGCCGTCAACGAATTGAACACCCCATTGCTTACGCCAACACCGCTATAGGTGCCGCCTAGTGGCCGTCCATTCGTAAGCGGAATGCTTACGCTATCGGTTAAACAAACTGGATTGAAAGCCGCGAGGGTTACCACCGGCAAAGGAAATACTGATATCTGCAAGGCATTACTGCTTACTGTACAGCCCGTAATTGTGGTTACATCGGCACGATAAGTCCCGCTTTCAGCCACCATGATACTCCTTGCAGTGTCAGCCAATACAACGGCGCCACGTGAACCATTCAACTCAAGCGTATCTAATTGCCAATTGCCCGAATTTAAATGAGATGGTTTCTCCCAGCGCACATTTAATGACTCATAGCCCCCATACTCTTGCATGCGCGCCTTGAATGCTACCCGCTGACCAGCTTGTAAATAGATTTGGCCGTTACTTGCCAAATACGAGGACAAAACCAAACTATCTCCAATAATCAAATCCATGTGGTCATCAGAACTAGCATTGAAACGATATGTGCCCGTTTCACTGGGATTGAAAAACCCACTTACCTGAACTGCAAAGAAGTCACCATTATTAGGAACCGCGATGCCAGCATTTGTAAGCGCGGCCATTCCACTCCAACTCAAGCTCTGCAGAGCATTGTGCCTTCCCTGATAGTGTAAACTCGTGCTTTGATAGGTCGTATCAAAAAACTTATTAAACTCAGCACGCGAAGTGGGTTGTGCCGGGTAGTCGTTGTTCGAACCTACACCCGAATGCGTGCTGTACACCTCTACTTTTAATCCATTCACAATCGCATCCTCTTGTATCCAACGATAAGTAGCGCCAGGCACACTGTCTGCCACTAATAAGGCAGAACCACCAAAACAAAGTATTGAATCTCCTAAATTGCTTAATTGCACAACCGGAGCAAAAAGAACTTCAATTTCAAACGAATCTATAATCGTTAGGCTATTGGCATTAATGAAGGTATAAAGAACAACATGGCGGCCAGCTCCTGCTAACGATGGACTGAACGTATTTCCATTTATTATGCCTGGACCAGCGAAAGTTCCCCCAGGAGGCGAAACATTATTGAGGAGAAAATTAGGCTGGCTGGAGCAAACTGGCTGGATTGAATCGAAAACAATCGTAGGCGCTCCCGCATTACTTTCAATCGCACCTAAATCTAAAATTGTATTCAATGGATTAGGCACCACCTGACCTAAAAAATCAGCAGATAAGGAAGCGATTGTTGCACCTGCACCAATTAACTTACTACTTGGTGCTAACTCAAAAAGTCCATTATTTTGATTGAAACGCAATCCGCCGTTTCCTGTAGAATCTGTATGTATGTGAACAATTAAAAAATTTAAAGGACTGGGCTCTTGGTTTTTGGAAAAAGGACTGATGTAATTGTTTCGAAAAATAACATGAGAATATCCGCTGTTATTAAATAGTAGGTTGGGGGTATTTCCTTGAATGATATTATTGGTAAGATAAAACTTCTGTCCACCGCCATAATTTTGGACATAAAACCCAGCGGCATTATTATTTATTATTGTGTTATTAATAATCTCTACGCTATCCATACCATTAGCATTGCCTCCACCAGCTATACACGGGATATGATTTCCAGTAAAATAATTATATAAAATCCTAGATTTCGCCCCATTATGCTCAGGGTATATAATGGCATTTTCAAATACACCTTGGCCCTGTCCATTAGCACTAAAAAAACATCGCTCAATCGTTATTGGGCCTCCGATGATGTATCTGCCACGATTTCCAATAAATCGACTCTCAAATAAAGAGAAGTTGCTGTTAGTGATTGCGTTAATTGAAAGTGTTCCCCATAAGGAGGAATTTCCGTTATTTTTGAAATAGCAATTTGATATGTTTGAATTACCTGAATTTGAGACAAACAAAACCCTCGCCGTTGAATTCTGGATTGTCAATCCTTTAATACGTATTTTACTAGAACCACCATAAATTTCAATTAAGGCAGATTGGCCAAAATACTGACTTCCATCGATAATGGTTGTTGAGATAAAAGAAGTGTCTTGAGTAAGTAAATATTTTGAGGCTAATACTACATCCTTGATGGCAGCAAAAGTAAATTGCTGATTATAAATGCCGGGAAGTAGAATAATGGTATCAGTAGAATTGGCCTGACTATAAGCAAATTGGATGGTTTGAAAAGGCAGTTGTTCTGTTCCAGAGCCGGCAATATTTGTCCCCTGCACACCTACGTAGAGAATCGAAGCGCTCGATAAATGGCTGATGAACATCATGACAAAGAACCAACTCAGTATTGGCAAACGCTTTGACAAGCATGTAAACTGACTAAAAAAAACAGACCACATTGGCCATTTGATTAAGGGAAGAGAATAAGTATTTTTCACCTTGGTAATTTTTGTTAACAGACAAAGTTAATAAATATTGCTTAACCGTCATTTAACCCCCGCATCTTGCGAAACGCATAAGTTAATTATCAAATAATTACGCTTTAATACACAACCCAACCTCCTAATGCTTATTGGTTGAGTAATGTAATCGTACATATTTACTCGAAGTAGCTTTTAAACAGTGATTAAATAGCATTCAGCTTAAAATACCCCAACTGCAATACATCTTCTGCAAGGGAAGGGGTGTGGCTGAACTGCAACGCATACCGCTCACGCAACTCCGGAGCCAAAATGTCCTCCACCTCCATCACGTCATCCACATCCACCCCGTACTGGTCGTCGATGTGGGCGTTGGCACCGGCAAAGCCGGTATGCTTGAAGAAGGCGGTCTGCTTGGCCTCCCGCACCGCCTCTGCCTTGGTGGGGGCCGCGACCAGCATTTTGTAGTGAAACTCCTCGAATTCGCCGGGCTTGTAGCCGCCGAGGTTGATGAAAAACAGCTTTATTTGTTGGGGAAGGGCTTTTTCACGGGGCACTAGCTCCACGCGGTAGCCATTTACATGCTGTACTTCCCGCCAGCCGTCTACATGCAATTTGCCTTTGGCCTCGGGCCAAAACGACTCAAAGGCAGGAATGAGGTCGTGCAATTCGCTGGCAATGCCAAAAAAAACATCGTGTTGCTCGGTGTGCCTGCCTGCAGGTTTGCAGCCGAGCAGTACCATAAAGAGTTTGGGTGCAGACAGCATTTACTTCCCCACCAAGCCCTTTTCTACCAAATACTCCGCAATTTGCACGGCATTGGTAGCCGCGCCTTTGCGTAAATTATCCGCCACCACCCACATGTTGAGGGTGCGCGGCTGGGATTCGTCGCGGCGCAAGCGGCCCACAAACACCTCGTCGCGGTTGTGACTGTTTATCGGCATGGGGTAAACGCCTGCTTTGGGCTCGTCTTGTACCACTACACCGGGCGTTTTGGCCAATAAGGCGCGCAGCTCGGCGAGGTCAAACTCCTCCTCAAACTCCACATTCACCGCCTCGCTGTGACCGCCCATCACCGGTACCCGTACCGTGGTGGCCGTGAGCCGAATCAGCGGATCGCGCATTATTTTGACCGTTTCGTTGGTCATTTTGAGCTCTTCCTTGGTATAACCGCTGTCGGTAAAAATATCAATCTGCGGCAAGCAATTCAGGTCGATGGGGTGCTGGTACGCCTGCTCTCCGACCACGCCAGCGCGCTCGTTCATGAGTTGGGTAACGGCTTTCACCCCCGTTCCTGTAACACTTTGGTAGGTGCTCACCACAATCCGCCGGGCTTTGTAACGCTGGTGCAGCAGGTTGAGCGCCACTACCAATTGTATGGTGCTGCAATTGGGATTGGCAATGATTTTATCGTTTTTGGTGAGGATGTCGGCGTTCAATTCGGGTACTACCAAAGGCCGGTCGGCCTCCATGCGCCAAGCCGAGCTGTTGTCGATTACCACCGTGCCCACCTCCGCAAAACGGGGCGCCCACTCGCGCGAAACACTACCGCCTGCCGAAAAAAGGGCGATGTCGGGCCGGGCAGCCACCGCCTCTTCCATTGAAATTACTTGGTAGATTTTGTCTTTGAAGCGCACCTCCTTGCCCACCGATCGGGCTGAGGCAACCGCCAAAAACTCGGTTATCGGAAAAGCGCGCTCGGTTAAAACCCGACGCATCATCTCGCCAACCATACCGGTGGCTCCTACTACAGCTACTTTCATTTTAAATGCGCTATTTGTGATAAAAGATGCGTCAAAATTAATGTTTTTCTTCTCCTTATTTGAAAGATGAAAACTTTAGTCTCGCTTACGCTTTTGTGGCTCTGTACAGGCCATTTTTGCGCCGCGCAATTTGTGGATGCGTTTACCGACAGTAATTTCCACGCAGCACCTGCCTGGCTTGGCGATAGCAGTCATTTTACCATCAACGGCCAACGACAACTGCAATTGCTGGCACCCGGCAGCAGTGCCCGCTCGCAGCTGCGTACCACTTCGCAAGCCATCCATGGGGCGAGCTGGGAATGGTGGTCGCGACTGGCATTCAACCCCTCCTCTACCAATTATGCGGATGTGTATTTGGTAAGCGATGAAAGCCATTTCGACGGACCGCTGAATGGCTATTTTGTGCGCCTCGGCAATACCACTGATGAAGTGAGTTTGTACCGACAAAGCGGCAATACACGTACCAAAATCATCGATGGGCGCGATGGCCTGCTGAACCGTAACGACAACCCGCTCCGAGTGAAGGTAGCACGCGATGCGCAGGGGCTTTGGCAATTGTGGACCGACAGCAGCGGCACAGGACAGCAGTATGTGCTGGAGGGCACGGCTTCGGATTTGGTGCATCGTGGCAGCGAGTGGTTTGGACTGCGGCTCGTGTACACCGCCACCCGTGCCGATAAGTTTTTCTTGGATGATTTTGAGGTCATTGGCGGTCCTGTTCCCGATACCCTGGCGCCACTCGTAACCCGCTCGGTGCTGGTGGGCGACCGCGGCTGGGAGCTCAAATTTTCGGAATGGCCGCGTGCGCGTGACTTATTACTGCCTTCAAATTATCAGTTGATTGGCTGGGGTGCGCCTTCGGCTGTGCAAGCGGGTATTGACAGCTCCGTTTACCTCGAATGGCAACAGCCGTTCGCAAGTCCAGCCCTCCTCGAGCTCGATGTGCAGCTCAGCGACAGTGCCGGCAATGTACTCGACACCACCCTCCAACTACTCCACCGCACCTTACAAGCGGCCGATGTGGTGATCAACGAACTGATGGCCGACCCCACGCCGGTAGTTGGTTTGCCGGAAGGAGAATTTGTGGAATTGTATAACCCCACCGATTACCCCATTGCCATGGGTGGCTGGCTGTGGAGCGATCCGGGAACGGATGGTGTTTTGCCTGATTTTGTGTTGCAACCTAAAACTTTTGTGTTGCTGGTACCGCCTGCCGCTGCGTCTTTGTGGACAGGTTACGGTCCAGTTTTGGAAGTGCAGCCGTGGCCATTGCTTAATAACGACCAAGACTGGCTGCGACTCCGAAGCAATACCGGTTTGTTGATCGATTCGATGCATTACCAGGTGCCTTGGCTCGGCAATGTGGTAAAACAACAAGGTGGCTGGAGCTATGAACGTGTGTCTGCAAGCAGCGATTGTATCGACAGCAGCAATTGGAAAGCCAGTCAGCATCCCAACGGAGGCAGTCCCGGCCAGCCCAACAGCATTTTCGGCAGCCCTGTGCCGCCTCCCTTGCCCCAGCTCCAGTACGCACTCTGGCTGCCCGGCGACAGTGTGCTCTTGCAGTTTTCACAGGCCGTGCAGCCAGGTATGTTGTTGTTGGAAGGAGCACCGCTGGCGCTTCCCAACAGCAGTAAAGTAGCACATCAGTGGAAAATACCCCTGCCTGTGGATGTGGTTACAGTCCGCTCCTCTGGTTCCTTGGTAAGCGCTAGCCAGTGGTACGATTGTCACGGCCAAGTGGCCCCACCCGCGCAATACCGCATAGGCAAAGGCGAAATGCCCATGGCGGGCGAGTTGCTGTTCAACGAAATTTATTACCGCCCTACCACCGCAGGCACCAGCTATTTTGAGCTTTTTAATGGCAGCAACAACAGCATCGACCTCAGCAAAACCATCATCAGTGCTGCTGACAACGACTGGCAACCAAGTCAGGCCATTGCACTCAGCAGCCTCCCTTTTGTGCTTTTCCCCAACCAATACATGGTGTTTTGTAGAGATACCACGGCTTTACAGCGCGATTTCGGCGCCGTTCCGCTTACCAACCGACTGCAGATGAGCAGTTGGCCTACCCTTAACCAATCGGGGGGCCGCTTGGTGCTGCTCGATCAAGCCGGCCAAACCATCCACCAGTTGCTGTTCAACGATAGTCTGCACCATCCCCTCCTCAGCGAAACCCGCGGCATGGCCCTTGAACGACTAGAAGGCAGCTCGCAAAGCAATTTTAGCAGTGCACAAACGAGCATTCGGGGTACGCCAGGACTAAAAAACAGCCGTACGCACTTAGCACAAGCCATGCGCGCGGGTTTTACCGCCGAACCTACCAGCATTCGTCCCGATCAATGGGAACAAACACGGATTCAATTTTCGGCAAACAGCGCCAAAATGCTAAAAATAGATGTTTTGGATACGGGAGGAAAATCCTTGGCTACCTTGCTGCCTCTGCAACTGTGTACCGGTGAAATGGAACTATTTTGGGATGGCACGGTACAAGGAGCAGCCTTAAAAACTGGCGCTTACCTGTTGCAAGCTTCTTTTTACGATGAAAACGGAGAAACGGGACGGCTTTTACAGCGTATTGTAATCAATCGCCTTAAGCCCTGAGGGTTTGAATGCTGCGCTGGATGGCATGCAACTTGGGTGTGTTGATGGTGTAATAAATATTTTTACCATCTCGTGTAGCTTCCAACAAATCGCATTCGCGCAAGATGGCCAAGTGTTGCGAAGCCACTGACTGTTCAATCCGCAATTTGAAATAAATCTGGGTAACCGATAAGCGACTAAATTCCTCAATCAAACGAACAATGTTCAACCGCAACGGGTGATTGATGGCACGAAACGTCTTTGTGGCTATTTTCAAATCATTCAAATCGAGTTGTTCCATGTTGCTTTGCAATTTTTCGATTCCAGGACTGTTCATAATGCGCTACCTTAATAATGGAAGATTTAATAATATCAATCCAACCAGTAGTTTTGTTTGATGCTGTGCCAATTATTTTCCCGCCGGCGTGTAGAAATCCTTGTGATAATCAGGGCGATAATACGCAATAGACTCGAAATCACCTAATGCAAAGGCTCTTTTTGCCAGTGTAGCCATGGCTGCTGGACTCAAATAAAGCGCTTCAAAAAAATGAGCAGCAGGCGCGTTAAAAAGCGCTTCAAATTTCAATGCCCCATCTCCAAAAAAATAACAGGGCTGCTGGCGCCAAGCATCAAAACTGTCGACCTCCAAAACCAAAGCCTGTGGGGCGAGCATGCTTTGGCCTGCTAAATCACGCACCGTGGTAAATACTTCCATGCGCCGGGCATCCAACATCGGTATCAACAGCGCATCGGCGGGCAAATCGCTGTGTGCTTGCAAAAATCCTTCCGCCATTACATCCAGCGTATTCAACGCCAATAACTTGGCACCCGTGCCAAAGCAAATGCCCTTGGCTGTGGCCGCCCCAATGCGCAAACCGGTGTAAGACCCCGGTCCGCCAGTAACCGCCACCGCATCCAATTCACTGTACTGCAGCCCCGCCTCTTGCAGCAAGGCGTCGATGCAAGTGGTGAGTTGCTCGGCATGCTTAAAGCCTTCGTGCAAGGTCTGCTGCCAAAGCCGGTCAGCCCGCAACAAACCCACGTTGCACTGCGCCGTGGCGGTGTCAATGAGCAGTAAGTTGGGGACCATTAAAAGGTGAGGTTGAGCTCCAAGGTCTCGGTGCCGCGAATGAGCTTGATTTTGGTGCTGTTGCCTTTATTGAAAGCCGCCAAGGCCTGCATATAGGCTTGCATATCGGCCAGCTCGTAATCGCCGAGCTCCAAAAGCAAGTCACCTTTGAGCACTCCGGCTTTGTCTGCTGGGCGACCAGCAGTTACGCCGTCAACCTTGATGCCGCGGCCTTCGTAAAAGTAGTCGGGCATGATGCCCAAGGTGACTTTAAAGCGGGGCGCCGAACGGCTGTCAGCATCGCTGGTCTTTACAAATGCTAGTTTTTCGCCTGTTTCGAGGGCATTGCTCATGCGGATGATGTAGTTCACTACCTCGGCCATGCCGTCGTAATTTATTTTGTCGGCATCGTCCGACGGCTTGTGATAATCGCCATGCGTGCCCGTAAAGTAATGCAATACAGGAATATCTTGCAGGTAAAACGAGGTGTGATCGGATGCCCCTGTGCCAGCTTCGGTGGTTTTGGGCTTTAAACCATAGGCGAGACTGTCTGCCAAGGCTTTCCAAACCGGCGACGTGCCCACCCCATTTACGCCGATTTGCTTGGTGGTAGGGTCTAGGCGGCCGATCATGTCCATGTTGAGCATGGCAGCCACCTTGCTCAAATCAACGGTTGGGTTTTTAGCGAAATACGCGGAGCCGAGCAAACCCAATTCTTCACCCGAAAAGGCCATGAATAAATAATTGTACTTAGCCTTTGGTTGTTTGCTGAAATACCGCGCCAATTCAATCAAGCCCGCCGTACCACTGGCGTTGTCGTCGGCACCATTGTGGATGGCTGGTGCTCCTGCATGCAGCGAGCTGCCGTATTCGGCCATGCCCAGGTGGTCGTAGTGCGCACCATAAACGATGGTGTAAGGCGCACCACGGTCGAGGTACGCCACCACATTGTTGCCAGTTATTTGGTGACGGATGATTTGCGTTTGAAAGGTAGCACTTTTCAGGTCTGTCGATAACAAGGCCTGCCAAGCATCCCAGCGCAAACACACCGCCGGCAGGTCGAGCTGCTGACTACGGCGATCGAGCTGATCAACGGGTAAAACGTCTTCAGCACTGCCGGGATAAAAAATCACGCCAATCGCACCCTTTTCAGCGGCAAGGCGCAGTTTTCGATCGATCTGAGCATCAGCGCCAAATTTACCGTGGGGGTTGTTGCCGTCAGGACTATTCAGCTGAACCAACAAAATTTTGCCGGCTAAATCATTCTGAGAAGCATAGTCGTCGTGCCCCAACTCTTTATTTGTAATACCAAAACCCACCTTCACCAAGTCGCCTTTGACCAAGCCCGTTGCACTTTGTGGTAGTGTGAACCAGGCCGTGAGCCATTTTTGCTTTTTGCCATCAATTTGCAGACTGTTTTCTTTGCCGAACTCTTGGCGCCCTGTAAAAGTAAACGCCTGCCGCCAGTTGCCTTTGTCGCCAGCCGGCTGCAAACCCAGCTCCATAAAGTTTTTGATGAGGTAGTTGGCGGCTTTCTGCTCGCCCACCGAACCCGTTTGGCGGCCTTGCAGGCTGTCGTCGGCCAAGTAATACACATGGTATTTGAGGCGTGGAGAGAGGCTTTCAACGGGCAGCTGGGCCTGCGCCAAGTGCACCAATAAGGTCATTATGAGGAGGGGAAAGTATTTCATAGTATCAACGGAATTAGCCAAAAATGTTAAAATGCATTTGCAAAATTACGATTATAAAAAAGAGCAGGAAAAAGACTTTGCTGTAAATCGGTGCTACTTTGGTGGATAGGCGAACGCCCCAAGGTGCGGCAAGCATCACCCCAAGCGCCATGGGCAATACAACGGGGAAGGCGATCATGCCGACTTGCCAGTCGCTGAAAACGGGACTATCGAACTGAAAAGCATACCAGCTCACGGTGCTAAAAGCCATGAGTACAATGGCGCCTAGGCTCACCGAAGCGGCTTTTTTAAGGGGATAATTGAGCAAATCGACCAGCAGTGGCACCATCACCACGCCCCCGCCCAAACCCGATAACGCCGACACCATGCCGCTCAGGGCACCAACCAGCAGCAACTTGGGACGGTCGGCTTTGTTGAAGGCCAGCAGTTCGGTGCTGGCGCGCTTAAACAACATGCGGACAATCAAAGGCAGCAGCACAATGGTAAAAAGTAGCGAAAACTGCTTTTTATCGTACCAATCCACCTCACTCAAATACATACTCACCGCCAAAGCCGTTACCGCACCAGCGCCGCCCACAAGCAAGGTGTCGTTCAAATGAAAATTGCCAAGGCGCTTTTGCTTCCAAGAGCCGCTCAGACCAGAAATCAGCGTTAAAAACAGCGAATTACCGATGATGAAAGTCACAAAAGCTGGTCCGTGATGCTGCTCACTGGCAAACCAAGCGGTCAATACTGGCACATACACCGTGCCACCGCCCACGCCCAAAAAGCCGCCGATGAGTCCGCTCAAAATGCCAAACAAGGCAAAAATAATCAGCTCTTCCAGCCCGGGCACCTTAGTTTGGCTTCAAAATAGAGTTGTATTTCGCCTCGTCGTTCAGCACCACTAAAGCTTCTTTCATTTCCACGTCATCATCGAATGAAGCGCGCAAACGACCTTTTTGGAAGTAGTACCGCGCCACAATTTCTTGCTCGAGGAAATACTTAATCTCGTCTTTGTGCTTTTGAATGTCTTGGTCTTTGTCGCGCTTTTTCTTCACAATCAAGGCATCGTACTCAGCCGAAATGGCATCGAAGTACTGTTCTTTGGTGGCCTTTTCTTTAAAATCGGTCAGCAATTTTTCGCTTTCGGTGGTGTATTCGTAGTCTTTGTCTTTGATGTACTCCAAAAAGTCGTTGTAAATAGCTTCTGTTACTACAAAGGTTTCAGGACTGCTGATGCTTTTGTTTTTGCTTCTGAAGATGGTTGCAAAGTCGAACACATGCCGCTTGCCAACGAGTACGGCGGTAATGTTGTTGAGCTGACGCACCTCGGTGGCAATGTCGGGCGACACGCCGCCAGCATCATATACCACGCGGCCATTGCGGGTTTTAAAAGCGGTACGCAACGAATCGGCCTTTTTCACTGGACGGTTGTTGGCATCTTTTTCTGAATAGTCGATGGCTTGGATGCAGCGGCCGCTAGGTATGTAATACTTGGCCGTTGTAATTTTAACTTGGGTGTTGTAGGTCAGCGGGCGCACGGTTTGCACAAGGCCCTTGCCAAACGATTTTTGACCAATCACCACGCCGCGGTCGTAGTCTTGCACCACACCCGACACAATCTCAGAAGCCGAAGCCGATGAACCATCGATCAACACCACCATAGGCATGTTCACATCGGCGGGCTCGTTGGTGGTGCGATAAGTCTTATCCCACTCCTTCACCTTGCCCTTGGTATCTACCACCACACTGCCGCGGGGCACAAAAATACCGCTGATGCGGATGGCTTCGTCGAGCGAGCCCCCGAGGTTGCCACGCAGGTCAAACACCAGTTTTTTCATGCCCTGCTTTTTGAGGTCGTTAAAGGCCTTGAGCACCTCGTTGGCTGCGTTTGTTCGGAAACCGCTGAGGTTGATGTAGCCCACTTCTTCGTTGATCATGCCGCTAAACGACACGCTTTCAACCTTAATTTCTTCGCGCAGCAGCACTTTTTCGAGCGGCTTGGGCTCGCCTAGGCGACTGATTTTGATTTTAACTTCGGTGCGCGGCTGGCCTTTAAGCAATTTGCTTACGTCTTCCGTGTTTTTGCCCTCCATCGACTGTCCTTCTACCTCCAACAGCACATCTCCCGCCCGTAAATCGGCTTTTTGGGCCGGAAAACCCTCGTAGGGGTCGGCAATAATTACAAAATCATCCTTTTTTGATATGAGCGAGCCGATGCCGCCATACTGACCAGTGGTCATAAAACGAAAATCCTCGATCTCCGACTCCGAAATATAATCGGTATAAGGGTCCAAGCTTTTCATCATCGCATCGATGCCGGTGCGCATGAATTTAGCTGGATCAATCTCATCTACATAATAAGTGTTCACCTCGCGGTACAGCGACGTAAAAATTTCGATGTTTTTAGAGAGCTCAAAATAATTGTTGACGAAGGCCACAGAGCCCAGCGACATCACACCTAAGAGCAAAGCAGCCAGCCAACGGCGACTGCGCAGGAAAAACGCTTTCATTTTGTTCATAAGCAAATGTAGTAAATTAAGGCACAGGATCATGCCCATGTCCGCCCCAAGGGTGACAACTGGCGATGCGTTTAAGCGTAAGCCAACCGCCTTTAAAAGCGCCATGCTTGCGAATGGCCTCAACCCCGTACACCGAACACGTTGGGTGGTACCTGCAACTCATGGGCAACAGGGGGGAAAGGGCGTATTGATACACCCGAATGAGGGCAATAAACAAATATTTCAAGCTTTCTCGAGGTTAAGCTCTTTCACCAAACGATCGAGTGCCGGCACTAACTTGAGGGTAAGTTGCTCGGTGGTCATGATCTCTTTAGCCGAATAGCTAACTAAAAATACAACTTGTTTATTGCTATTGTTCAATTCGGTGTAAAAATTGGCTTTGTTTAACCGGTAGATCTCCCGCAAGCGGCGCTTGAGCAGGTTGCGATCAACGGCGCGTTTGAAACGCTTTTTAGCAACAGAAAAAGTAATCTGGGCGGGATGGCTTAGGCTTCCCGCTGGCAATTCGAGGTAATGAATGGCGAGGGGAAATAAAAAAAAAGAAGAGCCATCGGCAAAAATCCGACCTATTAAAAGCCGGCTGCGCAATCGCTCTTCTTTGGTAAACGTATTCATGGCTCCTATGGCTTGAGGCCTGGTAGGGGCCGCTATTTTATGCCTTGTGGCGCTTCTCGTCAGATACGGTTAGGCGCTTGCGGCCTTTGGCACGACGACGTGCGATCACATTACGACCATTTGCAGTCTCCATGCGATTACGGAAACCGTGCTTATTTCTTCTCTTACGGGTCGAAGGCTGGAAAGTCCTTTTCATTGCTCTCGTTTTTAAATCAGGACTGCAAAGATAAGCGTTCGTTTTTGAAAGACAAATGAAATTTCAAAATAATGTAGCAGGATCTGATAGGCAGCCCCGCAACTGCTTGATGAGCGCGCAGCAGCAGTTGCTGAGTGCAATTCCGGTTGCTGAGTTTATCGAAGTACCAAAGCGAACGAAGTGAGCGGTCTTTTCATTATCTTAACGCCATGGCACACTACCACCTTTCTCCTGATACCGCGCGGCCCAGGCACCTGCGCGTTTTGGCAATGCTAGAGGCACATCCAGCTACCAATTATACCGATATTTGGCTGCCCGACTGGCGCCCAGGTCGCTATGAATTGGGTAATTTTGCGCGCAATGTAGTGGGCCTAGAAGTGCGTAACAGCGATGGCGAGCCCCTCCAATACACTAAAATCAACCGCTCGTGCTGGCGCGTTCACGCCCCCAAAAACAGCCGCATCCATTTTCATTACAGCTATTTCGCCAACCAAGCCGATGGTGGGAGTTGCTATGTGGATGAGCAACTTTTTTACGTGAATCCCGTCCACTGCTGCGTGTACACCGAGCACAGTCGCGGCCAAGCCTGCAGTGTTTTGCTTGAACTAGAGGCCGATTTTGAGGTGGCCACGGGCATGTTGCGCACCGATGGCTTGTACCATACGGTTGACTTCGACGAATTGGTAGACATGCCCATCTTGGCATCGCGGCAACTGCAGCACGACAGCTTTTTGCACGACGGGGTGCGCTACCACCTTTGGTTCCACGGCGCTGGCCAAGTGCCTTTCGACCAGCTTAAACGCGATTTTGAGGCTTTTACTGCCGCTCAAATCCGCACAATGGGCGCCTTGCCGGTGCAGGAATACCACTACCTCAACCTCATCCTCCCCTATGCTTGGTACCACGGGGTGGAGCACCGCAATAGCACGGTCATTGCCCTTGGTCCCGCTGAAAACGCCTTCAAAGGCCTCTACACCGAGCTACTTGGCGTGAGCTCCCACGAGCTTTTCCATACTTGGAACGTTAAATTTATCCAACCCGAAGCCTTTGCCCCTTACGACTACCAAAACGAAAACTACTCGCAACTGGGCTATGTGTACGAGGGTTTCACCACCTATTATGGCGATTTGTTTTTGTTGCGGGGCGGGGTTTTCGACTGGCAAGCCTATGCCGAGGAGGTAGATGTGTACCTCAAACGCCACTTCGACAATTACGGTCGCTACAACCACAGCCTGCACGAATCAAGCATCGATACCTGGGTAGATGGCTACGGCGGTCCTGCAGCACCCCACCGACGGGTGAGCATTTATGCCGAGGGCATGCTGAATGCCTTGTGTTTGGACATGGAAATGCGCCGTTGCACCGATAATGAGCATAGTTTAGACACCCTCATGCGCCGTTTATACGCCGATGCAGTGAACGGATTGCCATATGATGAAGTACGCTTGCTAGAATTGCTCTTTGAAATCACGGATTGCAGCTTCGAAGCCTTCTTCCAGCAACATTACCAGCAGCCAATCTCTTTAGAAACTGCCTTGCCAGCGGCGCTTGCTCAAGTAGGCTGTACCCTGCGCTGCACCGTCTCTGAAAACCCACTCGAGCGCAACTATGGCATTCGGGTAAAAGCAGGCGGCGAACATGGCATTGTGGCCATGGTGGCGCCAGGAAGTCCTGCCGCCCACTGCGGCTTGGTAGCCGACGACCAACTGCTTGCGCAACAACTCGAAGATGACCAGCTCCACATTCGCTGGAAAGACAAAATGCTGCATGAACACCAGGCCGTACTCAGCGCTGGTGACGGCCGCTGGTTCGACATCTACAAGCTGGAACGCCTACCGAACCCCACCCCTGCGCAGGATGAGGCTTTTGCGCGGTGGACACGTTGAGGAACGGCAAAACTTAACCCACAAAAAAGCCCCTGCATCTTCCGATACAAGGGCTTTTTTTTGGGTGATGGCGTGACCTTACTGGTTCATCGACATCAAAAACTCTTCGTTGGAGAAGGTGCCGCGCATGTTTTGCAGCAGCAGCTCCATGGCCTCTTGCGAGTTCATATCGGCGAAATGGTTGCGCAGGATGTACATCTTCTTGAGGATGTCTTTGTCGAGCAGCAAATCCTCGCGGCGGGTGCTCGATGCAATGACATCGATGGCTGGGTAAATGCGCTTGTTCGACAATTTACGGTCGAGCTGCAGCTCCATATTGCCCGTGCCTTTAAATTCTTCGAAGATCACTTCGTCCATTTTAGAGCCGGTATCGATCAAAGCGGTGGCTAAAATGGTAAGCGAGCCGCCGTTTTCGATTTTGCGGGCCGCACCAAAGAAGCGCTTAGGCTTGTGCAGGGCATTGGCGTCTACACCACCCGACAAAATTTTACCGCTGGCAGGCTGCACCGTATTGTAGGCACGCGCCAAGCGGGTGATGGAGTCAAGCAAAATCACCACATCGTGCCCGCATTCTACGAGGCGTTTGGCCTTTTCGAGTACGATATTAGCCACTTTTACGTGGCGGTCGGCAGGCTCGTCGAAGGTAGAGGCTACCACCTCGGCTTTCACCGAACGGGCCATGTCGGTAACTTCCTCTGGCCGCTCGTCGATAAGCAAAATGATGAGGTATACTTCAGGGTGGTTCTGCGCAATGGCATTGGCCACGTCTTTTAGCAAGAAAGTCTTACCCGTTTTCGGCTGCGCCACAATCAGTCCACGCTGTCCTTTACCAATCGGCGTAAACAGATCCATGATGCGCATGCTCAAATTTTCAGGTCTGTTGCTGAGTTTGAGGCGTTCGTTAGGAAAGAGGGGCGTGAGGAAATCGAACGGCACGCGGTCGCGGATTTCTTGGGGACTGAGACCATTGATGGCCTCGATGCGGGTCAGCGCAAAATATTTTTCGCCTTCTTTGGGAGGGCGCACATAGCCTTTTACGGTATCGCCGGTTTTGAGGCTGTAGGATTTAATTTGGTTGGGGGCCACATACACATCATCCGGGGATGCGAGGTAGTGGTAGTCAGAAGAGCGTAAAAAGCCATAGCCATCGGGCATCATTTCGAGCACGCCCTCGTGGGTAACGAGGTTTTCGAAATTGTAAACGGGCTGGCGCTCGGGGCGCTCTTGGCGCTCAAAACGCTCGGGGCGGTCGGTACGTTCAGGACGATCGGTACGCTCCTGTCGGTTGTCTGTGCGCTCTGGACGGTTATCTGTGCGCTCCCCACGCTCGTTGCGGAACTCGCGGCGCTCTTGCTTTTCGCGTGGATCGCGATTGCCCTGTGGATCGCGGGGGGCTTGTGTTTGATTAGGATTACCTGCGTTTTCGCGGTTTTCGTTTCGGGGCTCACGGGCATCGCGGACCAACTGGTTCTCGCTGCGCGGCTCACCAGGTGCTCGCATGCTTCTTGGCTCCCGTGGTTCGCGGTTACCGCGTTCAAAAGCAGGTCGTGCCTCTTTTTGATTGGGGTTTTGCTGGTTCTCGCCCTGCCGATTTGGATCTTGTATCGGTTGCACAGGGTTTTCTTCGGCAGCCGCGACTTCCGTAGCTGCGGGTGCATCGACCTCAAAAACGGGCACTTCTGGCTCCACACTTTCGATGACAGGCTCGTAGCTATTGGCTAAATCGAAGGCGACAGTGCCTTCATCAAACAATTCGGGGCGCTCTGCCTCTACTTTTCTTGGTCTGCCACGACGCTTGGTTTCGCCCGCAGCATTTTCTGGGGATTTTGTTTCGGCAGAATCAGTTTTCACTGTTCTTACACCTTCTTTTTTGTCGATCACTGTAATGATTTGATGCGATTTTGTTGGAACCCTTGCCTATCAGAAGCTCGTACGCTTGCGATGTTGAATCAGGAAGATGAATCTGTAGGAGGGATTTGAGATACTGGTGATGCTTAAACAGCATGCTTTCCAGATGACGATGGCAATTTTAGGGATTTCTTCTGTAATACCCAGCTTTTTTAGAAAAACTTTTCTGAAAAACCCTCAAAAAGACTAAAATACGTATCGCAACGTGGCTGCCAACTCGCCATTCACCCCAAAATCGCCCGTAATACGCATCCAAGGCCGCACATCCAAACTCACTACCAAGGGTAAAAAAGGCAGGTAATAATCCCCTCCTACCTGGACATCCAGTCCCGATTCTAACTGCTCGTTCCAGCCCCCCAGCGAAAATCCACCCCCGTAACGGGTATAAAAACCCGGAAAAAGGGCCGCCTGCTGCTTCTGATAAAGAGCAGTTAACATCAAACTGTAGCCGCTTTTGGCAAACAGCAACTCTACCATATGCGTTTCAGCTGGCATAAAGCGATAGCTCAACGCCGGCCGCACCCCAAAGCGCAAGCCTAATTCAGAGCCAATAGGAGCCTGTTGTGCTTGTATTTGAGTGTTCCATGAAAAAAAACACACCACAACACAAAAAAATATACGTTTTACCAATGTGAATTGCGATTTTGCAGTACGCATTACGATTGCCTTGAAAAATACAAAAATAGGATTCTTGCGGCTAGTTTGCTGCATGCTTTTGTTGCCTTTATTCAACCCCGCCTTACTGCAAGCACAGTCAGAGCCGGCTGAATTACGCCGCAAGCTCAACGCAGCCACCGGGCGCATGGCACATCAGCTCACCATCGATTTAGCCAAGGCCTATTACGAAATCAATCCCGACAGCACCATCCAGCTTGTGAACCAGTTGCTGCGCGGCGAGGGCGACAAGCTATCGGCCAGCACCAAAGCAGATGCTCACAATGTAATAAGCACCGCTTTGCAACTGCAAGGGCACCTCAGTGAGGCTTTGAGCGAGGCCCGAAAAGCACAAGACATTTACCTGCAGATAAACGACAGCAGCGGTATCAGCAGCGTGCTTTCAAACATGGGCACCATCTTTTTTAAACGCAGCAGCTACCAATTGGCACTCGACCATTACCTGAGGGCTTTGCGTTACAAGGAGGCGATGGGGCAAGAAAATGGCGTTGCTGGTCTGCAATGCAACATTGGCAACATTTATATCAACCAAAATAATTTCGAGCAAGCTCGTAAGCATTATACCGACGCGCAGGAGGTTTTTGTACGATTAGGCAACAAACGTGGCATCAGTTATACACACAGTAACATCGGCCTGATCTACGAAGAAACCGGTGAGTTCGAACGCGCCATCAACAGCTTTGAGAGTGCCTTCAAAATTGATAAAGAATTAGGCGACCTGTTCGGCATGGCTTCTTCTTACTACAACTTGGCAGAAATTTACCGCAAAACCAATCGCTTAACCTTGTCAGAGGAGCACTACAGGCAATCCCTACAAATTGCTGAAGAAATATCCAATCCTACTGGCATAGCCCGGACCCTTAATGGACTGGCGAGCATTTATTTAGTCAATAATGCCTACAACAGATGCATCCAAAGTGCTTCATCGGCCTTAGAAATAGCCAAAAACGCCGAAGATTACTCAAATCAACTGCAAGCGCTAGAACTCTTAACAGAGGCCTACGACCGAACCAGCCAGCCCAACCTGAGTTTAAAATATTACAAGGAACTGGTTGCGGTAAAAGACATTCTGAAGGAAGAAGAAACCAATTTGCTTTTTGCCGAAACCCAAGCCCGTTATGAAAACGAGCGCAAGGAACAGGCGTTAGCTTTATCGGAAAAAGACAAAAGTCTACTCGATGCCCGTCTTAACCGGCAGCAATTGCTCAACAAAGTGTACATAGGTGCCATCATCCTAACGCTATTGGTGCTGTTTTTTATCATCAACCAGTACCAGCTAATTCGCAAAAACCAAGATGATTTGCGGCGCTTGAATGCCACTTTAGAAGAAAAAATAAACCAGCGCACCCGCGATTTACGTCAAGCTTTTGAAAAAACTGAGCGTACCGACCGGCTCAAAACCTTTTTCTTGGCCAACATCAACCACGAGTTGCGGACGCCCATGAACGGCATCATTGGCATGAGTGAGCACCTCAAAGAGAATCTTCAATCACCCGAAATGCGCCAAGTAGCCGACAGCTTGTTTGACTCGAGCAAGCGCCTTGCTGAAACCATGAGTGCCATTTTGGAGCTTTCCAAAACAGAAGCGCATCCCGAAACCCTACCGCTGGAGGCTTTTGATCCCGAGCAACTTGTGTACACTATTTTGAGGCGCTTTGAAGGTGATTTATTACTGAAAGGACTTCAGTTAGACTTTGTAAACTTTGCTGGCGCCATCAGTTTGGTATCAAACGCAGTATTTGTGGAGCGCATTTTATCCAATTTGTTGCAAAACGCTATCAAATTCACCGACCAGGGCTACATCAAAGTGGAGCTCATTCGCGAATTGTGGGCAGGTCAGCCTACTTTTTGTTTCCGAGTACAAGACTCAGGCGTGGGCATTGCAGCCAACAATCTCAAACACATATTTGAAGCTTTTAGAACCAGCGAAGACCAATTAGTACGGGGTTACGAAGGCTTAGGCATTGGCCTCACCCTGGCGCGCAAATACGCAGAACTGCTAAAAGGCCAAATTTCGGTGGATTCACGCGAAGGACAGGGCTCAGTTTTTACACTTCGTTTACCCCTAAACTAAGTTTTTTCGATAAGCATGCTTAGTTTTGCATGTCAATTCCTTTATAAAGATGCTTCAACTCGCACAAATTCGTCAGCAAACCGACCTGGTGATCCAAAAATTGCAACACAAAAACTTGGCCGATGCCGCTTCGATGGTTGAGGAAGTGTTGGCAACCGACGATGCACGCAAGTCGGCACAGGCGCAACTCGACCTCCTCTTGGCCGAGCAAAACCAACTGGCCAAAGAAATTGGCAGCTTGATGAAAAACGGAGAAAAAACCGCTGCTGAGGAGCTCAAAATCAAAGTAGGCGCGCTCAAAGAGCAAAGCAAAGCGCTAGAAGATCAAAAGGACGAACTCGAAAAAAAGAGTCTCGATTTGTTAATTCGTCTGCCCAATTTACCACACAACAGCGTTCCTGCAGGCAAAACGCCTGACGACAACGAGATCGTTTACCAAGTACCTCACATTCCTGTGCTGCCTGCGAATAGCAAGCCGCACTGGGAGCTCACCACGCAGTACGACATCATCGACTTTGAGCTGGGCGTAAAAGTTACGGGTGCTGGTTTCCCTGTTTACAAAGGAGCGGGCGCCAAATTGCAGCGTGCACTCATCAACTTCTTTCTAGACCAAAACACCGCTGCTGGTTACCTGGAGGTGCAGCCGCCTATTTTGGTGAACGAAGCGTCGGGCTTTGGTACTGGTCAGTTGCCTGACAAGGAAGGTCAAATGTATTATGTAGGCATCGATAACCTCTACCTCATTCCTACGGCCGAGGTGCCCGTAACCAATTTGTACCGCGATGTGATATTGAAAGAAAGTGATTTTCCGGTACGAAACACCGCTTATACCCCTTGTTTTCGCCGCGAGGCAGGTTCTTATGGCAAGGATGTGCGGGGTTTAAACCGCTTGCATCAGTTCGACAAGGTGGAGATTGTAGAGTTAGCCCATCCCGATAAAAGCTATGAAACCCTTGAGAAAATGCGTGCACACGTGGCCAGTTTGGTGGAGGCGTTGGAGCTTCCATACCGCATTTTACGCCTGTGCGGAGGTGATATGAGCTTTGCCTCGGCCCTCACTTACGATTTTGAGGTGTGGAGTGCCGCCCAAGGCCGCTGGCTTGAAGTAAGCTCGGTAAGTAATTTCGAAAGCTTTCAGGCCAACCGCCTTAAACTGCGCTACAAAGCTGCCGATGGTAAAAACTACCTGGCGCATACACTCAATGGTTCAGCTATGGCCCTCCCAAGGATTGTCGCCGCCTTGCTCGAAAACCACCAAACACCCGAAGGCATCCGCATTCCGAAAGCACTGGTGCCTTACACAGGCTTTGAGTTTATTCGTTAAACGGTAGGCCCGTCGTACTGGGTGATGCCACCGGCTAAGTTCACCAAACGACCGCTGAAACCGGCTTCCTCGAGCAGCATACAAGCTTGCGAGCTGCGACCGCCGCTGCGACAGTACACAAAATAGTTTTTGGTAGGGTCTAAATCCGATATATGATCGGTAAAATCGGGCTGCAGCACGTCGATGTTGATGCTGCCCTCTATTTTTTGGTCGGCCACCTCAGCAGCTGAGCGTACGTCGAGTAAAACGGCTTGTGCATCTGCAGCAAAAGCAGCGCGAAACTCGGGAGAATATAAATTTTCGAATGGCATGACAGGCAATTATTGAGCCTCAAAGGTAGGCTTTTGCCTCCTTTTTACAAGTGTGCAAGGTCGTTAACCACACTTTTTACCAACACCCAACGCATGTAATTTAAGCTGTAGTGCGTGTATTTACCGTTTTTACGCATTTCAATGACCTGAATTTTGGTGAGAATACGCAGGTGGTGCGACACCAGGCCCTGGTCTAAGGCCATGTGTGCACACAAGTCGGTTACCGTTAACTCAGTGTGCTTGTGCAAAAGCTCAATAATGCGCAAACGGTTCGGTTGGTCCAAACTGTTGAGCACCTCAAAGGTGTTTTTCACATCTTCGTAATTGAGCATTTCGGGTGTTAAAGGGCGGAAGATAAGCAAAATATGCTGGCTGAATGATTGGTATTCAAGAATACAACCAAAATTTAAAGCTTAAAGCGCAGCAGCTAAAATCCTCTTGGCTATATTCGTGCTGTGATGCAAATAACGAATCTAATTTTGTCGGGCGGCAGCGGTACACGCCTTTGGCCCCTGTCTCGGAAACTAAGTCCCAAACAGTTTTACCCCCTCCTCAACGGCCGCTCGCTTTTTGAATTAACGGTTGAAAGAAATGCGGAACAATGTCAGCGGTTTATGGTGGTTACCAACCAGGACCAGTACTTGCTGGCGTTGCGACAATTGGGCGCGCACCAAAGCAGCTTCGTACTCGAGCCGGTGGGACGAAACACTGCACCGGCCATTGCATTGGCTTGTTTAATGATGGATCCGGCAGAAATTGTACTTGTTACACCCTCCGATCACCTCATTAAAAAGCAAAAAGCTTATCAAGAAGCCGTTGAAAAGGCAGTTTCGTTTGCTAAAGAAGGCTTTCTAGTCACATTCGGCATCCAACCCACCTATGCTGAAACAGGTTTTGGCTACATCGAAGCGGCTGGCAACGAAGTGCTGTCGTTTCGTGAAAAACCCGATGCTGCAACTGCGCAAGGCTATCTCCAAAAAGGCAATTATTACTGGAACAGCGGTATGTTTTGTTTTACGGCAGGCAGCTTTTTGAACGAACTGGAACAGCACAGTCCTGAGGTATATGCCGCCTCCAAAGCCGCCGCTGCCCGTTTTCGCGCGCAGGATGAGGTGCATGAACCCGATTTTGAGAGCATGCTGGCCATTCCTGACATCAGTATTGACTATGGTGTGATGGAGAAAAGCAGTCGGGTACGCATGGTGCCCGCCGACATCGGCTGGAGCGACCTCGGTAGTTTTGACGCCCTCTATGGCGAGCTTCCTACCGATGCCCAAGGCAATACCGTGCAGCCCAACAGTTTAAACATTGATGCTGCTAATAATTTACTGCTTAACGTAGCCGATAGTCAGCTGGTGATGTTGGGGGTAAGCGATTTGTTTGTAGTGCACACACCATCAGCCACGCTGATAGGTAAAAAAGGCGACAGTCAATCGGTGAAAAAGGTGGTTGATGCCCTAAAAAAGGAAGACTCACCCCTTCTTTTGGCCCATGAAAGCATTGAGACCCCTTATGGAAGCTCTAAAGTAGCGCTGAGTACAGCTATTTATAGCATTGAAGAGGCTCGAATCTTGCCGCAACAAAGCATGGAGGTTGATTTTGAGACGGGCACGACCATTCAATTGGCGCTCGGCAAGGCGGTTAGCATCAACGACCGGCCGATGGTTGCAGGCCAAGTGGTGCAGCCCAACGAAGATGCTTTGCTCAGTAACGATTCAGAGACAGAAACGGCGGTGGTGCTGATTACTCGCTTGGGCGAGTGAAAGATTTCTGATTTCCGATTTATGATTTATGATTTCCGATTTCCGATTTCTGATTTCCGATTTCTGATAGCTATTTTAGATTTGGGAGCAAGCACTATCATTATACCTGCCAAAATGAGCATGCTGCTCAGAATGACATACGCTAGGGCCAAATGTTTTATGATTTCTGTTGGGCGAATTTGATTGGCGATTGGCGGTTTTGATATGGGGGATGGTCCCGAGTTTATCGAAGGGTGGTCTCTA
Source organism: Chitinophaga pinensis (assembly GCA_945874665.1). Classification (GTDB taxonomy): domain Bacteria; phylum Bacteroidota; class Bacteroidia; order UBA7662; family UBA7662; genus PNNG01. The sequence goes on along the minus strand of CAMCHJ010000004.1, from coordinate 99,292 downwards.
TTGGTCGAGCAAATAAATCAATGCGGCGATGGCGGCAGAACCCAACTCAAGTTCGCGGCGGTTTACAGCCTCCAGCACATCGGAATTGGCATGGTGGAAGTCGAAATAGCGTTGCGAATCAGGCACAAAACCTAGCAAAGCCTCAGCATTACCGCGCAAACGCCCCACATCGGCACCGCTGCCACCTGCTTTGATGCTGTGTACGCCATAAGGCTCAAAAAGCGGCAGCCACTTTTGCATCTCGGCAATCACCACTGAATCGGCTTCTACGTTGAACTGCCGAGGTGAAAATCCACCGCGGTCCGATTCAATGGCCGCAAAATGCTTTTCGTTTAACTCCTTGGCCAATCGTGCATACTCCTCGCCGCCTCGCAGGCCGTTTTCTTCATTCATAAACATGATGGCCCGCAACGAGCGCCGGGGCTGATAGCCGTTTACCCGGAGCAAACGCAAGGCCTCGATGCTGTGTACACAGCCAACGCCATCGTCGTGGGCACCCTCGCCTACATCCCAGCTGTCGAGGTGACCGCCCACCACAATGAGCTCATCGCGCAGCTCTCGGCCATGTATTTGTCCTACAACATTGTACGACAAAGTATCCGGCCTGCTCTCACAATCTAGCTCCATAAAGAGCCGTATTTCTTGCTTCTCACGCAACATTTGACTCAGCTGCTCGGCATGCAAAGTGCTGATGGCCGCAGCAGGAATCCGCTCCTGCGCCTCCCCATACGACATCACGCCCGTATGCGGGTAAGCGTCGATGCGGTGGGTTAGCGAGCGCACAATCACACCCACAGCGCCTTTAGCTGCTGCTTCGCGTGCGCCGTGGTAGCGGTTGCCCACACAATGACCGTAACTCTCAAACGTATGGATGTTGCGTGGATCAAACGCCTCATTGATGAATACTATTTTGCCTTTAGCCGCTGCCGCTGGCAACGCACGCAAGGCTTCTAAATCAGCTACTTCGACCACCCCAGCTGTTAATCCACCCGGCGGTGTGGCCACCGATCCCCCCAAAGCTAAAATCTCCACAGCCATTTGCTGCTGCTGAATGAGCCCTCCCGCAGTCCGCTTGCTTTGCAACAAATAGGCCTTTTCTTTCGCGCCGCGTACCCAAACGGGTACCATCACGGGCTGCAACCATACGCTGTCGAAGCCGAGTTTGAGCATCTGACTGCGGGTGTATAGCACCGCTTTGTGCGCGTTTTCACTGCCGCTGAGCCGGTGGCCTATTTTTTTGCAGAGGTGTTCGAGCATAGACCAGGACTGCCCCTGCACCAAGGCGCTGTCAAAAACCTGCCTTATAAATGCGGCTTGCCCGGCTTGCGCCAGCGGTTGTGCGTAGGTAGAAGTGGTAAAAAGGAGTGCGAGACTGCTAAAAAGGGTAACCGACCAGTTTTTCATAAATCAAACGTTGCTGTGCCGAGGCATCAGGCTGTTTGTAAAGATAAAAACGTGGCGCAGGATACGTACCTATTTTGCCTTCAAAAGTAATTTCTTCGCCACGGCGCCAGATTTTGAGCTTGATTTTATCACCAGGTTGCTGCTGCGCCAGCCAAGCATCAAAGTCTTTTTCGGCTTTGCCATTCACCTTCAACAACACATCATCGGTTTGTAAACCGATTTCCCAAGCAGCGCTGCCTTCCCGTAAAGCAGTTATAAATTGCTTGTCGGCCTGCTTGCGCCATGCCGCCCCAAAATAAGCAAGGGGCTTGCGGCTCGCGGTATCTTCCAAAACCAAACCTGCATAACTGGCAAACCTTGCAAAATCGATAGGTCGGGTGCCGTAAATGTAGTGCTTAAAAATACTGTCGGCCTCGGCACCCAAGTGCTGCCGAAACTCGTCACATAACTCCGCATCGGTAAAACCACGGTTGAGCCCCAGCGCATACCGGTGGTACATGCGTTTCAGCACCGAATCGAGTCCAAACGCCCCCTCCGTTGCCGCTAACAAGGCAGCATCAAACACAAATCCAAGCATGGCGCCTTTGCGGTAGTAGCTCACGCTAATGTTGTTGGAGTTTTCGTTGCGCAGGTAAAATTTAATCCAGGCCTCGAGGCTCGACTGTGCCACCGACTGCACCTCATCCCCTTTATTGCCCAAAACGGCTTCAAAACCACTGCTAAGCACTTTCAAGTAATCACCCTCTTCCATCAAAGCGGTGCGTGCCAAAAGTAGGTTGTCGTAATAGCTCGTAAAGCCCTCCGAAAACCACAGGTTGTGTGTGTAGTTTTCGCGGTTGTAGTCAAAAGGACCCAAAGCCACCGGCCGCAAGCGCTTTACATTCCACAAATGAAAATACTCGTGCGCCACCAATCCCATAAAATCTTGGTAGCTCTTGGGCGTATCGTAAGCTGTTTTACGTGTTTGAAGCGTGGTGCTGGCGCTGTGCTCCAAGCCTCCCCCGCCTTGTAAACTGTGCTGCACTATAAAAAGGTAGTTTTGGTTGGGCTGATGGCCGAAAACATCTGTTGCAACTGCAACAATTTTAGCCATGTCGCGCTTCAGTTCTTTCTCTGGAAATTTATCTAGTCCAGACATGGCCACCTGGTGTTGCACGCCTGCTTCTTCAAAGCTAAACGACTTAAAATTCCCTATTTCGATGGGCGCATCTACCAATTCGTCGTAGTTGTTGGCGTAAAGCTGCCAAACATTGTTGCCGATTTGAGGCAAAGCCGTGGCCACATTTTTCCATTTTGAATACGGCTGGATGGTTAACTCGTGCCGCGCTTGCAGGTATTTGGGTATAAAAAGTAAATAAGTAGTCCCCACCAAAGCTGCCCGCTCCTCATCTACAAAGCTGGTACGCACACTGAACTCCTTGCTATACACCCGATAGCGCAGTTGCAGCGCCGCTCCTGGCGCCTTCACCAGACGCCAGGCATTCTTTTCGAACTGCTGAACGGCAAGCGGTGCACCCATACTGTTGGCCTGCATGCCATCTAAATTGCGCGAAAACTCACGAATCAAATAAGAACCTGGGGTCCAAACCGGCAAACGCAGCTCCACCGTGTCCTGTGCGTCGGCCGCCACGTTCAGCTCCACCTCCACATAATGACTCGAAGGCTTCGGAAAGCTGATGGTATAACTGAGGGGTGCTTGCGCTGCACTACCGAAATGGCATAATGCTACCAGCGCAAGTGTGAAAACACTTACTTGCTTCATGAGATAGGGGTTTGATTAATGGTGGTGTCCACCAGGACCATGTACATGGCCGTGAGCCAATTCGTCGGCTTCGGCAGTACGCACGTCTAAAATTTCGCCCGAAAAATGGAGGTTAAAGCCCGCCAAAGGATGGTTGAAATCCATCGTAACCGTTTCCGGCTGTACCCCAATCACCTTGCCGCGGTGCTGGTCGCCTTGCTCATCTTCTAAATACAAAAACTTGCCTATGCTCACGTTTTCAGTGTCAAAGGCACCGCTTGGATCAGTAAAAACGGCATTGGGAATGTCCATGATGGCTTCTTGCTCCACTGGACCATAGGCCTCGAGCATATCGATTGTAAAGTCAAACTTTTTACCTGCATCCAAGCCCATTAAGGCTGTTTCGAAGGCAGGTGGCAAGCCGCTTTGGCCAACTAAGTAGTAAAAAGGATTGTCGGAACCAGCTGTTTCAATCAATCTATTGTCGGTATTGCCGTTGTTTACGCGCAATTCGAAGGTTAAGCCGACTACCTTTTCTGGAGCAATGATCATGTGCTAAAAATTATGGGACGAATGTACAAAAATTTGGCTGAGGCGCGTCGAAACAAAAGCTGCCTGCCGCATTTTGACTGCTGCATTGCGGCTGCCTCAGGGCGCTACCGGCAACAAAAGAAGCGGCAATTTGGCTTTGCTGAGCAAAGCTTCGGCGATAGATGGCATAAAGAGTCTCTCTAAAAACCCATAATGATACAGGTGCAGGGCCAGCACCGCGCTTTGATGTGCTGTTACATGCTGTAGAATAGCAGCCATTACATCCTCATTGTGCATCAAATGTTGCTCATCGAAGGAAATGCCCAACACCTCTTGCAGCTGGGTATAACGTACCTCTTGGACTGGCGTAAGCGGGTTATAGCCATCATACACATGAATGACGCTGAATTTTTTATCGATCACCTTTCCAAAATGCTTCAAAAACATCAAAATCTCCGGTGGCACATCGCTTCGCAAAGCGGTGGCATAGGCTACGTCCTTGCCTTCTCCAAAGTAACAAGTGGGCGGCACAAGCAAAAGCGGTCGACCCACCTTTTTGCACAAAGCCGTGCTTGTGCTTCCAAAAAACAGGGTGTCGAGCAGCGATTTACCACGGGTGCCCACCACAATCAAATCGGCCTCTACGGCATTGGCCTTTTGCTCAATAACCACATCCGAATTACCGAAAGCGGCATAAACAACCACTTTTAAATCGGGATGTGCTTGCAACAAGGCCTCTTTCAAGCCCGCTAACGCCTCTTTGGCATCGGCTTCCAAAATATCGTTGAGTCCTTTAAACACCGTAGCTGCACTAGACTGCATTTTATAGGCATGTACCAAATGCAAAGTGGCAGCACTACAGCTGGCCAAGGCCGCGGCATAAGCCACCGCGTTGTTGCCACCATCAGAAAAATCGGTTGCGCACAGAAGGTGTTTCATAGGGGATGTTTAGCTTTACGAATATCGCTAAAAAAGCCCGTTTTAAGTATATTTAGTTGGATTTTATTGAAAGTAATGACGGGCTTAAAGACAGTATACTTTTCATTTTCGAATGATCCAATTTTTCACCCTGAAATGGTTCAGTTTGCTTTAATCTGCGTGCCCATGATTTTGGCATAAAACCAGATGGCAACTTCTTCACCCATGATCTGCACATTTGGTTAAGCCATAAAGCGGAATTAACAGTTTTAGTAGCAAGGACGCATCTAGAGGGGGCAAAGCCTAGTCAATAGACTGCATTTACGCGCTACCATCCTGTCCTGAAAAAAATAAAGGATGAGGATATTGAAAGCGATAGCCCGTTTCTAAAAGTTTATCGCAGCTGATGAGGCGCGGGACGCTTTGCTCCGGTTCAGCAGGCAAAAGCAAGGGTGGTAGGTCAAGTGCGTGTAAATCGGCAGCATATACCGCGGCTTTGCGCGGGTGCTCGGGTGCCACAAGGTTGTAATAGCCGTGTGCATTGACTTGGAGCAAATGCAGCGCTGCTCGCACCAGGTCGTCGCGGTGAATGAGGTTTACCACTTGGGAGGGGTCGGCTATCTCCCGACCGCTGAAATGCTTGCCAATGCGCCGGTCGTAGCCTGCCAATCCCCCCGCACGTAAAATCAAAGCCTCAGGAAAATGTTGTAAAACTGCGAGCTCGCCACGGCGTACGACCTGCTCCTCCACAGTTTCGCTGTTTTCGTGATACACGCCACCCGCTTGTGGGTAAACGGAGGTGCTGCTGACCAATACAAAGCGACAGTTGGAGGCGAGCCCTTGGCACAAGCGCTGCAGCCGCTCGGCATAAAGCGCATCGTTGCCTCCTCGGGCGGCAGGCGGAAAACTGGCAACCACCATTTGATAGGCGGTTAAATCGGGTAACAACTGGTCTACATCCAGCGCCAAGGCGCGTAAACCTGCCGCTTCAAAGGCAGCACTTTGTCCGGAGCGATTGCTCACGCATACTTCATGGCCAGCCTGCTGCAAGGCCACAGCTAAGGGCAAACCCAGCCAGCCAGCACCAACCACGAGTACTTTTAGCGACTCAACCATGCCTTTTACACTGCATTTACATATGCAACGCCCTGTTTGCGCTGGCAGCCAAACAAGCTTCTCTAAATACTTCGGTGTAGGTGGGGTGGGCGTGACTCATGCGCGCAATGTCCTCGGCACTGGCACGGAACTCCATGGCTACCACGGCTTCGGCAATCATGTCGGCCACGCGTGGACCAATCATGTGCACGCCTAAAATTTCGTCGGTGTCTTTGTGGGCATATACTTTCACTACGCCGTCTACATCGCCGGAGGCGCGCGCGCGACCGCTGGCTTTGAACGGAAACTGACCTGATTTAAATGGCGTGCCGGCATCTTTGAGCTCCTGCTCGGTATGGCCCACACTCGCCACTTCAGGCCAAGTGTACACCACATTGGGAATGAGCAGGTAATTGATGTGCGGCTTTTGTCCCGCAATCAACTCGGCCACGTACACCCCTTCTTCTTCGGCTTTATGCGCCAACATGGCCCCGCGTACCACATCGCCAATGGCGTAGATGTGTGGCACCGCAGTTTGCAAATGACCGTTCACCGCTACACGGCCTCGATCGTCGGTTTGCAAACCGGCTTTGTCGAGGTGCAAACTGTCGGTATATGGCTTGCGCCCTACCGAAACAAGCGTGTAATCAGCCTTGAGCTCCTTTACCTCGCCCGATTTCAAATCTTCATACGTTACCACGGTCTGCTTGCCCTTGGTCACCACCGCCGTTACTTTATGTCCAAAATGAAACTCAAAGCCCAGCTTAGCCAGCGACTTTTGCAACTCACGCCCCATGGCCGCATCCATGGTAGGAATGAGGCTGTTGGTAAACTCCACTACGGTGATTTTGGCACCCAAGCGGGCATACACGGAGCCGAGCTCCATGCCAATTACACCCCCGCCAATCACCACCATGCTTTTAGGCACTTCTGGCAAATTGAGGGCTTCAGTAGAGGTAATGACGCGTTTTTTATCAATTTCAACGCCTGGAACGGTAGCTGGCTTCGAACCCGTGGCAATGATTACGTTTTTAGCGGTAATTTGCTCGCTGCTGCCGTCTTCTTTGTTTATTTGGATGGTGTTGGCATCGGCAAATGCGCCATGTCCGTGATACACCGTAATTTTATTTTTCTTCATGAGGAAGGCAATGCCGTCCACATTTTGCTTCACCACCTCGTTTTTGCGGCTGATCATCTCAGGGAGATTGACCTTCAAGCCCGTGAGGTCAATGCCATGGCCTTTAAACGTATGCTCGGCGTTGTGATAATGCTCTGAGGAGTCGAGCAGGGCCTTAGAGGGAATACAACCCACGTTCAAACAGGTACCGCCCAAGGTATTGTAGCGTTCAATAATCGCGGTTTTGAGTCCGAGCTGCGCAGCCCGGATGGCGGCTACATAACCGCCGGGACCAGAGCCAATAACGGCTAAATCGTATTGCATATCCATAATGCCACAAAAATAAGGGAAAATGGCTGCTTTCATATCAAAAATCGCCACAAAAGCCCATCACCAGCGAAACAGCTCCCTGTCTACAAATTATTTATGCAACATTGTTGCCATTTAATTGGATTGTGCGGTGTTTTCTTAACTTTAAAGCGATGTTAAAGGAACTACAACTGCCTCATCCGCTAGAGGGCACGCTGCTAGGCGTTGCGCAGGCTTCGCTGCAGTTGGTGCGTTACCAAGACTTTGATAAAACCATCGCTGCGGTAGTTGAAATCATGGGTAAGTCGGCCGAAGTAGATCGTTGTTATATATTCAAAAACAACTTCGAAGACGGCTGCGTGCGCATGAGCCAGCTCGTAGAATGGGCCTTTGACGGGGTAAGTGTGCAGATTGAAAACCCTAATTTACAGGACCTTTCTTACGACGTCGAGCCGACATTATTTGACGTTTTATCCTCTGGAAATGCCTTTTATGGCGCCGTTGCCGACAGCAGCGAGCCCTTCAAAAGCATCATGACGCAACAAGAAATACAATCCTACCTTTTTTTGCCCATCCTAACAAATAACCAACTTTGGGGCTTTATAGGCTACGACGCTTGCAGGGAAGTGCGGTTGTGGGAACCCCCCGAAATCAGTGCCCTGCAAACCCTCGCCAACGCCTTCGGGTTTTTCATCGAAAACCTCCAGCTCCGTACCGAGCTAGAAGAAAAAAATATGCGGTTCAATTTGGCCTTGACGGGTTCAAAAGACGGCATCTGGGACATCAACCTCCTCACCAACCAAACCTATGTGAGCCCGCGCTGGAAAGAGATGTTTGGCTTTGCGGAAAGTGCCTTTACTTGGACTTACGAAAGCTGGCTCTCCTTGGTACACCCCGATGACGTAGAGCGGGTGGACCAAAATCTCAAACAATTTATGGAGGTGGGTAAGGGCACCAACGACATAGAGTACCGCATGCGGCATGGTAACGGTCATTACCTTTGGGTGTTAAGTCGCAGCGCCGTTGAACTCAACGCGGCCGGCCGCCCAGTGCGCATTGGCGGCAGCGATGCCGACATTACAGAACGCAAAATACATGAACAAGTGTTGGCCGAAAACGCACGGCAATATCATACACTCGTCAATAATTTGCGAGAAGTAGTGTTTGAGGCGGATGCTGCAGGCCACATCACCTTTCTGAACCAATCGTGGGAACAACTTACTGGCTACAGCGTGGAAGAATCCCTCGGCAGAAAAGGCTATGACTTTTTAGCCCCAGCATCGCTGCCTGCCATTCCACCTACTTTGGAGCGCATGGCCAATTCGCCAAATATCTACACCAATGTGGAGTTACAATACCAGCACAAACTGGGTAAACTGGTGTGGGCGGAAGTTAAAACGAAAAGTATATTGGGCCCTGATGGCGAAAGCATGGGCTCAACCGGCACCGTTGTAGACATTACCGCACGTAAAAAAGCGGAAGCAGATATCGCAAGGGCCATTGAAAAAGAAAAAGAATTAATGGAACTCCGTTCGCGCTTCATCCTGATGGCCTCTCATGAGTTTAGGACGCCTTTGGCCACCATTCAATCGAGTCTTGATATCCTACGCATTTACCTCCAGGCGGCAGATGAAAACTTGAGGCAGATGTGTGAAAAACATTTTCAGAGGATGGGCAGCGAAATCCATCGGGTTGGCGACCTGATGAACGACATCCTCCTTTTGGGCAAAATGCAGGCTGGCAAAACCAAGCTGCAACGCAAAATGGTGCACCTTGCCGACCTCATCAACCATTTGGTAGCGCATCACTTCAGCAATGGCCCAGATCCTCGAATACCGTTGTTCAAGCAGCTGGGTAAAGCCAAAGCTGTAGCCATCGATGAGCAGCTGATTACACACTGCCTGCTCAATTTATTGAGCAATGCCCTCAAATTTTCAGTTGGAAAAGCAACGCCAGAAATATTGCTGCAATTCAAAAGAAATAAAATAGAAATAGCGGTGCGGGATTACGGCATCGGCATACATGCCAGTGATAAAAAACGCGTTTTCGAGCCTTTTTTCCGCGGAAGCAACGTAGATCAAACGCCAGGAACAGGCCTCGGTCTGGTGATAGTCAAAGAATTTATTGACTTACACGATGGCAAAATCCATTTTAACAGCCATCGCCTAGGTGGTACTACCTTTATTGTTGAACTAAGCCTATGAACAAAGTTTTAATCATCGAAGACGAAGTCAAGCTCCGCGAAAACATCACAGAGCTGTTTGAATCGCAACAGTACCAAGTAGCCACTGCCGACAACGGCAAAAGCGGCTACGACCGAGCCCTGAAATTTGCCCCTGACCTCATTGTTTCAGATGTGATCATGCCAGAAGAGGATGGCTTTGAGCTGTTACTCAAGCTTAAAAACAACCCAGCCACCGAATTTATACCTGTCATTTTTTTGACCGCCAAAACCATGATGGCCTCTAAAATCGAAGGACTTCAACTGGGTGCCGACGACTACATCATGAAGCCATTTTCGGCAGAGGAGCTGCTGGTACGGTCAGAAAACCTCATCACCAAGCACCAAAAAATGCTTAAAAAAGGCCTCATTGCGGTAAATGAAGACAATATCATCCCAAAAAACGAGCGGCTCATTCGTGATATCATTCAGTTTATCGAAGAGCATTTGAGCGATTATAATTTATCGGTGGACATGATTGCCAAGCACCTCGGCATCAGTAAATCTACCATTCAACGCAAAATCAAAATCAGCGTTAATAAAAATCTAAACCAACTCATTCGGGAATACCGCTTAGAAAAAGCGCGGAAAATGATTGAAAGAAATGCCGGCACGCTTTCAGACATTGCCCAAACCACCGGCTTCAACAGCCTGAGTTATTTCAGCTACAGCTATAAGAAATTTTACGGCCTTGCCCCTTCGCACGCAACCCGCTAAGCCGGCAAATGGCGTTCAAAACACATTTAAACAAAACCAAGGCGGTTTATCACAATCTGCTTAAAATGGACGCACTGATTATTTGGTGTTCGATGGTTGATTAACCAAATAGAACTACCTCGTAATTTGAATTCTTTGTAAATTTAGGTGTGATTAAAAAGCCCCTTTTTCTTTTACTCTTCCTGCTTATTGGCGTTGGTAATGCGTGTTTTTCCCAAAGCAAACAATTGTCTGTTTACAAAAAAAACGGCCAGCTGGGCAAGCGGTTCTATGAGGGCGACCGCATTCAGCTAAAAGTTGGTCCACACGGCTGGATCAGCGGCGACATTGAATTGCTTTTAAAAGACAGTTTGATTGTTGCCGGCTTCAAAGTAGGTCTCAGCCAAATTCAAGCCGTTCGCATTTATCGCGCAGCGGCGCTCGGGGCAGCAACCAACTTGGGCCTTGCCGGGGTGCTGTGGCCAGGCATTGTGGCCATCAATGGTGTTACTTCGGGCCTCAGGCCTTTGGTTACCAACTCCGCTATCATCAGCTCCGCCGCCATGCTCGGAGGTGCTTTGTTTTTTTACAAAATAGGACTGCGCACCTACACTACCTACCAAGTGGGCAGATTGCGCATCACTGATTTTAACCTAAACCTCACCGTCCCAGTCCATGTCCCAACCCCAGCTCCCTAGCCTCAATGAAGCCTTCGACGAGCAAGGCAAAGCCGCCAGTCCCTTACTCCCCGCCGAAGTCCGCAATTTCCTCATCGACATCGACGGCACCGTAACCGAAGACGTACCAAACGAGGAGCCAGAGCGTATGCGCCACTGCCAACCCTTCCCCGACGCACTCGACATGGTTAATAAGTGGCATGAAGAAGGCCACATCATCACCTTTTTTACCTCCAGAACCGAAGATTTGCGGGAGATTACCGAAACTTGGCTCACGCAATACGGCTTCAAATACCACGCACTGCTCATGAACAAGCCAAGGGGCGGCAATTACCACTGGATCGACAACCACATTGTGCGCGCCACCCGTTATGAAGGCAAATTCACCGACCTTGTACGCGTGACCAAAACGATAGAAGTTTTCAAAGATTAACTATTTTAATTGCATAAAAAGGCATTTTTTTGTGTCATCAAAAGTTTTAGGCAATGAATAAAGTTACGGCTGGTTATAAAATGCTCCTGCTATTGGCCAATGTAGATGGCAAGCAAATAGAACATGAGCAAGCGCTCATTTTAGATTTTTTGGGCAACCAATTCGATACCAATACCATCATAGCCACCATGCAAAACGAGCAGATCAGAATCCAGGCCATCTCCCAAGAGGCACAAATGCTGGAATTTCGAGAAGCCATGAACGCCTTTTATTCCCAGAGCACCCAAAGCGACCGTTCCGCGTTTTTGCAGCTGGCCATGGACCTCATCAAGTCCGACAACCGCATCACCCAAGAAGAAAACATCTTCATCAACAAGCTATTTGAAGCTTGGGGCGAAACCGAGTAGGCAGCTGTATGAACCTTTTACCTCAACCCAAATACGAGCAATGGGTATGGATGGCGCTTTTTGCCGTGGCTTGGTTGGCGGGTAACGGCTTGTCGGTGTGGGACCAAGACGAATCGGCCTACGCCGCTTTTGCGTGGCAAATGCGCACTTCGGGCAACTGGCTCATCCCTGAATTTTTGTGGAGCGAAATCCACCGCAAAACCCCTTTTCACTTTTGGAGCATTGCCGTGAGCTACCTACTTTGGGGCGTAAACGAATTTGCCGTGCGGTTTCCAGCTTTTTTAGCCACCATCGGCACCGTTTTACTACTGCGCTACCGTGCAGCAGCCGTTTTTGGCAAAGCCACTGCGCAAGCAGCCGCCTGGATTTTAGCAGCCAACCTCTTCCTCCCGCACCTCATCAAAATATCGGTTACCGATGCCTCGCTGCTGTTTTTTGAGACTTTAGCGGTGCTGTCGTTGCTGCGATTTTTTAAGCAGCCCCGCTGGCAAGAGCAATTGTATTTTATACTGGGCACCGCCGGCGCCCTGCTCGTCAAAGGCCCACCAGTGCTTATCCTTACCTTTGGCATGCTCGGTTTGATTTTGCTTTTTTCGCCGGAGCGCAAAAAAATCCTCGCATTTCAGCCTTGGTTGCTTTTTCCGGTGGCGGCTTTGCCTTTGCTGGTGTGGGGCAGACTGGCGTGGCAAACCGACGACGGCGCGTTTATTCGCTGGATGATCGACTGGTATACGGTGAGCCGCGTAAACAACGAAGTACTCGGCCAAACCGGTCCCCCAGGCTATTACCTCGCCACCATCCTCATCGCTTTTTTGCCTTTCACCGCCCTCCTCCCAAAAGCCTTTCAGCAGCTTTTTAGCGGCTACAGCTGGCGGAAGCCAGATTTTAAGCAGTTTATGCTCATCGCTTGGCTCATCAGCGGCTGGTTGATTTATGAATTGCTCAAATCTAAACTCCCAGCCTACGCCCTCGGCGCTTATCCCGCCATTGCCTTACTGCTGGGCGCTCAAATCGGCCAGCTGTCCACTTACAACTTCCGCCAACAAAATTGGCTCAAAGGCGGTCTCCTGCTCTATTTAGTGCTTTGCATTGCGTTAGGCATTGGACTGCCTTTAGCTGCCGCTGCTCCCGTGGGAGATGGCTTTTTGTTTAACAGCACTGGCATCCTTGCCGCCCGCATCACAGGTGTTGGTTTTCTGTTCTTGGGGATGGCAACCGTTGTTTTCCTGCTGCGCGCGCAAATGGCCTGGGCCTTCAGAAGCATGCTCGCACAAAGTATTTTCTTTTTATTGATGGGCTGGCTGGTGTTGCTGCCGAGCATAGAACCGCTGCGGGGTGCTACCAAATCGGTGGCGCGTTTTATGGCCGAAGCCCATCCTACCAAAACCCTTTTGCTCAGTCGCAATTTTCATTTGCCGAGTTTGCCCTATTACCTCAGCACCCAGGCCATCGCTTATCAAGAAGCTACCGATGCAGCGCTTTGGCAGCAGCAACTCGCGGCGCCTAACACCCTTTTACTCTTGAACAGCAGTAATTTTGGAGATTTTCAATCGGCTGCCGCCCAAAACACCTTTTCCTACCACTTGGTTTTTGAACAACCAGGCTGGATTTCCGACAAAGGACAGCTCACCACTTGGTATGTGGTGCAGGCGGGGGCGCCTACGACTGAAACGGAATCCGCTGTTGAATAGAACGGCCTAGCGTAATTTCATCGGCATATTCCAGTTCGCCCCCAATCGAAATACCGCGGGCAATGGTACTGATGCGGATGTCGCGGCCCTGCAACTTTCTGCCAATGTAAAAAGCAGTGGTGTCGCCTTCCATGGTAGCAGAAAAAGCCAGGAGCAACTCCCGCACTTCGCCGGCGGCGAGGCGTTCTTCGAGACTGCCAATTTTGAGCTGGTCGGGACCAATGCCCTCCATCGGCGTAATCAATCCCCCTAAAACATGGTACAAGCCGTTGTACTGCCCTGTATTTTCAATAGCAATTACATCCCGCATATCGGCAACCACGCACACCAGGGCTTGGTTGCGCGACTTATTGGCGCAGATTTGGCATACTGGCGCATCGCTGATGTTGTGGCAGGTACGGCAGTATTGCACATTGGTGGCCAAATTGGTCACGGCCCGCGCCAACTCCAGCGCCTCCGCTTGCTGCTGTCGCAATAAATGCAGCGTTAAGCGCAAAGCCGTTTTTTTGCCGATACCTGGGAAACGCGAAAAAGCATTCACAGCCTCTTCAATCAAGCGCGATGGAAAATTCATAAGCCCAAAAATACTACCTTCGTTGACACCTAGGTTATTTCACTAAATATCTGTCGTTTTCATATGAGTCCAAGCCTCATTCTCATCGTCATTTCTGCCTACTTTTTGTTCCTCATTGGCATCTCTTGGATCACAGGCCGCAAATCAGACAACAGCTCCTTTTTCTTAGCCAACCGCTCTTCGCCTTGGTACATTGTGGCCTTCGGCATGATTGGCTCGAGTCTCTCAGGCGTAACCTTTATCTCCATACCCGGCACCGTAGGCACTCAAGCTTTCAGCTATATGCAATTGGTGCTAGGCTATTTTTTGGGCTACTTGGCCATCATCAACATCCTGCTACCGCTGTATTACAAGCTCAACTTGACGAGCATTTACGCCTATTTGCGCGAACGACTGGGCAAATCGAGTCACAAAACCGGCGCCTCGTTTTTTCTACTGTCGCGCACCATCGGCTCGTCCTTTCGCCTGTACCTCGTGGCCATGGTGCTCGATCGTTTTGTGCTCGCGCAATGGGAGGTACCGTTTTGGGTAACGGTAGCGGTGACCATCGTGCTCATTTGGCTGTACACGTTTAGGAGCGGCATCAAAACCATTATCTGGACCGATACCCTGCAAACGGCTTTTTTGATTGGCGCCGTACTCATTTCCATTGGCATCATCGCTGCTGAATTAGAGGTAAGCATTTCGGCTTTGCCCGCTCTAGTGGCCGATAGCCAGTATTCAAAGGTGTTTTTTTGGGACTGGACCGGTCCGCAGAACTTTTTCAAGATGTTTTTCTCTGGCGCATTTATCACCATTGTGATGACGGGCCTCGACCAAGACATGATGCAAAAAAACCTCTCCTGCCGCAGCTTGCGGGATGCGCAAAAAAACATGTTCTGGTTCAGCTTGGTGCTCATTGGCGTGAACTTGCTGTTTCTGAGCTTGGGCGCCCTGCTCTACATCTACAGCGAAGCCAAAGGCATTGCCATTCCTGCCCAAGCAGACGAGCTTTTTCCCATGCTCGCCTTGCAGCACTTTGCGCCGCTTGCGGGGTTCACCTTTGTAATCGGACTCATTGCGGCGGCTTATTCGAGTGCAGACTCGGCACTTACAGCCCTCACCACGTCGTTTTGTGTAGATTTTTTGGGCTTCAATAAAGACAAAGGCAGCGTAAAAACCCGCATGTGGGTGCATATTGGGATGTCGGTAGTACTTGGTTTGCAAATCCTGCTGTTTCGCTCGCTGCACGACGACTCCCTCATTACCCAGCTTTTTAAAGTGGCGGGTTACACTTACGGCCCTTTGTTGGGGATGTTCGCCTTTGGTCTATTTACCACTTGGTCGGTAAAAGACAAATGGGTGCCGGGGGTGGCCATTTTATCTCCGATTTTTTGTTATGTCCTGAGCAACAACTCCGAAGCATGGCTCAACGGCTATAAATTTGGATTTGAGTTGCTCATCCTCAATGGCCTGTTAACTTTTTGTGGCTTGTGGCTGCTTCGATTGCCTAAAAAGCCATAAATTGTGTTACTATGAGTGCAGATAAAGACGAAATGATCCGCGGGGCTTTTGAACAAAAAAGCTGGACAGAGATAAAAGCCGCTTCCTCTTGGCAGATTTTTAAAATCATCGCAGAGTTTGTAGAAGGCTTCGAGAAGCTTTCACGCATTGGCCCTTGCGTATCCATTTTTGGATCGGCGCGTACCAAACCCGACAATAAATATTACCTATTGGCTGAAGAAGTGGGGCGCAAACTCACTGAAAAAGGCTACGGCGTGATCACGGGTGGCGGTCCTGGCATCATGGAAGCCGGCAACAAAGGCGCCAAGCTGGCCGGCGGAAAATCGGTAGGCCTCAACATCGACCTGCCCTTTGAGCAGTTCAGCAATCCTTACATAGATGGCGATAAGCTCATCAATTTCGATTATTTCTTTGTGCGCAAGCTCATGTTTATCAAATATGCGCAAGGCTTTATTGTACTGCCTGGTGGCTTTGGCACCATGGACGAGCTTTTTGAAGCCCTAACCCTCATCCAAACCCATAAAATCGGCAAATTCCCGATTGTTTTGGTGGGAAGCAGCTATTGGCAGGGTTTAATTGACTGGATCACAACCACCATGTTAGAAGAAGAGCACAACGTAAATCCGATTGACCTCGACCTCATGAAAATTGTAGATACGGCCGACGATGCGGTGGCGCATATCGAAGACTTCTATAGCAAATTTGTACTGAGTCCTAACTTCTAAGCATGACCCAAAACAACCGCTTTACCCGATGCCTCCTCATCGGGTTTTTGAGCATACCGCTTTGGCTAGGGGCGCAGACCTACCCGAAAGACTATTTCCGGTCGCCGCTCGACATTCCCATTAAACTCTCTGGTAGTTTTGGCGAACTGCGCACCAACCACTTTCACAGCGGTCTCGACATCCGTACCAACAGCGTGGAAGGCCTCAAAATATATGCAGCTGCCGAAGGGCATGTAAGTCGCATTAAAGTATCGGCTTATGGCTATGGCAACGCCCTGTACATCGACCACCCCAATGGCTACACCACTGTTTATGCGCACCTGCGCGACTTTGAAGAGCCCATCAAAAGCTGGGTAGAAAAAAAGCATTACGAAAAGCAAAACTTCGAACTCGACATACCGCTGTACCCCAACGAGCTCCCTGTTACCAAAGGCCAAGTGGTGGCTTTCAGTGGCAATTCGGGCGGCTCTGGCGGACCGCATCTGCACTTCGAACTGCGCGACACCAAAACAGAAGCCATCATCAACCCTAAATACTTCGGTTTCGTTATTCCCGACAACATCGCGCCTGTAATCGATTACCTCGAAGTGGTACCGTACAGTCGTGATGCGCGCATCAACGGCAGCAGCAATAAAAAGCGGTTTGCGGCGGTACGTGCTGCAAACGGCCAATACAGCATTGCGCAACGTTTAGAGACCGCAGGTCCGTGCTATGTGCAGGTGCGCGCCTGGGACAAGCACAACGGCAATGAGTTCCGTAATGGCATCCATAAGCTTGTGATTCGCAGTGGCAGCGATACGCTGTATGCATTCACTGCCGATCGGTTTGAATTTAATGAAACCCGTTATGCCAATGCGGTGATGGACTACCAAGCCCGCATGCTTCACCGCGATCAGATTTACCGTGGCTTTAAGTCTTCTGGAAACCTCTTAGCCATGGTGCGGCAGCCTGTAAAGGGTGCCACACTGGAGCTTTCGCCTGGCGAAAGCAAAACCTATCAGCTCAGCGTTGAGGATTACAATGGCAATCAAACCTCCATGCAATTCACCGTACATGGCGCCGCTCATAGCACCGCAGAAATAGCGCCTCCTACTGTGATATTAAAACGCTTCTCTCCCAATGAAACTTGGTCATGGGCAACCGAAGACCTGCGGCTAAACATGCCTGCCAACAACCTCTATGACACCCTTGATTTTGAATACACCCGCAGCGCCAAGCCTTACGCCATGTTTTCGGCGGTGCACACCGTACACAAAGCCGAGGTGCCCGTACATGGCTTCTACGACCTCTCCATCCGCCAGAGCGGACTGGCCGACAGCTTAAAATCAAAAACAGTCCTGGTAAACATCAACATCAATAAAGGCCGCTCGGCGCTGCTCGGCAAGTGGGAAGGCGACTGGTTTAAGGCCAAAGCACGCGGACTCGGCGACTTTTACCTCGCCATCGACACCATCAAGCCTACCATCAAAGTACTTTCTTTGCGCCCGGGCGGCACCTATGCCCTCGGCCAACAAATTCGCTTCACCCTGAGTGATAATCTGGCGGGCCTAGGCTCCTACCATTTGTATCTCGACGATCAATGGCAAAAAGCTGTATTCGATGGCAAAACGGCTTCACTATCCTACACCATTCATGAAAACAGTCCCAAAGGAAATCTAAATCTCCGTTTAGTTGTTAAAGATGGTGTGGGCAACACCGCCACGTATACCAATAAAATTCACATTCCATGAGCAAACCAACAGTGGGCAGCAAAGCCCCCCATTTCAGCGGCTTAAACCAGCGGGGTGAAACCATCAGTCTGGATACCTTTGCCGGCAAAAAAATAGCCCTCTATTTCTACCCAAAAGACGATACCCCGGGCTGCACTGCCGAGGCCTGCAACCTCCGCGATAACCACAGTGCTTTGCAAGCAGCGGGCTACGTAGTTATCGGTGTTAGCTCCGACAGCGTAAAGTCGCATGACAAATTTGCGACCAAATACAGCCTGCCATTTGACTTACTGGCCGATGAAGACAAAAGCACGCACGAAGCCTACGGCACCTGGATAGAAAAGAGCATGTATGGCCGCAAATACATGGGTACTGACCGCGTCACCTTCATCATCAACGAAGCAGGCATCCTAGAAAAGGTAATCGACAAGGTAAATACCAAGGAGCATACCGCTCAAATTATTTAAGCCAGCCTTACCACTTCGACTTAAATTTTAATCCCTGCTTCTTTTGGAGCGGGGATTTTTTTTTGACTGCTCGCCTGCGGCTCGCTTTACAGACCGCAAACCTTCGGTTTGTTAACAGACCGGTCGCGTTGCTCCCTGACAGGCCGCTCGCCCGCGGCTCGCTCAGAGACGGAGCAGGCTCTGGCGAATGAAATCGTGCTCATCTAAGCTGTTCTTATGTACCCCCAATTTTGTTTTGGTACCTGGCTGTGAAACAGCCATCTGTGTAGCTCCGCCAAAAGCATATGAACAGGAAAGGCTACATCTCTGTAACCAGCCCCCAGCTGCACCTTGTTGCATCAACTTAAACTAGTTGCGTTTGAAATAAGCATCCTTCCACCCAAACACAAACTCTGTGATAAAAAAAACCAAATACCATAGAAACCACCCACTCTAAACAAAAAATCCCCCGCTCGTTACCGAACGGGGGATCAAATGAGCTACGTTTCGCTTAGCGCTGAATCATCAAACGCTTAATGGCCATTTCACTGCCATTAGTTACACGTACAAAGTACAAACCTTGATTCAAGCTTGTCAAATCAAGCTCGATGTCGTTAGCAATAGAACTGCTTACGTTGAACTTCTTCATCTCCTGACCTACAGCGTTAACAATCACGATGCTAAGCTCCTTGTCACCTGGTGTGTTAATCTGCAACTTGGCAGAATAAGCAGCAGGGTTCGGATACAAGCTGATTGATTTGCTGAAATCAGTTTCTTCGATAGAAGTCATCACACCACGGTTCAAAGTGATGATGAACGGAATGTTCGCCAAACGACTTACTGGGCCGTTAGTTGCAAGCACATTCCAACGACCTGCAAATCCACTACCTACTTGCACACCCTTGGCAGCTAAGCTGTCAACAATCTGTCCATAAGTAAGGGTAAGCGATGTATCCGTACCAGCATTCACACGAAGCACTGGGTTAGAGAAATCACCTGCAGGTACATCCAACAACCACTGATAAGTGGTGGTACCTATACCGCCTGTGCGGGTAGAAGTCCTCCAACGAATTTGAGCAGTTTGAGTAGGATCACCTTGGATGTTCAAAGTGGTGTTGTTTGAAGGAGCCACCAAGTTGAAACGTGACAAAGTATCTGCTGGTACAAATGGAGCGCCAACATGAGCCTCAATCATCAAACGGAAACCAGCAACAGGCGAAGGAACAACACCACCAGCAAGTGGTGCAGTGAAGTAGGCATTCGCACGCGTTGGTGTTTCAGCTTGGAAAGCCACAGGGAAATAACCTGTAGTAGCATTCGCTGTTTGGGCTAATCCGATGTAGAAATTACCATTGGTAACGTTAGCCGGAGCAGTGAATGGGAATACTACCCAAGTACGCAAATCGGCAGCAGTTAATGCTACTGGAGCAGACTGCGAAACAATCACGCCACTCTCGTTCAATACCACAGCAGACACACTGTTACCAGCAATGGCAGCGCCCTCACCGATTCTAATGCGAGCAGCCGCAATTGAACGTGTACCGTTGATGCTGAAACGAGTCAACAACAAGCCAGAGCCAGTATTGTAGCCTACTGAACTATTACCTACGGTAACAGAGTCGTTATAGCTGAAGATACTATCTGTTTGTTCTTGCGCCCAAGTCTTAGCATTGTTCGCAGCAACGTCATCAGCAGGCACACTTACAGTCATGTTATTATAACCTAAAGTTGATCCGTTGATAGGTGAGAAAGTAACTAACTGTGTAGCATCAATCGCCAATCTTGTGATGGTTTGAACATTGAACTGGGTAAAGTTATTCGGACCTGCAACACTTAAAGTTACAGGGACGTTGTTCCTTACCTGATATCCATTGTTTCTAACAATCGCCTGAACTACTTCTGGTGTGCCGTAGTTAAGTGGGTTACGACCTTTGGCAAACATGGTGATTACCTCGATTTCGTTTGCCTTGCGATCATCCACACCCCAAGTAAACTCAGGACGGAAAGCAGTTGCTGCAAGCGTTGCAGGGGCTGCAGTAGCAGATGCGCCTGAAACCAAACTAGCAGCTATTGCTGTGTTAGCAGCATAAACTGCAGCCACAGTAGCAAACGGTGCAGAACCATTCCACTCGTAAGCCAACTCAATTGAACCACCCGTGTAAACGAAAGGCTGGCTGAATTGCAAGAGCATGGTACCTGCTCCAGTCTGAATGCTTACCGAATCATCATGGTGTAAGTTCAAACCAGTGATAGCACCAGTCCAAGCAGTTCCACGTGTATAAGTAGTATTCTGACCATTCGACAAGTACAAACTCATCTTACCTCTAGCAGGAGCATCAGCACCCGTAGTTGTACGAAGTGCAAAGCCTGTAATGGTTGCACCACTCTGGATACCTGCAGCAGCCAATTCACTCGCAGGTACAAACGACGCTGCACGGAAGAAGGTGTGGCCAGATGTTCCGTTAGGAGCACGTACGCCAGTAGTACCGCCGTTGGCAACAGGGGCAATAGCAAAACGTAATGGCGCAATACCACCGCGTACCATGGTAATTCTCCAAGTTTGGGTTGCCAAACGTGTAAATGTACCAGAGTTAACACGTACTGTCCAATCTAGTCGCGCAGAATCACCCACGTTTACGTTCAAGCTAGCTAAGAGGGCATCAATAGCTGTGTAGCTCAAGGTCAAAGAAGTGTCTGAACCATTGGCATTCAATGTCGCTAAAGGCGTATTGAAGTTACCACCAGGGCCAGTAGCCAACCATTGGTAGGTTACAGGTGCAGTACCAGCAACTACCGGTCTAGTCCAACGAATCTGTGCAGTTTGTGAACCAGGGCCTTCCACTGACAAAATGGTATTGTTCGGTGGTGTTACTAGGCTGAAGGCAGTAACCGCTTCGGTAACTGTACCGCGGCGAATGTCAATGTTCCAAGTCTGAGGACTGAATACAGTATCAGTTCCTGAAATGGCTCTCACTCTCCAAATTCCTTTAACAGTATCACCAACTGCAACACTCAAAGAAGTAAGTGCAGCATCTAATTGACCAATTGACAAAGTCAAGGCAGTATCTGCACCCGAATTGTTTGAAGCCAACGAAAGCAATGGGGTATTAAAGTTACCCGCTGTTCTGCTAGCCAATTGCCAAGAGTAAGAAGCCGCAGCACCTGTACCTGAGAAACGTGTAGCTGGCGTCCAGTTGATATTTACGCGAACTTGGTCAGGACCATTTACATTCAAGAATGTATTGTTTGCCGGTGAAGCCAAAACAGGGTTAGCGATGATTGGATTGGTAATGCGTACCAAATAATCTTCTGTTTCACCATAACCGTACGTACCACAACCTAATACAGTAGCAAAACCTGAGCCTTCACTGTATACAACGCGCAAACGCGCAATACCGGTATCTGCACTCACAGGAACAATCAAATTCATACTGAACCACTCTCTAGCAGAACCAGATCCAGTAGCTGTTAGCGGACCAAAATCTGCAACGGCTTCGTCAGCTGTAAATGAACCATCTTTATTAAAGTCGATGAAAACGCGACCGCGTGCCGCATAGCCTGTAGTACCGCAATAACCACTGCGAACCATCATAGGGAAAGGCTGCGTTTTAGTAATAACAGCAACTACACCCAATGAATCTGCGAAATTGGTGTAAGCTTGACAAGTATTAGAAGCTGAGCCCGTTAATGCTGTTCCTAACCTTACAGAGTCGATTTTAGTATCACCTGTATTAGTAGCATTCGAAGCACAATATCCCAAAACTACGTTTACAGCATTACTCACAGTCACGCTATCAGTACCTGCTGGGTTTGAAACTCGCAATTTAACTGCGTAGCTTCCAACAGCTGTAAACTGCACTTGTGGTGCTATACTGCTATCGTTGGTGCCGTTCACAAACGTTACTGTGTTCGGAGTAATTGTCCAACGACGTACGAAAGGAATGTTTAAAGATGTATCCGTAAGGGTTACCGTAGAAACAACTGCACCAGTAGTGGCGGTGTTGCTGCTTCTAGAAAATCCTGCAACAGGGGTTACTGGCACAACAACTTGTAAGGTAGCCACTGCCGTTCTTACGCAGCTAGCACCACCTGAAATGGTTGCTGTGTACAGCTCAGTAGCACCAGTGTTACGAGTACCTGTTGGTGCCGTATATCCTGTTGCTGTGAAACCGCTAGGGCCAGTCCAAGATACGTTACGCGAAACAAACGACATGTTCGGATTAAAGGCACCAATGCTGGTAAACAAAGTAGATGTACTAACCACCCAATTCGAAGCATTGTTGTTATCAAAATTCACGAGCATCAAACCTGCAGAAGAAGTGGTTGGGCTATTGCCAGACCAATCAGCAGCAGACACACCCGCAGTAGTAGGGAACGTATAACCTCTGAATGCAACCGCATCTACCAATGAACTGCCGTTACGCAAAGTTATACCTGCAGTACTAGTAGAAAACAAGGCATCATTAGCACCGCCTGTATTGTAGTACCTGTTGGCTACATCATCGGTACCAGGACCAATATGCAATATCAATACACCACCTGCTGGTAACACTGTACCTGCTGGGAAAGCATACGTACGAGCTCCCGTACCGAAAATCTCCAAATTCCAACCACCAATGTTCGCAGCTGTATCACCAAAATTGGTAATCTCCAAGAAATCTTGGGCAGCAGCTGGAATGTAACTAGGGTAAATAGGCTGTGCCCCAGTGCCCGTTCTGAAAACGATTAACTCTGAAAGCCTAACAGCAGCTGTATTGCGTGGCAAAACACCAGCAGCTGTAGCAGCCACCCCGTTACGGAGCACTTCTACAACAGAACTTTGGCTAGTAACAATTATTGCAGGGTTAGCACGTGCCGTCCAAGCATCACTACGAACAACACGCGCAAGGGTGTCGTTAGTACGCAACGAAGCAGTAAGCGAATCAATGAAAACACTAATTACATAGTTACCAGAATCAACCATATTCAAAGCATTCGTGAAAATAATGGTATCTGTTTGGCCAATTGCAAAAGTACCTGTGTTTCTCACTACGTTGTTCAAGTTAATGATTGTTCCACTCGGAGTGGTTACAGTGCCTTTCACGGTAATGTTGCTGACAGAACGATCGATGCTTGCACCTTCGTTTCTGAGTACTGCAACTACGGTTTCGCTTGCACCAAAACATGCGCCACTTACTGGACTAGTTATGTTTGTTACTGCAACGTCGCCAGATGCAACTGAACCCCAGGCAAACAAATTACCACCGGTAGTAAGGTTGATTGCAGTTGTTGTGCGTGTTCCTACACCTGTCAAAGAACCTGATGTTGCTGAAACACTGCGTGCCGTCCAAGCGCCTGTTAAAGCACTGGCCTGTACGATGCGAATGTTCGCTAAACTACCAGCAAAAGTCACGGCCTCTCTGGCATCCCAGTTCAAAGCAACAGTAGCTGTGGTACCAATTGAACCAGTGGCTGTAATTTCAAATGAACGTGGACCCATAGGGCTCACGCCGCCACCAGATGGTGTGCCAGCAGGCATTACAGTTACAGACTGTGGTGTAGTTGCACCCGTGATTATTGAAGCAATAACCACATGGCCTCGTACAGGAACGCCAGTTACAACTGAACCTACAGGGAAATTACGGGTTGTTGCTGTTCCAGAAGAAACCACCACTTCAAATCCACCATTTACAAACGAAGTAGCAGAACCAGCAAGTGGCGCATAAGCAGGGTTTGAACAAATGATCTTATTACCAGCAGGCAAATTGATAATACCACTAGTAAGGGTCAAAGCAGAGGCAGCAGCCGTTAATGTTAAGTTACCAGTTAGGTTTAAACCTGCAGGATTACTAATCGTTAGCGCATTGATAGTGCGTGAGGCAGGCATTTCCGGGCCTTCTGTAATGAGCGTAGAAGTCTGGCCTGTAAAGAACACATACTGCACATTGTGTACAGTAGAAGTTATAGTAGGCGTACCCACCAATGAGCCCAAAGGAGAACGACGTACTTGAGAAGAAGTACCCGTAACTGCCAGTTGATCAAAAGTAAGGTTGTTACCAGCGGTTAATACACCCGCAATCAAATCCAAGTTAAAGCCAACCGTTACTGGAGAAGCTAAAGTTACACCAGCAGCATTTGAAATGCCTAATTGACCAACAGCATTGTTTAGTAAAGCACCCGTATTGGTGAAGGTTTGAGGCGTAGTACCTATAAAACGAATAACAGCATTGCCATTAGCCATGTTAGAGTTACCAGCATTTGAAAAGTTACCCGTCAAATCAATGATACGAGCAGCAGTACCTGTAGTTGGAACACCAAAGTTCAAGCTACCAGAACTTGTTACGTTAACGTTACCAGCTACCGTCAAAATGCGCTGAGCAGCTGCATTTACACCTAATACACCGTTAACTTGCAAACTAGCTGCAAATGCGGTGGCTAAATCAAAAATAACCGAGTCGTTTGCAGAAATGGTTACTGCTGAAGCGGCATTTGGCACAGCACCTGTTGACCATGTAAGCGGATTACTCCAGAGGCCTGAGGCAACACTCGATACAGGACCGCCTGTATTAACCAATACTGGACCAGCCCAGCCAGAATTTGTACCACCGGTACAAGCAGATCTTATATATACATAATATGCAGTATTTTGAACCAAACCAGTTACAGCAGCAAAGGTATCTGAAACGAGTGTACCGGTACCAGTAGGAAGGGTAGCAGAAGTACCAACAACATAGCGATAAGACGTGCTACCTGAATTTCTCCAGCTAATAGTAAAACCAGTTTGAAGAACGTTTGAAGACGAGATAGCCCATGGCATGTTACATGCTGCTGGGCTCGGTGTAAAAGTATAAACTACACCACTATCCGGAAGTGTTACAATGGCATTGTTTGCTACGCTTGTATTTGCAGTGGCATTCACCCCTGGCGTAACACTCAAAAACTGACCAACACCACCAGGCGAGCTGTTCATGCCGATAGAACCTGAAATTGTTGTGGTAACCGTTGATGTTCCATAATGGTAAACAATCTGATTCGAAGTTTCGAACAGCGTTACTTTGAAACGTGCACGTGATGTTGCCGTTCCATTTCCTGTTCCAGAAGTAACTAAATCTCTAAATTCAATTACAAACTGACGATTCGGAGCAGTTCCTGTTGTATTGTAAACAATAGTTCCAGTTCCCAAGTTATGGTCATCCCAAAAAGGAGCCAACACAGGCAAACTGGCTGTGCTTGTCAAGGAGTTCGTCCAGTTTGAACTGAAAATCGAACCACCAGCCATACGCACAAAACCGTTTGTACCAATAGTGATGTCAGTTACCGCAGCTCCTGCGTAGGTAAATGGAAATGGCATCGTTATCACCTGTGTTCCATCATCGCCAGTGGCGGTGGAAACGGTTCCTCCGGTAATTTCCGTGTAGGCCGCGCTGCTCTGTCCAAACTGGTAATTTCTCGCCTGACCAAAAACGTTGGCCGTTAGAAAAACCAGTGAAAGAAGCAACAGCCAGCGTCTTCCGGGCAATAGGCCTTTCAGACTACTCATTGAATAGTTGTTGTTCATACTACAAGTTTTGTTTTAGATTAATGTCAAAAGTAAAAAAAAGGCTTAACAATCCAACTTATCGACCTTTTTTTTTTAATGGATCACTTACAGGTACCGAGCAGTGGCATTGTCTTTCATTTGCTTTAAGCCAACCACATCCCCTTCATAAATGATACTCCCACCATACTTACCCCCCTCCGGCCCTATATCAATCACATAATCGGCCGTGCGAATCACATCAATGTTGTGCTCAATCACCAATACGGTATTGCCCCGATCCACCAGGGCATGCAGCACTTCCATCAATACCCGCACGTCTTCAAAATGCAAACCCGTGGTCGGCTCGTCTAGAATGTAGAATGTACTGCCTGTGTCTTTTTTGGATA
Organism: Chitinophaga pinensis; assembly: GCA_945874665.1. Classification (GTDB taxonomy): domain Bacteria; phylum Bacteroidota; class Bacteroidia; order UBA7662; family UBA7662; genus PNNG01. The sequence goes on along the minus strand of CAMCHJ010000004.1, from coordinate 73,190 downwards.
ACTCTGATGCCAGTTTTACCCTTTGTGCTTCGCCGCCCGACAAAGTGGTAGATGGCTGCCCCAAGGTCAAATAGCCCAAGCCCACGTCCTGCAGCGTTTTTATTTTCCGTAAGATGTTGGGCATATTGGCAAAAAATGCCACTGCCGCGTCGATGCTCATGTCTAATACATCGCTGATCGACTGGCTGCGGTAGCGCACTTCCAGCGTTTCGCGGTTGTAGCGCTTGCCGCCGCAACCCTCACAAGGCACCTGCACATCGGGTAAAAAATTCATCTCAATTACCCGCACGCCAGCGCCCCCGCAACTTTCGCAGCGCCCGCCTTTTACATTAAAGGAAAAGCGGCCTGGCTTGTAGCCCCGAATTTTCGACTCGGGTAGCTCCGAAAACAACGACCGGATGTCCGAAAATACACCAGTGTAGGTGCTTGGGTTCGAACGCGGCGTGCGACCAATAGGCGCTTGGTCAATTTCAATCACTTTGTCAACCAGCTTCAAACCTTCGATGCTTTTGTAGGCCAGCGGCTTTTTGCGGCTGTTATAGAGGTATTGGCTCAAGATGGGATAAAGCGTTTCGTTGATCAAGGTCGATTTACCCGAACCCGACACCCCCGTTACACAGATGAACTGCCCGAGCGGAAAACGCACATCAAATCCTTTTAAATTATGGCCGCTTACGCCCTTGAGCTCTAAGTACTGCTGCTTTGCTGGCTTGCGGATGGGCTTGATAGGGATTTTCTGCTCGCCATTTAAATAAGCCGCCGTTAAGGTTGGCAACTTTAAAAACTGCGCTGGCGTGCCTGCACCTACAATTTGTCCACCGTGGGCGCCGGCCCCAGGACCAATATCGATCACGTAATCACTCTCCCGAATCATGTCTTCATCGTGTTCCACCACCAAAACCGTATTGCCGGCATCGCGTAGTTTCTTCAGCGAATCAATCAAGCGGTGGTTGTCGCGCTGGTGCAGACCAATACTCGGTTCATCAAGGATGTACAGTACCCCCACCAATTGCGAACCTATCTGCGTGGCCAAACGGATGCGTTGCGATTCGCCTCCGCTCAGGCTGTTGGCACCCCGGTTGAGCGACAAATACCCGAGTCCAATGTCCAGCAAAAACTGAATCCGCGTCACAATCTCTTTTAATACTTCTGTGGCAATGAGCTGCGACTGTCCTTCAAAATAACCGTTGAGCTGGTGAAACCAGGCCGACAAATCGGCCAGCTCCATGCGACTGAGCTCCGAAATATTGAGTCCGTTGATGCGGTAGTGTAACGCCTCTTGCTTCAGGCGTCCGCCTTTACATACGGGGCAATCGATGTGGGTTACGTACTCCTCCGCCCACGACTGCATGCTCACCGAGCCGGCATCGTCTTGCTGCTTACGCAACATATTTATCAAGCCCTCAAACTGTATCTGGTGCCCAAACTGCTCGTTGTAGCGACCTGGCACCTCAATGGGTTCATCGGCCCCGTGCAGCAGCAGCGCTTTTGCTTTTTCGTCGAGCTGCCCCACAGGCGTGCTCAAACTAAACTTGTATTTTTTCGACAAAGCGCCGATCATTCTAAAAGCCCAAATATCGCGGTACTCGCCCAAGGGCGCCAATCCCCCCGCCGAAATGCTCAGCATCGGATCGGGCATGATCAGCTCGGGGTCAATCTCAGGAATGGTGCCCAAGCCATCGCAATGCTCGCAAGCCCCATAAGGTGAGTTAAAGCTAAACGTATTCGGCTGCGGTTCGTCGTAGGCCAAGCCACTCTCGGCATCCATCAAATATTTACTGAAGTAAAAGAGTGCATTGGTGTCGTAATCAAGCACCAGCATGATGCCTTTGCCGAGGCGCAGTGCCTGTTGAATCGACTGTCGCATGCGCTTGTATTCGTCGGGCTCGGGAATGAGCCGATCCACCACCAGCTCAATGTCGTGCACCTTGTACCGATCGAGTTGCATTTTCGGTGCCAAATCCACCACTTCCCCATCAATTCGCATTTTGAGATAGCCCTGTTTGCGCATCTGCTCAAACAATTCGCGGTAATGCCCTTTGCGGGCACGTACCATGGGCGCTAGTATGGCAATTTTCTTGCCGTGGAAACGCTGTTGTATGTTCTCTTCGATTTGTGCCTCTGTGTAGCGCTGCATGCGCTTGCCAGTGATGTGTGAGTAGGCCTCGCCCACCCGCGCATACAACAAACGCATAAAATCGTACACCTCGGTAATGGTGCCCACCGTAGAGCGCGGGTTGCGCGAGGTGGTTTTTTGCTCGATGGAAATCACAGGACTCAGTCCTTCAATCTTGTCTACATCGGGCCGCTCCATATCGCCGATAAACTGCCGAGCATAGGCCGAAAAGCTTTCCATATACCGCCGCTGGCCTTCAGCATAAATGGTCTCGAAGGCCAACGACGACTTGCCGCTGCCACTCAAGCCAGTAATCACCACGAGCGCATTCCGCGGTATGCTTACATCAATGTTTTTGAGGTTGTGTTCCCGCGCACCAAATACCTCTATGAGCTCTTCAGATTGCGGAGGGTGGATGTGGTTTTTCATTCAGATGCGAAGCTACGAATTGCTATTGAGCTTCAACAGCTTCATCGACAACTGGCTTTTTCACATGCACAATAATCGTTTGTCCTTTTACCACCTCAGTACTCTCCAAATCATTCCAAATTACCAAATCAACAACCTTTACTTCAAACATGGTGGCAATGTCGCGCAGGGTCTGGCCTTTTTCAACCAGGTGTTTTACTTCTATGTAGGTCGGTGCTGTGGCCTTTTTTTCGATGGCCTCTACCTCTGGCAACACGATTTTATAGGCGGCCTTTAGTTCCTGCTGGGCATTAAACACCGAGGGGTCAGGAATTTGAATCGCATATTGTTTTCCAGCTTTGGGTGCCGGCAAATACGTTTTGCGCATCCAAGGGTTAAAAACTTTGAGGTGCTTGTAGGTAATGCCTTGGCTCTTGGCAAAGACCACCAAATCGGCAATGGCCGTATCTACCTTTACGGTATTGGTTTTTAATGGTTTGTAAAGATGGGCGTCGCGGAAGTGAAAACCATATTTCTTAGGCTGCTCCATGATGAGTTTTACCGCAAGCAAGCGCGGTACATAACGGGAGGTTTCGTTGTTGAGATGCAAACCATGGTAGTCCTCCAAGCCCTGCTGCCCTACCTGACGACGCAAACCTGTCATGCCCATGTTGTAAGAAGCAGCTACCAAGGTCCAGCTACCAAATTCCTTGTACGCCCTTTTGAAATACTTGCAGGCCGCATAGGTCGATTTAATGGGGTCATAACGCTCGTCCACTTCTTCATCTATCTGCATGCCAAGCTCTAAACCGGTATTTTTCATGATCTGCCAATAGCCCACAGCCCCTTGTCCGCTAATGGCATTCGACAAACCGCTTTCAATCACGGCGAGGTATTTAAAATCATCGGGGATGCCTTCGGCTTTGAGTATTTTTTCAATCTCTGGGAACCACCGTGCTGCTTTTTTGAAATGCAAAATCGAAGCCGACTGGAAATACGTATTTACCAATAACTCGCGATCTACACGCTCCCGTACTTCAAAGTCGTACATCGGAACAACCTCACCAGCGAAGTACAAATCCTCCGGAAAGGGCACGGCATACACCTGGTAATTCTTCCAAAATTGTTCTAAATACTCACTGTCGTCGGTGTATTTACTCGAGCTGGCGACTTTAAACACCAAGCCTGCTACCAGGGCTAGTAGAAAACTCTGGAAGTATTTATGCTGTCTCAGTTCACTGAATTTCATGTCCTTACTTTTTATAAACTGGCACGGTGGAACAGGGTTCTCCGTACATCAGACTTTTTACATGGGGCAGCAAAGCGCTGCTCAATGCGGTGTACAAGCTCGTTGGTACGTTTTCGTCGCCACAACCTTTTAAAATTACCTTGGCATTTTCATAACTGCTGAAATCTGCCTTTTGTATGGCGGCTAAAGCCAGCTGCTCGCGCCGGTTGGCTGGGGTTGTGGCTGCTGCATGAGCGCCTACCCGGTGTAAATACTGGGTTACCAGCATAAATGCCCAAGTAGGTAGGATGGCATCGGTTGAGCAATGTATGGCCACAAACTGACCTGCATACCTTTTCCAATCAAGGCCCTTGAGTTGCTCCCGGAAATCTTTCTCCCGCAACACCATGCCATGAAACAGAAAATCCTTCAAATCGAAAGCTTCCACCTGTATTCCGACGAGGTATTGGGCGGGATCTATGACTATCAACCCGCTTTCAGCAACTTTATTTTGTATTAACTCCATGACAAAAGCTTGTCTCTATAACAAGAAAACCTTTCCGTAAAACGGAAAGGCTCTCCAAAAAGTTTAAACTAGGCAGGCTTAGTAAAACAAGTGACGGTTGTCTTCAAGTTTAATAAGCTCCTTTTTGGCGTTAAAGGCCTCCGAAGCGGCTCTCGATGCCAGTTGGTTGCTGATGGTTTGTTTGCTCGCCGTAAGATCTGCCTTTTGGTCATATCCACTAAAACCATCTACTGCCACAATGTAAACACCACGCTCGCCTTTGAGGGCTTGACTCATTTTACCAGCTTCTAAGGCAAAAATCACACCGCTGAGCACGGGCTCGCGGCCAATACCATTTAAAAAGTTCGACTGGAAAGTGGCGTTGGCAAAAGGCTGCACCATGCTTTCAGCTGCGCGCGCGATGGCATCCAGGTTAGAACCTCCTTTTGCAATCGCCTTTTCGGCACGGGCTAACAATTGCTCCGCTTTCTTTTCGCGCTTCACTTTGGCTTCCACGTCTTCCTTTACGTCCTCAAAAGCTTTGATGCCTTTGGGCGAAACGGTAACAAGACTAGCCACAATGTATGTGTTGCCAATTTCGAATACGCTGCTTACGGCACCTTTTTCTGAGCGAAATGCCCAGCGTACCATTTCACGTGAACCTTCCATGCCTGCCACGCTGCGGTCGTTTACACGGATAACTTCCGCTGAACGCTTCACCAAACCTTGCTCTTCAATGTTTTTTTCGAAGGCATCAGCGTCTTTGGTAGCGCTTAAAAACTTACCCGCTTTGGCGTACACATCGCGGTAAGTATCGGTACTTGGTTCAATTTTATTTGCAATGGTGGCAAATTTGGCTACCTCTTTGCGTCCTTTTTGGTCGGTGATGTTGATGATGTGGAAGCCAAACTCTGACTGCACAACAACCATATCTCCTTTTTTGCCCCCGAAAGCAGCATCATTAAACGGCTTCACCATCATGCCCTCAGCAAAAAATCCGAGGTCACCCCCTTTTTCCGCAGAGCCGGGATCAGCACTGTTGGCCTTCGCTAAAGCAGCAAAATCGCCACCATTTTTTGCCAGTGCAAACAAACTGTCTGCACGTGCCTTCGCTACTTCCGGCGCTTCACCTTCGTTGATGCGCACCAAAATATGACGGGCTTTCACCGAATCGGGACGGGCAGTACGGATGATCATCTTGGTCATTTTGTAAAAATCACCTTCCCGATAAACATCACTCACACCAGTGGTAATGCCTGCAAATAGTTGTTTTTGTACCTCACTTACCAAAGCCGACGCTGCAACAAAATTATCATCGAAAGGCAAGTCTGAGTTCAAGGCCACAAACAAGGAGTCGTCAGCAGAAGCAATGAACTGCTCGCGCAACTCGGTCATTTGCTTCAAAGCACGCGCATCATCTTCCTCGCTTGCCAATACATCAAACACCAAATAATCTACTGCACGGATCTCGTCCTTGCTCTCGTAATCCTTTTTGTGGTTGTTATAATAGGCCTTCAGCTCTTTTTCGCTAGCCTCGATGGTGCTGTCACCTATCAACGCATAATCCATCAAAATAAAGCGACCGTTGGCTTGAAGTGTATTGTCTTTGTTGTAGCTGCTGGCAAAGAACTTAGGCACATAAAGGCCTTTGTTCACCAAATTGTTGTACTTCTGGTTTTCGCGCTCCGATTTGATGTACTTCTCGAAGTTGAACCACCTGCGCTGCACATCCTCAGGCTGCTCACTCAAATTGCGGAGAAACTGCACTACCTGAGCACGGTCGAACTCGCCTGTTTGCGGGTTCGAGAAAGCCTGACGCACCGAAGGGTTGATGTTGGTGCCTTGCACCATGTCGAACAATTCTTCAGCCGATACAGCTAAACCTAACTGCTTGTAGCTGGTGCCGAGTATTTTTTCACGAATGAGCTCGTTCCATACGTTTTCACGCAACATTCCGAGGGTCTGGTCATCTACCTGATCCTGCTGGCTGTTGATTTTGTAATTCTCAACGGCCTCGTTGATGCGGGTTTCGAACGACATCAAGCCAATCTCGTCCCCATCAATTTCACCTACAGTATTGGAAGGTGGCCCACCGAATATTCCGTTGCCACTAAAAACGTCCATCAACAGAAACGAAAGTATCGCCAAACCAATGATGGCGACCATCAGGCCCGCTTTGTTTCTGATTTGAGTAATGATTGACATATATTGAATTCTAATTTAAATTATTGCGCAAAAATAAAGTTTAGCTGGACATTATCAAGTCCGTTTTTCAGGAAAGCTGTTAATCCTCCGTAGATAATTTGATCAGCCGCAGTGTTTCTATCCTGGTTTCACCTACGGTGAGGATAAAAATCCTGAAGCCTGGTATTTCAATCATTTCGTTGGCTTCCGGAATCGATTGGTGAAATTCGATGATTAACCCCCCTAACGTCTCATAATCGCCATCTGGTAAGCCGAGTTTGAAAGCATCGTTCAAATAATCAACCTCATGCCGGGCCGAAAATATGAATTCATTTTCAGAAAGTTGCTTTTCTATCAAATCATCTACGTCGTGCTCGTCTTCAATCTCCCCAAAAATCTCTTCGATCAAATCTTCCACCGTAACAATGCCACTGGTGCCACCAAACTCATCTACCACCAAAGCAATGCTGCGGCGGTCGGTGTTAAACTGCTTTAGCAAAAGCATGGCCGACATACTTTCGGGCACAATCATGATGGGCAAGGTTACCTCGGCAATTTGCGCTGGCATGCTTAAAACTGCCTGAAAATGCACATAGCCTATGATGTTGTCGATGCTTTCTTCGTAAACGAGTATTTTGGAATGCTCACTTTCGGCAAACAAAGCCACCAACTTGTCGATGCTTTCAGTTTTACTGATACCCACAATTTCGGTGCGGTGTACCATGCATTCACGCACTTTTACTTCAGTGAAATAAAGGGCGTTTTGAAAATAATTTAAGTCTACGTCTTGATTGCCTTGCTGCTGCTCTGGCGTATTGTTTTCTTGAATGAGGTGATCAAGGTCGTTTTTACCGAAAACAGGATTGTTTTCCTCCAGGCGTAGTCCAAAAAAGAGCCTTAAAATGGCATTGGCCAAACGCACCACCACCCATACCAAAGGGTAAAAGAGGATGTAGAAAAATTGCATGGGCACGGCAAACAAAAACAAGAGCCTGTCGGAGTTTAACCGGAAAATAGATTTTGGCAAAAACTCCCCAAAAAGCAATACAACCACGGTCGAAAGCAGCGTTTGAACGGCTAAAATCACCAATTCATTGTCGAAATTAGCCCCAAACCAGCTAAAAATAACCGGCTCAAGCAACACGGCCATCATCGAACCATAGATAACCAAGGCGATGTTGTTGCCTACCAATATGGCTCCGATAAAATCGGATGGCTTCTTTAAAAATCCTGCAATCAAGCGTGCATTGAGAATACCTTGTTTGCTTTTGAGCTCTACCCTGAATTTATTGGCCGAAAAAAAAGCAATCTCCATCCCCGAAAAAAAGGCGGAAAGCACAAGGCTTAGCAGGATGATTAAGATAACTTCCACGATGGTATTTGGGCGTCAAAGATAACCAAAGATGTTGGCTATTCCACTTCTTCGTTTAACGCAATGGTGCCGCGGATGTTGAGGATTTTGTATTTGGTGAAGTTTTGGTTCGACTCCATGCCGTCCCCGTAGATAATTTCATCGGGACGAATGATACGCACGTATTGGTCGGTGTAAATGCGCTCTGCTTTCTCTTCCCAAATGAGCTTTTCGGTGTACATGGTGTCGCCGGCCTCGTTTACAACCACTACATTGCCATGGGCTTCCATCAGGCCCTTGTTGGGATATTGAACAGCTCGGTTGGCGGTAAGGATGCTATTTTGGCGGCCATTGGCATCAAAAAAAAGGGCCCTGATCCCCTCCGGCATGTCGGTAACCGGGTTTTCACCCGATGTACGTACCAGCAGCGGTGCTGTGATACGTACCTTAATTACCGCAGAATCGGAGTAGATCAGGGTCACGTCGCGCCCTGTTTCCTGCTGCATTTCTTTGCCTGCTACAAACTGCTGTAGCTTTTCGTCGGAGTTGGAACAAGCCCACGCCAACACTGGCAACCATACAAACAGGAGGCGCATTGATTTAGTCGGAACTTCTAACCGTAGTGCTTTCGCCAATCCAACAACCTACGCTGAAGCTGCTGCCTGGGGTAATGCCTGCGAAGAAGAGATTTTCTTTTAAAGGGAAGTAGCCTGCGTATTTGTTGATCTTGGTAGTGGCTTCCTCAGCAACGCTTGGATCTATGTTTTTGGCGCGCTGGTATTTGTCAACGGCGGCCCAGTATACCGCTTGGGCATCGATGCCGCTGCCACACTGACTGTAGCTGGCGGCATACAAATCACCGATGAAAACGAGTGGCTTGCCCCAACGTGGCTGCAAACGCGCGGCTTCTTGTGCCAACTGACGGGCCCTTGAAAACTGCTTGTTGCTGCTGTATAAAGTGGCAAAATCGTAATTGTATTGGGCTTTGATAGAATCGTTTTCGGCTCCTTCAATGGCCTTCTGGTAAAAATCGGCGGCCTTGGCTACATTGTCGCTTTGCTGGAGTTTGCGCGCTAAAATGTGTGCCAAACGGGCATTTGGGGCTTCGTTGTACTTGGCAGTAGCCACTTCCATGAAGAGGTCTTTGTCGGAACACCCTTTGCTGAGCAGCAAACTGTAAATCAAATCACGGAGGTCTTTGTTGGTTTTGTCGGCCTTGTACTTGCCCTCAAAAAGGGTGATGATTTCGTCACAGTCTTTGATGATGTTACCAGCCAAATCGCCATCTAAGCTTTGCTTGCTTTCGATAAATTTATCCGCACTCTGATTGGCAGCGATGTTGTAATCAGCAATTTTTGAGAGCTTTTCATAAATGGCAATGACTTGCTCCTTGGTAAGTCCGCCACCTGAAAACTCCTTCAACGCTACCTTAAAGTAGTATGACAATACAAAAGACTCAGTTTCATTGCCTCCCAAAGCAACGGCATGCTCAAAGGTTTTGAGTATGGCGGTGTTGGGTTCGGGACGGAAATTCAACATGTCTACCCCTTTGCGACCTAGGGCGCTACCTGCGCTTTTTTGGAAATTGGCGGCACGCACGTCATAAATGAGCAGCACCGTATCCACCAATTCCTGCTTACGCTTGGGGTCTTTGGTGTTGGCTAAAAAACTCTTGTACATGGCCACACCATCTACGTGGGTTTGCTCACGGGAACAAGGGGCATTTTGGAAAACATAAGTCCAAGCTTCCAAAGCAGAAGCATAGTTTTTTTGCTTAAAAAATTCGCGATAAACCGAAATATTTTGGATGGTTTTTACGCTATCCGGCCCCCACTTCTGTTCGCATCCGGCAGTGATTTGGGCCTGCGCTTGGGTAGTGCCTGCTGCTCCAAAAACTACCAGCATCAGAGCTGCTTTCATCCAATTTTTCATCTTCTTCATGACTTTATTTTTAATCGTATTTTCTTTTAATAAACCAACGGTCGTTGAGCGTGAACCCTACCGTTATTCGGGTATACCTTTCGCGTACCAAGCCATTTGAAACATCGCCTCTTTGTCCAATTTCACCTGTTACATTCATGTACGGCATGGCGTAAGGACGCTTCAATGGAATACCAACACCAAAGGTCATGCCAAGTTCGCTGATCGCTTGTCCCTTGAGCACCAAAGCCCCGCTGTTGTAGCGTACGCCTGCCCGGTAGCGGATTGTTTTCCAGCCTGAACCATCCCCAATGGCATTGTATTTAGGCGTGTATTGCATGCCTGCGGCGAACTGTAGACTGTTTTGCATGGAATCGGGACGGCCAAACTGACTGAAATCGGTCCAATTGGTATATTTTGCCTCCACCGCCATCAACAGCTTGTTATCGATGCTGTATTGAAAGCCTGCCGACAATGCCCACGGCAATTGCACCGTACCACCAACATCCGATTGGTTTGAAACTGTATCGCGCACCCGAATGGAGTTGCCAACCAATGTAAAGCGCTCTGAAACAAAACTATTCGAAGCATTGAGCGCACTTGGCAGCTCAGCTACTACACCAAAAGCAATTGATTTTTTTTGAGTTTGGCCTGGCTTGAGCTTGAAGGTTTTGCGGTACTGCAAGCCAAAACTGAATTGCACATCGTTGATCCTCAATTTGTCGGAATTACGGACATTGAACAAAAACAAAGAGTCTTGAAAAGGAAAAATAAACGAGCGCTCTTGGTTGATGGTACCAAACAAATACGTTGCTGTCACCCCCAAATGAAAGCCGCCGCCCACATGCACCCCGTTGCTCCAGCTCAATTGATTGAGGCCACCGCGTCCGTTGTATTCTTCGCGCCAGCTAAGGAAAGCAGAATCAACGTTCGATACCAAATTATAATTGGTAAAAGAATACGGCTGAAAGCCGATGGCCGTTCCCCAGCGTTTGTTAACGGGGAAGCCCAGCATCAAATAGCCAAAATTAAAGTTAGAACGGTATTGAGAGGCCGAATTGGTAGCAATATTGGCGATATTACCAATGGCGCCAAACTCGATGGTTGTTAATTTGAGATCTGACAAAGAGGCAGCATTCCCCAGATTAAGCGAAGCGCTGTCGTAGGTAGTGGTGGTGATGCCACCCATGGCGCGGTGGTGAGCCAGTGACAAGGGCTGTTGGTCGCCCAAGCCAAAACGTGAGTACGGAGAGCCATAATTTTCGGCCTGCGCAGCGGCTTGATGGACAGAAAAGGCAAAAAACAGCACTAATGCCGTGTAAAATCGCAAAAGATATTTCTTAAAGTAAGGCATGTAGGCCATATAACGCCAAATTTGGCTCGGCAAATATGGGGCTATTGATCTGCTTTTCAAAAAAATGAGCGTCACCACCAGTTAAAATAATCGTTAAGTTTGGTATTTCGTGCTCCAACTGCCTAATCCTGCCCTGTATTTCGGCCACCATGCCCTGCACCACACCGCTGCGCAGGGCCGATAGGGTGTTGGTACCGTAACACTGCAGCGGCTCGGGTTCGGTAACCAGCGGCAAGCGGGCCGTAAATTCGTGCATGGCACGCCAGCGCATGTGCATGCCCGGACTGATATCGCCGCCCAAATGTAAATCTTGAGCCGTTAACAAATCATAGGTAAGGCAGCTACCCATGCCAATAAGCAAGCGGTTGCAGGCAGGAAAGCGGCTTAAAGCTCCCAAAATCAACATTTTCCGGTCGCTGCCGAGGGTTTCAGGGCTGGTATAAGCACTGTCAAAAGGCACCGGCACGCTGGGGTCAAAACGCAGCACCCGTTCCACCCCCTGCTCGCGAAGCCAGACTTCTAAATCGGCTTCGGGCACACTTACCGACGCCAGGGCAGCTGCAGGAGCAGGAAATGGCAGCCGGTATTGCTGCCAATCGGCCAAGGCAAAGGCCTCCACCTGCACCAAATTTCCTCCTTCAAAACGGCCGATTTTGAGGCGGGTATTACCTGCATCGAGTACATATTGCAGCTTAGCCATCAAAACGGAATTTAATTTCTTTGTTGTTCATTACCATCCTCCCTATTGCGCTGTCGAGTACCAGCCTGCCTTCCGCATCAACATCTACGATGGTAGCGTGCAGCAATTGGTTTTGATACTCAAACATACGCTTTTCACCCAAACCCAGCAGGCGTTCGAGGTATTCGCGGCGTTGCGAAAAATGAGCACCGGTCTTTAAAGCCGACAAACGCCGATTTAAAAAGCCAAAAAGCCCGTCGAGGAGATCAGGGAGCTTGTAATAATTGCCTGTGATGGTGGCAAAAGAGGCCGCCTGCGATAATTCGCTTGAAAAATAGGTTTGGTTGATGTTGAGACCAATGCCCACCACCGAATCGCATAAAAAATTGCCTTGGATGGTGTTTTCGATGAGCACACCGCCCCATTTTTTATCATTGTAATACAAATCATTCGGCCATTTAAGCTTCACTTGCTTACCCAAATACAGTTTCCCAAAATCGCTCAAGGCCAAAGCAACCGCCATATTCAGCTGAAATTGGTTGCTGGCAGCTAAAAAACCAGTCTTCAAATAAAAGCTCAATAAAATATTCGCGCCTGCCTCGCTTTGCCAACCTGCCCCTGCTTGACCTTTGCCATTGAACTGAAAAGCTGCCTGCACCGCCGCACCATCGGGTAAACCCTGCTCCACCTTGCTCCACAGGAGGTCGTTGGTGCTCGAGGTTTCTTCTACCTGCAGCAGCTCGTGGCCGATGCGTAAAAAGGATGCGCTGTCGTTATGCAAAAGAATTCAGTACTTTTGCAACAAAAGTAATTAAAACGCATGTCGAAAGAACGCCAACCTTTAGAGGAGTTGCAAGATGTAATCATTCACGGGTTTCAGGAGAAGAAGGGTAAAGATATTATACTGCTGGATTTGAGGGGAATACGAGATCGGGTAGCCGATTTTTTTGTGATTTGCCAAGCAGAGTCAACCACACAAGTAAAAGCCCTAGCTGATTCAGCAGAGGAAGAAGTGAAAATAAAGCTGAAGGAACGTCCTTTGAGCGTAGAAGGCCGTGAAAACGCCTCTTGGGTATTGTTGGATTATGGCAATGTGGTAGCCCACGTTTTTCAGCCGCAAGCGCGCGAGTTTTACGCTTTGGAAGAGCTGTGGAACGATGCTATTCGCACCACAATCGAATAAGTTTGTGCCTACACGAGAATTAAACTTTTCTGCAGTGAAGCACGTTAACAACTCACGATAATTATATCATGGCAAAACAAATCAAGAAAAAGACTGAGCTCAAGCCAGACAACAAACCTAAATTTAATTTCTACTGGATTTACATCATCATTGCGGTGCTCTTTATTGGCATTCAGGTGGTTAATTCTGGCAATAGCGCTAAAAAAATAGGCTGGCAGGAGTTCAAAACCGACCTGCTTGCAAGTGGGGATGTAGATAAGATTGTAGGCTTTAAACAAGATGACATCTACGTAATTGAGGTGTACATCAAAAAAGAAAAACTGCGTACCGAAAAGTACAAGGAGTTTCAAGAACGTAGTTTTGGTGGTGCTACGGCACAATATTACTTCACAGAGAGCTCTCCTGAAGTGCTGCAAACCAAGTTGGATGCCGCCCAGGTGGAGTTAGAAATTGCACCCATATATGTACAGTGGGAAAGTCGCCGGTCGTGGTTTGGCGATATCCTCAGCTTTTTGCTGCCAATGCTCCTGCTTTTGGGCTTGTGGATGCTTTTGATGCGTCGTTTTACAGGTGGTGCAGGTGGCGGCGGAGGCGGTCAGTTGTTTAACATTGGCAAATCGAAGGCCACTTTGTTCGACAAGAACTCGAGGGAAAATACCACTTTTAACGATGTTGCGGGCTTGGAAGAGGCCAAAACAGAGGTGATGGAGGTGGTAGATTTCTTAAAAAACCCTAAAAAATACACAGTTTTGGGTGGTAAAATTCCGAAAGGGGTGCTTTTGGTAGGCCCTCCCGGAACCGGTAAAACCTTACTCGCGAAAGCGGTGGCAGGCGAAGCCCAAGTGCCCTTTTTCACGCTCAGCGGCTCCGATTTTGTAGAGATGTTTGTAGGCGTAGGCGCCAGTCGGGTACGCGACCTCTTCAAGCAAGCCCGTGAAAAGGCGCCTTGTATCATTTTTATCGATGAAATTGATGCGGTGGGTCGCTCCCGTGGTAAAAACCAAATCATGGGCGGTAACGATGAGCGCGAAAGCACACTCAACCAGCTGCTCGTGGAAATGGACGGCTTTAGTTCAGAAATCGGCATCATCATGATGGCGGCCACAAACCGTCCCGATGTATTAGACCCCGCCTTGTTGCGCCCAGGTCGCTTCGACCGTCAAATAACGGTCGATCGTCCTGACATCATTGGCCGCGAAGAGATTTTTAACGTGCACCTTAAGCCCATCAAAGTGGGACCAGATGTGGATGCACGCAAACTCGCAGAGCAAACCCCGGGTTTTGCTGGCGCTGAAATTGCCAACGTATGTAACGAAGCGGCTTTGATTGCGGCCCGTTCTGCCAAAAAAGTGGTAGAAATGATCGACTTCAATGCCGCGATCGACCGGGTAATTGGCGGCTTAGAGAAGAAAAACAAAATCATTTCCCCAGAAGAGAAAAAGATTGTGGCCTACCACGAAGCTGGTCACGCCATTGTGGGCTGGTTCCTGCACGGCACCGATCCTTTGGTAAAGGTGTCGATTGTACCTCGCGGGGTGGCGGCTTTGGGTTACGCCCAATATTTGCCAAAGGAGCAGTATTTGTACACAACGGAGCAGTTGCTCGACAGCATGTGCATGACCTTAGGCGGTAGAGCAGCGGAGGAAATTGTATTTGGACGCATCAGCACAGGTGCCCAAAACGACCTCGAACGCATTACCCGCATGGCCTACGGCATGGTAACGCTTTACGGCATGAACCCAATCGTGGGCCCTGTGAGCTTCAACGATCCGCAAGGAGAGTACCAGTTCCGCAAGCCTTATTCGGAGGACATGGCCAAAATTATTGACGACGAGGCACGCAAGCTCATCGAAAACGCCTACATCAAAACCAAGGAGTTGTTGGTAGAAAAGCGTGCTGAGTTGGAGTTGGTAGCGCAGGAGTTGTTGGCGAAAGAAGTGATTTACAAAGCCGATTTGGAGCGGATGATTGGTGCTCGTCCTACCGGCGAAACCCACCTCACCGAGCAAATCCCACAAGTGATCAGCAAAGCGCCTGTACCAGAGCCAGAAGTAGTTGCGAGTGAGGCTCCAGCTGCCGACGACGCGCCCGTTCAAGCGTAATTTTTGGTTGAGTGCCGAAAGTTTCAGACTTTTGACCAGCCTTATCCCATAGCCCCTGCTTACCCGAGGTAGCAGGGGCTGTGAAATTTAAACAGCAGCCATGCGCGACAGCACGCCCAAAGAAAAAGTCCTTAAAAAAATCCGCAAAGCCCTCATCCACAAGAGCAGCCCCAAAAGCCTATCTGTGGATTTTGAAAAGCCGATTTTTCCGCCAATCGATAACGACCTGGCAATGGCCTTCGCCGAACGTTTGCTCGACATCAGCGGGTCGTTTGCCTATTGCGAAAACATGCTCGATTTTGCCGAAAACTTGGTTTTGCTCGTACAGAAGCAAAAAAGTCAGCATATTTTTTGCTTCGAGCCCGGCATTCAAAAGCTATTTAACGAGGTGGAATTTCCGTACCTCAACAATCCACAGCAACTAGGACATGTAGAAATTGGGGTCACCGGCTGCGAGGCCTTGGTAGCGGCTACTGGCAGTGTGTTTGTAAGCTCGGCTCAGCAAATGGGCCGCAGCATGACCGTTTTTCCGCCAGTGCATGTGGTAGTGGCCTTTACTTCGCAGTTGGTGCCAGACCTCAAAAGCGCCTTTCAACTCATCAAAAATAAATACAACGGCAAGCTGCCGAGCATGCTCAGCGCCATCACCGGTCCGAGCCGCACGGCCGACATCGAAAAAACCTTGGTGCTCGGGGCGCACGGTCCTAAAGAGTTATACGTATTTTTGGTGCAAGACAACTAATGAGCAGCGGCAAGCATACGTATTTCCTCAGCGACTTCCACCTCGGCATTCCGAACAGGGCGGGTAGTTTGGAGCGCGAGCGCCGCATCATTGCCTTCCTAAACGAAATCGCCCCCAAGGCCGAGGCCATTTATTTAATGGGCGATGTTTTTGATTTTTGGTTTGAGTACAAGCACGTGGTGCCCAAATACCATGTGCGCTTATTGGGCAAACTGGCCGAGCTCACCGATGCCGGCATTCCCGTGCACTTTTTTATGGGCAACCACGATATGTGGACCTTTGGCTACCTCAGCGAGGAACTCGGCTTGCAGGTGCATAGCGACACTTATGTAACCGAAATCAACGGCAAGCGCTTCTTTTTGGGGCATGGCGATGGCAAAGGTCCTGGCGACAAAGGCTTCAAACGCCTCAAAAAAGTATTCCGGCACCCCTTCAACCAATGGCTTTTTGGGCGCTTGCACCCGAACATGGCTTTTGGCATGGCGCAGCATTTCAGTTACAAAAGTCGGGCTGCGGGCGATGATGAATCGCAGTTTTTGAAAGAAAACGAGTGGTTGTACCAATATTGCCAGCGCAAATTAGCCGCCGAGCACTACGATTACTTTGTTTTTGGTCACCGCCACCTGCCCATTTGCACCCCTGTGGGCGACCGCAGTTTGTATATCAATTTGGGTGATTGGATCGTTTATAATACTTATGCCGTTTTTGATGGGGAAAATCTCGATTTACGCACTTATCCTGCTCACGAGCCTGCTGGCTTCGGTCGGGGTTAAGGCCGCTGGCGACAGTTTGCTGCTCCAGCGCAGCTATGTGCTCGAGCAGCCCATCCAGTATTTTGCGGTTGACAATTTAGGCGCGTATTACCTCATAACGCGGCGCAACGAGCTCATCAAATACGACGAAAAAGGGCAATGGGTGGGCAACCAGCGCGAGCAAGTGCTCGGACAATTGCGGCATGTAGATGTTTTTAATCCCTTGCAGCTGCTGCTCTTTTACCCCGAGGTATCGGTGCTGTTGCAGCTCGACAATATGCTGTACCAGACCAACCGCTTCGAAATTGCCGGTTTGCAGCTCAGCAACCAATCGCAGGTTTGCCGCTCGTTCGACAACAACTTTTGGCTGTACGATGAGCGCAGTTTTAGACTGCGCAAGCTCGCTTTCGACCTGCGTACTGTAGTGGAGGGCGAGTGGCTGCAAAACGAAATCAGCGAAATACTAGCGCCTAGCTACATGGCCGAACATGCCGAGCGGGTGTATTTAACCGACCCCAAAGTGGGACTGTTGGTGTTTGATTTGTACGGGCGTTACCTCAAAACCATGCCCGAGCTCGGCATTGAGCGCATGGATTTTTGGGGGGAGCACGCTTATTTTGTGCGCAGCGGCGTGGTTTGGCGGCTGCACTTGCGTGAGGGGACGGCCGAGCCGCTGGCCATTGGCAAATACACAGCCAAAATGGTGCGGGTAAACCAGCGTGGCCTGTATGTTTGGGCGGGTAACCAGCTCTTACAATTCGCGCACCCTGCAAAGCGCTAAATTGCTAATTTTGCAACATGCTTGATAAATACCCTGCTGCCCTCGGGCGCTTTCAGGAAGTGGAACGCCAATTGCAAGACCCGGCCATTTTTGGGGACATGAAAAAATATGCAGCGCTCAACAAAGAATACCGCGAACTCGAAAAACTCGTCAATGCGTTTAAGGCCTTTAGCGATTTGCTGGGCAACATTGAGACCAACAAAAAAATAATTTCGACCGAAAAAGACCCGGAATTTTTAGAGATGGCCAAGCTCGAACTCGACGCTTTAGAGCCACAGGTAACCCCAACGGAGCAGGCGCTGCGGCTGTTGTTGGTACCGAAGGAGCCGGAAGACAGTCGCAATATTTTGCTCGAAATTCGTGCGGGCACGGGCGGCGACGAAGCCAGTTTATTTGCCGGTGACCTCGCCCGCATGTACACCCGTTACTGCGAGCAACGCGGTTGGAACATCGAAATTCAGGACGAAAGCGAGGGCACCATGGGGGGCTACAAAGAAGTGATTTTTAAGATTTCGGGCGAAGATGTATATGCCACGATGAAGTATGAGTCGGGGGTGCACCGCGTACAACGCGTACCCAATACCGAAACACAAGGGCGCATTCACACCTCAGCGGCCACGGTGGTGGTGATGCCTGAGGCGGAGACCTTTGACGTGGTGTTGAACCCGGCGGATATTGAGTTGCAGACGTCTCGTTCGGGCGGTGCAGGCGGCCAAAACGTAAACAAAGTGGAAACCAAGGTGATGTTGACCCACAAGCCATCGGGCATTGTGGTAACGTGTCAGATTGAGCGTTCGCAGCTCGGCAACCGCGCGCGGGCCATGGAGATGTTGCGGACCAAGTTATACGAGCTCGAGCTCAACAAGCGGAACGAAGCGGTGGCTGGCACACGCAAGACATTGGTGAGCACCGGCGACCGATCGGCCAAAATACGCACCTACAACTTCCCACAAAGCCGGGTAACCGATCACCGCATTGGCATGACCTTGTATAATTTAGATGGCTTTTTGAATGGCGACATTCAGGAAATGATCAACGGACTCGAACTTGCCGAAAACACCGAAAAACTCAAGCTTACAGAATGAGAAAGTTGGTCGTTTTTTTCGCTCTACTCGCCCTAACATGCTGTAAAGAGGAGGCTGCTGAAGAAATCGACAATCCTTTTGCCGTGCTCGAAGGCCACTGGACCAAAACCGGTGCCGCCGCCGTAATCGCCGAACATTGGGAGCGCTACGACACCAATCGCTGGAAAGGCACTGTGTACCGCATCGAGGCTGGCGACAGTATGCTGTTAGAATCGCTGGAGATCAGTCCCATAGACAGCACCTATGCCTATATGGCTTTGGTGCAGGGTCAAAACAACGATCAACCTGTTGCTTTTAGACTCAATGCCCAGCTCGCCGATTCGTTGTTTGTGTTTGAAAACCCCAACCACGACTTCCCCCAAAAAATAAGCTACCATTTGCCACAGCGCGACAGCTTGGTGATTGTACTGGGCCTGCTGGCCGACCCCAGCAAAGACCGCGTATTTAGCTTTAGCCGGGTGACCGAAACCCATAAATAGTCCTCACCCTGTGCACTGGTCTTTTTGGCCTGCCGCTGTCTACTGCACCAGTAATTTGATGGCTTTTTGGTGTTTAGAGAGTTGCAAATAGTAAATGCCTTGTTGAAGCACAGGCAAATGCAATTGGGTTGTGGTTTCTTTTACCTCAAATTGATGGAGCAGGCGGCCTTGCAGATCGTAGAGGCTGGCGGTGCTGCCAACCAAACTGGCATCGAGCTGTAGGCGGCTTTCGGCCGTTAGCGGATTAGGGTAAACGCCGGCTTGCGCTGCCTCGCGTACCGCTGATACCGATGTATTTACCCTTGGACTCAGCTTCACAATGCGATGCGTAAAAGGCTCTGAATTTACCCATGAATTGCCGTTGGTGGCCAAGTACAAATTACCGGCAGGGTCTGCAATCACATCGCGCAAGCGGCCAAACATTTGATTTAAATATTGGGCCTCGGCTGTTACCGAATCGCCATTTTCGTTGAGCGAAAGCACATACAAACGCGCATTTTTAAGGGTGGTGAGGATGATTTTGTTTTGGAAAACAGGCAACGCAGCGTGGTTGTACCAAATCATACCTGCTGGTGCGATGGTGGGCGTCCAAGTGCGAATGGGCTCATACACATTGTTAGCAGCACAATACTGCAGCTCGGCTGGGGTGTTGCACATGCCGTTTACCGTAGGCCAGCCATAATTGCGGCCTGGCTCAATGATGTTGAGCTCGTCGTCGCTGCTCGGACCGTGTTCTGAAATGTAGATGCGGCCATTCGGATGCCGAAACATGCCTTGGGCGTTGCGGTGACCGAGGCTGTACACATAGCTGCCAGGGGTAGGATTGTTGGCGGGGATGGTGCCGTTGGCGTTGAGGCGAAGCACTTTGCCGGGCAAAAGCGCCGGATTAAGGGGTGCTTGCTGGTCTTGCGCATCACCGGTAGTCATGAGCAAGGTATTATCGGGCAAAAACAGCAAACGCGCACCATTGTGGGTGCTATTTCCGGGGATGTTGTTGATGAGGGTAAGCGGACTCCCGAGGCTTTGCGCACTGCTGTCATAAGTGTACCGCACCAAACGCTCGCGAATTTGTCCCGATTGCTGATAGGTATACGCAAAAAACACCCAAGCCGTATCCGCGAAATTGGGGTAGAGCGCCATGCCCAGCAATCCCGACTCGCCGGTGGCAAAACAATCAGATATAGTAAGCAGCACCGATTGTTGGCCTGTTTGCGGATTTACACGACTGATGCGGCCGTAACGCTCAGTCATCCAAATGTGGTTATCGGGTCCCCAAACAATTTCCCAAGGAATGTCAATACCGCTGATGACGGTGCTGGTATCGACTGCGGTATTGCCAATCGTAATTTGTGCCGTGGCTGGTGGAGCGAGTAAGCCGAGCAACAAGGCCGCAGCGTACACCCAATTCATTTTTTGCATCCCTAAAAATAAATAAATCCCTAAACAAATGAAAACATCCCCCAAAGTTAAGGCAGTACAGCGTGTGGATTAGCCTGTGGAAAGCCCGCTTCGGTACGCTTGAAAAAAAACGTAACTTCGCACTCAAATTTTAGCAGCATGTCAGCACAACTCGACCAGCGCGTAATCGCCGAGCTCAAAGGCTTGGTAATGGACGCCACCCGTAAAGCCAATTCGGGGCACCCCGGCGGCGCCTTTTCATCGAGCGATTTCGCCGTGATTTTGTTCCGTGATTATTTGCGGTTTGCCCCGCAGCTGCCTGAGTGGCACAACCGCGACCGCTTCATCTTATCGGCCGGTCACGAGTCGATGTTGCTGTACAGTCTGCTCCATTTTATGGACCTCCTGCCCATTGAGGAGCTCGAAAACTTCCGCCAGTTGGGCAGTTTAACGCCTGGTCACCCTGAAAATCACCTCACCCCAGGCGTTGAAGCCACTACGGGTCCTTTGGGACAAGGCGTAAGCATGGCCGTAGGCATGGCCATTGGCAGTATGCACCAGCAAGCCATGTTGGGCAGCGAGCTCATCAACAACACCATTTACAGTCTCGTTGGCGATGGCGATTTGCAAGAAGACGTAGCCTTAGGCTCCATGCAAATTGCGGGTCATTTAGGTTTGAGCAATTTGGTGGTGTATTACGACAAAAACGACATTCAGATATCGGGCACTACCGACCGGGTGAGCTCGGTAGATTTTAAAGGATTGTTTGAAGCCATGCAGTGGGAAGTGCACGAGATTGATGGGCACGACCATGCCGCCATCCGCGCGAGTCTCGACTACAGCCAAACCAAGCGCCAAAAGCCGCTCTTAATCATCGGTACCACCGTGATGGCCAAAGGCACCGCCACCATGGAAGGCAGTCACAAAACCCACGGAGAGCCCTTGAAGCCCGAGGAAATCGCCGCTACCAAGACCAAGCTGGGCCTCGATCCCGAAGCGTTCTTCCAAGTAAGCGACGAAGCCAAGGAGTATTTTACTGCCAAGCTCGACACCTACAACCTCGAAGCCGACCAATGGGCCCAAAAACTCAAGGCCCGTCGTGCTGCCGACACCAACATTGACCTGTATTGCGAGCAGGTATTCGACGGCAAAATCAACCTCAGCGAGCTTCCCCAATTTGAAGTAGGCGGTTCGTTAGCCACCCGCGTGGCTTTTGGCAAGGTGCTCGAGTACTTTGGCAAAGCCATTCCTGGGGTGATGGGCGGCAGTGCCGACTTGGAGCCATCGAACAATACAGGCGCTTTTGCTGCGGTGGTGGGCGAGTTCAACAAAGCCAATCGCGCGGGCCGCAACCTCGCCTTTGGCGTACGCGAATTCCCGATGGCTGCCATTTGCAACGGCATGGCCTTGTACGGCGGCATTTTGCCGTATGGCGCCACCTTCCTCACCTTTAGCGACTACAGCCGCAATGCCATCCGCATGAGCGCCATCCAGGAGCTGCAGGTGCTGCATGTGTTTACGCACGACAGCATTTTCTTGGGCGAAGACGGTCCTACGCACCAGTCTATTGAGCACGTGATGAGCCTGCGCACCATTCCGAACCTACTCGTATTCCGCCCTGCCGACGCCCGCGAAACCGTAGCCAGCATGATTCAGTGGCTGCAAGAAGGTCACCGCCCGAGTTTGCTGGCCTTGACCCGCCAAAACGTGCCGACTTTGGCCGGTCCGGTGGACGTAGCCCGTGGTGGTTACATCAAATTTGAAACGCAGCCCGAGGCGCCGGTGCATACCGTGATTTACGCAAGTGGTTCAGAAGTATGGGTAGCCATTGCCGCGGCCGAAGCTTTGGCGGGCGAAACCGAAGGCAACATCCGCGTGGTGAGCTTGCCGTGCTGGGAGCTGTTCGACGAGCAGCCTACCGACTACCAGCAAATGATCATGAGCATGGAGGCCAAGCGCCGCATTTCGATTGAAGCCGGCGTGACCCTCGGTTGGCAGCGCTTTACCGGCTTGGGTGGCTTGAACATTGGGGTAGATACCTTTGGTTTATCGGCCCCAGGCGACGCTTTGGCTGAATATTTTGGCCTCACCCCTGCCAAAGTCGTGGAGCGCATTCGGGAGCATTTCGCCTCTTAAACCTCCTTACAAACAAAAAAGCCAGCACCGAAATGCTGGCTTTTTGCTTTGCTATGCACCCGAATCGTTTATACATTGAATCGTTACAATGATTTTTTTATTAGATTCGTCCCATGCGTAAAATCCTCCCCCTGCTCTTGGCCAGCTGTTTATTGCTGGGCAACTTCGCCACTACTTCTGCCCAAACCAGCGTGCCATCGCCTGGGAAGCCGCAAGCCAAACCCATTTGGATTACGGGGACTACTTTGCACTTGGGCAACGGACAAACCCTTCAGGGCATTATTGGCTTCGAAAACGGACTGATAACTTACGTAGGCACCGGGGCCGAAATACGGCTCAATGCCGAAACCGCTACCATTATCGATGCCAGCGGCAAGCATGTGTACCCGGGTTTTATTGCATTTAACAGCATTTTAGGTTTAAACGAGATTGATGCTGTGCGAGCAACCCGCGACCAGAGCGAAACGGGCGGTCTTAATCCCCATGTGCGCGCTTTGGTGGCCTACAATACCGACTCGCGCATTACCCCCACCGTGCGCAACAGTGGCACTTTATTGAGCCAAGTGACTCCGCAATCGGGCAACATCAGCGGCCGCTCCAGCGTGGTGCAGCACGATGCTTGGAACTGGGAGGATGCCGTGGTGCGCGCCGAAGATGCCATGTACTTTAACTGGCCGTCGTTTCGGGTGTATGATGCCTGGTGGGCGCCACCGGCGGAGGAGCAGCGCAAGCAATCGGCCGACAACCTCGCCGAGCTCAAGCAGTTTATGGAAGATGCCAAAGCTTATCTGGCCCAAAAAAAACCTGCCAAAATCAACCTCAAGTTAGAGGCCATGCGCAGCGTTTTTGAAGGCAAAACCAAGGTCTTTGTGCGCGCCAACGAGGCCAAAGCCATGGTATCGGCTGTGCAGTTTTTTGCAGCCTACCAGCTCAAGCCTGTTATCGTGGGAGCCGAAGAAGCCGCCGATATCCTGCCTTTTTTACAAGAAAATAAGATTGATTTGGTGCTGAGTCGCACACAGCGCCTGCCCAACCGCAACGGCGATGCGGTAGATGCGCCTTATCGCCTGCCTGCACAGCTTGCTGCCGCTGGCATCCGCTTTGGTTTTAGCATGGATGGGGCTTGGGAGCAGCGCAATTTGCCGTTTCAGGCGGGACAAGCCGTGGGTTACGGCTTAAGCGTGGAGCGCGCCATCCAGGCCCTTAGCAGCGATGCGGCCGCTATTTTGGGTATCGAGCAGCGTTATGGCGAGCTGGCCGTAGGCAAATCGGCCTGTTTGTTCATCAGCACCGGCGATGCCTTAGACGTGCGCGGCAACCAACTCGAGGCCGCCTTCATCGACGGTCGTGCAGTGGATTTGGGCGACAAACAAAAGGCCCTGTATAAGAAGTTTTCGGATAAGTACGGGGTGGAGCAGCCGTAATAGCTGCGCTTGAGCCCCATTCATCAACAACCCTTCCCTAAAAGTTAGGCTAGGAGCATTTTGGGAATTAGGGAACTAATCCCCCCAAAAAAAGCTTCCCTTTAAAAACAAAGAACCATGGCTTTAACCTTAGCAACCGACCAAAATTTTAAGCAATTATTACAAGACAACAGCTTGGTGCTGGTAAAATATTATGCCGACTGGTGCGGCAATTGCAAACTCATTGCGCCCAAAGTACGCCGTATCTCTGAAGAGGAGCAATATGCGGGCATTACCTTTGTAGACATCAATGCGGAGGAAAATCCAGAGGCGCGCAAAACCGCTGGGGTAGACAACCTGCCCTTTTTTGCAGCCTTTAAAAATGGCGAATTGGTAGGCGGCAGTGCGGCCTCCAAAATCGAATTTGTACAAGAGCTCATCGCTAATAAATTGTTGTCGTGAAGCTCCCCGCCATCAAAATCATGGCTGAGCAGCACGACCTCGCCAGTCTCAAAGCCGCCGAAGAAGCCCTTTTGAACGAGGAAACACCCGCCTTTGAGGTGGCTGGCGACGATGAAGGCGATCAGCTCACCAACATCCTCGGGGCCATTTGGATCCGCGAGCAGGTGGAGGCCGGCATGGCGTTCAAAGACGCTTTTAGGGCCTTTGCGCAACGGGTGCGGGATAGTATTTCGTAGCGCTTAATGCGCCTCCAGCCAATTGTCGCCGGTACCCATCTCCACCAAAACTGGCACTTTCATGGGCAAGGCTTCTTTCATACCCTTCTCAACCAACGGTCGCAGCAAATCTAACTCGGGCAGGTAGGCGTCGAACACAAGTTCGTCGTGCACCTGCAGGGTCATTTTGGAGCGCAAGCCCGCGGCTTTCATGTCGCGGTGGATGTTGATCATGGCGAGCTTGATCATGTCGGCGGCCGTGCCTTGAATGGGCGCGTTGATGGCGTTGCGCTCGGCAAAACCGCGCACGGTGGCATTGGCCGAGTTGATGTCGCGCATGTAGCGGCGGCGGCCCAACAGCGTTTCTACATAGCCCTTGCTGCGGGCTGTGTCCACGATGTCGTGCATGTAATGGCGAATTTTGGGATAGGTTTTGAAGTACTGCTCAATGAGCTCGGCCGCTTCTCCGCGGGCAATACCGAGGCGCTGACTGAGTCCAAAGGCTGAAATGCCGTAAATAATACCAAAATTCACGGTTTTAGCATTGCGGCGCAGCTCTGAAGTCACTTCCTCGAGCGGCACATTGTACACCTTGGCGGCGGTGGCGGCGTGGATGTCGTGCCCCTGCACAAAGGCCTCGAGCATGTTTTCGTCGCCGCTGATTTCGGTGATGATGCGCAGCTCAATTTGGCTGTAATCGGCCGACAGCAAAATGTGGTTTTCGTCGCGGGCTACAAAGGCCTTGCGTACCTCACGCCCCTGCTCGGTGCGAATGGGGATGTTTTGCAGGTTGGGATTGTTGCTGCTGAGGCGACCGGTGGCGGCCACGGCTTGGTTAAACGAAGTATGCACCCTTCCTGTACGTGGATTGATCATGCTGGGTAGGGCATCCACGTAAGTCGATTTGAGCTTCTGCGCCTGCCGATAGTCGAGCACCGTTTGCGCAATCGGATGTTTGAGCGCCAACGCGCTGAGCACTTCTTCGTCGGTTTTATACTGACCGGTTTTGGTCTTTTTGGCCTTGTCGTCGAGCCTGAGCACATCAAACAGCACCTCGCCCATTTGTTTGGGAGAAGCTATGTTGAAGCTCATGCCCGCGAGGGCGTGGATTTCCTTTTCTTTGGCGGCAATCTGTTTTTCGAGTTCCTTGGAGAATTCGGCCAACACCTGCTCGTCAATCTTCACCCCTTCGAGTTCGATGTCGGCCAGCACGGGCACCAGCGGCATTTCTACCTCGTGAAAAAGCTTTTCGAGTTGGTTTTGCTGGAGGATGGGTGCGAAGGTCTGCTTGAGCTGCCAAGTGATGTCGGCATCCTCAGCAGCATAGTCGGAGGCTTTTTGAATGGCCACATCGCGCATGGTGCCTTGGTCTTTGCCCTTTTTGCCAATGAGCTCCGTAATGCTCTGGGGCTTGTAGCCTAGGTAGGTTTCGCTGAGCGCATCCATGTTGTGGCGCGTATCAGGGTCGATGAGGTAGTGCGCCAGCATGGTGTCCCACAGCTCGCCACCCAGCTGCACGCCGTACATGGCCATTACTTGGAGGTCGAATTTGAGGTTTTGGCCGATTTTGCGGATGCCTTTGGCCTCGAGTACGGGCTTAAAGAGTGCCACAATTTCGGCAGTGCGGGCTTGGTCGGCAGGCGTTGGCACATAATAGCCCGTGCCGGCGGCAAAGCTAAACGACATGCCTACGAGCTCGCCGGTGAGGGGGTCTAGACTCGTAAACTCGGTATCGAAGCAAAATTCGCTTTGTTTTTCGAACAGCGCAGCCAGTTCTTCCATCGCCGCTTGGGTATCTACCAACACATAAGTAGCTTGGGTATCGGCCATGCTGCGATAAACGATGGGTGCTGCTTCGGGCTCGGCCGCTGGTGTGGCAAAATAGGTCGTTGGCGGGGCGGCAAACATATCGAGCTGACCGCTGCTGGCTTGCGGGGGTGGGACAACGGTGCTTCCCCCATCTCCCAACACCCGGCGCAAAAGGGTGCGGAACTCCAGCTCCAAAAACAGCTCGCGGATGGCGGCTTCGTTTGGCGGGTCGAGGGTGAGGCCCTTGGGGTCAAAATCAATCGGCACATCGGTAATGATGGTGGCGAGGCGCTTCGACAACAGCGCCTGCTCGCGGAAATTGATCACGTTTTCTTTTTGCTTGCCCTTGAGTTGGTCGGCACTGTCTACCAGTATTTCGATGCTACCAAACTCGGCAATAAGCTTTTTGGCAGTTTTTTCACCGATGCCCGGGATGCCGGGGATGTTATCGACCGCATCTCCCCACAAACCCAGGATGTCGATTACTTGCTCCACCCGCTCCACTTCCCACTTCGCCAAAATCTCAGGGATCCCCAAAATTTCGATGCCATTGCCCATGCGGGCGGGTTTGTAGATGAACACATTGTCTTTCACCAGCTGTCCGAAGTCTTTGTCTGGCGTTACCATGTACACCTCATAACCCTCTGCCGCAGCCTGCCAAGCCAAAGTGCCAATCACATCGTCGGCCTCGTAACCCGGCATTTTGATTACCGGAATATGAAAGGCCTCAATCATTTTATCAATATACGGCAACGCCTTGGCCAAATCCTCAGGCATGGCCTCGCGCTGCGCTTTGTAAGCCGGGTAGTCGATGTGCCGCTGCGTGGGCTCACTTGTATCAAACACCACCCCAATGTGGGTGGGTTTTTCCTTCTCCAGCAAATCCAACAAAGCCAAAGCAAAGCCAAAAACCGCGGAGGTATTGAGGCCCTTGGAAGTAATGCGTGGATTGCTTGCAAAAGCGAAATAGGCCCGAAAAACCAGCGCCATGCCGTCGAGCAAAAAGAGTTTGTGAGGTGCAGCCATAAGAAGGCAGCAAGTTACAAAATAGGGCTTAGAAATGGCAGGCTCAGAAAAAGGTGGTCACAAATTTTGCGTTCAGATTTTGCGTGTACTAATAAATATTATATACTTTTACCAATTACCTGAACGCTGTGGCCTCATTTTGAGGGGATAAGGTGGTGAACTTACCAAAAATGAGTATACAACTTCGTACATGATTATTTGCGCTTCTTCCTTACCTGGCTTGTTAACGGCAATGCTCGCTGCTTTTTTGGAAGCAGCAGCATTGAATGAGGCATTACCCTGGTTGGTGATGGCCGTGTTACTCGGTTTTGGTGCGGTTGTATTTTGGAGGAAACGAAGGGCAATAGCATCGCCACACGACGTCAAGGCCCCACTTCCAGCCTGGGAGCAGCCCTTCATTCCCAAACAGGTGCAGCTGCAAGAAAACGAGCAAGTAGCCGTTCCGGAGCTTGTGCAGGAGCTCGACAAACAAGTATTGCAGCTCAAAATGCAGTTGGAAGTAAAAAACAAAGTGCTCGACCACCTCGTGCAGCACTTGCTACCTAAAGCTTTAGCGGTTGAAAGCCTAAAAGCACACGCCCAAGAGCTGATCGATTTGGTGAAATCTGTCCAACTCACAGCGCATTTCAGCAACCTTACGATTGCCGATTTGCCTACAGATTTTGAACAAAAACTGCTGCTCGCACATCCCGACCTTACAAACGAAGATTTGCGCCTCTGCGGCTACCTGCACCTGCATTTCAGTAGCCTAAAAATCGCGCAGATAAAGGCCATTTCTGTGGCTGGGGTGAATAAATCACGCAGCCGCTTGCGCAAAAAACTACAGCTTGACGCGGAAGCAGATTTAGGGCTTTATTTAAATGGCTTGCAAGACTAACAACTGTCTTTGTAGGTGCATTTTGATTGTTAGAGCAACATTCATCGCAAACAAGTCCTCATTTATCTTGTTTACAACCGCAGAACACTATATTAGCTTTTTAAAAGCCTGCAAATGTTAAGAACTATACTACTTTCGGTGCTCCTCGGCTTCAGCCAGTTGGCCCATGCACAACGCTATCTGCAAGAAATTTTTCCTTTGGTAGATGTACAAGCAGGCATCAATTACGGCAGTGCGCCTTTGTGGGACAATACGCCGCAATTGCTCAATTTAGACGTTTTTAAACCGGCTGGCGATGCAGTCACAGGTCGGCCATTGATTTTATTATTCCACGGCGGCTCGTTTTTATCTGGCCAGCGCGATGACGCGATCATGCTCGGCCTCTGCAATACCTTTGCTAAAAGGGGCTATGTAACGGCCACGGCGAGTTACCGTTTGGGTGTAAATACAGCCAATCTTGCAGCACTCGACCGCGAATTTGTAAAAGCAGCGATGCGAGCCACCCACGATGCCAAAGCGGCAGTGCGTTTTTTCAAACGATCGGTAGCTGAGCAAGGCAATCCCTATGGCATTGATACCAATAAAATATACGTTGGCGGATATTCAGCAGGTGCCCTTGCCGCCATTCACTTGGCGTATTTTACCGATACTTTACAGACTTCAGCTTTGGTAAACCAGGAAGTAGCAGGCCTTGGCCTAGGGCTCGAAGGCAATTCAGGCAACCCTGGTTATACCTCCACGGCAGCTGGCGTACTGAACATTGCTGGGGCTGTGCTCGATACAAACATTGTGAACACGGGTGCAGTAACCGCCATCCATTTTCATGGCACCGCCGATGAGGTAGTACCCTACGGCCGTGATATGATTCGCGCAGTAGGCTTCCCTGTTATTACGGTGGATGGCTCAAGCTTGTTGCAGCTGCGTTTGCAAAATCGGGGCACCTACAGTGAGTTATTGAGCTATACAGGCGCCATGCATAACTTCGTAGTTACACCCAGCATATCGGCCGACATCGTTAGCAATGCTGCACGGTTCTTTTATAACCTCCAAAACAACAGCGTAGATGTTCAAGAGCAGTCAAAATTGCATAGCCTCGTCTATCCCAACCCTACCAGCGATCACCTCTTTGTAAAGAGTAGCGCAAGCGGAGATTTGCATGTAAGTATCAAAAACCTGCAAGGCAAAACCCTGCTTTTGCAAACGCTCGAAGCTGGCACGGCCATTGACTTAACAGCTTTTGCAGCTGGCATTTACTTGGTGCAGATTGCGCAAAACAACACTGTTGAGGTGCACAAGCTGATTATTAAAAAATAGCCGTTTAAACACACTCCTTTATGACCATAAGGAGCTCTCAACAGCTGTCTGCTCCTTGCTGCTTTTAAAAGCAACCCTGACTTTGGCTTGCGCCGTTAGGCACAGGAACATACTTACAGAAATAAGTTGTGCCTGAAGTGCTATCGTTAGCAAGCCTTGCTGAGACGCCCGAAATGATTGCTTTTTTTATTGGCGGCTAAAATGTTCTTGCCATCAGCATAAAGTGGCGCGAAACAAAATCTTACCCTATACTTATGGTGTATTTCATAGGATTGTTGGTTATTCCTATCGAAAGAAGGGTACCTCCCGGTACCCTTCTTATTTTATATTCAGCTCCACTTTCTTTTGCTCAAAAGTAATTGTTGACGCTTTTTCTGGATGTTAAATCACAACCAAAACCACCAGTCCTTTATCCGCGTCAAATAAAAGTTATGCCGCCGCCGTTTGATAAGTTGGTTTTTTGTTTTGAGGCACTTCTTCACTACTTTTAATTCCAAATAAAATAACCACTCAACCGCATGCAATTCAAGTCCTTTCTCCTATCCTCCCTGCTCATAACTGCCGTTGGCTTTACCAACGCGCAAGAGCTGAGTCGCGCTCAACAGTGGTATCAACTCGATCCGCGTAAAGACCAGCTCGGCGGCATCTCCACCAACAAAGTATACGAGGGCCTTTTAGCCAATCGCCTCCTCCTGCCTGTGGTTGTGGCGGTGATTGATGCTGGCGTTGACATTGAACACGAAGACCTGAAGCAAGTACTGTGGGTGAACCCTGGTGAAATTCCCGATAACAACATCGACGACGATGGCAACGGCTACATCGATGATGTGTACGGCTGGAGCTTTTTGAGCGGTCCCGGCGGCGAAGTGCACTACGATACCTACGAAATGACACGTGAATTGGTGAAGTACAGTGCCCTCGAAAAAGACGGTAAAATTACCAAAGGCAGCAAAGAGGCCACCTATCTCGAAGAAATCCGTAAAAAGCACCAAGCAGAAGTGAAAGCAATCAGCAAAGACTTTAAAATGATGCTGGAACTCAAAACTGCGAATGATGCTTTTTTAACATCAGTGGGCCGCCAAGACCTGAATGAAGCCAAAATAGAAGCCTACAAGCCTTCGGGGAAATGGCAGAAAGTTGTAAAAGGCTATTACGCCAATGCTGTAAAAAACAAAATGGCCATTGTTGATGCCGAAACTAAATTGCTCGAAGGCTATGAGCAGGTTAATGGCATGCTTAATTATGGCCTGAACATGGCATTTAATCCGCGTAACTTGGTGGGTGATACGTATGAGGCCTGGGACAACCCCATTTATGGTGATAACCGCGTAACGGGACCAGACGCCTCACATGGCACCCACGTAGCCGGGATCATTGCCGCCCAGCGCAACAATGGCAAAGGCATGAATGGTATTGCGGCCAATGCGCGCATCATGACTTTACGGGCGGTGCCTAGCGGCGATGAGCACGACAAAGACGTTGCCAATGCCATCCGCTATGCGGTAAACAATGGCGCCAAAGTCATTAACATGAGCTTTGGCAAAAGCTACTCGCCACAATCCGACCTGGTAGCCGCTGCCATTGATTATGCCTTGGGCAAGGATGTGCTGCTGGTGCATGCAGCTGGCAACGACAACCAAAACATCGACATCGAAAAAAACTTCCCAAAACCCTTTGCGCCCGATGGTGTGAAATATGCGCATTGGATTGAGATTGGTGCTTCTTCTTTCCAATTAAACGAAAGGATGTTGGCCGGTTTTTCGAATTATGGCAAAGAAAGTGTAGATGTTTTTGCCCCTGGCGACCACATATATGCCACCATGCCAGGCAGCAAGTACGACCACAACAGCGGCACCAGCATGGCAGCACCGGTAGTAGCGGGCATCGCAGCCGTTATCCGAGGTTTGTATCCACAACTCACGGCACCGGAAGTGCGCCAAATAATCATGGAAAGCGCTTATTTGTACGAAGAGCCGGTGATTATTCCTGGAAGTAGGAAGAAAAAGACCACCCTGGGAGCTATCAGTCGCAGCGGCGGCGTGGTGAATTTGGAAGCAGCCATTTTACTGGCAGACAAAAAGGTAGCAGGAAACTAAAAGCAGTTAGCGCTTACGAGCAAGCCGCGGGAAACGCATCTTATAAGTGACGCTGACGATGCCCTGCTTAATTTGATCCAGCTTTTTTTGCACCAAGCGCCGGCGTAAGGCGGTCAATTTCTCGGTAAACAGCTTGCCTTCAATGTGGTCGTATTCGTGCTGAATCACCCGCGATGGCATGTCTTCAAAATCTTGTTCGTGCAGCACCCAATTTTCGTCGTAATAACGAATGCGGATTTTTTCGGGCCTAAAAACATCGCCCCTTACATCGGGAATGCTTAAGCAACCTTCGTTAAAAGCCCATTCATCGCCGCTGTAGTCTACAATTTCTGCATTGATAAACACCCGCTTTTCATCCTTAAAAGCTACCTCATCGAAGGGCGCTACGTCGATTACAAACAAGCGAATCGATAACCCAACCTGTGGTGCTGCCAAACCTACCCCATTGGCTTCGTACATGGTTTCGAACATGCTGGCCACCAACTCTTTTAAATCGGGGTAATTTTGAGGGATGGGCGCCGCTTTGGTGTTTAAAACAGCATCTCCGTATGCAACTATAGGTAAAATCATGGGTGTTGTTCGAGATAAGTTTGTAAAATGAGCACCGCGCTGATCTGATCGACGAGGCCTTTGTCTTGGCGCTGCTTTTTGTTTAAATCGCTTTTGGCGATGGCTTGGAGCGCAATTTTCGACGTAAATCGTTCATCCACCCGCACCACCGGTATGCCAGGAAAAGTTCGTTGCAAATGTACGGCAAACTCCTGAATCTGCGCAGCGGTATCCGATGGAAGGTTTTTAACGGTCTTGGGCTCGCCAAGCACAAAGGTTTCTATGATTTCACGGGCGTGGTATGCCTTGAGGTAGGCCATGAGGTCTTTGCTGTGCACCGTGTCAAGGGCCGTGGCAAACATGCGCAGGGCGTCGGTGGTGGCCAGTCCTACCCGTTTGCTGCCGTAATCTATGGCGACCACCCGGCCCATCAGTTACCTTCTCCCAAAATTTGAAGGCGTGCCCCGTTGCTGAGGGCGCTTAAACGAATTTGGCAGCTCAGGCGACTGTTGTTACCGCTGTTGAAGAGTGTGTCGAGCATGTCGAGCTCCTCGTCGGAGGGGGGATTTGCCGTGCCTTCGAGCAAGGCAATGTGACAAGTGCCGCACAAGGCAATGCCACCGCAAGTGGCTAAAATGGGATATTCACTGCCTTTGAGGGCTTCCATCAAATTCAGCCCCATATCGGTGGGAAAGCTGTGCGCGGTGGTGCTGCCATCGGCTTCTTCCACAAAAACTTGGATGTCGCTCATCAAAATGCGTTCACACCATTTACGGTGGTGTATTTAAAACTGAGTTTTTGGTCGGGATACACCCGCTTAAAGGCCGTTTGGGCCATTAACGCCGCCTCGTGGAAGCCGCACAAAATGAGCTTTAGCTTGCCAGGGTAGGTGTTGATGTCGCCAATAGCGTAAATGCCAGGTACGTTGGTGCTGTAATCGTGCACATTTACCTCAATGGCGCTTTTGTCGAGGTTGAGGCCCCAGCCTTCGATTGGACCGAGTTTGGGACTCAAGCCAAAAAGCGGAATGAGGTAGTCGGCCTCGAGCAGCTGGCTTTCTTTTTGTTTGTTGATTATTTCTACAGTTTGCAACTGGCCTTCGCCTGCTAAACAACCGAGCTGCGAGCTCAAAAGCAATCTTATTTTGCCTTCTTCGGCCAATTTCGCCACTTTTTCGGCTGAATCCACAGCTCCGCGGAAGGTTTCGTTGCGGTGTACCAGCGTGAGTTCCGAGGCAATGTCAGCTAAAAAGATGGTCCAGTCGAGGGCCGAATCGCCCCCACCTGCCAGCACTACTTTTTTGCCCCGGTATTTTTCGGGATCTAAAATCATGTACGAAACCCCTTTGTTTTCGAAGGCTTCGATGTTCGGAATTTCGGGTTTACGAGGCTCAAAACAGCCTAGTCCGGCGGCTATCACCACCACTTTACAGGCAATTTCGCTGCCCATATTGGTACGCACCACAAAACTTTCATCGGCTCGCCGCTCCAGCTCCTCCACCCGTTCTCCCAAGGTAAAAGTGGGCTCGAAGGGCTCGATTTGGGCCATCAAATTATCAACCAATTCGCCAGCTAAAATGCTTGGGTAGCCGGGAATGTCGTAAATCGGTTTTTTGGGATAAATTTCAGAAAGTTGTCCGCCCACTTGCGGCAAGGAATCCACCAAATGACAACGCATTTTAAGCAGTCCCGCCTCAAAAACGGCAAACAAGCCCACCGGTCCCGCGCCAATGATGCATATATCGGTTTGAATCATGAATTCTAATTACGCTGCAAAAATATAGAAATCAGACGTTTTTATCTGTTTTCGGTGTTACAATCTTTTGAAACAACAGCTTGGCTGCAAAAGCGTTTACTCAAAGTAAAATCCGAAAGCTATTGCGCCATGGCAACTAATCCTATTTTTTCAGTATTTTAGCCGTATTAAACCCCTACACATGAAAATTGCCCTTCGATTAAGTTTGTTAGCCCTCATTCCGGTATTGCTCAGCAGCTGCGGTTACAACTCCATGGTGAGCAAAGATGAAGCTGTGAGTTCGCAGTGGGCCAATGTTGAAACGGCTTACCAGCGCCGCGCCGACCTCATTCCTAACCTGGTGAGCACGGTAAAAGGGTATGCCGATTTTGAGCAAGAAACCCTCACCCAAGTGGTGGAAGCCCGGGCCAAAGCCACCGGCATGAACGTAGATGCCAGCAAATTAGACGCCGCTACCATCGAAAAATTTCAAGCCAACCAAGCCCAATTGAGCGGTGCTTTGTCGCGTTTGATGGTGGTGGTTGAAAAATACCCCGACCTCAAAGCCAACCAAAACTTCCTCGAACTGCAGTCGCAGCTCGAAGGCACCGAAAACCGCATCAGCGTAGAGCGCCGCAGGTTTAACGAAATGGTGCAAGACTACAATACCTACATCCGCAAATTCCCCAACAATTTCATCTCCGGCTGGTTTGGCTTTGAACAAAGAGGCTATTTTAAGTCAGACGAAGGCAGCGAAAAAGCCCCAAAGGTTGAGTTTTGAGCGAGTCGGCTAAAAAATTACTCGACGCGGCAGGACAAAAAACCGTACTGCAAGCCATCCAGCAAGCCGAAGCAGCCAGCTCAGGCGAAGTGCGGGTACACCTCGAAGATTATTCACGCGGGGATGCCCTTGCAAGGGCGACCTTTTTATTCGGCAAGCTGGGTATGCGCAACACCGTGGCCCGCAATGGGGTGCTGTTGTACATTGCTGTAAAAGACCATCAGGTGGCCATTTATGGAGATGAAGGCATAGATGCGGCGGTAGGCAAGGATTTTTGGGAGGCTGAAATCGCCCTCATGACCCAGCATTTTAAGCAGGGCGATTACGCCGGCGGGATCAGCAAAGCACTCGAACAAGTAGGTGAAAAGCTCCGGGAATTTTTCCCGCACCAGGGCAATAACGACCAAAATGAATTGTCGGATGAGATCACTTTTGGTTAAAATCAGTGTGCTTTTGCTGCTGGTGCTGCCATTGTCAGCCCAGGACCTGCCACAACCCATGAAGCCGGTGCGCTTGGTGAACGACTTTGCCCAGGTACTCAATCGCATGGAGCTCAACAAGCTCGAAACCATGTTGGTGAGCTACAGCGACAGCACCTCCACCCAAATCACCATCGTTACCGTGCCTAGTTTGGGCGGTTACGAAATCGCTGATTACGCCAATAAGCTGTATGAAGCTTGGGGGATAGGTCAAAAAAGCAAAAACAACGGTCTGCTCATCTTGCTATCAATGGAAGAGCGGGCTGTGCGCATGGAAGTGGGCTACGGGCTTGAAGACCGCCTCACCGATGCCCTTTCGCGGCGCATTATTGAGCGTGAGATGGTACCTAATTTCCGCTCGGGCGACTATGCCGGTGGCTTGTATGCGGCTAGTAAATCGGTGATTCAGGTGCTCGAGGGCGCCTACACAGCCGATGCTAAGGGCAAAGGCGACAAAAAAGGGCCTGGTTCTTTGGTGGTCATTCTCATCGTGGTAATCCTCATCAGCATCATCAACTCGCGCAACGGCGGCGGTCAGAGCTTCAGCGGCAAAGGCCGGGCAGGTTACCAGCCTCCTTTCTTCTTCCCAATGGGTGGTGGTGGCTTTGGTGGCGGAGGTGGCGGTGGCGGCTTTGGCGGCTTCGGCGGAGGCATGTCGGGCGGTGGCGGTGCCAGCGGTCGTTGGTGATTTTACGCCAAAGGCTTGAAAGTTTGCTGAATTCCTTAATTTAGCCTCAGAACAATTCGGTTTTTAGACTTCAAAATATTCTTTACCATGAAAAAGCTGCTCTTAGCCGCGATTTTAATCTTCAGTGTTAACCTCTTGAGCGCCCAATCGTTGGGTATCCAAGTAGGCCTTCCAGCCAAAGAAAAAATCACCGGCAAGCAAACGTATATATTTGCTGCCAATAAGTCGAACACCCTCGTTCTGCACACCAAAAAAGCCGATAGTTACGAAATTCATGCCTTCGACCCTTCCTTAAACCTGGAAGCCACCTATGAACTCAAGCTTCCTGCCGAAAACAAAATTAAGCACGAGCTGATGCAAGTGATGAGCATTGAAGATGAGTTGATTATGATCACTTCCTTTTATGCCGAATCCGAAAAAGTACGTACCATTTACGCTTGGTCACTCGACCCTAATGGCACTTACGGCAGCGAGTTTATGGTGCTCGACGAAATCAAAGGCACAGAAGGCATCGATCCTCGCTCGGTAACACCGTTGATTGGCAAAAGCAATGATGGCAAGTTATTTTATTACTTCCGCAGCAAGTCTGTGGCGGTAGGCGAAGCCAGCAAATTCAGCTACAAAGTGCTTGATAAAAAGCGCGCTATCAAAGCCGATAAAATCCTGGTGAGTCCTTTTAACGAAAAAGCCACCGAACCCGGTATGGTGATCGCCGATGGCAGCACCAATCTGTTTCTCACCGCCAAAGTTTCGAACGTAAACATGAGCAAAAGACCCGTACGGGTAGAGTTGCCTTATTATTGGACGATCTTAAATTATGAGGTAGAAAAAGGCACTACCCGTGAATATCCAGTAAATGTGGGCGAAGGCACTTTTGTTCACGAAGTGGTGATTAATCTCGCCAAAAGCGATGATAAACTGCATGCCGCTGGCTTTTACGGTGCCTCACAGCGGTCGGGCTTAAATGGCAGCTTCATCACCACCACCGACATCATTACCCACCAAGTGCTGCGCAAAACGGTAGAGCCGCTCGACAAAGCCTTTGTAGAAATCCACAAGGCTACCCTGCGCAAATTTGTTGATACCAACATCCCGCGCAAGATTATTAAAGGGGTAATGGATGTAAAACCATCGATTTTGGTGAGCTCAAACGGCAATGTGTACCTGATTGGTGAAATTCGCCGCGTGAACAAAGAAGTGCCATCGGGACAAAAACCGGAAAGCTGGCCCGATGCCAAGAGCAAAATAACCCATTATGTGCAAGGCATGATGATTGTGAACTTCAACGCCCGCGGTTCAGTTGATTGGCAGTCGAGCCTCGCCCTCAACCAAAGTCCTGAAAACGACGAAGGCGCCAGCGTTTCCTTTATCACCGGCATGGTGCGCGATAAAGTGGCATTCCTTTACAACGACCATCCCGCCAACCGCGAAATCAGCGATCCCGTAAAAAAGGAGAGCATGGTACGGCCAGATACCAAAAGCAGCAGTGCGATGATTGCCTATGTAGATAAATATGGCAAATTGGAGGCCGATGAGTTGTTTATCGACAAAGAAGAAGGCAGCATTGTGCTGCCGTTTTCTGCCTTTGCCATCAACCGCACCCAATCAGTTGCCTTGGCACATTCGGCAAAAGGGCCGTATAGATTGGTAAAGTTTACTTTTTACTAGGTTTACGCCTGCCTCACTGTTTATTGTGGGCTAACCGGCGGTGCATCGTCATTGCTTGGTAGCTCCGGTAATACTGGATCTTCTTCTTCCAAAACTTCCAAACTATCAACAACTGTCGCTTTTAATATGGTGCGGCAGTTGTACGGCTTATTAATCTTCACCCTAGCCTCAGGGAAGGGCCCCATTTTAAGTACATCGTCGTAGGCCAATTCCAAAAATTTGCCTGCAATCGGCAAGGCGGTCTTGCTGCCTTCACCCGTTTGGGAGGTCCTAAAATGCACCTTGCGCTGGTCGGCACCCACCCAACTGCCTACAACTAAATCTTTGGTCATCCCCACAAACCAACCATCTGAATAAGATTGCGAAGTACCGGTTTTACCCCCAATTTGGTTGTTGCCTTTAAAAATATCAAATTCGAACAACGCCTGTGAGGTGCCGCCGCCCTCCTCTGTACCGCCACGCAGCATATAGGTCATTAAGTATGCCGTTTCAGGCGTAATGGCTTGTCGCCGCTTCGGCTCAAACTCAAAAATGAGCTTGCCCTTGCGGTCAAACACCCGGGTTACAAAATGTGGTTCAATCCACTCGCCACGGTTCATAAAGGCCGCGTAAGCACCCGCCATTTCGAGCAGGGAAACGTCGCTGGCCCCGAGTCCGATGGCGGGGAGGGCTTCAAGCGGACTTTCAATGCCCAGTCGCTTGGCAATATCAACTACTGCCGCGGGCCCTACTATTTCGGTGAGCTGTGCGGCAATGGTATTGATGGAGCGTGCCATGCCCCGGCGCAGGGTGTATTCGCTGTAAGTAAACTGCCAGTCGGCGTTGCGTGGCGACCACCGCTTTTCTTCTCCATTTTCTTGGTAAACCACGGTTACAGGCTTATCAACCAATTTGTCGCACGGGCCCCTACCCTGTTCAATGGCCGCGGCATACACAAATGGCTTAAAAGTAGAGCCTGGCTGGCGGCGCATCTGCTTTACGTGGTCGTATTTATAATGCCTAAAATTGATGCCGCCCACCCACATCCTGATTTGACCAGAAAAGGGGTCAACCGCCACCATGCCGCACTGCAGCATTTTGAGGTCGTGGCGCAGCGAATCGAGTGGACTCATCGTTACCTGCTTGCTGCCCTGCCAATCAAACAACTCCATCTCCACTGGCTCGGCCAGCTGTTGCCAGATGGCTGCCTCAGCAACCCCAGCCTTTTTTGCAGCTTTATAGCGGTCGGTGCGTTGTACCAGGGTTGCGAACCAGGTCGAATCCTCTTGTCCATCGGGCAGCTCCCAGGGAATGCGTCCGCGCCAATGTTCTTCAAACCTGCGTTGCAAACGGCGCATGGTTTGTCCTACCGCCGCCTCCCCGTGCACTTGCATCCGGGTATCGAGCGTGGTTTCGATGCGTAAACCACTGGTATAAATGTTGTATTTGTCGCCGTAATTTGTTTTGAGATAATCGCGCAACCACTTGGCCAACTCCGATCTAAAATAGGGTGCCAAGCCATCGGTAACCTCTTCTTCTTTGTATTGCAGCTTGATGGGTTTTTGGCTCAGCTGCTGCAGCTGCTTTTCGGTGATGAGCCCTTGTGCTTGGAGCTGCTGCAGTACCACGTTGCGTCGGCGCAGGGAGTTTTTAGGATTGGCTACGGGATTGTAGTAGGTGGGGGCCTTGAGCATGCCCACTAAAACGGCACATTCTTCAGGCAAAAGTTCACTCGGTGCTTTGTTAAAATAGGTCTTGGCTGCACTTTTAATGCCAAAGCTATTTCTCCCAAAGTCCACCGTATTGAGGTATAAGGCTAAAATTTCTTGCTTGTTAAAAAACACCTCCAGCTTTAAGGCGGTGATCCATTCTTTGGCTTTGGCTAACAAAACCGACACGCCCGGGAGCTTGCCTAATAAACCCGTGCCATCGGTTCGGGTTTGAAAAAGATTTTTGGCCAATTGTTGGGTGATGGTACTGGCGCCGCGGGCCTGACCCCGTGCTGCATCCCTCAAAGCGGCACCAATGGCCTTAAAATCAATGCCTATGTGTTGATAAAAACGCTCATCCTCTACTGCAATGAGGGTTTGGAGGAGGAAGGGTTGAATAGAATCGTATGCAACAGGACTCCTATTTTCAGTGTAATACTTGCCAAGGAGTTGGCCATCGGCAGCGTAAATTTCGGAGGCCTGACTCATTTCGGCGCGTTGTACTTCCAGCATACTCGGCATCGCTCCAAATAACCACAAAAAGTTAAGCTCAAGCGCAATGGCTGCCATGAGCAGCACCATAAAGCCAGAATAGAGCCAACTGAGTGCCTTGCGGCCAGATGTAAGTTTTTTGTACCTGGTTCTGTTCCAGACGGCGGGTTTGGAGAGCTTTCGCCATCCCAACGTTAGTAGCTGCACAAGCTTGGATAGGAAGGCTTTGATACGGTGCAATAGTGGATTTGGCATGCTGTAGACTACTTTTTCCGCTTAAAGTCACCTCGTTTGATGGCTTTAACAAACTCAGCCCAAGCCAAAGGATTCAACAAAGTCGAGGGAATGGGTATGGCATTTGGACCTCCCAGCTGCTGAAAATTCTGTTGTCCGCCGGCATAATACGTTTGTGCAATGGTTTTTTGCATGTACATACGCTGGTTTTCGGAAGCATCCATGGTCATGGCGCTGGCTAATTGCGCCAACAACTCGTTTTCTAGATTGCGGGCGGCGCGGGTGTAGATGTCGTCTTTGAGCTCCAATGCTAAAAATTCTTGCCTAAACGCCTCTTTGCTTGGCCAGGGATAGATGATGGCCATGGGCAGCTCTAATGTATCGCGCATCATGGGCATTAGAACCGAAAAAATATCATCGGCGGCGGCTTCTTTATCAACAACCATCAGCGAAGTTTTGTAGCCTATCCCGCTAAAAACAATGGTATCTCCTTCTAAGGCAACAAAGGAAAAAAAACCGCTGTTGTCGCTAACCGTGCCTTTGAAACGGTTTTTTACCAAGATGGTCGTAAAAGGAATGACGTCCATGCTATCAGAACTCACGGTGAGACCCGAAAACTGCACGGCCTTGCGGTCGCTCTTGGGGCTTTGAGCCTGAGCCACAAGCACCAAACAGCAACAGCTGATAAAGAGGGAAAAAAGTACTTTCACTACACCAAAGATAAATGCTGGATACGTTTGTTGTATGAGAAACGCAGAAAGTATTAGCTGGTTGTATGCCATGTGTAATTACCTGTTTTAATAATTTGACAAGAGATGACAAATGAAGATGCGTAATTTGTGCAAAAGAATGCGGAAAACGGGTTAACAAGCGGTTGTTTATCTCCGTAATTTAGAAGCCTAAACTGAAAGTAAATTTTAAACGATATGAGCAGTACAGTAAACGAAAAACAAAAAGCCCTGCAGCTTACGCTCGACAAACTCGAGAAGTCGTACGGCAAAGGTGTGGTCATGAAAATGGGTGACCAACGTGTCGTAAATGTGGATGTGATTCCTTCAGGATCGCTGGGATTAGACATTGCCCTTGGCATTGGTGGATTCCCACGCGGTAGGGTAATTGAAATCTACGGACCAGAATCATCTGGTAAAACCACCATCGCGATGCATGCCATTGCAGAAGCGCAGAAAAAAGGTGGTTTGGCGGCCTTTATCGATGCAGAGCATGCCTTCGATAAAACCTACGCCGAAAATTTGGGCATCGATACCGCCAATTTGCTGATTTCACAGCCAGATAATGGGGAACAGGCGCTCGAAATTGCCGATAACCTGATTCGCTCAGGCGCCATCGATATCATTGTAATCGACTCCGTGGCAGCACTTGTACCTAAAGCCGAAATTGAAGGCGAAATGGGTGATTCGATGATGGGTTTACAAGCGCGTTTAATGTCGCAAGCCTTGCGTAAACTCACAGGTAGCATCAACAAAACAGGTTGTGTATGTGTATTCATCAACCAATTGCGTGAAAAAATTGGTGTAATGTTCGGAAATCCTGAAACAACCACTGGTGGTAACGCACTTAAGTTTTATGCATCTATACGACTCGATATTCGTCGCATCGGCCAAATCAAAGATGGTTTGGATGTAACTGGTAACCGGGTACGTATCAAAGTTGTGAAAA
Organism: Chitinophaga pinensis; assembly: GCA_945874665.1. Lineage (GTDB taxonomy): Bacteria > Bacteroidota > Bacteroidia > UBA7662 > UBA7662 > PNNG01. The sequence continues at coordinate 31,595 of CAMCHJ010000004.1, read as the reverse complement.
ATAAAGTAGCACCACCTTTCCGTCAATGTGAATTCGACATTGTGTACGGCGAAGGCGTGTCAAAAGACGGCGAAATTGTGGATCTCGGCAGTGAACTGGGCATCGTTAAGAAAAGCGGTTCTTGGTACAGCTATGGCGAAACTAAATTGGGTCAAGGGCGCGATGCCGTTAAGCAATTGCTCAAGGACAATCCTGACTTGGCCGAAGAAATCGAAATGAAAATCAAGGACCATTTGAAAGGAAAACTCGCGGCCGCCCCAGTAGAAGCCGAGGCTTAATGAGGGATACCAAAAAGTTTAAAACCGGTCTTGTATTGTCGGGCGGTGCTGCCAAAGGCTACGGTCATTTGGGTGTGCTCAGCGCGTTTTACGAGGCCGGTTTTTCCTTCGATGCCATTGCCGGCACCAGTGTGGGCGCCATCATTGGCGCACTCTTGGCTGATGGCAAGCATCCAGCCGAAATCAAAGAGATTTTCGATAAGGAGAAAAACTTTAGTTTGGTTAAGTTTAAATGGAGCGCGGGTGGGCTGTTGAGTTCCACTGGACTTAAAAACGCACTCAAAAGGCACATAACTGCCAAAAATTTTGAAGAATTAGCCCTGCCACTTTGGATAGCTGCTACAGATTTGGGCTCAGGGAAGTCTGTTTACTTCAACAAAGGTGAATTACTGCTGCCCATTCTCGCCTCCTGCGCCATTCCCTTGCTTTTTGAACCGATTCGCTTAAACGAGCACCTGTATGTAGATGGCGGGTTGACAGAAAACTTGCCGGCAGCAGCTTTATCTGGTCTTTGCGAGCGCCTAGTAGGCGTAAATGTAAACCCAGTGGGCTACGTTGATCAGGTAGACGGCTGGATGCAGAGCATTGAAAGGGTATTGAACATTGCCATTCACAACAACGTAGCGCAAAGCATTCCCTTGCTAGATGTGTACATTGAACCTTCGCAGATGGAAAAATTTCATTTGTTTTCGATCGATAAAGGTGCCGAAATGTATGCTATTGGGTACCAAGCAGCCAAAGAACGACTCAAAGCCTTGGCGGAAGCCAACGTTTAAAACACGGTTTTATTTAAAAGCCCTGCTCGAATTATCAAGCAGGGCTTTTTAGTTATTGTAATGCGTGCGGACCTTCGAACTAGCAATGCTGATCAAAGGCCTCTACCAAATTGGCGGCAATCATATCGGCCGAGCGACCCTCTATGTGATGGCGCTCAAGCATGTGCACCAACTGGCCATCTTTGAACAAAGCAATGGCTGGCGAAGAAGGCGGATAGGGCAACATAAATGCACGGGCCTTGTCAACCGCGTCGGTTTCCATGCCTGCAAAGACAGTGCTGAGCACTCCTGGCTTTTTTGCATTCTGGATAGCTTTTTTCACGGCCGGGCGCGCATTGGCAGCGGCACAACCGCAAACAGAGTTTACTACCACAAGGGTAGTACCAGACTTGTTGCCCAACAATTGCTCTACTTCTTGTGCTGTTTTTAATTCGTTAAACCCTGCTTCGGTGAGGTCTCTGCGCATGGGCGCAACCATAAATTCGGGATATGCCATATTGTTAGTTTTTTTTGTTGATCAGAGGCTTCTATCACCCATGAAAACACAAAAGTAAGGCTTTTTTAGCCCAAAAAGTTCAAAGAGCCCGCCATCTATTTACGGGTAAAATTAATGACGATCCCATTGTTACCCGTAAGCTCTAGTTGGTCATCGTTAAACTGATATCGATTTACTTCAGCTAATAAACGCAACATTTCGGTTGCAAAAGGACTATCACAGCAAGCCTCTGAACAACTGATATCATTAAAAAAAATGATGTTATTGGGGTTAAAAGCCGCAATTCCACCACAGCTGTTCACATCAAGTCGAATTGAAAAAGTGCGTTTTTCTGGAAAGGTAAGTTCATACACTGCACCCGGATTCCATGTACTATCGGTGGCACTTGGCTTTAATGAAACGGCTATCCAAGTGTTTTCTCGAATTTCTTTGCGATCAGGAAAACAAGCCGTGAGTAGGGCCGCTAACAACACAACCGCCCATAACATCAATGCATTTTTCATATACACCTTTTACTAGGTAAGATACTTAATAATCAGCTACTTCAAAGCACTGAGGCACCAAATTTGCGGGATGGCAATCAAGAGCTGTGGTTTAGCTTTCCGATGTAGTTAGAGTAGCCAGGCTGTTGTGGCGCAACTGTTAAAGATGCCATAACATACAAGCCCATCAGGCAGTAATAAATTTTTGGGGGGTTGACCAATTAGGCGTTGAGCAAATCACCCCGTTTATTTCCTCCTGTTTCAGGATGCCTCGCATTTGCATCATGACTTTAGTGTGTGCCATTATCCCAAGCTGTAGCGTCTAATCGATTTTGGAAGTCATCGGGTTTTTAAGTCCCGAATAGTCGGTGAGTGTCATTTTAACCGAACCAATGAGGATGTTGGCTTTGATTTGCAGCGGTATTTTATTATCGTCGTCCGAAACATATACCGTGAGGTCTTCTTCGTTTTTGAAAACACGGCCCTTCATAACCACTGGCATAAATATCATCACCTTAAATTTCCCTTTGTCTAAATCGAGGGTGGTGCGGCCCATAAACCTGAACTTAAAATGATGTGTTTCTTTATCTAAAAACATAGGTACTTGGAAGGTGTCGCCTTTGCGTGTGTTTCTAAAGTCCAGGGTCCGTGCAAAATAAAAGCTCGAAACGATGTCCTGCACATAGTGCGGCACCTCAAAATACTCCCCATTCGCATTTACTTTATTGGTTTGCTGATCGAAAACGTATTTGTCCTTAAACACATAGCCCCCCTCATAAACATCCCTCACAAACTTCATCGGCACCATCGCCTGTTCATCGATGTAAGTTTCGTACCGGTCGCGCACTTTGTAAATCCAATCAAAAGAGCTCAGCGTTCTACCCGTTGCTACCACATGTAAGCACGCTTTGCCTGCCACTTTCACAGACTTATCCATCACCCGCAACTCGCCAATGCCTGCATTAATAAAGCCATAGTGTAGCTTAAAAGTGAGCACCTCACCTTCTTTAAAAGCCTTGTTATGAATGTTTCGAACCGCATATTCTTGCGCCTCTAGACTTGCCATTCCAGTAGCTGTAAATACAAAGGCAAGTAAAAAAAGAAGCTTCTTCATAGGGGAATTTCTATGCTCCCAACAAACATAGTGCCACGGCAAAATTACGATAAGCCTAGCGGGGGTCAAAATCAAATTACATATTAAGCTGTTATCGGCGTTTTAAACGCAAGCACCTCAGCTACATTTAATTATGCGTCAATCATGCGGCTGTTCAAACGCTATATCAGCGCAAGGCACAAGCCAAAGTAGCCATCCATAGCTGTGCACCAGCCCCTTGCAGTACCTGACCGCAGGCTTCGAGTGTGGCACCAGTGGTAAGTACATCGTCGACTAAGAGCACTTTTTTATTTTGGAGGAGGGCGGGTTGGGGACAAACGAAGGCTTCCGATACATTTTCCCAACGTTCAAATCGTCCTTTGCGGGTTTGGGTTTCGGTGAATTGCGGGCGCACCAATAATTGGCCGTTTGTGGGCACTTCCAAAGCCTCGGCCAAGCCCCTTGCAATGAGCATGCTTTGGTTATAGCCCCGCGAATGTTCCTTTTTGGGATGCAAGGGCACCGGAATGATCAGGTCTAGTCCCGCATACCGCTCACTCCCCTTCAGCTCCTCTCCCAAAATATTTCCTAGCTTTATTCCCACCTGCTGCATGCCCTTGTATTTGAGTTTGTGGAGGAGTTGTTGGGTAACGCCCGACTTGGTAAAATACAGCAAAGAGGTCACCGCTTTAACATCCATCCTTCCCCAAAAAAGCCGTTCTAGCGGGTTATCGGCCATCCCATGCCAATGCGTCCGGGGCAACCGATAGAGGCAGGTCCAGCAGATATCCGCCTCATGTGCATACAAATTGCGACTACACCCAAGGCACAAGCGCGGGTAAAATAAGTCCACAAAATGATGCATCGCGTGCCACATTTTGTAAACCTAAGGCGCAGGTGTGTATTAATCTTTATTTTTGCAATTCTTCGAAAACAATTGCGCAAAATGAGTTGATTTATTTGGCGTTGTAATTGTTAAGAAGTCATGCATCTTTAAACAACTAATAGCTATATGAAAAAATTACTTTTCCTGTCACTAATGTTCCTTATCAGCGCGCCTGCTTTGGTTTTAGCCCAAGCTGATGAACGTGTCCTTTTTTCAGTGAATGGTGATGCCGTGAGTGTGAATGAGTTTTTGACCGTATTCAACAAAAACAACTACAGCAAAAAAGAAGCTACGACGGCCGACTTAAATGAATACCTCGACCTATACATTAAATTTAAGCTAAAAGTGCAAGAGGCTTACGCTTTGGGTTTAGATACCTCGGCCAAGTTCAAGCGCGAGCTCGACAACTACCGCACGCAACTGGCGCAGCCTTATTTGCGCGACAAAGAAAGTAACGAAGCCTTGCTAATGGAGGCCTATGAGCGTACCCGCACTGAGCGTCGGGCGAGTCACATTATGATTCGCGTGGAAGAAAATGCACCAGCTGCCGACAGTTTGGCAGCCTTCAAAAAAGCGACCCAAATTCGCGAGCGCTTGCTGAAGGAAGAAAGTTTTAGTGCATTGGCCCGCGAGTTGTCGGAAGACCCATCGGCCAAGGACAATGGTGGCGACCTGGGCTTCTTCAGTGCTTTTCGCATGATTTATGCTTTTGAAGACGTGGCCTACAAAACCAAAATCGGGCAGATTTCGCCGGTTTTCCGCACCCAATACGGTTACCACATCCTCAAGGCAACCGACGAGCGCCCGGCACGTGGCGAAATCAGGGTGGCGCACCTCATGTTGGTCATTAAAAACACCGATACCGACTCCATCAAAGCCCAAACCCAAAAGCGCATCCAAGAGCTGCACAAAAAAATCAAAGCAGGCGAAAATTTTGAGCAATTGGTGGCGCAGTACAGCGAAGACCCAAGCTCTTCTACCAACAAAGGTCTGTTGCCTTATTTTGGTTCTGGCCGCATGGTAGCCGAATTTGAAGAAACCGCTTTTGGTTTAAAAAACGATGGTGACCTCTCGGAGCCCATCCTTACCCCTTACGGCTGGCACATCATCAAGCGCATTGACTTGCGAGGCGTGCCTTCCTTCGAGCAATCCAAATCTGACCTCGAAGCTCGAATTGCCCGCGACGCCCGTGCCAACATCAACAAAGCCAATCTGCTCAACAAACTGAAGGCCGAGTATAAGTTCGTTGAAAACCAAAAAGCACGTACAGCAGTGCAGAAGGTTATGAATGAAAGCGCTTACCGCGAAAATACTTGGACGCCTGCCGATTTTGTGAAAGACGAAGTGGTGATCAGCTTTGGTGATAAAAAATTCAAACAAAGCGATTTAGTGCAGTTATATCAGTCAAAACAGCCCCTCCTAATGTCGGCTGACCTCAACATCTTCCTTGAAAAAATGTATCAGACTTGGGTTGAGGAGCAGCTGTTGGCTTACGAAGACAGCCGTTTAGAAAGCAAATTCGCCGACTTCCGTGTTTTGATGAAAGAGTACCGTGAAGGCATTCTGTTGTTTGACCTCACCGACCAGATGGTTTGGTCGAAAGCCGTAACCGACACCACTGGCTTGCAGGAGTTTCATGCCACCAACGGCAGCAAATACATGTACCAAGCGCGTACCGACGCCGATATTTTCACGGTTATTGACGCCAAAACTGCCAAGAGTATCCGGAAAGCCGCAGGCAAGAAGAAAAACACGCACGCCAAGTTACTTAGCACCCACAACAGCAAAAATCCGTTGACGCTCAAAATCAACAGCGGCAAATTTGAAACAGGAAGCACGCCTATACTGGCCTTGTTCGAGCAAAAAACAGGTTTGAGCGACATCAAAGAACATAACGGGCAGTTTGTTTTTGTTCGCATCAACGCCCTTTTAGAGCCATCAGTAAAGCCATTATCTGAGATCAGAGGCTTGGCCACCTCCGACTATCAGCAGCATTTGGAGCGCGAGTGGATCAAAGATTTGGAATCGCGCTACAAAGTGGTAGTCAACAAGGATACCTTTAACAGCATTTTGCCTAAATAACATTGAAACTACTTTCCTACTTGAGCATCGGATTACTACTTGCGGGCTGTCAATATTTTGACAAAGGCGGTCCGCAAGCAGATGCCGTTGCGCGTGTAGGAAAAATGTACTTGTACCAAGCCAATTTGCAGGGTTTGGTGCCAGAGGGCAGCTCGCCTGAAGACAGTTTACAGCGCACAAAGGCCTACATCGACACTTGGATTCGGCAGCATCTGATTATTTTAGAGGCAGAGGAGCAATTGCGGCCAGAGCAAAAGGACTTCAGCGACAAGCTCGAAGATTACAGGCTTTCGCTGCTGCGCTACCGTTTTGAAACGGAGATTTTGGCGCCGCAAATGGACACCAGTATCGACGAAAAAGTGGTGGAAACCTATTATAATGCCAACAAAGAGCAATTCGAACTGCGCAGGGCCTTGATGAAAGGTCGTTTTGTGAAAGTAGAATTGAAGGCCCCAAAGCAAGATAAATTGCGGCGATTGTTGCTCTCCAAACGCGAAAAAGACGCGGAGGCCCTGGCTGATTATTGTTTTCAGTATGCCTTTAGCTCGCAACTCCCTGACACCAATTGGGTGTATGTAGATGAGGTGATGCGGGGGATGGACCCTGATTTGATTCAGCAATTCAACTTCACAAGTCACCAAACAGTGCAAACGGTAGAAGACTCCCTTTTTCGGTATTTTTTAGTAACGAAAGCCCATCGCAGTGTGGGTGAGCCATCTCCTTTAAGCTTCGAAGTATTTAATATCCGTAGTTTGATTCTGTTGCAGAGACGACAGGAGTTTATTGAGCGTTATTACCAGGAGCGTTACCGAAAGGCTCAGGAAGAAAAAAAGATTGAAATTTATGCGTTGACCCGATAGGGGTTGGCACCAACTTATGCGTTTAAAGAAACCAATATTTGTGATGCTGTTGCTTCTGGCAGCGGTTTTAGTAAAGGCCCAGCCGTCGAAATCGAGCATGGTGGATGGTTTGGTGGCTGTTGTAGGCGATAAGATCATCCTCAAATCGGATGTAGAGTCGGAATATGCCAACTGGATAGCGCAAGGCAACGACCCCGATCCCGACATGAAGTGCATCATCATCGACCAGTTGCTGACCAACAAACTTATGTTGCGGCAGGCGGAGCTCGACTCCTTAGAGGTAAGCGACGAAGAAATTGAAGGCCAAATTGATCGCCGGATGCGCTATTTCATTTCCATGATTGGCAGTCGCGAAAAACTCGAAGAGTTTTACGGTAAATCCATACTCGAGATCAAAGAAGAGTTTCGCCCCCAGATCAAAGAAATGGTTTTGGCGCAAAAAATGCAGGAGCAAATCACGCAAAACGTTACCATTTCACCACGTGAGGTGCAGGCTTATTTCGCCAAAGTGCCTGCTGACAGTATCCCTTACTTTGACGCAGAAATTGAAATAGGCCAAATTGTACTTTTCCCAGAAATTGGCCCTGTGCAAAAAGAGTTTACCATTGAGAAGCTCGGCGATATTCGCAGCAGGATTTTGAAGGGTGAAAATTTTACCACCCTTGCCCTTTTATATTCTGAGGACCCAGGGTCGGCCAAAGAAGGTGGTTCATTGGGCTTTTTTGGCCGTGGCGAGATGGTACCCGAATTTGAAGCTGTGGCCTTCAAGCTCAAGCCAGGTGAAATTTCGTCGGTAATCCGCACCAAGTTTGGTTACCACATCCTGCAATTAGTAGAGCGCCGCGGCGACCGGGTACATTGCCGCCACATCCTCATCAAACCCCCTGTAGGCAACCGCGAGTTAGACGGTGCGCGCATACGGTTAGACTCTATTCGCAAAGAAATTACTGCCGGTAATCTTGACTTTACAGCCGCTGTGCGAAAGCATTCGGAAGACGAGGAAAGCAAGCAAAACGGAGGCATGCTCATGGAGGCCAACAGCGGTACGAGCACTTTTACCATTAATCAACTAACGCCCGACGTATATTTCGCCATTGATAAACTCAAGCCAGGCGAAATGAGCGACCCGCAACCTTATTCGGCACCCGATGGCAGCCGCGGTTTTCGTGTCTTTTATCTGAAAAGCCGTACCAGTCCGCACCAAGCCAACCTCGACACCGACTACGCCCGCATTCAAAACGCGGCATTAAGCATGAAACGCATTGAAACGGTACAGGCTTGGTTCATGAAAACCAAGGTCAAAACCTATATCAACATTGATCAGGAGTACCTAAGCTGCGAAAACCTATCGCGCTGGCAGTAGCATTGCATTTTGGGGAAGGCCTTTAAATGGTTATCTTACAACTCAAGTCACACATGAAAACGCCATTCCTCCCTTTACTCCTCGCTTTTTTGGTTGGTTTTTCGAGTTGCGAAACCGCCGAAAAAGAGCCTACGCTTGTAAAAGACGCTTCGGGCAGGCTAATCGCAGGCATCTCCAAAAACTACTACGAAGACGGTAAAATCCGCAACGAAGTCCCTGTAAAAGACGGGATGCGGCATGGCGTGGCACGTGAATATTACGAAAGTGGACAGCTCGCTGCAGCCATCGAATACCAAGCAAACCTAAAAAACGGCTGGAGTAAGTGGTATTACAAGGATGGCATATTGTATCAAGAGGCTCAATTTGTAGCCAATCAAAAAGAAGGCATTGAAAAAAAATACTACAATACTGGTGAGCTCATGGCGGTATTGAAGTGGAAGGGCGGCAAAACGGTCCCTGGTTTGCTCGAGTACCAACTCAACGGCAAAGCCATCAAGCAGCCAAGCATTGTGGTGCAAGAAAAGGCTGGGAAGTGGGAAATCCGTTTGAGCAACGGCGCCACCAATGTAAAATTTTACCGCGGCAGCTTGGGCAGCGAAGAGGCTTTTGACGAAGAGGCGCACACGCTTCTGGCAACAATTGATGGCGTAGCTTCTCTTCCCATCGACGATCAAGCCTTGCAGGTAATTGCCGTGCGTCGCTCAAACATGAAAAATCAACAAGTTTTGCTTTACACTGCGCAACCATAAGCTGTTTTAATTTAGTTATCCCCGTTCACAGGTTCATTATTTATGCTGCACTACAAAACACATGCGCACAGTCAGACTGCTCCTTGGGTGGTTTTTATCCACGGTGCGGGGGGCAACTCCTCTATTTGGTACAAGCAGGTGCGTGCTTTTAGTGCTCATTTTAATTTACTGCTGGTAGATTTGCGGGGGCATGGGCGCTCGCCGGGTGTTACCGAAAATGCGCAGCAGTACTCTTTTGAAGCCATTGCCAGTGATGTTTTGGAAGTGCTCGATCACTTGCAAATTGCCAAAGCCCATTTTGTGGGCGTTTCGCTGGGCACCATAGTGATTAGGCAACTCGCCGAAATGCACCCGCAACGCGTGAGCAGCATGGTGATGGCCGGTGCCATTACCAAGCTGGATGTAAGGGGTAAGTTTTTTGTGGGATTGGGCCGGATGTTTAAAAATGTTTTGCCCTTCATGTGGTTATACAAGCTGTTTGCTTTTGTAATCATGCCTCGGGCCAACCATGCCGAATCGCGTAATTTTTTCATCAGGGAAGCCCAAAAGCTGGCGCGCAAGGAGTTTTTACGGTGGTACAAGCTTACAGGACAGCTAACACCCATCCTGCGGCGCTTCGAAGCGGCTTTGCCTGATATTCCAACGCTTTATGTAATGGGCAGGCAAGACCATATGTTTTTACCCACTGTGGCCGACATGGTTGCCCGCACAAAAGCGGCCACATTAGAAGTGGTAGAGCAGTGCGGTCATGTGGTAACCATTGAGCAAGCCCAGCGCTTTAATGAGGCTGCTATACAGTTTTTAACTGGACAAAGCGAGCTGGATTTACAGGCAGAGCCGGCTTAAGACGTAGCGAATCTTCTAAAAATCAGGTGTAAAAACGACAGGGCGGCTTCGGTTTCGAGGTCCCACTGCTGTTGCGGCAATACCTCTGCAGCCAATATTTTTTCAGCGGCTGCCAGCGTTGGAGCGGCGTTGAGCTTTTCGATGGCATCGGCATAGGCCAGGTGATCGTTACCAAACAGCTCACGGATGAACAGGAACTTTTCATTGAGGCCAATGCCTGATTTGAGGTCATCGATAGGCTTTAGCTTGAGATGCGCCATCACCAAGTGGCTGTTGCCGGAACGTTCGATGATGCCCGTTAGCGAAAAGGCCATGCTTTTGGCAGGTGTTTTGGCTGCTGGAGCGGGTATGGCTTCAGGAGTGGCGGGGGTGGCCGCTTCGGCTGTAGCTGCATCAGCCGCGGGAACTGCTTCTTCTACCGCATCTGCCGGCTCGGCTTCTACTTCCAAAACCGCTGCTGCAACCACTGACGCCTCCTCTTCCATTACCACAAGTACCTCTTCAACAGCTGTTGTTTCAAGCTCATGAGTGGTTTCCAAGGTTAAATCTACCTCCACTTCCTGATTTTGACCGATGGCTTGCTCTACTGCCGCTTCAATGGTGTGCTCAAGGGCTTCGGTAAAGGAATTCATCAAACTAGACGCTGCTCCTTCCGTACTCTCGGCTACCGCTGAAGGGGCTGGTGCCAGAGGTGCCACCGCATCAGCCGTGGGCATGCACAAAACAGCCTCATAAAACAAGCGGCTTCGGTACAAAAGCAGGTCTTGATCGGCTTGATGGACATCTGCCTCAGCCGACATTTCCTGTACGGCTTTGGTTAAATCGTCGATACAAGCAAGTAAGGTTCGAATTTTATGGCTATCGTGCATGAGGCGCTGTTTTGGCAATTGAAAATACTATTTTTGTTTTCCGCTACTAAGGTACGGTCTTCTTTACGAATCAAAAAACATGTTCACCGAACCACGTATCCACGGCCATCAAAAAGGCTGGATTGAAGTTATCTGCGGCTCGATGTTCTCTGGTAAAACGGAGGAACTCATCCGCAGATTGCGACGCGCCCAGTTTGCCAATCAAAAAACTGAGATTTTTAAGCCGCTGCTTGATACCCGCTACGATGAAAGCGCTATTGTATCACATAATGCCAACAGCATCCCTTCCACCCCCGTGGAACACGCCTCCAATATCTTGCTGTATGCCTCCGAAGTGGAGGTAATTGGCATAGACGAAGCCCAATTTTTCGACGAAGAGCTCATCAGCGTCGCCCAGCAACTGGCCGCAAGAGGCAGCAGGGTGATTATTGCGGGCTTAGATATGGACTACCTCGGCAAACCTTTTGGCCCAATGCCCCAGCTGCTATCGGTAGCGGAATACGTAACCAAGGTACATGCCATTTGTGTGCAATGCGGCGATTTGGCAAGTCACAGTTATCGCACTACGGCCAGCGACAGTAAGGTACTATTGGGTGAAAAAGAAAGCTACGAACCTCGCTGCCGACATTGTTTTTCGGTTGGCATGAAGGCTAGGACCCTATGAAAATACCCTTGCTTTTTCTACTCTTGGCTGTGATGGCCAGCAGTTGCAGTCGCAAGATAGAAGACGCCCCCGCGCCTACACTCTCCAACAAAGCAGCCGAAGTAACCTTGCCGATGAGCACGGTTAACATCCCGATAAGCTTGCCATATGCCGACATAGCCAGCATTTTAAACCGTGAAATTGGGGAGCTATTGTACGAGGACCGTGACTACAACGACAATGGGGGCGACGACCTGATGCTCGTTGTAAAACGCACCGCACCTATGCGAGTGGGCGCCAAAGGCGAATTTTTACAAGTCAAAGTGCCGTTGAATATTTACGTAAAAGCAAGGGTGAAGTCGACTTTAGGCGGCCTGTTAAGCAATACCCATGCACCACAGCTGCAGCAAGATGCACAATTCAACATCGAAGTAACACTCAGCAGTAAAGTCCAGGTTTTAGAAGATTGGCGGGTACAAACGCAGTCGCAGGTTTCGTTTAAATGGACTGAACGCCCCTATCTAGAAGTCGGTATCCTCAAAATCCCCATTGGCACTGTGGTAGAGAAGGTGGTAGAGCAACAGCTAGCCCGCATAGCAGCCACTTTAGATGCCGAAGCCAAAAAGCAATTACAATTTAAGAGCCAGGTAGCAGGTTACTGGAAGAAACTGTTTGAGCCGATTGCCATCAGCGGTCCTGTACCTGCCATGCTCTACCTCGCCCCCGATTCGATTTATTTAGCACCCCTCGTAACCGATGCCACCGCCTTGCGCACCACGGCCGGCATACGCACCACAGTACTGCTCAGTACCACTGGCGAAATAGCAGGCGCTAAACGCATTCCCAAGCCAGTACCCAATTTAAGGGTGAACCAACCTTTGCAGGAGGCGGTGCAGCTGCGTTTAGTAGCTGGTCTCGACTACGCCACAGCCACCCGTTTGGCCAACGACAACCTCAGCAAACAAACTTTTAGCTTCGAAAATGGCAAGCACCAAATCCGCATCGAAGACATACTGTTGTACGGCAAGGGCAATACCCTGGTAGCCAAAGTAAAGCTAGTGGGGAAGGCCAAGGCTGGTTGGATTGGCAAAAAGAAGATCGACGGCACCTATTATTTCAAGGGCACGCCATATTACGATGCCAAGAGTATGGAAATCCGCATTAAAGACTTCGATTTCGATATCAAGTCGCGCGATATTTTGCTGCAATCGGCAGAATGGCTGTTCAAAAGCACCTTCCGCAAGCAGGTAGAGGCCCAGTTACGGTATCCCATTCAAAAAGAGTTAGCGGAAGTTCGAAAAATGGCAGAAAACAGTATAAAACAGCAATCGCTCGGTGAATTTTTAACCCTTTCTGGCCGTATCGACAGACTTGAACCAAACGAAGTGCAGTTGAGCGAGCGCTATATCCTGCTCTTCATAAGTAGTAGCGGCAGCTTAAGTGCTTTTATCAAGCCTTAGCTGCTCCATGCCCGTTAAAAACACAGCAAAAATGTGGATTTCGCAGGCTAATTAATTGTTACTTTTGACACATCCTTTTTTTATTATCTATGCAAACTAAGAATAACGATCCGGTTTGGAAGCGCGTTTTAGTACGTTCAGAAGTACCCAAACAGCTTGAGCCCCTGCGAACTTTAGCGCAAAACCTGTGGTGGTCATGGAATTACCGTGCTATCGAGCTTTTCGATTCCATCGATCCCGTGCTTTGGGAGCGTTCACAACACAACCCAGTATCACTACTTGATAGTTTAAGTTTTGAACAATATCAGCAGTTAATTGCCAACAAAGCATTTATGGCTGAGATGAAGGCGGTGCTCGACGAGTTTAACGCCTACATGAGTGCGCCGAAGACGGCCAAAACACCAAAAGTTGCGTATTTCTGTATGGAATACGGCTTGCATTCGGTAATAAAGCTGTATTCGGGTGGATTGGGTGTTTTGGCGGGTGACTATTTGAAGGAAGCCTCAGACTGCAATTCCGACCTCGTAGCAGTGGGTTTATTGTACCGCTACGGCTATTTCAAGCAAAGTCTTTCTCCTTATGGGGAGCAAGTAGCCAATTACAAACCGCAAAAATTCAGTTATTTGCCAGTATTGCCGGTGAAGGATGCAGATGGTAACTGGGTCAAAATAAACATACCACTCCCAGGCCGTACCCTGTACGCCAAAGTTTGGAAAATTGACGTAGGCCGGGTGCCTTTGTACCTGCTCGACACCGATTTAGAAGAAAACCAAGAGGGTGATCGCAGTATTTCGCACCAGTTGTATGGTGGCGACTGGGAAAATCGCCTCAAACAGGAACTTTTACTTGGCATTGGTGGCGTAAAAGCCCTGGATGCCTTGGGCGTGAAGCCTGAAATTTGCCATATGAACGAGGGCCATGCAGCCTTCACCGGTCTCGAGCGCGTAAAAAAGCTCGTTCAAGAGAGTGGCTTATCGTTCCACCAAGCCGTGGAAGTGGTAAAATCATCCTCCCTCTTTACCACCCACACCCCGGTGCCGGCTGGCCACGATGCTTTTAACGAAGACCTCCTCAAGTCTTATCTGTACAACTATTCGGAGATTTTTCAAATCAGCTGGGATAAGTTCATGGCCTTAGGTCGGATCCATGAATATGCGCACGAAGAATTGTTTAGCATGAGTCATTTAGCAGCCCGCCTGAGCCAAGAAATAAACGGCGTAAGTCGCATTCACGGCCGGGTTTCACGCGAGATGCTGCAGCCGCTCTGGCCTGGCTTTGAAGAAGATGAGTTGCATGTGGATTACGTAACGAATGGCGTGCACTATTACACTTGGACCAGCATTTCGTTCCAGAAGTTGTATGAAAAGCACTTTGGAAAGACCTTCCACCACGACCAAAGCAATCCGAAGCATTGGGAAAAAATACACAAAGTACCTGCAGCAGATTTGTGGGAAACCCGTTTGCAGCTCAAGCGCCGTTTGATTGACTCGGTGAGCAAAAAAATGCAACGTGATTTGCAGCTGCGCCAGGAAAGCCCTGGCAAAATCATGAATGTGGTGAATAGTCTCAACGAAAACGCCCTCATCATCGGTTTTGCGCGGCGTTTTGCGACCTATAAACGGGCGCACCTGTTGTTTTCGAACCTCGACCGTTTGAGTAAAATAGTAAGCAACGAAGCGCGACCTGTGCAGTTTTTATTTGCGGGTAAGGCACACCCGGCAGACCAGGGTGGGCAAGCCCTTATCAAGCGCATCATTGAGGTATCGCAGATGCCTGAATTTGCAGGTAAGATTTTCTTCCTCGAAAACTACGACATGGCCTTAGCACGCCGTTTGGTACATGGCGTAGACGTATGGCTGAACACCCCTACCCGTCCGCTCGAAGCCTCCGGAACCTCCGGCATGAAAGCCACCATGAATGGCGTACTCAACCTCAGCGTTTTAGATGGCTGGTGGGCTGAGGGTTACACACCCGAAGGCGGCTGGGCATTGCCAGAAGAGGAGACCTACAGCAACAAAGATTTTCAGGACGAGCTCGACGCCGAGACCTTATACAACATTATTGAGAGTCAGGTGATTCCCGATTATTTTGTGCGTGACGAAGCTGGCATGCCGCAAGCTTGGATCAGTCGCATGAAGCACACCATTGCTGGCATTGCGCCTCACTTCACCATGAAGCGTATGCTCGATGAGTATTACAGTAAGTTTTACAACAAGCTGCAAACGCGCGGCAACCTCATGAGCGGCAAAGGCTTTGAAAACGCCAAAAAGCTAGCCGATTGGAAAGCCAAGGTGTACTTTAACTGGGACAACATTCAGGTGTTGGCCATCGATACTTTCGATACGTTCAATAACGCTTTGCAGCTAGGACAAAATTTCAATGGTAAAATCACTTTGGAGCTCAACCACCTCAGCAAAGACGATGTGTCGTTGGAGGTTATAGTGGCCGAAAAAGTGGGTGAAGAAGAAAAACATGTCATTGTACACCGCGAGGAAGTAAAGCCATCGAAAGTAGCTGGTAGCCGGGTGATGTACGAGCTCAACCTGCCAATGAACCGCAGCGGCGTGTTTGATTACGGCTTCAGAATTACACCAAGCAACAAACTGCTGCCTTATCGCCACGATTTTAACTTGGTGCGTTGGATTTAAAACACCATGTTTAGCACAAATAGCCCGGGGAAACCGGGCTTTTTTGTGTCAAAATGTGCCACAGTAACTAACATTACCCATCAAAACAAACATCTTTACATGACGGGGTTCGGTATGGCGATAACTTGTGGAAGCGCAGCTGAATCCTATTTAAAACCAAAAATATGTCAATTGTAACCGAATTTAACGACTACCGCGCTCGCATGAACGAGCGCATTTTGGCTGGCAAAAACAAGACCATCCAAAAAATATACAATGCCGACACCACGGCTTATCAGGAGGGTGCTTTAGATGCCAAAACGAAAGAGTTATTAGGTTTAGTGGCCAGTATGGTGCTGCGTTGCGACGATTGCATTCGCTATCACGTACAAGAATGTCATGTTTTGGGCGTTACCGAGACCGAGCTCATGGAAGTAATGGGCATCGCCAATTTGGTGGGCGGCACCATTGTGATTCCGCATACGCGTCGGGCAGTGGAGTTTTGGGATGCTTTACAGGCGGAAAGCAAATAATTGGCAACAACGGCTAACTATTGCCACCAGGCCGCATAGGTTTGGGCGGGATTCTGCAGCTGGAGTATTTCTCCAATTTTAGGCGTAACCAGCTGCACCTCTGGATGTTGTTTTGCAGCTGAATAAATGCGTTGCAGCGGCTCGTCCCAGGGGTGATTGGCCAATGCGAACTTACCTGAGTGAACCGGCAGCAGCATTTGCGCCTGGAGGTCCTGCGCGGCCAGCAGCACTTCTTCGGGTTGCATGTGGATGTACTTCCATTTGCGGTCGTACTGGCCGTTTTCGAGGATGGCAAGGTTAAGCGGACCATGCTTGGCTCCAATTTCTTCAAAGTGCTCCCCGTAGCCACTATCACCCCCAACGAACATTTTATAAGTAGGCGTTTCGACCACAAAGCCAAGCCAGAGAGTGTTGTTACGTTTGAGACTACGGCCTGAGAAGTGGCGGGTAGGCACTGCATGGAGTTGGATATGGGGATTGATTTGATGCGTTTGATGCCAGTCGAGTTCGTGCAGCTGCTCGGCTGAAACGCCCCAGCGTTGCAGGTGCGCGCCAACGCCGAGGCCGCAAACCACTTGATTTATTTTGGGCAGAAGGGCTCGGATGGTGGGGTAGTCGAGGTGATCGTAGTGATCGTGCGTAACGAGCAGTACGTCGATGTTGGGTATGTCCGCAGCCTTGTAGCCATCGCTTCCCTCAAAAGCTGGAATGCCCTTAGCAAAAGGCGAAGCGCTGCCGCTGAGTACAGGATCTACCAAAAAGCGAACGCCATTTAACTGGAAATAATAAGAAGAATGACCAAACCAGACGAGCACATTCTCTTCTTTTTGGAGGGTATGCAAATCGGTTTTAATGGCAGGCAAAGGAAGTGGCGGCGTTCGTTTGATTTCTCTGTCGAAAAGCCATTCACGCATCACCTTCGACATGTTATAGCCTTCAGTAAAGGCTGGCGTAACGACGAGGTTATGAAATTGTCCGTTTGAAAAATGCGGAGAAGCCAACACTTTTTGTTTTCGGATGCCTTTTACTTTACCGCCAAATACGGGCAACATTAATATTTCACGAGCTCCAGCTATCGTAATGATGAGTATGATGATAAAAATGTACAATGACCATTGAATTTAAAGTCCTCACAGACCAGAAATGCAAGTTAAACTAAAAAAACAGAATGGCCTTCCATTTAACTATTCATAGCATTTAAGGCAAAAGACATCCACCACTTTAAGCAAAATTTATCCAATTTGAATCTCCAGCACTGCTACAAAACAATTACCAAATAGCCCTGTCTTTATTTGAAGTAGCAATTAAGATGCAGGCGCTTACCGATGGCTACCCATTAGCTTTTGTTCACGTTCACACCCACAGCTAAGATGATGAAGCGCTTGATAAAAAAATGTTTTGACAACTGCATGTGTTCTAGTACATTGGAAGGAAATATGGAATACGATTACATCATCGTTGGCGGAGGTTCCGCAGGCTGTGTTTTGGCCAACCGCCTCAGTGCAAATAGCGATCGGCAAGTGCTTCTTTTAGAAGCCGGACCTGTCGATAGCCATCCTTATATCAAAATTCCAGCGGCCTTTTACAAGCTATTTAAGAGCAAAATAGACTATGGCTTTTACACCGAACCGCAGGCCTGCGCTGCAAATCGAAAGCTCTTTGTGCCTCGAGGAAAGACCTTAGGTGGTTCAGGAGCCATCAATGCCATGATTTACATGCGCGGGCACCGAGCCGATTTTGATGGCTGGGCGGCAGCGGGTAATAAGGGCTGGAGTTACGACGAGGTTTTGCCTTATTTTAAGCGCTCAGAGTGCAATGGCTCCTTCCAAGGAAATGACTTTCATGGACAAACGGGCGAATGGCACATCAGCAGTCAGCAGCCTCACCCACTTACCCAGCTTTATTTAGCAGCAGCAAAAGATGCAGGTCATGCGGAATTAGCCGATTTTAATGCTGATGCCGATGCAGGCGTTGGCATCCATCAGGCAAACATCAAAAATGGCAAACGCCACAGTCCTGCCCACGCCTTTCTCGTCCCAGCTCGAGGTCGAGAAAACCTCACCATCAAAACAGGACTACAAGTAGAGCGCTTGCAGCTCGATGGTGCCCGCGTAACAGGCGTTTGGGTGCAGCTGCATGGCAGGATGCATTTGATCAAAGTCCGCAAAGAAGTAATTGTAACGGCAGGCAGCATCCACAGTCCTTTGCTATTGCTGCGCTCTGGAATTGGCGACCACCACTACCTCCAGAGCATTGGCATTGCACCCCAGCATCACCTGCCAGGCGTTGGCCATAATTTACAAGATCACCCGGTGGCTCCTTTAATTTACCGTACAGTTCGGCGTGCTTCCCTCGATTCAGCCGACAATCTTTGGAACCTCAGCCGTTGGCTTTTTACTCAAAAAGGTCCATTTACCAGTAACTTAGCAGAAGGTGGTGGCTTTTTGCGTAGCAGGCCAGACTTACCAGCCCCAGATTTACAGCTGCATTTTGCTCCTGCTTTTTTTGTCGATCACGGCTTCAACAAACCAAAGGGCAACGGCATGTCGTTGGCACCCATACTACTGCAGCCCAAGTCGCGCGGGAGGGTCAGTCTCGACCCCAGCAACTTCCACAAACCCCTCATCGATCCGCAGGTGTTTCAGGTGGCAGAGGACTTGCAATTACTGCGAACAGGTTTTAAAATGGCACTGCAAATTATGCAACAAGAAGTGTTAGCCCCTTGGCGAAAAGGTCTTTTTATGCCACAATCAGCCCTAGAAGACGATGCTGCCATCGATCAGTACCTCCGCGAAAATGTAGAGTTACTGTACCATCCAGTTGGCACTTGCAAGATGGGCAATGACGCACAGGCTGTTGTAGATGACCAATTACGTATTCACGGACTTGAGGGCATTCGCATTGCAGACGCGTCTATCATGCCCACCATTACCCGAGGCAATACACAAGCGCCAACCATTATGATCGCAGAAAAAGCAGCTGACATGTTACTTGGCAGGGGTGTTATTTGAAAACTTTTGAAGCCCTCCCTAAGCTTATTTAGGGACAGACAAAAGTGGTCTGAGCTACAAAGGATAGGCTTTTAGGACACACGTTTTGTTACTCATTGCCCGTCATTTGACTCAAGTATTCGTTGTACTTCTTCTACCGACACATCCACAATACTTGCAATTATATCTACCGCCAAACCCCGTTCGGCAGCCGACTTAACCATTGACCACTGTGCTGCTCGCATGCCTTCTAACTTGCCTTCAACTTTACCGTTCTCAAACGATACCGCTTGTCCTTCTAAATAAGCCGATTCAAGCATCGATTCAGAAATATTCAAAGCCTCTAAATGCTTCATGTACTTAGCTTTTACTTCAGGTGTCATGGCATCAAAATTTAACTGCTCTTCCACTTCGGCTAGTCCTTGCGCACGAAAAACTTTCGGCAAACTGCTGGTTTTTAAATAATAAATCCACTCATCCAAAGTGTCACGAGCCACTTCATCAAAGTTATTAATTTTCAATAAATAATACTCAGGGAACAATTCTCCAGCTTGCTGTTTATTGTATTTGTTTCGCTGACTAGCACTTAATCCTAGTACATCTCCCTTACGCAGACCTTTAAACACAAGCAAGCCATGATAAACGTAGTCGGTACCTTGTCCCAAATCAAAATACAAAATATGAACCGAATAAAGCTTCCTTACTTCCTCATAAGGCGCTCCACGTTTGAGGTACTCGGAGATTAACCTGGAGGCACCAAATAAAATCCGCTGAAAATAGTCTAATTCGCGGTGGTACTGTACCTCTATTATCACTAATTCTTTTCGGTGGTTTTCGCATAATAAATCAACACGGTTAATCTTGTCAAACTCAGTTTCGGCATTGCTCTCCGACTCAAGTAAGCTGATCACTTGTATTTCTTGCTTCAAAAGCTCGGTCAAAAAGCCTTCAAGGATTACAAAACTAGCTTTATTGCGAAGCAATCGCTTTAAGGCCCAATCAAAGCTCACATACGTACGTTCCGATGCTGTAATTTTTGGCATAGGCATAAAGTACAGTAGCAACGCGAGCCATAACCGTACGTTAAACGTTTGTATACGTTTGTAAGTGTTTGTTAAACGTTTGTTGACGGCTAGCTTCGGCCAAAAATGCTGTGTACTGTCTCCAAATCAACTTAAACACCTGTTTCTCAAGAAAGCCATGGCCCTTACTGCGTGACGTCTACTAAGATTGCCCTCGCCTCTTTATATTTACCACATGAAGCACCACACGCTACGCAAATTAGTTGCGGCCTTTTGTTGGCCGTTGCTTTTTACCGCTTGTTCCTCCAATAAAACCACTACTCCCATGGAATCGCCATACATTGCCGACCCACATAGCTATGCGCGTCCCGAACAAAGCCGGGTCGATGCGCTCCACCTGCAGCTCACCGTAGACTTTGAACGGCAGCAGCTCCGCGGGGCAGCGGTATGGACGTTGGCGCCCGAACATGGCGACAGTTTGGTACTCGACACCTACGACCTCAATATCGACAGTGTGTTGGTGGATGGTGCCCCCGTGGCCTTTTCGCTTGGGGAGAAGGACGCCATTTTGGGACAACCTTTGCGCTTACCACTCCGACCTACTTCTCAAGAAGTGCGCATTGTTTACAGCACGCAGCCTGGCGCAAGGGCCTTGCAGTGGCTCGACCCAGCACAAACAGCAGGCAAAAAACAGCCGTTTTTATTTACCCAAAGCCAGGCCATTTTGGCACGTACCTGGTTGCCCTGCCAAGACAGTCCGGGCCTTCGCTACCGTTACACAGCCGACATCCAAGTGCCTGTGGGCATGATGGCCTTGATGAGCGCTACCAATCCCACAGAGCGCAGTGCCGATGGCCGCTACAGCTTCGAAATGGAGATTCCGGTGCCTGCCTACCTCATGGCGCTGGCTGTGGGCGACATCGACTTTAAAGCCGTTGGGCCACGAACAGGGGTGTATGCTGAGCCTTCGATGCTCGAAAAATCGGTATATGAATTTGAGGAGATGGAAGCCATGTTAGAGGCTGCCGAAGCCTTATACGGGCCTTACGCCTGGGGCAAATACGATGTGCTCGTGCTGCCGCCCTCTTTTCCTTTTGGAGGGATGGAGAATCCGCGTTTGACTTTTGCCACCCCGACCATCATCACTGGCGATCGGTCGCTCGTTTCACTCATTGCCCATGAATTAGCACATAGTTGGAGTGGTAATTTGGTAACCAATGCCACATGGGACGATTTTTGGTTGAATGAAGGCTTCACCGTTTACTTCGAAAACCGAATCATGGAGGCTGTTTATGGCCCCGATTTTGCTGAGATGCTGGCCGGAATTGGCTACGCCGATATGGTAGAAGAAATTGCCGATTTAACAGCCAAAGGCGAGTTGGCCAAAACAAGTTTAAAAGCAAATATGGCGGGTACTGACCCAGATGATGGGGTTGGTCCGATTGCGTACGACAAAGGTTACCACTTTCTGCGCTTGATTGATGAAACGGTTGGTCGCGCTAAATTCGATGCCTTTTTACGCACTTATTTTACCGAAAATGCCTTTAGCAGCATGCATACGGAGCGTTTTGTACAAATTTTAACTGATTCATTAGGTGCTGAGGCCTTGGCGGGTATCGATTTGCAAGACTGGATTTACGGCACGGGCTTACCTGCTGATTGTCCAAAGCCGGCTAGTCCCCGTTTCACTCAAGTAGACAGCTGGCGCAGCAAGTTCATCGCTGGCGAAAGTCTACCACAGCAGCAATACGCTGCTTGGAGCACACAAGAATGGGTGTATTTCATCCGTGGATTTGCAGCCGCTGATGCCAAGCTGATACCCGCCCTCGACGAGCAGTTTAATTTCAGTAGCAGCCGCAATGCTGAAATTTTGAGTGTGTGGTTTGCTTATGTAATGAAGCACCAGCCTAAATACGCGCAACTAAACGGAATTTTTGGCAAGTCATTAGAGTCTTTTTTGGTAGAAGTGGGACGTCGAAAGTTTTTGATGCCTACTTACCGTGCTATGAAAGAAGGTGGTTCAATCGCTTTGGCGCGACAAATTTATACCAAGGCAAGGCCTAATTATCATGCCGTGGCAAGGCAGAGCGTGGATGCGTTGCTTCAATAAGTAGCTCAATAAAAAAAACACATCCAAAGCTGCAGTCCGCTGCGCGGTCTGGGCTTTTTTCATTTTTCGAAATTTGCTCAAACTCACAGATTGTCTCGCTGCGCTCGCCATCCGAAACAGCTCTATCTAAAAACACATCCAAAGCTGCAGTCCGCTGCGCGGTCTGGGCTTTTTTCATTTTTCGAAATTTGCTCAAACTCACGGATTGTCTCGCTGCGCTCGCCATCCGCCCCAGCTCAATAAAAAACACATCCAAAGCTGCAGTCCGCTGCGCGGTCTGGGCTTTTTTCATTTTTCGAAATTTGCTCAAGCTTGCAGCTTGGCAAATTTCTCTAAATGAAAAAAGCTCCACTCTTTCGAGTGAAGCTTTTGGATGTGGGCGCACACGGATTCGAACCGCGGACCCTCTGCTTGTAAGGCAGATGCTCTGAACCAGCTGAGCTATGCGCCCTTAAGGGACTGCAAAGATAGAAGAGAGTTTTAATGGAACAACCACTGGCTTAAAAAAAAGAAAAAAATCTTTCTTCATGCATTTCCAATAAGCAGAATTGCCGCTTTCACAATTTAGCAACGATATTTGGGTTATATTTCGACTTGCCTGAGATGCCAAAACGCTTTCAATTCCTTCTGAAAATCCTTGTAGCAGTGCTACTAGCGATGGTTGTGCTGCTCGGCAGCTTGACCCTTTATGTGTATACGCATCAAGAAGAGATCAAAAACCGCATTGTAACTGTGCTCAACGGCCAGCTCGACAGTCCCGTTACCGTCGGCGGCCCCATCTACGTATCCCTTTTCGAACATTTCCCAAGCATCTCACTCAGCTTCCCAAATATTAGCCTCCAAGCGGTAAACCAAGCCGTGGTGCAGGACTACCCATTGCTCAGTGCCCAAAAGCTATCGCTCTCCTTCAGTTTACTAGACCTCTTCGCCGGGCGCTACACCCTTGAACAACTCACCATTGTTGACGCTGTGATTGACCTGCGGTTTGATGCTGAAGGCCACCCCAACTACAACATCTGGAAAGCACAAAACAGCACTACTAATACCGAGGCTAACTTTGCCATCAATAAACTGGTACTCAGGCGCGTAAAACTCAACTACCTCAACGCCAGCGAAAACCAGATGCTGTCGGCCAGCTTCACCGATGCCGATTTCCGTGGTGATTTCAGTCAACGTAAATTCCGCCTCCTCGCCAAAGCCTCGCTGGAGGGAGGCAGTTTGCAGCTAGAGGACAAACAATTTCTCAAAAACCAGCAGCTCCAAGTCAATTTGAGCATGGAAGTAGACCTCGACGCTGAAACCGTGACCTTTCCAAACAGCGAACTGCGCCTCAACCGCGAGCGCCTCCAGCTCCAAGGCTTCCACCGCTGGGGCGAGCCTTTTGAAACCGACCTTACCTTTGCCGCTGAGCGCTTCCGAGCTGCGCAATTGCTGGCCTTTTATCAAGATGATGAAGGCTTTTTTAAAGAATTAGAAGTAGATGGCGACCTCAACCTCAAAGGACGCTGGCACTATACCCCCAACGCTCCTGAACTCAACATTACCGCCTCCCTGAGCGAAGCCAAACTAGCTTACAAAGCCCTTGATTTGCAATACCGCGGTAGCACCAACATCCGCGCTACCTACAGCCGACAGGCACTGCTAGATTTGCACTTCGACGATCTCCAACTTAACCAAAAGGCAAGTGAATTAAAAGGCAAACTGCATTACCGCCAAAGCGACAACCTGTTAGAAGGTGAAGTGCGCGGAAAGATAGACCTCAGCCGCTACCAAAAAGCCCTTGCTGATTTCGAGCTCAGCAATTTAAGCGGCACGGCGCAACTCAACCACCGCTTTCAGCTATACCCTGGCACTGACAAACCTTTGTTGATTGCAGGCACCTTGCGCCTTGAAAACACGGCGGGCCAGTACCCCGGCTATACTTTCAGCGCGCTTACCGGTAATTTTGCCACTACCGCAGGCCTCAAACCTGAGCTGCAGATGCAAATTGAGCGCTTGCAACTCGATAGTACGGCCCTCTCTGGTAATTTACGCATTGCCAATTACCCTGCGCTCTACGACAATAAAGCTGGCAATATGCAACTCAGCGGCAAACTCAAGGCCGATCGCTGGCGCTGGGCTACAGAAAGTAGCAGCGCTGAAAGTAGTAGCACACTTCCCATTAGTAACTTCGATTTGCAATTAGCAGTTGACCGTTTTTACTGGTACGATTTTGCTTTTGACGACCTTGACGTGCAACTTACTGGCCATACCGGAGATATGCGTATTCAGCTCAACAATTGGCAATTGGCAAAAGGCAAACTCAACGGCAGACTGCGGTGGCAGGAGGTGCCTGCTGGTTTTGTGCTCCAGGGTGCTTTGCAAGGTAAGCAGATGGACATCAGTACCCTGTTCAGCACCTTCAACAATTTCGACCAGTCGTTTTTAACTCACGAACACCTCAGCGGCCAGCTCGATGCAAAGAGCAGTGTGCTGCTCCGTTTCGACAAGGACTACAACCTCTTGCCAAAGCAGATGGAGGTAGTGGCCGATCTCGTTCTGCAACAAGGCGGACTCACCAACTTCACACCACTCAACAGTCTTTCGAAATTTGTAGATGCCAAAGAACTCCAAAACCTGCGTTTCCAGCGGCTCACCAACCACATCGAAATCATGCAGGGCGTAATTGACATCCCTCAAATGGACATCAACTCCAACGCCACCCGCATGAGCATCAGCGGCAAGCATACGCTCGATAATGCCTACACCTATTACATCCAGCTATCGCTTAGCGATCTCTGGAAAAAACGCCAGAAGCAAATCACCTTTGACCCCAATTTAGCGGAAGACAAGCCTGAGGGCGGCGTGAAGCTGTTTTTGGTACTCGAGGGCCAGGGCGAGGAGTTCAGCATTCGCTACAACAAATTGGATGTCAGCACCCAGCTCAAACAAGGCGCTACTGCTGTTCGTAAAGACCTTGGCAAGCTTATTAAAGAAGAATTAGACGGCACAGCCCGCCAAAAAACCTACGAAAACAACCGACTCGACGATATCGCCCCCATTCCCGTAGAGGCGGATACCTTACAAAAAGAGCCCGAAAAAGAATTCGATCCCGTTTATTTGCGTAAACCTAAAAGTCGCCGCGGCGGCTAACCCCTTGCATGCTCTCCATCTACTATAAAAAAAACAACTGGAAAATCGTTTTGCTGCTGGTTGCCATGGTCATTGGCTCGGTATCGCTGTACTACACCAGTCAGGTGGTGCACAACATCGAAAAGCAAGAAAAAAAGAAGATGTTGCTTTGGGCACGCGCCACCCGCGACCTCAGTTCAAGCACAGATCTCGACCAGAACCAAGAGTTTTTACTTGACATCCTACGTGAAAACGACAACATTCCCGTGATCCTCACCGACGACAATCTCCAGATACTTTCTTACCTGAACATCGACCCTGAGCAAGCCGAACGGCCAGGCTACCTGGAGCGACAGCTCATCGTGATGCGCCAACAGCACGAGCCCATTTTAATCGAGCCCCTTGAAGGCATTCGGCAGTACATTTTTTTTAAAGACAGCGATTTGCTGTACCAACTCCGCTATTATCCCTACTTCCAGCTAGCCGTTATCAGCATTTTTTTATTGGTCAGCTACCTCGCATTTAGTGTGAGTCGCCGTTACGAGCAAGATTTTTTGTGGGTGGGGATGGCCAAGGAAACCGCCCACCAGCTCGGCACGCCCATCAGCTCCTTGATGGCATGGCAAGAATACCTCAAAAGCACCACCAAGGATGCCGACGCTGAAATGGTAACAGAAGTGGGTAAAGACATTGAGCGCCTGCAAACCATTACTGAACGTTTTTCAAAAATAGGCTCTGTTCCTGTGCTCGAGCCGGTTGACATGCGAGAAGTCATTGAGCGCGGCATGGGCTATATGCGCAAACGAGCCTCCGAAAAAGTAACTTTTCAAATCGAAACTGGCGATCAGCCTGTGCTGGTGGCACTGAACGAGCCCCTTTTCGACTGGGTAATCGAAAACCTTACCAAAAACGCACTCGACGCCATGAGCGGACACGGCACCATTCGATTGCAGCTCAGCACCGTTCAAAAAATGGCTGTTATTGATTTTTCCGACACCGGTAAAGGCATACCTGCCAATCAATTTCAAGCCATATTTAAACCTGGGATTACTACGCGTAAGCGTGGCTGGGGACTTGGACTTACGCTTGTAAAGCGCATTATCGAAAAATACCACGACGGCAAAATATTCGTCAAGTCATCAGAACAAGGCAAAGGAACCACCTTCCGCATACAATTACCGCTTTCTTAAGTGCAAATGTCTATTTTTACTCCATGAAGCCAATGCGCCTTTTTCTTTTGCTCTTGCTGCTAAGCTCCCTCACTGTGAGCACGTTTGCCCAACAAAACACGGCCAAAGAAAGCCTAGGCATTGTGCTTGTTAAAACGCACCTAGGGGGTTACGTACCAGCAGGCATCTTTGCCGAGCGGTTTGGTACAGGAGCTACGGTAGGGCTGGATGTCAGTTACAAAACTACCAAAGGCTGGATGTTCAGCGTCAGTGGCAGCCACATGTTTGGTGGTCCCGTTCGCGAACGTGATATTTTGAGCAACATCAGCACCAAGGGAGGCGATATCATCACACAAACTGGGGTTTTTGAGGACTTCCGACTACGGCAGTTCGGCTGGCTGCTGTACGGTAGGGTAGGTAAAATTTTCCCTGTCATCGGTCCCAACCCCAACAGTGGTCTTTTAATTGAACTTGGTACTGGTGTCATGCAGCACAAAATTTGGATTGAAACACCACAAAACAACACGCCACAACTCACCACGGAGTATAAACGCGGCTACGACCGTTTAAGCAATGGCCTCAGTTTAAATCCATTCATCGGCTACCAACACCTCTCAAACAATAAACTCATTAACTTTTATGTTGGCTTGGATGTGCATGTAGGTTTCACTGAAAACCGGCGTACCATTAATTATGATACGGGATTGCGCGATGACCGCCAGCGCACCGACCTGATGATAGGCATCAAAGGTGGCTGGATTTTACCGCTCTACAAACGGGCCGAAAAAGCCATGCTCTTTTATTAATGCAGCTACTGTACAACATCGGCATTTGGTTGTACGGGGCGTTGGTACGGCTGCTGGCGCTTTTTGGTCATGCCCAAGCACAACGCTGGCTACAAGGCCGCAGTAACATTTGGCAAGCAATTAAATCCCTTCCGCAAAATAAGACTGTAGCTTGGTTTCACACGGCCTCCGCTGGAGAATTTGAGCAGGGGCGACCGCTGATCGAAGCCTACCGTGCCGCTTATCCCGAGCAAGTAATTGTGCTCACCTTCTTTTCGCCTTCAGGCTACGAAATGCGAAAAAATTACAGCGGCGCAGATGTGATTTGCTATTTGCCGGAGGATAAACCTGCTTTGGTAAAACGCTGGCTCGATATCCTGCAGCCCAGCATCGCTATTTTTGTGAAATACGAGTTTTGGTACCATCATTATACCTTACTCAAAGGCCGAAACATCCCTCTTCTCTTAATATCTGCTCCCTTTCGGCCAAATCAAGCCTTCTTCAAATGGCCAACAAAAGCTTTTTGGGGGAAGATGTTAGCCTCGGTAAGGCATTTTTATGTACAAGATGCTGTTTCTGCCCAGCTCTTAGGCGGTTTGGGCTATTATAACGTCACAGTTTGTGGAGATACCAGGCTCGATCGCGTGTTAGCATTGCCCGAAATGCCATTCACCGACCCCATTATTACTGCCTTTGCTGAAAATCAAACCGTTCTTGTAGCCGGCAGTACCTGGCCCGCTGACGAAAAAATACTCGCGGCTTTACTAGCGTCCCCTGGCTTCGAAAATTTGCGCTTGTTAATAGTGCCGCACCAAATCAATCAAAGTAGCTTGGCAAAAACAGCCGCACTTTTTGATAGTACCACCCAAATTTATAGTCAAAGTAGTGTTGAAAAAGCCGCCAATGCCCGCGTGCTTGTGCTCAACACCATGGGCATGCTGAGCCAGGTGTATCATGTAGCACAAGCGGCTTACGTAGGAGGCGGCTTTGGCAAAAGCATCCACAATTTATTAGAACCAGCGGTTTACGGCATTCCAGTATTTTTTGGACCCAAAAACCAAAAGTTCTTAGAAGCAGCAGCCCTGCAAAAAGCCAAAATCGGCTTCGAAATACACAGTGCAGCAGCACTTGCAGCCGATTTGCAGCCTTTTTTATCCTCCGAAAGCCCCCGCCAGCAAGTCAAAACCGCGGCCAAAATGTGGTTTGCCAGCCAAGCCGGCGCAACGGCCACCATCATGGCCGACATTCGCAAAATGGAGCTTTCAAGCGCCGATTGAAGGCGTATTCAAAATCTCTCCCCTCAAAACTCCCGGCTATTTGCATAATATCGTACCTTTGTGTCCGGTTTAAGTATGCACCTTATTACCCCTATTTCATGACACAACTACACAATCGCGTAGACCGCCGATTGCTCAAGCAGCGGCTCCAAGAGGAAGATTTTAAGCGCATCACCCTCTCCTTTTACCGATACGTAATCCTCGAAAACCCACAGGAAGTACGCGATCGCCTTTTCATCCAATTCCAAAACCTCAACTGTTTAGGCCGTATTTATGTGGCACGCGAGGGCATCAACGCTCAAATGAGCGTACCCGAAGCCAATCATCAGCAATTTATCGACGAATTGTATGCTTGGCCCGAGTTCGACCAAGTACCGTTTAAAATCGCTATCGAAGATGATGGCAAGTCCTTTTTTAAACTCGGCATCAAGATTCGGGAAAAAATTGTGGCCGACGGCCTCAATGACGGTGCCTTTGACGTAACCAATGTAGGTCGGCACCTCAGCGCTGAGGCATTTAATGAGGCCCTTGCGCTGCCCGATACCATTGTGGTAGATATGCGCAACCACTACGAAAGCGAAGTGGGCCATTTCGAAGGGGCTATTTGTCCGGATGTAGACACCTTCCGCGAAGAACTCCCTTTGGTAGCAGACTTGCTGCACGACAAAAAAGACAAAAAACTACTCTTGTACTGCACCGGTGGCATCCGCTGCGAAAAAGCCAGTGCCTACTTTAAACATTTAGGCTTTGAAGATGTGAATCAATTGCATGGCGGGATCATCGAATACGCGCGCCAAGTGAACTATAAAGGCCTTCCTAGTAAGTTTAAAGGTAAAAACTTTGTATTCGACGAGCGCTTGGGCGAGCGCATCAGTGATGAAGTAATTGCCCATTGCCACCAGTGCGGTAGCAAAGCCGACTCGCATACCAATTGCAACAACGAGGCCTGCCACCTCCTCTTTATTCAGTGCGAGGCCTGCGCTCAAACATACAACGGCTGCTGCAGTGAGGCGTGCAAGCACATTTATCAGCTGCCCGAAGACAAGCAAAAGGTTATTCGAAAAGGGCTTTTGAAAGAGCAGAACAACATCTTCCGCAAAGGCCGGTACAATGAAAAAGCCGGAATGGTGCTCGAAAAATTAGGTACGCTAGAAATCAACCTATAAAGCCATCTCTACCGAAATAATGCTAAATTTGACAAAAAATATATCATGAATTTTCCAGCTAACTTAAAGTACACCAAGGAACACGAATGGGTGTTGATTGATGGCGATGTAGCCACAGTAGGCGTTACCGATTTTGCGCAAAGCGAATTGGGAGACATCGTGTTTGTAGAGATTGAAACGGTAGGCCAAACCGTTGGTCGCGATGAGGTATTTGGCACCGTAGAAGCTGTAAAAACCGTTTCTGATTTGTTTATGCCCCTGACTGGCGAAATTTTAGAGAAAAACGCCGGACTCGACAGCGCCCCTGAAGTGCTGAATAGTGATCCTTACACCGCTGGTTGGATGATCAAAATTAAAATCACAGATGCTGCTGAAATCGACAGCTTGATGTCAGCTGATGATTATAAACAACATATTGGGCAATAATTTAAGCGGCCAAATCCGCCGCGTAAAACGAGCCAGGTTAGGTAATTTGTTTAATTTCTGCCTGCCGGCCTTGCTATGGACAGCGCTCATTTTGTTGCTAACCGGCTTGCCTGGTTATAGTTTCCCGAAGAATGAACTTATCAGCACTGATAAGTTCATTCACTTCGGGCTTTTCTTTGTATTCACAATGCTTTGGGCGCAAGCCTTCCGCAAGCAAAATGCCATTCCCACGCTACGATTTGATGCAGGTTTTTACAGCATCCTCGTGGGTATTTTGTTTAGCGGCATCACCGAAATACTGCAAGGCTTTATTTTCATACAACGGTCAGCCGATTTAAACGACTACCTCGCCAACACCGCAGGTGTATTGTGCGGTTGGTGGTTCTTCAAGCTTTTTGTTCAAAAACAAAATGCTTAACCCCCTACGTGAACTCAACGACAAACGACTCGTATTTTTCGAGATAGGACTGATAATAGCGCTGAGCCTGGTTTTGGTGTTGTTTAATTGGAAGTCGGTAGAGCAAGAATTTAATGCTCCAATCGCTTATGACCCCGATTGGGACCGCGTGCAAACACTTGAAACGCCAACACCTCCAACCAGGCAGCGCACATTTGCCCCACCTCCACCTGATGTTAAGCTATCAAAGGCCCCCCTTTCGGGCAACATCGAAACGGTTTTATTAGAGCTGCTCAAGTCGGAGATGGCTAGCACTGAGATCACTGAAAACGACGTAGCATTGCCAGCGAGTGCCTTCACAGGGGAGTCGCCCGCTATTGCAGTGCCTGCTGAAGACCGCATTAGTGGTGAGGGTGAAATTTTCGTGGTTGTTGAAGAAATGCCGAGTTTTCCAGGTGGAGACATGGCTTTGCTGCGTTTTCTCTCCGAAAACCTGCGCTATCCTTCCATGGCACTCGAAACTAAAATTGAAGGCTTGGTAGTGGTGCAGTTTATCATCGACGAAAAAGGACAAATCTCAGCACCTAGTATTTTGCGCGGCATTGGCGGTGGCTGCGACGAAGAAGCCATTCGGGTAGTGAAACGCATGCCTGCATGGAAGCCCGGCAAACAACGAAATAGGCCGGTAAAGGTGCGGTACAACTTGCCTGTACGCTTTCAGCTCCGTACAGATTAGAGGCTACGCTTTGTGTTTCATTGGCCATAGCTATGTGACACAAAATTTGTTGCTATGAAATTGTAATATTTGTGTCTGCGCCTTGGGTTTTCGCTCTGGAATGCATTTATTTGTAAATAATTACGTTTTCGTAAGAAACCCAGTCCAATGGAAAACAAAAAAAATCCAAATGTAGATTTGAATAAGCAGCGCGGGCTGTTTTTTCAGATTGGTATGATCGTCTCTTTAGGCCTCATGCTTACCGCTTTCAATTGGGCAGATCGCGAAGGTGGTCCTGCTAATTTGGGAGATTTGGTTCTTGAAGACCCAGTAGAAGTGGAGATTCCACAAACTGAGCAAAAAGTACAGCCACCACCACCACCA
>CAMCHJ010000003.1 GCA_945874665.1 Chitinophaga pinensis | reverse complement strand
TGCGATCGCCTTTACCAATGCTTTCGCGGAAGGCTTTTTGCTCTTTATTTTTTTTGTTTTGCGGGCGGATCATGAAAAAGTAGATCACCACAAAAATCAGTACCCATGGGAGCAGGGCCACTAAAGGATTGGTAGCGCCTTCACCTTGGGCAGGCGGTCCCATTAAAAAAAGTGTGTTAAAAATCATATTATCGTTCGTTTACTTCTGCTTTTATGCGAATAATGTTTGTGTTAGGAATGGTGTTTGTTATTACTGTAACTTGTTTCTCTTGTATGCCAGTACGACCTTCGCTGTTAAATTGCACTTTAATAAAGCCGGTTTCGCCAGGACTTAATGGTTTCTCAGGGATTTCAGGAACGGTACAGCCACATGAACCACTAGCAGTTTGTACAATTAAATCGCCTTTACCTGTGTTTTTGAATCGGAACGAATAAGTTACTTTTTCGCCCTCTGAAATCTTCCCGAAATCATGGAAATCTTTGTCAAAAGTAATTTCAGGCAGCGATTTGGTGTCTACTTTTTCTCTACTATCAGCAGAAATTGGATTCTCAATGGCTTCGGAGGTTACTTTTTCTTCGTTACCAGCGTTACACGACGCTAGAGCAAAAATCGAAGCAATTCCAATGAATACTATTTTGTTCATGTACTTATAATTTGATGTGCAAAATACGAATTAGCCAATCAATCCCCGACCAATTTTAGCAATTTCCCCATTTGCTACCAGTTCTTTGCTTAGATTGTCTAAAATACCGTTGATGAAATTACTGCTTTTGGGCGTACTGTAGCTTTTTGATAGCTCTAAATACTCATTCATGGTCACCTTTACAGGGATGGATGTTTCTACCATCATTTCAGCAATGGCCAATTTGATAATCAGCATGTCCATCAAAGCAATGCGTTCTACATCCCAACCACGGGTTTTTTCCTGTATCAATTTGTCGAAGGCCTCATCGCTGAGTACTACTTTTCTGAAAACACCCTGTGCAAACAACCAGTCTCCATCCCAATCACGGGTGAGCTCAATAAGTCTGAAATCGCCCTTGCTTTTGAACGCTTCTTTGATGGTTTTGACCACTGAAGCACCCACTAAATCTTTGTCTGATTCCCAGTAAATCGTTTTTTCTTCAAAAAAAGCATCAACTACTTCACTTTTCAAGATTACCTTTTTGTAAAGGGTATTGATCAATTGAAGGTCTTCCGATTCGGTACGTTCTTCTACTTTAATGTATGCCTGATAGGCTTCGTTTTCTGAAAAATCCATAAACAACCTCCGCAAAAACTCAGTGTCGAGGGTTTGTCCTTTGATTTTGTATTTCTTGAGGAAGGCCAAGTAGGTATCGCAATGATGAAGGTATCCGGCAAATACATTCTCCGCAAATTTGCGAGGTGCTTTTACGTTTTGGATGGTTGCCAGCATCTTTCCGTCCCGCTCATCGGCCCAAGTATTGGTGTAATAAATGAGGTCATCAATGAGCTTTAAAGAAAGAATGTACGCTTCGGTCATCTTTTCAATGTTGCGCATTAATTCAGCCTCTCCCTTTTGGAGGTCGCGAACTTCGGATTGATGGTAAGCGTAAAGCGATTGAAGCAGCTTCAATCGTAAATGTCGTCTATTGAGCATTATATATTTTCAAAGCCTTGTTTTGATATTGGCCACAGCATCAATTCTTCGCTGAGCAAGGCGAATAGACGCTTCCATGGTCGAAATGCCTTCTTTCGCTGCCGCTTCTATAATGGCTAAGGTTTGGTCGTAAATGTATTCGGTTTTTGCCAAAGCATTTTGACGGTTGTAGCCTTCTAATTCAGAATATACGTTAATTAAACCACCCGCGTTGATTACAAAGTCAGGCGCATATAAAATGCCGCGGTCCATCAACATTTGCATGTGACGCTTAGGGTCTTGCAACTGGTTGTTGGCACCACCAGCAACGATGGCTGCCTTGAGTTGCGGAATGGTGTCGTCGTTTAAGGTAGCACCCAAAGCACAAGGCGCATAAATATCCATATCTACGGCATAAACATCCTCTGGGGCAATTACCTTAACGCTTGAATGCGCGCTTAACACCCGCTGAATTTGGTCTTCAAAAATATCAGATACAAACACCTCGGCACCTTCTTTCATGAGGTTGTCGATCAAATAGCGACCAACATTGCCCGCTCCTTGTACCATTACCTTTTTGCCATGGAGATTGTCGTGACCGTAAACTTTCTTTGCTGAAGCTTTTAATCCCATAAATACACCATAAGCCGTAACAGGAGAGGGGTCGCCGCTGCCACCTTTGTGCTCGGGCAGACCACTTACATGTTTGGTTTCCATGGCAATGAATTCCATGTCAGCTTTGCTGGTACCTACATCCTCTGCAGTAATGTATTTGCCGTTTAAGCTATTCACAAATTTGCCATAACGACGGAAAAAAGGCTCAGATTTGTCTTTGCGTGCATCACCCAAAATAACAGCCTTGCCACCACCTAAATTCAAACCAGCAACCGCTGCTTTGTAAGTCATGCCTTCTGATAAACGCAATGCATCAAGAAGTGCATCCGCGTCGGACGCATACTGCCACATGCGCGTACCGCCCAAAGCAGGGCCCAATACAGTGTTGTGGATGGCTATAATTGCACGAAGGCCTGTTTTTTCATCGTGACAAAATACTACCTGCTCGTGACCCATTGCTGAAATCTTATCGAAAATCAGGTCGTTGGCTTTTTTTTCGGTGATTACACTCATGTTGAAGAACGTTTTGAGACCGCAAATGTAGCCAATTTTTGCTTGTTGCGACAGCGATGAGGATTTCACTGCGGAAAACAAAGGTGTGGGTGCATGCCAATTTAAAACCTAAATTTGTGGCGATGAATCCCCTAAGCCACCTCAATCGCTACTTTTTTAAATATCGGCTGCGTTTTTTTCTGGGAATATTGTTTGTAATCATCTCGAATCTGTTCGGCGTTTTGCCACCGCAAATCATTCGGTACTCGGTTGACTTGATTGCTGAAAGCATTCAAGTATTTAAGCTTTACGAACATAGCAGCTTTACAGAAGCGCTGTTTAGTCAGTTTACCGGTTACCTACTGCTCTTTGCCGGCTTGGTACTGCTTTTGTCGTTACTGAAAGGTCTTTTTATGTATTTCATGCGACAAACCATCATTGTTATGTCGCGTTGGATTGAGTTTGACATGAAAAACGAGGTTTATGAAAAATACCAATCGCTTTCGCTTGGCTTTTTTCGCAGAAACAGTACGGGTGATTTGATGGCGCGGGTAAGTGAAGATGTTGGTAAGGTACGTATGTATACTGGCCCTGCGATAATGTACGGCATCAATCTCATTGTGCTTTTTGCCTTTGTGATTACGGTAATGGTGCAGGTTAATCCTACACTAACTCTGTATGTTTTGCTGCCCTTGCCGATTTTGTCATTGGGCATTTATTATGTTAACAACCTCATTCTTAGCCGAAGCACCGCTATTCAGGAGCAATTGGCTCGCTTAAATACTTTCGCACAGGAAGCTTTTTCCGGCATTCGGGTTATTAAATCCTATGGTTTAGAACCAGCTTACCGAGCTGATTTTGAACTTGAATTGGATGAATTCCGTAGGCGGTCGATGAAATTAGTAAAGGTAGATGCCCTATTTTACCCGCTAACGCTACTTTTGATCGGTTTAAGTACCATCATCACTGTATTTATCGGCGGTATTCAGGTGAGTAAAGGCTTAATTTCGCCAGGTAATATTGCCGAGTTTGTAATTTATGTAAACATGCTCACTTGGCCAGTAACGTCGGTGGGTTGGGTGGCATCAATCATCCAACAAGCAGCCGCTTCCCAGGCCCGGATCAATGAATTGTTAGCCGCTGTACCTGATATTGACTTGGATGCGGGTATTGAAGTTCCGCTTAAGGGTGAAATCAGCTTTAAAAATGTGAGCTATACCTACCCAGATAGTGGCATCGAAGCACTTAAAAATGTGTCCTTTGATTTAAAACCTGGTGAAACCTTAGGGATTATTGGTCGAACAGGTTCTGGTAAATCAACCCTCGCCAACTTACTTACACGTTTATTCGACCCAACTGAAGGTGTTGTTCTGGTAGATAACGCAGCACTTACCTCGTTGCATCCAGGTTTTTATCGCAAACAAATTGGCTTTGTTCCGCAAGATGTATTTCTTTTCAGCGACACCATCCGAAACAACATTGCTTTTGGCAGCATGGCTGCTGAAGCGGATCAAATTTCTTGGGCAGCGGAACAGGCATCTTTAAAAAGCACCATTGAACGTTTGCCTGCTGGTTATGATACTGTTTTAGGGGAGCGGGGCATTACTTTGTCGGGCGGACAAAAACAACGTTTATCGATTGCGCGTGCCATCATTAAAAAACCAACCATTTATGTGATTGACGATTGCTTAAGTGCCCTTGATACCAATACAGAAAAAGAGATTTTGGCCAACATAAGGCGCTTTACCAATAACGTCACTTCCGTAATCATCAGTCACCGAGTGACTTCCGTAATGGAAGCAGACCGCATATTGGTACTTGACCATGGAGTGGTTGTTGAGCAAGGCCAACATGCCGAATTGCTTCGAGAAAACGGGTACTATGCTTCGATTTTTGCCAAACAGCAGCGCGAACCTGCGGCACAGCTTCCAGAGATGGATTAAAACATTACGAAATACACAATTGTGGGTAAGTTTTTGATATGGACTTACCGATTATACCTTTAATTTTAGTGCATAAATTGGATTATGGAGGAGTTTGAATACAAACCAGATCGTCAACGGGATGAAGTATATTCTAAAAAAGTACGGGCTGGAAAGCGCACTTATTTTTTTGACGTCAAAGCAACGCGGGGCAACGATTATTATCTCATCATCACCGAAAGCAAGCGTGGTTTTGAAGATGGCCAATTCGTGAAACACAAAATTTTCTTGTACAAAGAAGACTTCAATAAATTCATGGCGGGTTTGTCAGAAACCATCGATCATGTGAAGGAAGAGTTGATGCCTGACTACGATTTCGAGCAATTCGACCGTCAGGATGAGCGTGACGAAACAGAATAAAGTAAAGGAGCATGTACGATAAACTCGATGCACTCAATCAAGTTGCTGCTTTTCATCACACCTTTCAGCACCCCATCGAAAAAGCACCGGTAATTCCTGCCGAAAACAGGTGTGCGCTGCGTGTAAACCTCATTGCTGAGGAGCTTAAAGAGCTGGAGGAGGCTATCAAAGAAGGCGATTTGGTGGAAATTGCAGATGCACTTTGTGACATTCAATATGTGCTTTCTGGCGCAGTTTTAGAATTTGGACTTGGAAACAAATTTGTGGAGCTGTTTAATGAAGTACAGCGCTCCAACATGAGTAAGGCTTGCAAAAGCATTGCAGAGGCCGAGGCTACCAGGGCCCATTATTTGGATAGGAAAGGAGAGGATTGCTATTACAGGGAAGTGGATGGATTGTATTTGGTTTTTCGCAGCAGCGATCACAAAACCATGAAGTCTATTAACTATTCTCCGGCGGATCTGAAATCCATTTTAGAAAAATAAGCACAGACTGAGAACTAAGCAGGTCTAAACTTGTTTTAACTCCATGAAGTTTATCTCGCTGTTTTTCACCTTGAGCTTTATTACCACCATTTCTTGCGGTTCGGGCGCGAGCAAGGCGGAGGAGCAGCCCATCACTTCAAATATACAAATGGAAAAGAATACAAAAGGTAGTGCCGTAGCCACTTTTGGGGCTGGCTGTTTTTGGTGTGTAGAAGCTGTTTTTCAGCAAATAAAAGGGGTTGACACCGTAATTTCGGGTTATATGGGCGGAAAAATACCTAATCCCACTTACCGCGAAATATGTTCTGGATTAACGGGGCATGCCGAAGTGGCACAAATCACGTATGACCCAGCCTTGGTGTCGTTCAAAGAGCTTTTAGAAGTGTTTTGGCAAACCCACGACCCAACAACGTTAAACCGCCAAGGTGCTGATGTAGGCACCCAATACCGTTCAGCAGTTTTTTACCATACGGTCCTACAAAAAGAAGAGGCGGAGTTTTACAAAAACGAATTGGATGCAGCCAAGGCATTTGATAATCCAATTGTAACAGAAATTACAGCCGCAACTACCTTTTACAAGGCAGAAGGCTATCATCAGAATTATTTCAGACAAAATGGTGATCAGCCTTATTGCCAATATGTAATTCGT
Source organism: Chitinophaga pinensis (assembly GCA_945874665.1). Classification (GTDB taxonomy): domain Bacteria; phylum Bacteroidota; class Bacteroidia; order UBA7662; family UBA7662; genus PNNG01. Next base: position 137,033 of record CAMCHJ010000003.1, on the reverse strand, counting down.
CCGAAAATGGAGAAGCTTGAAAAGGCTTTTAAATCGAAGCTCAAATAACTTTTAAAGCGAAGAGTAGAGTTCATTAAGGGCATTCGCCATCTTTTCAAAGTTGAAATTTGCAGCTTGAGAAGCGCATTTCAGTTTGAGTTGTTCATAGCCTTCGTTGTCATAAAGCAATTGCCTCATGCGCATGGATGTGCCTTCAATGTCCATTGGATTTACATAAAAAGCCGCCTCACCACCCACTTCTTCCAGGCAGGAGTTGTTTGCTGCTATAACAGGTGTGCCACAAACCAAACTCTCAAGCACAGGCAGGCCAAACCCTTCGAAAATTGAGGTATATGCGGTGAATTTCGCGTGTTTATAGAGCACTTTAAGGCCTTCCACATCCACTTGATCCAACACATGGACTTCTGCTTGAATGCCGAGTTCTTTGATAAGTGATTCGAGCTGGTTCCAATGTTTGTTTTTTCGCCCAACAAAAAGAAGGGGAGGCCGGTCATCCGGTAATTGGGAGTAAGCTTTAAGCAATCGTTTTTGATTTTTACGTTCTTCGAAAGAGCCGACCGAGAGTATGTAACCTGGTTTTACGTTTAGATTTTCAAGGAATTGTTGCTCAAAAGTGACATCAATAGGCGCCCGGAATTCTGGAAGCACATCCTGATAAATGACCTTTATTTTGGCAGGAGAGATGTTGAAAAAGTGAATGATATCGTCGGCAGTTTGATTGCTGATGGCCACAATTACATCGGCCTCTTGACAAGCAGCCAAAAATTTTCGTTTGTAGAAATAGCGATCGAGCCGAGGATACCACTCTGGGTGGCGCAAAAAAATGAGATCATGAATTGTAACCACGGTTTTTATGCCCTTTTTCTTCAGGCCAAGCGGTATTTCGTGACTCAGACCGTGAAAAACATCAAGTTGTGCCTCCTGAATCAGGTTGCCCACTTTTACACTCCTCCAGTAAGGGTGAAAAAGACGGTAGGCTGCCTTTTCTGGCGTATAAATTTTAACATTGAGCGAAAGGTTACTTCTCAGCTCTTCGAACTCTAAGTCTGTTTTGGGGGTAAAAAGACTGTATTGATGCTCTGGATGGAAAGCAAGCATGCTTTTAATCAACATACGGCTGTAGTTTCCTAGTCCCGTATGATTGTTAAAAGCACGTTTGGCATCATATCCAATTTTCATAACAGGGGCTTAAACTGGAACGTTGTTTTCTCGTAGCGCGTCGTTCAGAGATGTTTTTTTATCAGTACTGGCTTTACGTTCACCGATAATCAAAGCACATGGCACTTGGAATTCGCCAGCGGGGAATTTTTTTGTGTATGAACCTGGAATAACAACCGAGCGTGGCGGCACGTAGCCTTGATGGGTAATGGTGTTTGCGCCAGTAACGTCCAAAATTTTAGTGGACCCAGTAATGGTAACACCAGCGCCCAATACTGCTTCGGCACCAATGTGTGCGCCTTCTACCACAATACAACGCGAACCAATGAAGCAATTATCTTCAATGATTACTGGAGCTGCCTGCACAGGCTCTAAGACACCGCCGATGCCCACGCCACCGCTCAAGTGAACATGCTTCCCAATTTGAGCGCAAGAACCTACGGTTGCCCAAGTATCTACCATGGTGCCTTCGTCTACAAAAGCCCCAATGTTTACATAACTAGGCATCAAAATAACGCCTGGTGCCAGGTAGGCGCCATAACGAGCCACAGCGTGTGGAACAACCCGAACACCAAGTTCGGCATAATTTCGCTTGAGCTCCATTTTGTCGTGAAACTCCAATGGACCAGCAGTAAGCGTGGTCATTTTGCGTATAGGGAAGTAGAGAATGACTGCTTTTTTCACCCATTCATTTACCTGCCAACCCTGGGCGGTAGGTTCAGCCACCCGTAATTTACCTTTATCGAGCGCTTCAATCACGGCTTCAATCGCTGCGATTGTTTGGCTTTCTGAAAGCAAGGCACGGTTTTGCCAAGCGGCTTCAATGATGGATTTGAATTGCTGCATTATTGCTTCCATTTGATGGTGCAACCCACAGGAGCCACTTCTGGGAAGTCAACTTCAAGGCCGTCGAGGGTAAATTCAATCGCGTCTTCCAACCAAATACGGGTAACCAGATGTGGATTTTCCCAAGAATCATCGACACCACCTGTGTAAACCAATTCGCGGTTTGAGTTGAACAAGAAGGCTTCAGGTGTTCTTTTGGCATCAAAAATCTTGGCAACTTCTTGATGCTCATCGTACCAATACAAACTTTCCCATTTGTATTTGCTCGCTAGGCGCTTCATGTTTTCGAACGAATCGGCGGGGTATTGTTTGGCATCGTTTGAGTTGATGAAAATCACACCGAGGTTATCTTCATCAAATTTATGTATCAGCTTATCTAACCGATCGAGGTAAGCTTGTACATAAGGACAATGGTTGCAAATGAATACAACCAAAATGCATGATTTATCAGCCACATCCACTAAAGAATGCATCTGATTGTCACAACCTTTTAATTCGAAGTAAGGGAGCTTGCTGCCTAATTCCATTTTATGTCTTTTTTTAAGATGTCGCTAAGGTCACTATTATTTCATTGATTCGGAAGCATTGGAGGCATGGGAGGCACCATTATTACTTGTTCTTTTTCAACAAGCACAGCACCTGGCTTCGCGCCTTTCGGCTTGCGTACAAATTTTCGGGGGGTATAAATCACAGGACTCAGACTTTCGTGCTTGCTTTTGGAGTACCAAGCAGCCCAAGAAGCCGCTTGTTCGAGCACATTTTGAGGCACTTTGCGGCCAGCGTTGCGGATTACCACATGTGAGCCGGTAACCAATCTGGCATGTAGCCAAAGATCATCTTTGTGCACAACGCGCAATAATTCGTCGTTACCAGTGGCATTTTTGCCAATCCACACCTCAAAACTTGCGAATTTCATTACCCGCCAAGGATGGATGACGCTGGTGGTAGCCTTTTCCTTTTTTATGTACTTGTTGAGCTCCTTTAGATTACCAATGGATTCAATGGCCGTTATTTTTTGCTCTTTTTGCTGCAGTTCTTCGTGGAGTGTATGGATGTATTCCTCGAGTTTTTGCTTTTCAATATGCTGATTTTTACCTTTTTCGTAAATGCGAGTGGCATTATCTGCAATCGAAATATCGGGATTGAGTTTAATCCGGACTTGAAGCGGCGGTGTATTCCAGTTTTCGAGTGTCACTTCCTTCAGGCCTTTGGCGAGCTGGTGGGCGTTGGCCAAAAGGAGATGGCCTTTGAGCTCAAAAGAATCTTTCTCGGCTAGCGATTGCAGTCGACTGTAGCCATCGGCTAAGCGTTTTTCTATTTTTTCTAGCGCTGCTTTAAGCGGGCTTAACAACCTTAATTTTTCCCTGTCAAAAAGATAAAAAGGTAAATAGATTCTTAAAAAATGATTCGAAAGCTCTAATGGACTTAAAGTATCATTTATATACTTATTGTATTTTGGGTAAATCTCTTCCTTTAATATTTCGAAACGAGGCGCTTTGAGCCACGAACTTTTAGCCGAATGATCTAACGCTAAAAGTCCAACTGCGCTTGATTGCGAAAACACCTTGTGTGTAGCCCCTAAATGATTCCATATTGTTTCGAAAGCAGTTTCTGGTGAATCCAGCAGGAGCATAGTGGGATCAAACTCATAATCCTTTTGTTTACTTCGCCGAAAAACTGAAATAACTTTTTGCCCTTGCATCAACAAGGCGTTTCCAGTTTGACCAAAGAGCTTCAAGTAAATACTTAAGTCGTTTTGTAAGCGAATACGAATAATCCGTTCTCCAATAAAAGCATCAACACTACTAACCAAACCTCCCCAGGCATCAAAAAGTTGTTTTTCATATTGCTTTGGCAAGTGCTCGGTATCGGTCAAAAACTGCAATAGCGACAGATTTGTTTCCCAATTCAGCCGCAATTGGTGTGATTTATCCTCCTTTTTGAACTGAAAAAAAAGCTCATCCTTGGACGATGAAAGCAGTTGCTCAATGGTTGCACCCCTCAGTTGTTGGTCCAGCTCAAAAGCCAGTTGCCGGATGAAGAAATAGTGGTTCATCATGGCTACGGCAGCTGCAATTCCAAGCCATCATACGCCAAAAAGACATTTTTTGGTAGCAACGTCTCTTCCTCAGCATGCAAGCCCAATTGATGGCTAATATGCGTTAAATAGGCCTTTTTAGGTTTAATTTTATGGATGATTGCCAACGCTTCTTCTAAATTAAAGTGTGATATGTGGGTTTCCTTGCGCAAGGCATTCAATATCAAAACATCCAAGTGTTCGAGCTTGTGCATTTCTTCCGCGGGAATGCGATTGGCATCCGTGATGTAGGCAAAATTGCCGATCCTAAAGCCATAAACAGGCATTTTGTGATGCCAAACAGCGATTGGAAGCAGCGGCACATCCTCAATTTGAAATGCCTTGTTTTCGATGGCATGTAGTTTGACGCTAGGTACGCCAGGGTATTTTTCTGTCATGAACACGTAAAAAAACTCACGCTTGAGTGCTTCTTCTACCTCCGGACTTGCGTAAATGTCCATATCACGTTTCTGAGAATAGTTGAAGGCACGAACGTCATCCATGCCTGCAATGTGGTCTTTGTGCGAATGGGTATAAACCACAGCATCCAATTTTTTTACTTTGGCACGCAGCATTTGCTGACGGAAATCGGGTCCTGTGTCAATCACAATATTTTGTCCGAGATGCTCAATCAAAACCGAACAGCGCAAGCGATTATCACGTGGGTCAGCACTGCTGCACACCTTGCAACTGCAAGTAATTAAGGGTACGCCTTGAGAAGTTCCGCTACCTAAAATCGTTACTTTCACAGCTTCAGGGCAGTTTGTCGGATTTCATATAACACTTTTTTGGATTCAGCGCTCAACTGATCATCCTCCCAATGCAAACTGTGCGCTATATCACTTAAGGCCGTGATTTTGGTATCTACGGTATAAAATTTATTCACGACAATCATTTGTTGTGTTAGTAAAAGGCAATGACCAGCTTTGAAGCTCCCTTTTTCGTAACGCAACACAAAGCCGGCTTCCTTGAATAGCTGTTCAAGTTTTTTAAGATAGGCTGGGGAACTTTTACTCAAGATGTTTGGCTGTTAGATTAACAAAATTGGTGAAATAAGGTTAAAACAAGTAGTAATGTTGGCAGCCTTTTTTGGCTATTTTTGCACATCTTAAAATTATGAGTACAAAAGGAAGAGTTTTAGTGGCCATGAGTGGCGGCATTGACAGCACAGTAGCTGCTATCATGTTGCATGAGGAGGGGTATGATGTGGTGGGTATAACCATGAAGACTTGGGATTATGCCAGCGCAGGCGGCAGTAAAAAAGAAACAGGCTGTTGCAGTCTTGATTCCATTAACGATGCCCGAGAAATAGCTGTAAATAAAGGTTTTGCACACATGATTCTCGATATTCGAAACGAGTTTGGGGATTATGTGATCGATAATTTTGTAGGCGAGTACCTGGCAGGTAGAACACCAAATCCTTGTGTTTTATGCAATACGCACATTAAATGGGATGCTTTATTGCGCCGCGCCGACATGCTTAATTGTGATTTTATTGCTACGGGGCATTATGCACAAGTGCGTGAAGAAAACGGCCGCTTTATCATATCGCCTGGTTTAGACGGTAATAAAGATCAATCGTATGTGCTTTGGGGACTCTCTCAAGAAAGTTTGAAACGCACAATTTTCCCCATGGGCGGCTTTAAAAAGGCTGATATCAAACAAATGGCGATAGACATGGGCTACGAAGCATTAGCCAAGAAGAGCGAAAGTTATGAGATTTGTTTTGTGCCAGACAATGACTATCGTGGTTTTTTGAAAAGAAGAGTGCCTGGCTTGGAGGCACAAGTGGCTGGCGGTTTTTTCACAGATAAGGCGGGTAATGTGCTTGGTGAGCACAAAGGCTATCCTTTTTACACGGTTGGGCAACGCAAAGGGCTCGATATTGCCCTCGGAAAACCGATGTTCGTCACCGAAATACATCCCGACACCAATACGGTTGTATTAGGAGAAATAGATGAATTAGACCGGAACGGCATGTGGGTTGGTAAAATAAACCTCCAAAAGTACAGCGCATTGCCTCCTGAAGGCTTGGATGTGATTGCTAAAATAAGATATAAAGACCCTGGTAGCCCTGCCTTTATTCGGCAAGAAGGCGACAGAATTGTGGCAGAATTTCACAAGCATGTGAAGGCCATTGCACCTGGACAAAGCGCTGTTTTTTATGAAGGAAACGATGTGGTCGGTGGCGGATGGATTGAATCATCATTTGAAGTATAGGTATTTAAAATATTGACTATGAGAATTTTATATTTGTTATTTGTTCTACTTTTTTCGCAGGCCGTAAGTGCTCAAACGGGCAATCGGTATTGGATCGCGTTTACCGACAAAAACAATTCTACCTATAGCCTAAATGCACCAAATGCCTTTTTATCGCAGCGTTCGATTACCCGAAGAACGCAACAGGCTATAGCCTTAGATAGCACTGACTTGCCTGTAAATCAAGTTTACCTCGATAGTTTAACAAGCAAAGGCGCAACCATTCGACATACCTCCAAGTGGTTGAATGGCGCTAGCATACAGGTTCCTGATAGCCAGGTGCTTGCCAATATTCAAGCCTTGCCCTTTGTACGCGGAAGCCGTAAAACAGGTCGCATTGCAAATCCGATAGCACCGGTGATTGATGATAAATTTTTGGTTCATAACCAGTCAGCCTCGGCCTCCTCGCGCATTGAACGTTTGACCAATGCCAACTATGGAGCTTCATACAATCAAATTAGACTGCATAACGGGGATGTGCTGCATAACCTAGGCTATATGGGGCAGGGCATGCGTATTGCGGTATTTGATGCTGGATTTATCAATGTAAACGTTTTGGCCTGTTTCGATTCGCTGTTTTTACAGAATCGCATTGTAGATACTTATGATTTTGTGGATTTGCAATCGGGCGTTTATGCTTACGACAGTCATGGCACCTCTGTTTTGGGCTGCATGGCAGGAATTATTCCTGGTGAGTTAATTGGAACTGCTCCGAAAGCGGAGTACATGCTCTATCGCACCGAAAACAACGTAGGGGGTAGCGAAAATCAAATCGAAGAAGACAATTGGGTAGCAGCAGCGGAGCGTGCTGACAGTGCTGGCGCAGATGTGTTTAACACCTCTCTATCCTACACCACCTTCGATGACCCGGCCATGAACTACACCTATGCCAATATGGATGGCAATACAGCGAGAATTACACAAGCATCGGATTTTGCAGCTAAAAAAGGCATTTTAGTTGTGGCTAGTGCTGGTAATTACGGTAATGGCGGCTGGACTTATATAGGTGCACCAGCTGATGGTGATTCTGTACTCAGCATTGGCGCGGTAAATGCTGAAGGTACTCGTGTAGGTTTTAGTAGCATAGGACCAACCTCCGATGGTCGCATCAAGCCAAATGTAATGGCGCAAGGTTCAGCAGCAGTTTCTTGTCAATTAGCAGGACAAGGGATAGCATATGTAAGTGGCACTTCCTTTTCAGGCCCAATAATGGCAGGTTTAGCTGCTTGTTTATGGCAAGCCTTTCCCAACAAAACCAATATGGATATCTATCAAGGTCTTGAGCGAAGTGGTAACAATCACTTGGTTCCAAACAATCAAATTGGTCACGGATTGCCAGATTTACAATTCGCATTGACCATTTTGAGCAATAAGGAGCTTAAAAATCGCCGTGCCGACATGCGCGTACATCCAAATCCATTTGCCACCTATTTACACATTACCATTGACCTGGCTGTTGCTGGCGAGACAACACTGCTTTTGCGTGATATTCAAGGCCGACTTGTGGCGAGCGAACTGTTAGGCTTTATGGCACAGGGACCACATGCCTTTAGGTTTGAACCACCACAAAACCTTTTGCCTGGTGTATATGTTCTTGAACTTAGTAATGCTTATCACACCCACATTGCCAAGGTCGTAAAACAGTAATGTTTCTGAAATATTTACCCAGAAAACGTGACTTACTACTCACGTTTTTTCTTTTTATAGGCTATCTATCCAATGCCCAAGCCCAGAAATTCACAATCAGCGGATTTGTTAGAAGCGAATCTGGGGAATCGCTTATTGCTGCGAGTGTATTCGTTAAAGGTGTTAACAAGGGTGCTGTAACAAACGAATATGGCTTCTACTCCATCACCCTAGAGCAAGGCACTTATCAAGTTCAGGTGTCTTATTTGGGATTCCAACCGGCCTTAGTTGAAATGCAGCTTCGTAAAAATATCAAGTATAACTTTGAGCTTCTAAGCGCGGCCATTACCAAGCAAGAGATCGTTATTGAAGCGGAACGTGCCGATCAAAATACCCGCGACGCTAGCATGGGACGAACTGATTTGAACATTGAACAGATTAAATCGCTACCAGCATTATTAGGAGAAGTCGATATTCTCAAAGCCATCCAACTTTTGCCAGGTGTGCAAACCGCTGGTGAGGGAAATACCGGTTTTTATGTCCGTGGTGGTGGTCCCGATCAAAACCTCATTTTGCTTGATGATGCCGTTGTTTACAATGCAGCACACCTTTTTGGTTTCTTTTCAGTTTTCAATGCTGATGCTATCAACAGCACAACCCTCATCAAAGGCGGTATGCCAGCGGAGTATGGGGGACGTATTTCTTCGGTTCTAGACATAAATATGCGCGAAGGCAACAACCAAACTTACAAAACAGAAGGTGGGGTAGGTCTAATTGCTTCACGTTTTACCACCGAAGGTCCCATTGTAAAAGACAAAAGTTCCTTTATTCTTTCGGGGAGAAGAACCTATGCAGACGTTTTAGCCGATCCTTTCGTGCCCAGCGACGCCGTAGCCAAGGGTAGTCGCTATTATTTTTATGATCTCAATGCCAAAGTCAACTATCGTTTTAGTGATAAAGACCGGATTTATGCCAGTGCTTATTTTGGAAGGGATGTATTCTTATTCAAAAACCGGGAGACTGGGCTCAGTTTCGAGATTCCTTGGGGCAATGCATCCGCAACAGTACGCTGGAATCACCTTTTTAACAGCAAGCTTTTTATGAATGTAAGTGCCATTTACAGTGATTTTGACTTTGGCACCACCGTTGAGCAGTCGCAATTCCGTTTTTCACTTAATTCAGGCGTTAAGAATGCCACTGCCAAGGTAGATTTCGACTATTTCCCTGCTGTAAATCACCTTGTTAAATGGGGAGCGCAATACACCTTTCATGAATTCCGTCCCAGTTTGGTGGAAGCCCAAAGTGGTAACAATATTTTCAGACCAGAAGGAGTGACCCGGCTCAATGCCCATGAAATGGCTGTTTACGTACAAGATCAATGGGATGTAACCGATCGCATTCAGATCAATGCCGGTATGCGTTATTCCAATTACACGCAAGTAGGGCCTTACCTGTATGAACGTTTCACAAATGCCGATTTATTGGAAAAGGTTGAAGAAAGAAAGTTCGAAAATGGAGATCGGGTGGTTAACTACGGTGGTTTTGAACCTCGCTTTCTCATGCGCTTTAGCATCAATACCAAATCGAGTATCAAGCTAGGGGCAACCCGAAACATACAATACATACATTTGGCTTCCTCTTCCGGCAATGCGTTGCCTACCGACTTATGGGTACCTAGCACGCTCAAGGTTAAACCACAGATTGGAACGCAATACTCTTTAGGATACTTTAGAAACTTTAAGGACAATACTTACGAAACATCGGTTGAAGTCTATTATAAAGATTTACAAAATCAGATTGACTTTAGAGATGGCGCTGTAAACGGTTTAAATACAAACATCGAAAACGACTTTGTTTTTGGACGGGGAGAATCCTATGGTTCTGAGTTTTTCATCAAAAAGCGAACGGGCGACTTTACTGGCTGGATTGGTTACACTTGGGCTTGGGCTTGGCGACAGTTCCCCGATATTATGGACGGCAGAAGGTTTCCCTATAAATTCGACCGCCGACACGATTTATCCATAGTAGGTTCCTACAAATTCGACGAGCGCTGGATTTTTTCGAGCACCTTCGTTTTTGCTACAGGAAATGCTTTTACTATTCCTGAATCGCGCTATTTCATAGAAGGCACCATCATCAACCAAATAGGTGATCGCAACACTTTTAGATTGGCCAATTACCACCGTTTAGATGTGGCTGCTGTATATACACCACGAAAGCAAAAAAAGCATGTGAAGAGCGAATGGGTATTTGCCATCTACAACGTATATAGTCGCATGAATCCCTATTTTGTTTATCTCAACAATGAAGGCTCTTTGCAGCAACAGTCGCTTACTGTTGAAGCTCGACAAGTGAGTTTGTTTCCCATCATCCCATCCGTAAGTTGGAATTTTAAGTTTTAGAAATGAGGAACCTACTAAATTTCGTAATTACAGGCATGCTGGTCCTGGTGGCAGTATCTTGCGAAAAGACCATAGAGCTTGAGCTGCCTGAGCCAAGGGAGTATTTGGTAGTCCATGGTCAAATCGAACCCGACTCGTTGGCATACATAAGCCTTTCCAAAAATTCGCCCTATTTCGACCCAATTAACTTACAATTGGTAGCCAGTTTACTCGTAAATGGTGCCTTAGTTACAGTGAGTTCAGATGGCGTCATTGATACTTTAGAGCCAGCATTCAATTTTCAACATTTTACGCTTTTCAATTACAAAGGCACAAAAATTAGAGGACAGGTTGGTAAAACCTATACTTTGCGCATTCAAAATGCCGATTACGACTTAGAGGCCATAACCACCATACCAGCTATCTTGCCGCTTGACAGCCTTTGGCATCGCAGTCGTGCTGATGTTATTCGAGAAGCTGGCCAAGTGCAGCCTACGCTTCGCGATGAAGCATTAGTGAATCTGAACTTCAGGTACCCCGATCCGCCAGTTTTGGGCAACTATGTACGGGCGTTCACTCGGCGTAACAGCGAATCACAGTGGAGCAGTGATTTCAACAGTATTTACAGTGACGATTTAGTAAATGGTCAAAGTGTAGATTTTGTGCTTCGCCGCGGCAAAGAAGCCTATCTTTTTAATGACTCACTCACTTTTGACGAATTTGGATATTTTGAACTTGGCGACACGATTCATGTAAAATGGAGTGCCATCGACAAGGCACATTATACCTTTTGGCTTACGATTAACAGCGCCAGAGGAGGGAGCGGGAACCCTTTTGCCACCCCAACCATTGTAGCTACAAATATCAGAGGAAAAAGGGGCAAAGGGCTAGGTATATGGGGAGGCTACAGCAGTCTTCATTACACCTACATCGTGGAACCTTGAATGCAATTTGTAACTTTAGCAAAAAATTAAATATGTCATCATCAGAACACGTTAAGTGCCTCATCATAGGCTCTGGTCCAGCTGGCTATACAGCAGCTATTTATGCCTCAAGGGCGGGACTAAACCCAGTTTTATACGAAGGAATGCAGCCTGGAGGCCAGCTTACCATCACTACAGAAGTTGAAAATTACCCAGGATACCCAGATGGGGCGCAGGGACCAGCAATGATGGAAGATTTTCGCAAGCAAGCTGTTCGAATGGGGGCTGATTGCCGCTATGGCATGGTAACGAGTGTTGATTTCAGCGGGCATCCTCACAAGGTGGTGGTTGATATGGAGAAAGAAATGACAGCCGATTCGATCATCATAGCTACGGGTGCATCAGCTAAATGGTTGGGATTACCATCAGAACAGCGACTAAATGGATTTGGCGTTTCGGCTTGTGCTGTATGTGATGGTTTTTTCTTTAGGGGTCAAGACGTTGCGATTGTTGGTGGGGGAGATACCGCAGCTGAAGAGGCTACTTATCTCGCTAAGCTTTGCAAAAAGGTTTACATGATTGTGCGTCGCGATGAACTTAGAGCATCGAAAGCCATGCAGGAGCGCGTTTTCCGCACCGAAAACATTGAAATGATTTGGAACCATGAAACTGAGGAAATCCTTGGTGAGCAGGGCGTAAGCGGTGTTCGTTTAAAAAATACCCTTACTGGCGAGCTTAAAACGCTTGATATCCAAGGGTTTTTCGTGGCCATTGGTCATAAACCCAATACCGATATTTTTAATCCCTATTTAGACATGGATGAAACTGGTTATATCAAAACCATTCCTGGCACCACAAAAACAAATGTCGCTGGCGTTTTCGCCTCTGGGGATGCCCAGGACAAGCACTACCGGCAGGCGGTTACTGCAGCTGGAACTGGTTGTATGGCCGCCTTAGATGCAGAGCGTTGGTTGGGTGAGCACGGACTTTAAATCTAGATTTTTAGTACAAGCCGAGCTTTCACATTTGTGATTGCTCGGCTTTTTGTTTAGATATCAGTCATTTTCCAAAATTGAATTTGCAGGAACGGATAGATAGACTTACTTTCGTGGCTCTTTAGTATATTTAATTTACTTTGGAAACTTTTAAAGAAACGGAATGGCTAACCAAGTCTTAGAAAAAAATTACACGGTGCAAGGGATAGACGCAACGCTTGTTATCATTGGCGGCAAGTGGAAAATACAAATTCTTTGGAGCTTACGCTCAAAAGCAAAACGCTTCAGTGAAATTAAGGAAGAAGTACATGGCATCACACAAAAGATGCTCACCCAACAGCTAAAGGAATTTGTAAAAGATGGTATTATTACCCGTAAATCTTACCCCGAAATTCCACCTAGGGTAGAATATAAACTTACTGACTATGGCAAGACGCTAGTGCCAGTATTAGATACCTTGAACAAATGGGGGGATTTGCATTTAGGAAAAGCCAAACCTAGTCCAGCACAACAAGCAAAAGAAGCTGTAAAAACCCAGCAACTGGGCTTGTTTTAGATTACAAGAAAGCCTTAATCCGCATTGCTTTATGGCCTGTAAATCGATCTGAGAGCAAAATATTTGCCGCTTCATAGCCGAGGGCTGGTCCCAAGGCAGTTCCCATGCCATTCATTCCAGCCACCAATAGTAAATTTGAATCAAGCACACGTACCTGTGGCCTGTTTTTAACGTCGAAACCCATTATCCCTGCCCAGCGGTCTTCAATGGTATAATTTTGGTGGGGAAGGAGCTTAACTAAAAGCGTATCCAATACCGATTGAATCAATGGGTTTAACTCGGGCTTCGCACTGTTCTCTGATTCGAAATTTGTGTTTCTAGCGCCGCCTAGCAAAAGGCGATTGCCAACATTTCTAAAGTATACATATCCAAAATCCATGTGAAAATTACCTAGGTAGGGCATTTTGGCTATTGGCGAGGTAAGGAGAACTTGCGCTCGTTTGGGTTGAATTTGGCTGGAAGGAATGAGGGCGCTGGTAAATGCATTTGTAGCAACAATTACTTGCTTGCTTTGTAATGTACCTAGATTCGTAGGTACCTCAAAATGGCCTTCGCTTTTTTCAAGGCCTTGAGCAGTGGTGGCATTGAGGTGAATGCCGCCCAGATTTCTAAACAATTGCGTAAGCGCGTAAACGGTTGCGGCAGGATTTAACTGGCCTTCATAAGCAAAGGCGATGGCATCTTGAAATCCATCTGCGAAATGCGGTTTAGTTGTTTGTGAAAAATATTGGGGAATTCCAATGGCTTCTTGAAACAAGCCATTGAGCGCATCTATGTGTTCAAGTGCAGCTGTTGTAGCAGGGGCAGTTTTGTCTAATAGTTCATATGCTGCCACTTTTTTAAACTGGATATTGCGTTTGCCAGCAAATTGCAGCAACAGTTTCATGCCTTTGTGTTTGGCGCGAATCATAGCAAGGCTATTAGCTGTGCTTTGATTCCCTATATCAGTGCCCAATTCAGATGGTGAACCATAGCACATGAAGCCTGCATTTCTGGAACTGGCTAAAGTACCGATGATGGCCGACTCTATAATCGCAACGCGCAATGCTGGTTGCGATTTTAATAAAGTAATTCCTGCGCAAAGCCCTGTAAATCCTGATCCAATAATGATCACATCGTACTTACCGAGGTATTGTTGCTTTTCCCAAAAACTAAACATGCGTTAAAGATAAGGGCAGTTGTCTACGATACAATTATACATAATATAAATTATGAGATAAATGGGGATTTAGAAAAGGCGGCCGAAACCCCCATTAACCAAAGAATGGTCATAAACAAATGAAAGTCACTTCTTCCTTTGCTCCTTGGCGTATTCCGCATTCAAGTCAGCAACTACCCTTGAAGTAATGTCATATTGCTTAGCACCATATATCACATTACTGCCATTGTGGTATGACATTACATAATCGTAACCTTCCAGTTTACTTAAGCGCTTAAAGTAACTCTGCACTTTATCACGCAACTGTTTGTCAAGCTTAGCTTCTTCCTCGGCAAGTTCTTGAGCCAAACTCTCACGTAGCATCATTAAATTTTGCTGCTTCTTCATCAAGGTTTGTTCGGTGAACGCCAGTTGCTCCTGACTCATATTCGCAGCCTTTTTTTGTGCATCGGCATATTCCTGCTCGAGTTTACGACCTTCAATTTCCAATTCGCGCTCCGAACGCTTGGCTTTGGCCTCCATATTGGTGCGTAACTTTTTGTAGTAGTTGTATTGTGTTATAATAGAATCGGCGTTCACGAACACAATTTTCATACTGCCAGTTGCATTGGCAAGTGTTTGCATATCGCTATCTGAAAGGTCGTCTAACATAACATTGTCATCGCCTTCTAATGCCTGCTCGGTGCTTTGAGAAGCATCTTGATCTAAATTGGCAGATTTTGGATCATTTACATTTGAAAAATGCAATACATACAGCACAACTACCGCAATGGTGAGGACGCCTAACAGGCCTGATTGAAGTTTATTATTCATAAGTGAGTTATAAAGGAATGTTTCCGTGCTTTTTGCGTGGTAATGAAACCGCTTTGTTTTCTAGCATTTTAAACGAACGAATGAGTTTTAAACGGGTCTCTTCGGGTTTAATGACTTCATCTATAAAGCCGCGAGCAGCCGCTTTGTAGGGATTAGCAAACTTTTCAGTGTATTCATCCACTTTTACTTGTAAACGTACCTCTGGGTTTTCGGCAGATGCAATCTCATTTTTGAAAATGATTTCGGTAGCACCTTTTGGTCCCATCACCGCAATTTCAGCCGTCGGCCATGCATAATTCATATCCGCTCCAATGTGTTTGCTGTTCATCACATCATA
Source organism: Chitinophaga pinensis (assembly GCA_945874665.1). GTDB lineage: Bacteria > Bacteroidota > Bacteroidia > UBA7662 > UBA7662 > PNNG01. Next base: position 121,903 of record CAMCHJ010000003.1, on the reverse strand, counting down.
GGCACCGCCATATGCTTTACGTGTGATCACCGTAATACGAGGGACTGTAGCTTCACTAAAGGCATACAGGAGCTTAGCGCCGTTGGTAATGATAGCGTTCCATTCTTGGTCGGTTCCTGGTAAAAAGCCCGGTACATCTTCTAACACCAATAAAGGCACATTAAATGAATCGCAGAAACGCACAAAACGTGCTGCTTTTTTTGAAGCATTGATATCGAGCACCCCAGCCATTGATGCCGGTTGGTTGGCTACGATGCCAATGCTGCGACCTGCTAAATGACTAAATCCTACCACTATGTTTTCGGCATAATCCTTTTGCACCTCCATAAAACTGCCAGCATCTACCAATTCCTCGATAACGTCGCGCATGTCGTAGGGTTGATTGGGATTATCGGGAATGATGGTGGCGAGCTTCGGACGAAGTTCATCACCCATTTCATAACCATAAGCGGGCGCAATTTCCTCACAATTTTGCGGCATGTAGCTGAGCATGCGTTTGATACCTTCCAAGCAGGCCACCTCATTCGCAAAGGCAAAATGTGTAACACCCGATTTAGAAGCGTGGGTATTGGCACCACCTAGTTCTTCTGCCGTAACATCCTCGTGGGTAACGGTTTTAACAACATTAGGCCCAGTAACAAACATGTAGGATGTTTTTTCAACCATGCAGATAAAGTCGGTGATGGCTGGGCTATACACCGCGCCACCTGCGCACGGTCCCATAATAGCACTGATTTGCGGCACTACACCTGAAGCCACCACGTTGCGGTAAAAAATATCGGCATAGCCCCCCAACGACACAACGCCTTCTTGAATACGCGCACCACCGGAATCGTTTAAACCGATAACAGGCACCCCATTTCGCATAGCTAAATCCATGATTTTACAGATTTTTTCAGCGTGCGTCTCGCTCAAAGAGCCTCCAAAAACTGTAAAATCTTGCGAAAAAACGTAAACTGGGCGTCCGTTGATGGTGCCATATCCTGTAACAACGCCATCTCCCAAATAAACCTCTTTATCCAAACCAAAATCACTAGACCTGTGTGTCACGAGCATCCCAATTTCTTCGAAACTATTTGGGTCAAGCAGCAAATCGACCCGCTCACGGGCCGTTAATTTACCTTTGGCATGCTGTGAGTCGATTCGTTTTTGTCCACCGCCAAGTTTAGCTTCCGCAATTTTGGCATCTAGAAGGATTACTTTTTTGCTCATGATGTAGGTTATGGTTGCGAAGTTAAGCTAAATGCCTAAAAAACCTGAGTGCTCTGTAAACTTAAGCCGAGTCGTTCACCTTTATTGCGCTAAAACGATGTAATTTACCTATTTTAGCACCTCAATTTTTGCTCATGTCTTTATTCGAAAAACATCAGGAAACCATTCTCAGAGCTGTACAAGCCAACAAAGAGCGCGGCTTTTATGCCCATTATCCCGAAAACCCAAAGGCCTATGGCGAAGAAGCGCCAGCTGCTGGCTTGCATGCCTTTCAGGTAAGCATGAATACCGATTTTTCGGAATTGCTTCAGCAGCAGCCTATTCGCTTTGAAGGAGAAGAAGTTTCACCTTATTTGCAAACCGGCTTGGGCATTCGCTACCCGGTTTTTGCCGACAAAGTGGTGGTTGCACGTGCTAAGGATGCCTTTGCAGCTTGGCGGAAAATAAGTATCCAAGAACGCGCTGGCATTTTAGTAGAAAGTCTTGATAGAATGCGCAATCGCTTTTTTGAAATTGCACATGCCACGCAGCACACAACAGGACAATCGTTTATGATGTCGTTTCAGGCCAGTGGACCACATGCCGCCGATCGAGCACTCGAAGCCATAGCCATGGGTTTTGAAGAACTCACGCGCTTTCCGGAGGAGACTATCTGGGACAAGCCCATGGGTAAATTCAACATTACCTTGCGGAAAACATGGAAGCCAGTGCCTAAGGGTATCTCTTTGGTGATTGGTTGTTCTACCTTCCCTACTTGGAATACCGTCCCTGGCATGTATGCCAGCTTGATAACCGGTAATCCTGTTATCATTAAACCACATCCGAAAGCCATTTTGCCGATTGCCATTGTGGTTGCAGAACTGCAAAAGGTATTAGCTGAACATCAACTCGATCCAAACATCTGCCAGCTAGCCATAGATAGCACCAAGTTCCCTATTGCGAAGGAGTTTGTGTACCATCCCGAAGTGAAATTGATCGATTATACAGGCAATTCGATTTTCGGCAATTGGTTAGAAGCGCAACAAATTTTGGGTAAAGAAGTGTTTACTGAAAAAGCCGGTGTAAATCCCGTGGTTATTGATTCGACTACCGATTTGAAAGCCATGTGCGATAATTTAGCTTTTTCCGTGAGTTTATATGCGGGACAAATGTGTACAGCGCCGCAGAACTTTTTTATACCTGCTACAGGTATACAAACTACTGAAGGACATAAGACTTATGAAGAAGTAGTTGAAGCATTAGTTGCAGCTATAAAAGGCATTGCTGAGCACCCCAAAATGGGTCCAGGTGTATTGGCCGCCTTACAAAACGATGCAACTGCCGACCGTGTTAAGACGGTTGCTGCAGGTGCAAAAAAGGTTTTATTGGGTTCGCACAGTGTACTTAATGAAGAGTTCAACGAGGCACGTACAGCTAGTCCGTTGGTGATGGAAGTCGATGCAGCCGACAAAGCTGTGTATGAAAAAGAGCTCTTCGGCCCCATAGCCTTGATCATTAAGACGGCTAACACGGCCATGTCTGTACAACTTGCCAAAGAACTCACATCGGTTCATGGAGCTATTTCTTGCGGCGTTTATTGCACGGATGACGCGCTTTGCGAGCAAATTGCAGACGAAATGGCCGAGATTTTTGTGCCTGTTTCGTTTAACCTCACTGGCCCAATTTATCTCAACCAGCATGCTGCTTTCTCCGATTTTCACGTAACAGGTGGAAATGCAGCTGGAAATGCAAGTTTTACAGACCCTAATTACGTTAACAGGCGGTTTGTTTGGGTGGGACAACGTTATCCTGTTCAATAAATAAATCGTTTACCAAAACCGGCATTTCGAAAGATTTGTCGGTTTTTTTATGCCCTGACTACCTTTCTACGCATTTTGATACAAAAGCCCAAACTAAGTTGGATGGCTAACGTTATCTTTACATTTCGAATTTATAAGCATGCAAACGATCAAATTAGCAGTACAAACGATTATTCGCGAGACAGAAGACGCCATCGCCATTTATTTCAGAGATGAACTTGGACAAATCCCGCATTTTTGGCCAGGTCAGTTCCTGACTTTGGTGATGCAGGTAAAAGGACAAAATGCACGTCGCTCCTACTCCATCTGTACAGCCCCTGCTGCCCTACCCGTTATTGGCATTTGCGTGAAGCGCGTTGATGGCGGTTTGGTATCGAATCATTTGCTTGATAATTTACAGGAAGGCGACGTTTTAGAGGTACTTGAGCCGTATGGCACGTTCACTTTAAACTATAAAATGGCATCCCTGCCTACTTTGGTGCTCATTGGTGCAGGAAGTGGCATCACACCTTTGATGTCGATTATTAAAAGCACTATTGAACTTCCAAATGCCCCTAAAATCCATGTTTTTTACGGCAATAGAAGTGAAAATAGCATCATATTTAAAGATCAACTTGAAAAATTTGAGGACAAATATCCTGAGAGATTTGAGGTAACGCATTTGTTAAGTCGCGCGAGTGATGGTTACACCGGCATCAGAAGTCGTATTGAATCAAAAATAATGAGTGCTCTTTGCAGCGAGAAGGCCATTTTTACTGATGCTTCAGCGAATTATTACATTTGCGGTCCTGATGGGATGATGCATGACGTACTCAATATGCTGGAAGTGCAAGGCATTCCAAAAGAGCGCATCCACAAGGAAAGCTTCTTTTTGGCTCACAAGCCAGCCGAGGAAGCAGCTACAGCCCTCCCAGCTACCGATGCAAATGATGACGGCAGTCGCTTAATCAAGCTCAAACTCGATGGCAATGTGCACGAAATTAAGGTACCCAAAGGAAAGTATATTCTTGAAACGGCTTTGGCTCACGGTTTAGATCTACCCTATGCTTGTACCATGGGCGTTTGCGGCATGTGTCGCGCGGTGAAGGTGCAAGGCGAGATGTTTATTGAAGAGCAAGAGGCCATTTCCGACTCAGAAATCGAAGATGGGGCTTGCCTTACTTGCGTAGGCATGCCTGTTTCGCATGATTTGGTGATTGACTACGATGCCCGTTAAAGCTTAGAGTCGTGATTTAAAGTCGTGGTAACCAAACGACTTCAAATGCTCATATACCCCATTTTGTTTCCAAATACCCATGTGCGGCAAATTGATGCCGTTGAAAGTGGTGGTTTTAACCATGGTGTAGTGCATCATATCGTCAAACACTATTTTATCGCCTATTTGTAGCGGAGCGTCGAAGGAGTAATCGCCTACAAAATCCCCAGCTAAACAGGTTTGTCCCCCAAAACGATAGGTCGGCTTTCCTGCAACAGGGTCAGTTGCCCCGTGAATTTTCGGCTTATAGGGCATTTCAATAACATCTGGCATGTGTGCCGAGATACTGCAGTCTAATATGGCTACATCGATGCCCTTTGAATGCACAATATCGAGCACCGTACTTATAAGGTAGCCGGTTTGCCAAGCAACCGCAGAGCCGGGCTCCAGGATAATTTTTAGATGGGGGTATTTCGCCTTGAAGGTTTTAAGCGTGCTGATTAAGTGCTCTACATCATAATCTTCGCGGGTCATTAAATGACCACCACCCAAGTTAAGCAGTTTTATATGAGGCAAAAAGTGCCCGAACAGCCTTTCAATGTTCTGCAAGGTATGTTCCAATGCGTAAGAATTGCTTTCGCACAGGTTATGGCTATGTAAAAATTCAATACCAGCGGGGAGTGATGCTGGTAGGTCCTCTGCTCTAACCCCTAAGCGCGAGCCAGGAATACAAGGATTATACAAATCAACCGTAACGGTCGAATATTCTGGATTAATACGGAGCCCAGCTTGTGCATTCGGTTTTGCCTGAAACAGTCTTCCATGAAATTTATCGTACTGGGCTAAGCTGTTAAAAGAAAAGTGGTCGGCATAGCCTAGTAATTCTTCAAATTCATCCTCGCGGTAAGCAGGACTATAAACGTGCGTTTCTCCGCCAAATTCTTCAAAACCTAAACGTGCTTCATGCAAGGAGCTGCTGGTGCTACCTGGTAGATAGGTTCTAATTAATGGAAAAGTATGGTACATCGAAAAGCCTTTCATCGCCAAAATAATTTTGATACCTGCCTCTTTTTGTACCCTGCGCATGAGTTCGAGGTTTTTGATCAGCTTTTCCTCGTGCATCAAAAATATGGGCGATGGCAGCGCATTGAAAGGTATTTTCATGCTGCAAATTTCATAAATCAGTTCGAGAATTCTCTATTAAAGATATAATAAGGTATGATTTTGGTGAAATATTTAGCCTTAGGGATTATATTAGCGCAAAAAAAAAAATACTTATGAAAAAAGGATTACTAAGATTGTGTGCAATTGGAGCATTGTTTTTTGCGAGTCAAACAGTAGCAAATGCCCAATCAATTACCATAGGTAACAATCAGTTTCCAACTTCTTTTAGCAACAACAACGACTTTGGACCAATCCGTAACTTACCTACCTCTGCTGCGGCCGGTAGATGGGCCTACATATACCCTGCCTCACTTTTTTCAGGAATGCCAATAGGTAGTGTGGTGTCGAGCTTGGGCTTTGTTCGCCGCGGCCCTGGGTTGGTGATGGACACAGCATTCAATGCCAACCTTAAAATTTACATAAGAACCTGCACTTATTCGGATTATGGTGCTGCAGCCATTAACTGGGTAGATAGCGCGAACACTGCCCTCAAGGTATTTGATGGTAATCCCGCCCAATTTCTGGGTTCGGTAGCTGGCTTCGTGAACTTCCCACTCGATACAGCATTTACTTACACAGGAGGAAATGTCAGTATTTACATCCAATACACGCAATCTGGAAATGGATCTGGTATTCCTTTTGGCTACGATAACGACGCATCTGTGCCGGGATATGTAGCTAATAGCACAAAATATGTACTTGCCACGGTAGATACTTTTGCATCTAACTCAACCACGCTTTCTAATTTGCGGAAACCAACCATTCGATTCAATTTTCCAGCGCCAATTAACGTTGGAATCGCTGCAAATCGTGCTCAAGAGTTTGGCAATATTGGAGATTTGATTTACCCTGCAGTGAACATAATAAACTCAGGCCTGCAAAACGTAACCAACATCACAGTTACTGCAAATGGCCCGGGAGGATATGTTTCCTCTCGTTTAATTGCTTCACTCAACCGAGATTCAATAACTACGGTAACTTTCGACTCCTTGGCCCTTTCTTCGGTAGGCAGCTTCAATTTTAGATACGTTGCCTCGGTTGCTAACGACGGTAATAGTCTGGATGACACACTTCGTCCTTTATTAGTTGTACAAGACCCTAACGCTACCGCCGGTGTATTTTCTAACGGTCCAATCATCACACATCCTGCTGGTGGTTTTAATGGCTTTAATTTGAGTCAGCTTACGCCTCCTCTTTCTACCTTAGGCTCAAATGCTGGCGCTAGTTTTAAAGTGGTGGAAGATTTTGTTTTACCAGGCACTTCAAATTATACTGTTGATTCTTTGGCTTTTTGGGCTTACCAAACAGGCTCAGGACAAGCGCCCTCGTTTACAGCCTTGTTCGCCACAATTTGGGATGGAGATCCCGGTAAAGGGGGCACCCAAATTTATGGTGATGAGCTAGAAAACATTGTTGATAATTTGTACTTCTCTGGGATTTATCGGGCATCGGCTAATACGCCTTTAGACTCAACCCGACCATTAATGAAGCTCATCGGTGTATATTTCACCCCTGTGGTGCTTCGTGGAGGTGTTCGTTATTTCATTGAATGGAATTTTGCTGGTAGCATTGCCTCGGGTCCTTGGCAATCAGCTATAGCCGTGAATGGATTGCAAATTACAGGTAATGGACAGCAGAAAACCAGCACAGGTTATCAAGCTATGGATGGTGGCGGATCGGGCTTCCAGCAAGGCGCACCGTTTGAAGTTCATTACAGGGTAAATACCACATCGGTTGATGAAATCAATACGCAAACGGCTTTCATCGGAAGACCCTATCCTAATCCAGCATCCGAAAGCGCTGCCATCCGAATAGAATTAAAGCGCGACGAAACGGTAAGCATAGAATTACTGGACATTACCGGAAAAATGGCATATAGCACCGCTTCATTGAAATATGAAGCAGGTAAGCATACTTTGCAATTGCCTGTGAACAATTTGCAAGCTGGTCTTTATCTGATTAAAATCAAGCATGGCCATTCCGTTGTTCATCGTAAACTTCGGGTAATCAAGTAAATTTGATTATAAATTAAAAAACGCCTCGGTCTACCGGGGCGTTTTTTTTTACATCAGTGTTAAGGTGTTGTTTCTAACTACGATAGCAATCTTCATTCAACCTCATAAGGGCTTGATCAAAACCAATTGTGAACACTGCAAGGTGACGTAGTTAAATATGCACTAAGGCTATCTTGAAACAGCAGGGCAAAAAAAAAACCGGCTTCCACCGGTTTTTACTTACAAATTATAATCGTTAAATGCCAAGGGTTGATTAACAGCCTCGTGCCAAGGCAACCCGTATTTAGGCAGCATTTCCATAAAAGGATCTGGGTTAAATTCTTCTACGTTAAATACCCCCCTGCCGGTCCATTTACCAGTTAGCATCATCATGGCGCCAATCATAGCTGGAACACCAGTGGTGTAAGAAACGGCTTGTGCCTTGATTTCTTTGTACACAACGCCGTGATCGCAATTGTTCCAAACATAATACGTTTTTTCTTGGCCATCTTTGATGCCTTTGATCTGGCAACCAATCGAGGTTTGGCCACTGTAGCCTTCGCCTAAGGAACTTGGCTCCGGCAAAACAGCCTTTAGGAATTCCAATGGCACGATGTCCATCCCTTGGAACTTCACCGGCTTGATACTGGTCATGCCAATGTTTTCGAGAACCTGCAAATGGTTGATGTAGTTTTGGCTGAATGTCATCCAAAAACGAGCCCGCTTGATTGTTGGGATGTTTTTAACGAGTGACTCAAGTTCTTCGTGGTAAAGCAAATACGACTCCTTGTTGCCAATCTCTGGGTACGAAATAGGCATGTGGACGCTCAGCGGATCAATTTCGATCCATTCGCCCCGCTGCCAGTACTTGCCACGTTGAGTAATTTCGCGGATGTTGATTTCGGGGTTAAAATTGGTGGCAAAAGCCTTACCATGGTCACCGGCATTACAATCCACAATGTCGAGGTAATGAATTTCATCAAAATGGTGCTTGAGCGCATGTGCTGTAAATACGCCGGATACGCCTGGGTCAAAGCCACAACCTAAAAGCGCCATCAGTCCGGCTTCCTTGAAGCGGTCGTGATACGCCCATTGCCAGTGGTATTCAAATTTTGCTACATCCTTAGGCTCGTAATTGGCTGTGTCAAGGTAATGTACTTTAGTCCGCAAACAAGCTTCCATGATGGTAAGGTCTTGATACGGTAAGGCTACATTGATGAGCATGTCTGGACCAAAACTTTCGATCAACGTTACTAATTCGTCTACGTTGTCTGCATCGACTTGTGCCGTTTTGATGCGGTTTCCGCCTACTTCAGCTGCAATTTTGTCGCACTTCGACTTGGTTCTGCTAGCGAGCATGATGTCGGTGAAAACATCGCTGGCTTGCGCGCACTTGTGCGTAACTACGGCACCAACGCCACCTGCTCCAATGATTAATACTTTTCCCATTTGCTTTTTTTTGCCTCACAAAGTTAGAAAAACTGCCTCGCTCCTTGTGAAATTTTACGTTTAGTTATCGTTAGATTTTGATTGTTGAGATAGCCACGCTTGGTTGGCTAAGCGATACAGCACCCTTGCGCCAACATTCGCATCCCAATCGCCTTTTTTTCCTGGCGATACCTCGCACAAGTCGAAGCCAATGATGGTCCTGCCGCTTTTTACAACTGATTCGATCAGATACATGGCTTGTTCAAATTCAAGTCCACCTGGCACTGGCGTACCGGTATTCGGACAAAGTTTGGGGTCTAAGCCATCGATATCAAAGCTTACATATACCTGCTGTGGTAAGCCAGCTACGATTTTTTCAACGGTAGTCGCCCAAGCCTGGCCGGCAAAAGCTGCTTTGGCCAAATCGCGGTCATAAAAAACAGTGATGCGCTTGTCACGCTGCGCTAACTCAGCTTCTGCCAAGCAGTAATCACGAATGCCTACTTGGGTAAGCTGTTTGATTTGAGGTATTTGCAAGGCGTTGTACATGATGGATGCATGGCTGTAGGTGAAACCTTCATATGCCTCGCGTAAATCCATGTGCGCATCAATTTGCAAGATGCCAAAATGTTCGTATTTATCGGCGAGGGCGTACATTAAGCCCAACGGACTGCTGTGATCACCTCCTAAAACACCTACAATTTTACCCTGAGCTAATTGAAATCTCGCCGAAGCTGACACCCAATCAAGTAAAAAGCTGCATTTTTCGTTTACATCCGCTAAAATGCGAAGCATATCCTTTTGCTTGTCGGGAGCTGCTCCCTGCTCAAGCCAATGAATGTATTTGCTGCTTTGCTTGCGCAACGATTTTGATCTTTCAAACCACTTTAGGTCGATTTCCTGCATGGCCAATCCGATGTTCCAAGCTGCTGGAATTTCAGGATCGTACAAATCCAACTGTGGAGAAGCATCGAGTATTACTTGAGGTCCATTTGCACAACCATCAGCATAAGAAACAGTTACATCCCAAGGCACAGGGATGATGGCAACGGCTGCTTCTGCTACACTGTAAGGCAAGCCGTATAAATTGCCATTGGCTTGTCCAACGCCATTAGGATCGTAAATAAGCGCTGACATGCTTATACATTAAAGCGAAACAACATGATGTCGCCGTCTTGTACCAAGTACGACTTCCCCTCGATGCCTACCTTGCCTACTTCTCTACAAGCTGGCCAAGAGCCATAATGTATAAAATCTGCATAGTGAATTACTTCAGCTTTGATAAATCCTTTTTCAAAGTCGGTATGTATTACCCCGGCTGCTTGTGGCGCCAAAGTACCTTCTGCAATGGTCCAGGCACGCACTTCTTTTTCACCAGCAGTGAAGTAAGTTTGCAACCTTAATAGCTTGTACGCCGCACGAATGAGCTTTTCTACGCCACTTTCGGTCAAGCCGAGGTCTTCCAAAAACAGCTGGCGGTCTTCGAAGCTCTCCAACTCGGCAATATCAGATTCTATGGCTGCACAAATCACCAAAACACCAGCACCTTCAGCTTCTGCCATCTTACGAACTTGCTCCACATAGGCGTTTTCGGTCTTGAGTGCCGCCTCATCCACGTTACAAACGTACATCACCGGCTTTTCAGTCAATAAAAACAAATCTGCAGCCTGTTCTCTTTCCTCCAACTCCACAGGAGCGGTACGCGCCGAAAGTCCTTGCTCCAGGTGTTGTTTGTAGCGACTTAGGACATCAAAAGCCAATTTGCCTTCTTTATCCCCTGTTTTTGCGGCGCGCTCTACCTTTTGTAATTTCTTTTCAACCGATTCAAGGTCTTTCAACTGCAACTCGATATCTATGATTTCTTTGTCGCGAATGGGATCCACGTTACCATGAACGTGCACCACATTATCATCGCTAAAGCAACGTAAAACATGTAGAATGGCATCTGTTTCACGAATATTTCCTAGGAATTTGTTGCCTAAGCCTTCTCCTTTACTTGCGCCTTTCACCAAACCGGCGATATCAACAATTTCAATGGTATTGGGCACCAAACGCTCTGGCTTCACCAGTTCAGCTAGCTTATTCAGCCTCGCATCTGGAACTGTAATGACGCCAATATTGGGCTCAATGGTACAAAACGGAAAATTTGCCGCTTGCGCACGTGCATTTGACAAACAATTGAACAAGGTTGATTTACCAACGTTCGGCAAACCTACGATGCCACACTTTAAAGCCATGATTTTGATTTAAGCCGCAAATATACGGGCTAATTTTGGGCTTATCTACGTCGATCGCGTTCGTCTTCGTGTAAATTGCCATAAAAGAGCGGGAAACTCATCTTACCAAAGAGATAATAGGTGCCAGCAACATACCAAGGCAGCGCCTCAACTCCTACTTCAAAGGTAATGTGGCGCATATCCAGCGGCACAGCGGCACCAACACCAATCCCCAATGAACCTCGTCCTACGGTGATCGGCTCTGCTAAAATCCTAACGAAACCAGCGTATGGATGAACGTAAACCATGCGGTAGACGAAAGCTTTAATGCCGAAATTAACGATGGAATTATTGTTTTCGGTACCATAAGCATTATAGTTGTATGCCATATTGACGAACAAAACACGGTTGACATTCAAGTCAGCCGACACCGAAAGCCCTATTCCTTGGCTGCTCGCTCGGTCGCGATAATTGGCTGCCCCTCCATTGATCCCGACGTTAAAAAAGTCAGCTCGACGCATTTGCGCAATGCCTTGAGTAGCGCTAAAGAGAAAGAGCAGCAAAAAAAAGTACTTGGCCATGGTTTAATAATGAATCCTTTGCAAAAATATTATATACCGACAACAAACCACCCAATAATTACGAATTCTCGATAGATTTGAACCTTTGACCGAAAAAGCTCATTTCGATTATTCATGGATATTTTATACAATTACCTCAAAGGCTATTGGAAGCTGGTACTGCTTGCTTTGTTTTTAGCCGCCATCAACCAAACGTTTTCCCTGCTTGATCCATGGATTTTTCAGAAAATTATTGACCAATATGTGGTGGCGGATGCTGTTAACAGACCTACCAACGCCAAAGGCTTTATTGAAGGTGCCGGTTTACTCATTTTAGCGGCCATGGGCGTTGCCATGGTGAGTCGCATTGCAAAGAACTTCCAAGACTATTATGTAAACGTGATTACCCAACGTTTAGGGGCACAAATTTACACCGACGGCCTCACCCATTCATTGGATTTACCATACCAAGATTTTGAAGACCAACGTTCAGGCGAAACCCTCGGCATTCTCCAAAAAGTGCGTAGCGACGTTGAAAAGTTGGTTTCTGCCATCGTCAACATCCTTTTCACCTCCTTGGTTGGAGTGGTTTTTGTGATGGTGTACGCGTACAATGTGTATTGGGCCATTGCGCCGGTTTATTTTGCAGCCATTCCGCTTTTAGGGATTTTAAGTTCGGTTCTGAGCAAGCGCATCAAGCGTATCCAAAAAACAATTGTTGGAGAAACCACCGCTTTGGCGGGAAGTACGACCGAATCGCTTCGCAACATTGAGTTGGTAAAAAGCTTAGGACTAGCTGCTCAAGAAACCAAACGATTGAACAACATTACCGGCAAAATACTTGGTTTGGAACTCAAAAAAGTCAAATACATTCGCAGTCTGAGCTTTATTCAAGGCACTTTTGTGAACTTGATGCGCAATGGTATTTTGATGATGATGCTGTATTTGATTTTCAGTGATAAGATTACGGTAGGACAGTTTTTCAGCCTGTTTATCTATAGCTTCTTCATTTTTGGTCCCTTGCAAGAGCTTGGCAACATCATCAACATTTACCGCGAGGCTGAAGTTTCTCTCAATAATTTCAAAACTATACTAAGTCGCCCTAAGGAAGAAAAACCAGCATCACCACAAACAATTGGTGTAATGAAACAACTTGCTTTTGAGCAAGTCAGCTTTAAGCACCGTTCTGCACGTTTAGCGGCTTTAGAAGAAGTGAGCTTTGAAGTGAATATGGGCGAAACAATCGCCTTTGTTGGTCCTTCGGGATCAGGCAAAACTACTTTGGTAAAACTGCTAGTGGGACTCTACCCTCCTCAGCAAGGCACGGTAAGCTACAATGGTATTTCGAGCGCCAACATAGACCTGGATGAATTACGTGCTGGCATTGGTTTTGTGACACAAGATACCCAGTTGTTTGCAGGCAGCATTCGTGAAAACCTGCTTTTTGCAGCTCCCGATGCCACAGATGAAGCCTGTTTGGATGCACTCAACCGCGCTGCATGCCACAATTTGATGGCCCGAGCCGAGCAAGGACTTGATTCAGTGATTGGCGAAGGAGGCGTAAAAGTGTCTGGCGGCGAAAAACAGCGCCTTAGTATTGCTAGGGCACTTTTGCGCAAGCCAAAACTATTGGTATTTGACGAAGCAACCTCTGCGCTGGATTCAATTACGGAGGAAGAAATTAGCAAAACGGTGCGCGAGTTGTCGATGCAAGAAGATCACATCACTGTACTCATTGCCCACCGATTGAGTACTATCATGCATGCCGATCGCATTTATGTCCTTGAAAAAGGCCGCGTAGTAGAAACTGGTCGGCACCAGGAGCTCATTGAGCTCAAAGGACTCTACTACGCCATGTGGCGCCAGCAAATTGGTGAAAGAAAAATGGATCAGATTTCGGGTTAAAACAGCCCCGAAATCTGTCCTTGATCGTCAATATCAATGCCTACAGCGGCTGGCGTATTGGGTAAACCCGGCATGCGCATGATTTCGCCAGCGATAGGAATTACAAAACCGGCCCCTGCTGCAATTTCAATTTCACGAATGGTAATTTCAAAATCGGTGGCAGTTCCAATGATTTTGGCATTGTCGGTGAATGAATACTGCGTTTTGGCAATGCAAATGGGCAAATGTGCCAAACCTAATTTCTCGATGAGTTTGAGGTCTTGCAGGGCTTTAGGGGTGTAGTTTACAGCCTTGGCTCGGTAAATTTCGGTGGCAATACGGCCGATTTTGTCTATCATATTTTCTCCATCGGCATACAAAAACTGGTGCTTTTGAGGATGTCGTGCGTCGGCGGCTTCAGCCACCAAACTAGCTAATTCAGTAGCGCCTTCTCCCCCTTGTGCCCAAACCTCGGCTACAGCCGATTTGAGTCCAGCTGCTGTACACAAGTCCTTTAAAGCACCTAACTCTGCCTCTGTATCGCTTGGGAAGCGATTGATGGCAATTATAGGCGTAATGCCGAATTTGAGTGCATTTTCGGCATGCCGTTGCAAATTGGCAAAACCATTTTTGATCGCAGGGATGTCTTCCTGCGTGAGCTCTTTTACAGGCTTGCCGCCATGGTATTTGAGCGCCCGCGCAGTTGTTACCAAAACAATGGCGCTTGGTGACAAGCCAGCATAGCGGCATTTCAAATCCAAAAATTTCTCCCCACCTAAATCGAAGGCAAAACCAGCTTCTGTAACTACGTAATTGGACATGCTCATAGCCATTTTGGTGGCTAAAACAGTGTTTGTGCCTTGTGCGATGTTGGCGAAAGGGCCGCCATGCAATAAAACTGGATTGCCCTCTAAGGTTTGTACCAAATTGGGTTGAATGGCCTCCTTGAGTAAAGTAGCCATGGCTCCTTCGGCTTTAATATCTCGGGCAAAAAGTGGCTTTCCTTCAAAATCGTTGCCTATGTATATGCTTCCTAAACGTTTTTTTAGATCTGCAATGCTGCTGGCAAAACATAAAATAGCCATTACCTCAGATGCTGCGGTGATATCGAAACCCGTTTCGCGCAAAAAGCCGTTTGCTTTGCCTCCCATGCCCACCACAATCTGCCGCAGTGCACGGTCGTTCATGTCCATTACGCGCTTCCAACGCACCGTCCTTGGGTCAATGTGTACGTGTGGGTCTTTGGCTTGGATGGCATTGTCGATCAAGGCAGCCAACAGGTTATGTGCTTTTTCGATGGCGGCAAAGTCGCCTGTGAAGTGTAAATTGATATCCTCCATGGGCTGCACTTGTGCGTGTCCGCCGCCAGTTGCACCACCTTTCATGCCAAAAACAGGACCTAAACTAGGCTCGCGTAAAGCTGCCATGGTTTGCCGCCCTATTTTATTCAAAGCGTCGGTGAGCCCAATGCTGATGGTTGTTTTACCCTCTCCTGCTGGCGTAGGTGTAGTGGCCGATACTAAGATCAATTTAGAGGCTTGTATTTTGTCTTCCCGGATAAGGGAAAGTGGTAGTTTGGCCTTATAATGGCCGTACGGGATGAGTTCAGATAGGTTTATACCTGCCTTAGCTGCAATTTCATGTATGGGTTTCGGCGGAAATTTCCGTGCAATGTCGATGTCGGTGGCCATAAAACTTATTTTCTGCCCTGAAATTAGGATGAAAACATCTATTTTTAAGAAAAAATATCCCGATGGCACAAAAAAATATTGCCGTGTTGCTTGCTGGAAGCGGCGTTTACGATGGCTCTGAAATTCACGAGGCTGTTTTAACACTTTTGGCGCTGGATGAAGCCGGTGCGAACTACCAATGTATGGCGCCCAATAAGCCACAATATCACGTAGTCAATCACCTCACCGGTGAACCAACCAATGAAAATCGGAATGTGCTTACAGAATCGGCACGCATTGCACGCGGAGAAATAAAGCAGTTGAGCGATATGCGAGCTGGCGATTTTGACGCGCTGGTAATTCCCGGTGGCTTCGGCGCTGCCAAAAATCTAAACGAATGGGCAATTAAAGGTCCAGATGGCCTTATCGATCCAGACGTTAAAGCCTTCATTCTCGATTTTCTACGCTTAAATAAACCCATCGGTGCTATGTGTATGGGCCCTACCGTTATTGCACAAGCCGTAGCTGACAGCGATTACCACCCACAGCTGACCATTGGTACAACAGCCGCCCCCTCTCCTTACGACATTGCCGCCATTAGCGCTGACATGGAACGTTTAGGTAGTAAAGTTGCTATGCGTACCGTGCAACAGATTGAAGTAGATGTGCAGCATAAAATTGTAACCGCACCCTGTTACATGATGGAAGCGCGCATTAGCGACATCAGACTGAATACCAAACAATTGGTGGAGGCACTGCTTATTTTGTAAAACTTAACGGCAACTTCACATTCAAAGTAGACCTTTACGTAGTGAAATTAAGCGGCTTAAAGGAGAAAATGCATGCAATGCTGGTGGGAGATTTGAGTCCCCATGGCTGGGCCATTTCGGTAAGCTATGGCATAGCAGCAGGACTCTTCCCAATTATCGGACCGGTGAGTATAGTGAGTATTTTGGTTGTTTGGCTCTTTCGTATGCACCTCCCATTGGTTATGTTGCTGATTTACGGCCTATACCCTATTCAGTTAGCCCTCATGGTGCCATTTGGTTTGATAGGTAAACAACTGCTTCCTTCAACAACCTTCAGAACCACCAATACTTCAGCTGATTTTGAATGGTTTTACGCTTTGGGAGATTGGGCCCTGGCTGCTTTAGTAGGCTGGTTGCTCATCATCATTCCTTTAGGCCTGCTCTGTTACCGCATATCTTTGCGCTTTGCACGCAATAAAAAATTAGCTAGCCTGGCTTCACTTGAGCAATAAGTGCAAAGCAACTGTTGATTAAAGGGCCTTCAGCACTGAAATGGCTATAATCATTCGTGATTGGCTTAAAAAATCCTTAAAATTGCCCTTCTAATTTATTCACCATGCAAAAGATTAAAGTTGCTAATCCTGTCGTCGAACTAGACGGCGATGAAATGACCAGAATTATATGGGCATACATCAAAGACAAATTGATTTTACCTTATTTGGACCTCGATATTAAGTATTACGATTTAGGTATCGAATACCGTGACCAAACCAATGACCAAGTAACCATTGATGCTGCTGAAGCCATCAAAAAGTATAATGTAGGCATCAAATGTGCCACCATCACCCCTGATGAAGATCGGGTTAAAGAGTTTAGTCTCAAACAAATGTGGAAGTCGCCCAACGGCACCATCCGCAACATCTTAGACGGCACTGTATTTCGCGAGCCGATTGTGATGCAGAACGTCCCTCGCTTGGTACCTAATTGGACCGCACCTATTTGTATTGGCCGCCATGCTTTTGGTGATCAGTACCGGGCCACCGACTTTGTTACCAAGGGCAAGGGCAAACTCACCGTTAAATTTGAAGGCGAAGACGGTACTGTTCAAGAATTTGAGGTATTCAACTTTAAGGGTGATGGGGTAGCCTTAGCCATGTACAACACCGATGAATCGATTCGCGGCTTTGCGCATGCTTGTTTCAACCAAGCGCTGAGCAAAAAATGGCCACTTTATTTATCAACCAAAAACACCATCCTTAAAAAATACGATGGCCGCTTTAAAGACATCTTTGAAGAAATCTATCAAGCAGATTATAAAGCCGCTTTTGAAACTGAAGGCATTGTATACGAGCACCGTTTGATTGACGACATGGTAGCTTCTGCCCTTAAATGGAATGGCAACTTTGTATGGGCATGCAAAAACTATGATGGCGACGTGCAGTCAGACACCGTGGCGCAAGGTTTCGGGTCTTTAGGCCTCATGACTTCCGTATTGATTACGCCTGATGGCAAAACTATGGAAGCCGAAGCAGCACACGGCACTGTAACCCGTCACTACCGCAATCACCAACAAGGAAAGGCTACTTCAACGAATCCTATAGCGAGTATTTTTGCTTGGACTAGAGGTTTAGAATTTCGTGGCAAATTAGATGGCAACCAAGCGCTTATAGATTTCTGTCACAAGCTAGAAGCTGTTTGCGTGGAGACCGTAGAAGCGGGCTTCATGACCAAAGATTTGGCTGTTTGTATCCATGGTAACAAGGTAAATCATGGCGAACACTATCTCAATACAGAAGAGTTTTTAGAGAAGTTGAACAGCCATTTGATTGCCAAGTTGAGCTAAGCTACCCAAAAGAAAAGCCCCTCTACCAAGCGATAGAGGGGCTTTTTTATGCGTTATATTTTGTCTAAGCCTTCAACCAAGCTGGTTCTGCTTTTACAACCAAGGCATAGGCACCAAACAGTGCTGCGCTGTACATCAAATCGCCAGCAAGCGCATTTTGCAAGAAAGGTAAAGCCGCCACGTAGGATGTTAGTAAGCCAGCCATATCGGGTGTATACATGCCGCTTCCCATCCACACCATAAAGTTGGTTACCAAAAAGAAAATGAGGGAACTTAAAATGGCCTTGCCACCCACACTTGGGATGGTTGCAGTTTTTATACTTCCTCCAAACAGTCCAAAAAGCAAATAACAAGCATAAATGCTCAAAGTGCCTGCGCTCACAAAATAGCTCAGGCTAAAGTGATTGTAAATAATGGCGTTCACCAGTAAATCGCTAAACATGGCTGCCAATAAAATGGTTAGCATGGCCCATTTGCGATTCCCTAATTGAGCTCCGGCAAACAAGGCGATGGCAGCCATCGGTCCAAAATTAACTGGATGAGGCAACAAACGTGTTACGGCGGCTACCAAAATCAAAGCCGTGATGAGTATGTTTTTGTTGATTTTCATAAACGTATCTAAGGTGTGGCCAAAAATAAGGAATTAAACCGTAGCGAGCGCCTTATCGGCAAGGGCTTCGGTGCGCATTTTTTCAGAAAGTTCTTGACCAAGGTACCGATCAATAAGGTTATGGGCAGCATAAATGAGGGGCGTAAGTACTAAAGCCACGGTAAATTTGTACATATAATTAACGATGCCAATGCCCAGTACCAGCTTTAACGACCAGTCTGCACCAATGTAAAAAGCAATAAAAAGGACCACAAAACTGTCGATAAACTGCGAAACCAAAGTAGATCCAGTGGCTCTAGCCCAAATGTAGCGCTCTCCGGTAATCATTTTTACTTTGTGAAATACAAATACATCTACCAATTGACCAATCAAAAAAGCGGTTAACGAACCAACAATGATCCAAAGACCTTGTCCAAAAATGGCCTGAAAGGCTTGCTGCAGGTCTACCACTCCTTTTTCGCTTTGTGAGCCTGGCCAAAAATCGGCTGGTGTGAGCTGAATGGCCAAATAAACCATGATAAAGGCATAAACGATTAACCCAGCTGTGAAAAAAGAGAAGCTGCGCACCCCCTTCATGCCAAAATACTCGTTGATGATGTCGGTCATGATAAAAACCACGGGCCAAAGCAATACGCCAGCGGTCAGGTTAAAACCAAGGTCTTCAAGGCCAAAAATGTTGATTTTGAACACTTCTATACCTAGACTTTTCTCCAAAGAGAAAATCTTAACTCCAATAAATTCTGCCAGTAGCGCATTGGCAATGAAAAAGCCTCCCAAAAACAAAAAAAGATAAACCTTTCGGGGGTGCCAATGTTGCATATTTTGAATTAGGCTCATATAAAAATCCGTTCTTTGAATGTAAAAGTGAGCAAACAAAAAAGACCACCAAAATTTCATGGAAAATTTTTCAGCATATAATCCCACGAGGATCCAATTTGGCAGAGATTGCACCAATTCAATTGGCACAGATGCAGCCCAAATTGGGCAAAAGGCCTTTATCATTATTGGCAAAGGCTCGGTAAAGAAGAACGGCATTTTGGAGCAAGTCACCAAGCACTTAAAGACCGCTAACATTGCTTTTGAGATTTTTGAAGGCATCAAATCGAACCCAGAATACCAAGATGCCGATGCTGCAGTTGCTCAGGCCAAGCAATTTGGCGCGCAAATGATCATTGCCGTGGGTGGTGGCTCGGTGATTGATACGGCCAAAGCGGTTTGTGCCGGTTTTTACAGTGAGCACTCGGTTTGGGAGTTTTACAGCGGCAAGGGCATTAAACCTACGGCAGCCCTGCCGCTTTTAGCGGTACTTACCTTGGCAGCTACTGGCACCGAAATGAACCGTTTTACAGTGTTGCAAGACACAGTGAATAAGCACAAGCGCGGCTGGGGAAATGAGCTACTGTATCCATACATCAGCTACCTAGACCCTGTTTATACCTTTAGCGTACCTGCTGGCTACACCGCTTACGGCATTGCTGATTTGATGGCCCATACCTTTGAATTGTTTTTTGGCATAGATGCGTCTCCTTTATCGGATCATTTGGCCAGTGATATCATCAAATTGGCCTTGCAATACGGTCCCACCGCCATTGCCAATCCCAATAACTACGAAGCGCGGGCAAATTTGCTATGGCTCAGCACGGTAGCGCTAAACGGAACCTTAAACGCAGGCAAGCGCAATGGCGATTTCGGTGTGCATGCGTATGAACATGTTTTGAGTGTGCTTTTTGATATTCCGCATGGCGCAGGACTTTCCATCATCTACCCTGCCTGGATGAAGCATTTTTACGGACAAATCGAGGCCAAGATGGATTTTATGGCTGAACGAACTTTAGGTCCAGGCATGAACGGCAAAGATTTTATAGATGCGCTAGAAGCATTCTATGGTGCCATTGGCACACCAAAGCGCCTTGTAGAATGGGGAATTGGCACGGACCAACACGCGCTTATTGTACAAACGCTGGTGGATAATAAAGTACGCGGAAGCTACTTTGATATGCAAAAAGCCGATTATGAAGCCATTTTAAAACTGATGGCATAGTCAGCTGTCCTATTTTGGTAAAAGAATAAGTAAAAGCGGCTATTTCGACCTCGAATAGCCGCTTTTGCTTAAACAACTCAATGATACCGACTAAATAAACCCGTAGCCATCCATTGGGCTTCGTGCAATTTATCAATATTCAAATGCACAGGGATTTTTCGTTTGCGGCTGTAGGCGATTAAGTTTTCGGTGGCCATATTGCCAACCATATCGTCGTTGGCCATCGGACAGCCGCCAAAACCCAGCAAGGCCCCATCAAACCTGCGGCAACCACTTTCATAGGCTGCCGCTATCTTCTCATCTCTCGTAGATGGGTGAGAATGTAAATGAACGCCAAAAGTTACTTCAGGATACAAAGGCGTGATGTGGCTGTATAAGGCTTTAATATTTGTGGGAGTACTAACGCCTACCGTATCGCTGAGCGACATGATACCAACGCCAATGCCAGCCAATTTATCTACCCAATGCGCCACAATTTCAGGACTATACGCTTCTCCATAAGGATTTCCAAAGCCCATAGAGAGGTAAAGCACCATTTCTTTACCTGTGCGCAGGCACAATTCCTGCATGCGTTCTACTTGTTCAAACGACTCCGCAATGCTGCTATTGGTATTGCGCTGTTGGAAAGTTTCACTCACCGAAAAAGGAAAACCCAAGTATTTAATTTGGTCGAAGGGGGTGGCGTCCTCTGCCCCTCTTAAATTAGCTACGATGGCCAATAATTTTGTTTGACTGCCCATAAACACCAATTTATCGAGCACCTCTTTCGTATCACGCAGTTGCGGTATGGCTTTAGAAGAAACAAAACTACCGAAGTCAAGCACGTCAAAACCCACTTCTAACAACAAATTAAGATATTCTACCTTCAAAGTAGTAGGTATGAATTCTTGTATGCCTTGCATGGCATCGCGAGGGCATTCGATCAGTTGAAGGGCGTTATCTGTGGGCTGCATACCTTATATTCGTTCTAAAAGCGTTTGTTTTGCGGGTTTATCTTTGAGATTGGCTCGAATCGTCGTAATTTTCAGCGTTTTTTCAAAACACCGCCATTAAGCGAACATCGATGACCCATTCAGAGCACAAAGAAAACACATCCGAAGGATTTGAAGCAGACAAAAAAGCTGCAAATACTTACGAAGACTCTCAAGAAGCTAACAAAGCTGAGCAAGAGGAAATTCAATCTACAGCAGAAACGCCCGTAGCAGCAGAAAAACCGGCCAAAAAGCGCTCTCCAAAAAAAGAAGCAGCAGTGGCCAAGGACGTTAAACCAGCAGCAGCCAAAACCAAGGCTAAAGTGCAGGAAGCAACGTCTGAAACGGTAGAAATCGCTGTTATTGCCGAAGTAATGCCTATTTCTGTAGCAGAAACACCTGTGTCAGTTTCAGAAATAGCTGCGGTAATGATGACGGTAGAAGACGATAGCGAAGAAATTGAGGAGGAACATGAAGAAGAGCAGCACGACGAGGAGGCTTTTGCCAACTTAACCTTAGAGCAGCTCATTAGCTTATTCGTTGAAACCTCCAAAGAAGAAAATCTCGCCAACATTCGCACCAAGATGAATGTACTCCGGGGCATGATTGAACATCACTTTGAGCATGAGCGTGCCGATAAATTGGCTGCTTTTGTGGCGGAAGATAATAAAGAAGAGGATTTTGCGCCGACGCCTAATCCTTTGCACTTGCTGTTTTTAGAAACTTTATCCAAATACGGCCACCGTCGCACCAAAGAAAAAGAAAGCCGGGAGCAGGCGCTACTTACCAATTTCCGCGCCAAGGAGGCCATGTTGGAGCAATTGCACCAGCTCATTGAAGACGAAGAAACCAAGGGCATCACAGATATAGATAAGCTCCGCAGCATCCAGCAGTTATGGAAAGAAACTGGCGCTGTACCTCCAGCCCACCGAAACGAGCAATGGCAGAAATACCATTTCCTCATCGATAAGTTTTATGACAACCTGCGAATCAATCGTGAGTTGAAGGAACTCGATTTGTCTAAAAACTTAGTAGGCAAAGTAGAACTATGCGAAAAGGCAGAAGAACTCTTGTTGGAGTCCTCCATCAAAAAAGCTATCGAAACCCTCAATTTATTACATGAGCATTGGAAACAGATTGGCCCAGTGCCGCGTGAACAAAAGGATTCTATTTGGGAGCGCTTCAAGGCTGCTTCCGATAAAGTATACGACAAGCGCAAAAATTATTTCCAAACCTTAGATACTGAGCGTGAAAGCAATTTCATCAAAAAAACAGCCCTTTGCGAAAAAGTAGAAGCCCTTCTTGAAACCCCAGCCAAGGAGCACCAAGGTTGGCAGAAGTTGAGCGAGCAAGTAGAAGCTTTGCAAGCCGAATGGAAGACCATTGGATTTGCACCAAAAGCTACCAATTCGGTGGTTTGGAGACGATTTAAGCAGGCTTGTGATCTTTTCTTCACGGCTAAAAACTTGTTCTACCGCACAATTCGCCAAGAGCAAATCGAAAACCTGCAGGCTAAAGAGGCCCTTTGCGTACAGGCAGAGTCATTTATGGAAAGTGAGGATTGGAAAGCGACTACCGAAACCATCATCCGTTTGCAAAAAGAATGGAAAAAGATTGGTGCCGTAAACCGCAAGGCGAGCGACAAAGTTTGGCAGCGATTCCGCAAGGCTTGCGATCTGTTTTTTGAACGCAAAAACCAGCATTTTGGCGGTCAAGATGCCCGTCATGAGGAAAACTTGAAGCTTAAAATTGCCTTGATTGAAAAAATTGAAGCTTTTGTAGGTTCAGGTAATCAGAAAACCGACTTGGATGCGCTCAAAGACTTTCAGCGCGAGTGGCTGGAGATTGGCTTTATACCGTTGAAAGACAAAAAGGATATTAATGATAGATACCGGAATGCCTTAAACAAGCATTTCGACGAGTTAAAGATCTCGGTGCAGGAAAAAACCAAGCTTAATTTCCAACAAAAACTAGAGACCATTAAGTCTGGTAAAGACGGTGACCGCGGCTTGCGTAAGGAGCAATTCCAAATCCAAACCCGCATCAGTCACCTTACCAACGACATTTTGCTGTGGCAAAACAACATGGAATTCTTCGCAAAATCAAAAAACGCAGACATGCTGCGTAAGGAAATAGAACAAAAAATTGAGCGCGCGCGTAGTGAAATGGCACAGTTAAAGGAAAAGCTGCTGCTACTGCGCGACGCATGAACCCCGTAATCATTTTCGACGGACATTGCCGTTTGTGTCATTGGTCAGTGCAGTTTTTGCTCCGCCATGATCACAAACGGCTTTTTCGTTTTGCCACCTTAGACAGTGCTTTTGCACAGGGTCTAAAAAGAAATTACTTATCAGTTGAAGGCGATTCAGTGCTGCTGTGGCACGAGGATAAGCTATACGAGCAGTCTACAGCTGTTATCAAAATGCTTGGCTTACTTGGCGGCTTTTGGCGGTTGCATGCCGTTTGGATTGTAATACCAGCCTTTATCCGTGATTGGGCCTATAAACTAATTGCACGCAACCGCTACCGGGTATTTGGCAAATTTGAGAATTGTCCTTTGCCAAGCGCAAATAGCCAAAGTCGCTTCCTAGCTTAAGCCTCGTTGTTGTAATAAATTTTGTAAAACTTCCTGCCGTCAGGATCGGTGCCCTGTTCAATGAGCTCCCGGTTGCCATGGATGTAGATGTGGAAATTCTTGTCGAGCTTCAATACGCTCTTAAAGATGCGCTGCTGTTTCTTAACGGCCACCGCTGAAATCTCAAACTGATCTGCTAAATCCCATTGGCCTTCCTGCTGGATTTGTTTGTTGTAAGCATGGAAACTTTTAATGACCTCGGCATCTTGCAATACCTCGCTTTCGAACTCCTGCTTATCGAATTGCTCATGTTTTTTGAAAAAATCGACGGACCGGTTGAGTAAATCAATTTGATCGGCCCTGTTTACTTCAAATTCCTCAGGATATTGCTGGATTACAAAATTTTTAGTTAGAGTTAAAAAGCTATTGGTGTGGTTTACATTGTCTTGCTTTGATTTTAACCCAATAAATGCCCGCTGCCAATAATCAGTTTCGCTCCCCGCCTTTTCCATCATCAACAACGTATAAGCCTCTTCCTCTGTAAAAAGCACCAAACAAGCCTTATCAAAACGTTTGCCACCGATGCCTTGCTTGATCCGGAGTCCAGGGGTGCCAGTAATGACTTCTGCCGTTTCAAGGAAGAAGTCTTTATTTTCAATCTTGTAAATCCCCAAAGCGTTGTAAACAGCATTGCCCATTTGCACGTTTTGAAAGCTGATTACAAATAAATCGCCACCGGGAATGGCTGGATGCCGAGATACCTGATGTAAATGTTTGCAAATGAGCTGCGAGCTTTCGGTAAAATCACGTTCTTGCTCGATGTTTTTGGCCAGACTATACAGCGGATTTAAATGCAGCTCTACTTCATGCGTAAACTCAAAAGTAGCGGCAGTTTGTGTAAAGGGTTTCAAGAAAATACGCTTCAGGACTTCCTCTTCTTCCACATTTTCTCGGAAATAGGGCACTTCGTTTAGGTCGGGCTCGCCACCCTCCTCCTCAAAAAGGCGGTGGTAGATAAGTTTATCGATGCTGGCTTGGTCGATTTGAATCATACTTAGCTATCGTATTTTTCGAGTTGCTTAAGCAAGACACCAAAATCTGGCGCATAGGCTGCCGTGGCTGTTACTTCTTGGTCTTCGGCATAACGAAAGGTAACTGAATGGGCGTGCAGCGCCAAGCGGCCAATCAGCGGACGCTCTTCGTCGAACTTACCCAGGTTGTAGTTACGCTTGAAATTAGAAAGCATGGGTGGCTTACCGCCATAGGCAATGTCGTTGGTAATTACTGCCTTACGGGCTGCCAAATGCACACGAATCTGGTGCGTGCGACCGGTAATTGGCGTGCATTCTACAAGGGTAAAGTGGCGGAAATAGGCAATGGACTTAAAATACGTCAAGGCCTCCTTACCGCCGCCAAAATCTATTTTCATGAGTCCATTGCGGAAAGGCCCAATCGGCATATCAACTTCTTCCATATCAAATTGATGGAGGCCTTCTACGATGGCATGGTATTTTTTGAGCACCCTGCGGTGTTCAAATTCCATGGATATAAAACGGTATGCAGCATCGTTTTTGGCTAAAATGAGTGCTCCCGAGGTTTCTTTGTCCAAACGGTGGCACAGCCGCAAGTCGGGATGATGGCTTTTGGCCAAACGAAGCAAAGAGGGTGCATCAGCAAAGCGCTCGTCGAGGGAACTGAGCATTGGCGGTTTGTTTACCACAACCACCTGATCGTTTTCAAACAAGATCAGATCGGTAAACTGTACTTTTTTCATTCCGCAAAAATACGGCATTGCATCACTTATCCAGCGCTTTCGATAAGGTTACCCCAAAAGTACTTCCAATTCCTGGTGTGGAACGCACATTGATGGTTTGATTATGGGCTTCAATGATGTGTTTTACAATGGCTAAACCTAATCCGGTGCCTCCTTCATCCCGAGCACGGGCTTTGTCTACACGGTAAAACCGTTCGAATAAGCGACTTAAATGCTCTTCTTCGATGCCGATACCATGGTCAGAAACTTCAATGAGGTAGTTATAGTCCATATCGTACAAGCCAATGAGGGTTTGTGTGCCAGGCTTCCCGTATTTAATAGAATTGGTAACGAGGTTTACAAAAACCTGTCGGATTTTCTTTTTGTCGGCACGCACAAAAAACGGTGGATTACAACCCTGCTTGAATCCCAAGCTGATGTCTTTTTCTCGTGCCTTAAATTCTAAGGATTCAATGATGTCTTGGATGAGCTCGTAGATCTCAAAGGTTTCTAAATCGATCTTATCAGAGCCGCTTTCTAGTTCAGAAATAGACAGTAAATCTTTTACCAAATGCTCCATCCGATCGGCGCTTTTGGCGGCTTTGTTGAGAAAATGTCGCGTTAGTTCTTTGTCATCGAGTTCGCCATCTAAAAGCGAATGAATATAGCCTTGAATGTTGAAAATAGGCGTTTTGAGCTCATGTGACACATTACCAAGAAATTCCTTGCGGTAAGTTTCCATTACTTGTACTTGGTCCATCTCCCCTCCTTTTTCACGGGCCCAGCTTTGCACTTCGCGCATTACTTCACCCAAAGGATCCTCGCTCAGCTTATCGCTCACAACCTGGTTAAACTTACTGGATTTGAGCGTATAAATGATTTTGTAGATGAGCTTGATTTTGCGGTAAATGAAGTGCTTAACAGCTGCCAAAACCACAGCATAAGTCACAATGAAACCAAGGACAAACCACAACAGTAAGCGCCAATCTCGGATGCCCAATAACCAAGCACCAGGCAACAAAATCAAACTGATAAGGAGTGCCGCCAAAAAGGAAATGGCTGCAGGAGTTGGATTTTTCACTCCACGCCAAACTTATAACCTACACCCTTGATCGTAACGATGAAGTCTTCACCTACTTTTTCGCGCAATTTGCGGATGTGTACGTCGATGGTGCGATTGATTACCACCACGTCATTGCCCCAAATTTGTTCTAAAATCATATCGCGCGAAAACACTTTGCCTGGTTTACTTGCCAGTAAATACAATAATTCAAACTCCTTTTTGGCCAGTGAAATTTGCTCAGCTCCCTTGTAAACAATGTAAGTTTCACGGTCGATAATGAGTCCATTAGCTTCAATTTTAGGTTGCTGTCCTTCCTCTTTACTTCCGCCTCTGCGTAAAATGGCATTGATACGGCTTAGTAAAGCGCGGGGCTTGATGGGCTTAGAAATGTAATCGTCGGCACCGGCATTAAAGCCCATTATTTCTACAAATTCCTCATCCCGTGCAGTTAAAAACACGATAAAGGTTGATTTAAGCTTTTCGATTTCACGGAGCTGGCGGCATGTTTCAATACCATCCATTTTGGGCATCATGATGTCGAGGATGATTAAATCAGGCTTGGCATCCCTGGCGATTTTGATGGCATCAGCGCCGTTGCTGGCTGTGAGCACCTCATAACCTTCTTTGTTGAGGTTGTACGCAATGATTTCGAGGATATCGGGCTCATCGTCAACCGCAAGAATTTTGTACTTGGTGGTGCTCATACATTAAATTTAGGTCAAAGTAAATGACTATTTTGTTGTGAAAGCGTTGCTCGGCTGTTAAGTTATTATTAATTCAAAAAACAAGCAACGCGATCTTCTTTATTGCAGCAAACTAGCGATTTTTTCTTCAAGTTCCGGACCTCGCAGATTGCGGGCGATGATTTTGCCATCGGGATCGACTAATAAAGTAGCTGGTATTGACTGAATGGCATATAAACCGGTCACAATAGAATCCCAAAACTTGAGGTCGCTCACTTGCTTCCAAGTCAATTGATCGTCGGCAATGGCTTTTACCCAACCAGCGCGCTCTTTGTCAAGCGAAACGCCCAAAATCTCGAAGTTTTTGCCTTTAAAACGATTGTACATGCGTACGATATTAGGATTCTCTTGGCGACAAGGGCCGCACCAAGATGCCCAAAAATCAACCAATACATACTTTCCGCGGTAGTCACTTAGTGCTATACTATCGCCGTCAGGAGTAGGTAATTTGAAGTCTGGTGCCATTTTACCCGGTTGCAAAGCCGTCAAATTGGTGTATGGCTCTACAAACTTGGTAAACCAAGCGGTGTATTTGCTGCTGGGATTTTCTTCTTTGAAGCGATTTAAAAGACTAAAAAACCAATCAAAATCTGATTCTGGCGAGATAAAATTGGCGGCGTACAAAGACGCAAATACGGGCACAACGCCGTTTTTATTACCATCAATAAAGCCTTTAACATACTTTTTCTGGGATGCTTCATATGTTTTGTACTTCTCTTGTGCCTCTGCACGCTTTTGTTCAAAATCGGGTGCTTCAGCAAAAGGCATCAACTCCTCATTTAAGGCAGCCACCCGCTCCTGAAAGCTGTTGAATTGTTTGAAATATTCAATCAGTTCGGTAGTTGCGGTTGAGCCTTCTACCTTGGCATCATTTATATACTGCTCTGCTGTTGTGTTGATTTTTACCACATCACCATTTTCGACTAAAACAGGAATTAAACCCGCATTAGATAAGCTCAGCATATAAACCGTTGGCTCGGTGTTGCTGGAGGTGATGCTGAAACTACCATCTTCAGCCAGAATTGCCGAATCTACCGTTACGGCATCTTCCAGCGTAAATTCAATCATTTTAACTACTTCACCTGCACCGCCTGTAATGGTGCCTTCGATGGTAAAACGGTCTTTTGGAGCTTGATTACAAGCTGTTAAGGCTAACATCGTGGTTAGCAGGATGCTTAAAATACGCATATGTTAATTGGATAAAATTTCATTTAAAAGTTGACTGGTCATTTTTGGATCAGCTTTGCCTTGGGTACGCTTCATTACATCGCCCATAAACATGCCAAGCACCCCTTTTTTGCCAGCTTTAAATTCCGCTACTTTGTCGGGCCAAGCGGCCAGCACAGCCTCTACGTGCATTCGTAATTCGTCGGCATTTCGTTCCTGCACCAGGTTCATTGACTTCGCTAAGTCGATTGGCATGGCCACAGGGTTTTCGAGCATGGCTGGGAAAAGCTTTTGGGTAGCAACGCTGTTGCTCACTATGCCATCATCTATCAAAGCAATTAAGGCCGCAATTTGTTGACCAGATAGCGGGAACGCCTCCATGCTTTGGGCCTCTGCATTGATCCATGATTTTACCGGTCCCATTACCCAATTCGCTGCTTGTTTATAATTGGTTGTGAGGTTAGTAAGTTCATTGAAGTAAAGTGCCACTTCACGGTTATCGGTAAGTACGGAAGCATCATATTCATTTAAACCGTAGTCGTTGATGAAGCGCTCAATCAATTGTGCTGGCAACAAGGGCATGTCATTGCGTACGTGTTCAATGTAACTGGGTTCAACAATAACTGGCTGCAAATCGGGTTCTGTAAAGTAGCGGTAATCGTTGGCGAGTTCTTTCGAACGCAGTGCGAAAGTGGTGCCATTTACCGCATCAAAACTGCGGGTTTCGCTGAAAATGGTCTCTCCCCGCTCCAACATATCAATTTGGCGTTTAAACTCGTGCTCAATGGCGCGTTGCACATTGCGAATGGAGTTCATGTTTTTCACTTCGACTTTCACACCAAATTCAGGAGCTCCTTTTTTGCGCACGCTGATGTTGGCATCACAACGCAGACTGCCTTCTTCCATATTGCCATCGCAAATATCGAGGTAGCGTACCAGCTGACGTACCTCGGTGAGGTACAAATAGGCTTCACGCGGCGTACGCATGTCAGGTTCGCTTACAATCTCGAGCAGAGGCACGCCACAGCGGTTCAGGTCAATTAGCGAGTCAAAGGCATCCTGGTCGTGCATGCTCTTGCCTGCATCTTCTTCCATGTGGATGCGGGTGATGCCAATGCGGTTTTTGGTACCATCATCGTGACGCACATCTACCCAGCCATTGTAACAAATGGGCGTGGTGTGTTGGGTAATTTGATAGCCTTTTGGCAAGTCGGCATAAAAGTAATTTTTACGCGCAAACTCATTCCAGCGTCGGATTTCACAATTCATGGCCAAGCCTAGCTTTACCCCAAACTCTAAAGCACGCTCATTGAGCTTAGGCAAGGTGCCAGGGTGACCCAACGAAATTGGACTCACCTGTGTGTTGGGTGCTGCGCCATAAGCCGCTGAATCAGACGAAAAGGCTTTAGAATGCGTATTCAGCTGGGCATGTACTTCCAAGCCCACAACTAATTCATATAGATCGTATATCGTGTTTTCCATGTTAAATACTATTTTTTGCTGCTTCAATGGCAGCGGCGAGACCTCCAAGTTCTGAGCCACCAGCCGTTGCCAAAAACGGCTGACCTCCTCCGCCACCCTGCATCAACTTGGCAGCCTCCCGAACAATGTTTCCTGCATTGAGCTTTGCGGAAGCTACGAGGGCATCTCCAATAGCGACTACCAATTGTGGTTTTTCGCTAACGACTGCTCCTAAAACTACATAACCATTCGCATGTTGCTTACGCAGTTCAGAAGCTAGCTTTTTTAAGCCTTCCGCAGAACGTACGTCGACTCGTTTGGCCAGTACCATGGCTTGTCCAGAGGCGATAAACTGACCTGCCAAATTAGCTGCTAGCTCATTTATTTGAACTTGCTCGAGGTTTTCAATTTCTTTTCGAAGTGCATTACTTTCCTCAAGTAACTTTTGGACTTGCGTAGTTAAATCCTTGGGGTTTTTCAACAAATCTTTTACTTCTTGCAGTTGATTTAACTGCTGCTGCATCCAGTTCAAAGCCGTTTTTCCTGTAATGGCTTCAATACGGCGAACGCCCGTGGCAATGCTTGATTCACTGGTGATTTTAAACAAGCCAATATGTGCGCTATTGTGTACATGTGTGCCGCCACATAATTCGACGCTATAACTCGGGTCAAAAGTAATGACACGTACCTGGTCGCCATACTTTTCGCCAAACAACGCCATGGCACCCAAAGCTTTTGCCTCTTCAATAGGCACTGCACGGCGCTCGTCGAGCTTGATGGCAGCCCGAATGTGGGCATTCACCTCCTGCTCTACAGCTTCCAGCTCGGCATCGCTCATTTTAGCGAAATGCGAAAAGTCAAAGCGTAGGTAATCCGCATTCACCAAACTGCCCTTTTGCTCTACATGATGGCCCAAAACGTGTCGCAAGGCGGCATGTAGGAGATGCGTTGCACTGTGGTTTGAAGCAATTTCTGCGCGCAACTCACTGTTAACCAATGCCAAGAACGTGTCGGCAGGGTTTACCGGCAACTCACTCAGCTCATGCACCAGGAGATTGTTTTCTTTAAAGGTGTTCAGCACCTTGATTTCGCGCTGATTACTATCGCGCAAAATGCCCGTGTCGCCTACTTGTCCGCCGCTTTCAGCATAAAACGGGGTTTCTTGCAGCACTACTTGGTAGCTTTCTTTGCTTTTAGACTTTACCGCCCTGTAACGTTGAATTTGCGTTTGCACTTCCAATTGGTCGTAACCTACAAACTGCACGGCTTCCTGCTCTTCGCTAACCAAAACCCAATCGCCGGCATCAATTTTTGCTGCTTCGCGTGAACGGTTTTTTTGCACCTCCATTTCAGATTTGAACCCTTCTTCGTCGATGCTGTAACCGTTTTCACGGGCAATGAGCGCTGTTAAATCTATCGGAAATCCGTAAGTATCGAATAACTCGAAGGCTGTTGCGCCATCAATCTGCGAACGACCAGCTGCTTTGAGCTCGTTTTGCACTTGCGTGATGCGACGCAAACCGTTTGTTAACGTGCGTAAAAAAGCAATTTCTTCTTCTTTGATAATGCGCTGTAGAAAATCTTGCTGAGGAGCCAGCTGTGTAAACACCGCGCCCATTTGCTCCGTGAGTGTAGGCACCAATTGATACATAAACGCTTCTTCAAAGCCCAAAAATGTATATCCGTAGCGAATGGCGCGGCGTAAAATGCGGCGACAAACGTATCCTGCCTTGTTATTGGAAGGCAATTGTCCATCTGCAATTACAAAGGTAATGGCGCGGATGTGGTCGGCAATTACGCGAAAGGCAACATCTGTGTCCTCATGGATGCCATATTTTTTGCCAGAGAGGCGTTCCAACTGCTGAATGAGGGGTTGGAACACATCTGTGTCGTAATTACTGCTGGCAGCGGCTATGGCGCGACAAAGGCGCTCAAAACCCATACCCGTGTCAACATGTTTGGCGGGTAGCTTCTCTAAACTGCCATCAGCCTTGCGATTGAATTCCATAAATACGAGGTTCCAAACCTCAATTACCTGTGGGTGGTCGTTGTTAACCAAAGTAGCACCGGATACGGCTACCCTTTCGGCGGCAGGACGTAAATCTATGTGCATTTCAGAGCACGGTCCGCAAGGCCCCTGCTCACCCATCTCCCAAAAGTTATCCTTTTTATTACCGAGTAAAATGCGATCCTCGGCAATCCACTTCAACCATTCGTTTTTTGCATCGGTGTCAAAAGCCAGCCCTTCTTTGGTATCTCCTTCAAAAACAGTCACATACAAACGGTCTTTATCCAACTTAAACACCTCAGTAAGCAATTCCCAAGCCCAAGCAATGGCTTCGGTTTTAAAATAATCGCCAAAACTCCAGTTGCCGAGCATCTCAAAAAGCGTATGGTGGTAGGTGTCGTGACCAACATCCTCCAAGTCATTGTGCTTACCCGAAACCCGCAAACAATGCTGCGTGTCGGCCACACGCGGGTGTTTAACGGGCTGGTTTCCGAGAAATAATTCTTTAAATTGATTCATGCCCGCATTGGTAAACATGAGGGTAGAATCACCCTTTACCACGATAGGTGCTGGGTTTGCGATCTGATGTCCACGCTCCTCAAAGAAGTCTAGGAATTGTTTACGGATCTCGTTAGCTGTCATAAATGGCTGATATACCGATTAATAGTGTTTTTGACTGAAACTAAATTTGCAAAGGCTGCAAAGCTGTTGTAATTTCAGCGGCGCTAAATTAGTGATAAAAACGTAAGCATGGCGAGAGTAAAGTATTACTACGATGCAGCAAAGCTGAAGTACGAAAAGGTGGAGCTGTCGTTGAAGCAACGATTTCTTAGCGTTTTTGGCTTTTTATCAGCCACAGCTGTGTTCGCATTTATCATTATTGCCATTGCGTATACCTATCTCGATTCTCCAAAAGAGAAGCAGCTCAAGCGCGAAATCAATCAATTGGAGCTACAATACGATTTGCTCAACGACAAGACGCAACTCATCGAAAATGCGCTAACGGAATTACAAGACCGCGACGACAACATCTATCGTGTGGTTTTTGAAGCCGAACCAATTCCTGAAGCCACTAGAACCGCCGGATTTTCGGGTGTCTCCTACCGAAACTTGCAAAACTTCACGAACAGTCAGCTGATGATTGAAACCAGCACGCGCATCAATACCCTCGCCAAACAGCTTTACATCCAGAGTAAAAGTTACGACGAAGTGGTGGGCATGGTAAAAGATAAAGCTAAGCTTTTAGCCTCTATTCCTGCCATTCAACCAATAAAAAACAACGACTTAAACCGCCTAGGCTCGGGCTTTGGTTACCGCATCGACCCAATCTATAAAACTATTAGGATGCACGAGGGCATTGACTTCACAGCGCCCATGCGAACTGAAATTTATGCCACGGGCGATGGCCGTGTGTCGTCGATCATGCGCATGGACCGCGGTTACGGCAACTGTGTGATCATTGACCATGGCTTTGGCTACAAAACCTTGTATGCGCATATGTCGCGCTTTAATGTGCAAAACGGACAAAGTGTAAAGCGCGGCGAAGTTATTGGCTATGTAGGTAATACAGGCAAAAGCACTGGACCACATTTGCATTACGAAGTGATTAAGGAAGGTGCTAAAATTAATCCTGTCAACTTCTTTTATAACGACATTACGCCTGAGCAATACGATTTACTTATACAAAAGGCCTCCATGCTCAACCAATCATTCGACTAAACATGCCCTACAAAGAAAAACCTATCGAAAAATCCTACTTCAGCATTGGCGAAGTGGCAGAAATGTTAGAAGTGAGTCCTTCGCTCATTCGCTTTTGGGAAACCGAGTTTGAGCAATTACAGCCCCGCAAAAACCGAAAAGGAAATCGCACCTACAATCGCACCGACATAGAGCTCCTACGCACCATTTACCACCTTGTAAAAGAGCGGGGCTTTACCCTCAAAGGAGCCAAAGAAAAACTCAAAGAAAAACCTGAGCAGCTCGACAAAGCTTTGGCGGTACGTGATAGCCTGCTAAAAATTCGTGGGTTTCTAAGCAACCTCAAAACTGAGCTCGGCGACTAACCAGCTTAAGCGGACGAAGGCGGTTTTTAGCCTATAAAGTATTCCACAGGCTTCACAGGCGAATAAATCCGTAGGAATTCCTCTACCTTTTCAACCATCTTTTTGCTACCCATCACCACCGGCGTGCGTTGGTGTAAGGTTTTTGGCCGCAGCTCTAAGATGCGGTTAAAGCCATCGGTAGACTTACCTCCAGCCTGCTCCATGATAAAAGACAAAGGATTGCACTCGTAGCCCAATCGCAATTTGCCTTCTGGCGCATTTCCTGTGGCGGGATAAATAAATACCCCTCCTTTGATCAGATTACGATGAAAATCGGCCACCATGGAACCTATATAGCGCGAACTATAAGGGCGTTTGGTTTTTTTATCTGGCTCTTGACAATACTTTATATATTTTTTGATGCCTTCAGGAAAATCAACATAATTGCCCTCATTTACCGAATAAATCGTGCCATTTTCGGGGATGCGCATATTCGGGTGTGACAAACAAAATTCGCCAATCGAGGGATCGAGTGTAAAGCCATTCACGCCATGACCAGTGGTGTACACCAGCATGGTCGAAGATCCATAAACTACATATCCTGCACCAACTTGCTCGCTACCGGGTTGCAAGCAGTCCTCGTGCGTGCCTGGTCCGTTAAAGGAAGTCCTGCGGTAAATCGAAAAAATCGTACCAATCGACACATTCACATCAATATTAGAAGAGCCGTCGAGTGGATCAATCAACACCACGTATTTTGCATCTTTCGATACTTCGCTGTACAAAGGAATTATGTCTTCATCTTCTTCGCTTGCCACAGCGCAACATTCACCACCAGCGTTTAAGGCTGCTATAAACTGTTCATTTGCAAATACATCCAACTTCTTCACATCCTCGCCTTGCACGTTAGTTGCACCCGCATCTCCCAAAATATTAACCAAACCTGCCTTGTTTACTTCGCGGTTCACAATTTTTGAGGCAATGCCAATATCACGCAGCAAGCGCGACAATTGGCCTTTTGAATAAGGAAATTCTTTTTGGCGTTCAATGATAAACTGACCTAAAGTGACGACTCTATTGATGTTTTCCATAAGATCCTATTCAAAAAACGAAATTATGTATTGTAATCCAAGTTAGGTAGCAAAATCGGCTGAAATCCTACAAATGAAAAAAAGAAGCGGTTTACAGCGCCTTAAAAAAGTGCTTTCGTAACTTTGTAAAATGGACTTGATGTTGCTTGACGGTGAAGGCGTTAATGCTCAAAATTTTGAGGATTTGGCGCAAAACAGGAGCTTTTTGTACGGTGATGGCGTTT
Source organism: Chitinophaga pinensis (assembly GCA_945874665.1). Lineage (GTDB taxonomy): Bacteria > Bacteroidota > Bacteroidia > UBA7662 > UBA7662 > PNNG01. The sequence goes on along the minus strand of CAMCHJ010000003.1, from coordinate 86,440 downwards.
TTGAAAGCATTCGGGTGATGTACGGCCAAGCTCTTTGGTCGCGCTACCACCATGACCGCCTACAATACGGCCTCAAACGGCTCGGCATTCACTATGCTCAAACATTTACACAATTTGAGCTGCTACTTCAAAAGCTGATCACTTCCAATAAAATACATGCTGGTGCGCGCATTCGGGTTCATGTATGGCGACGTGCTGGCGGCTTGTACTGCCCCGAAAACGACGGCGGCATGCAATTGATGCAGATTTCAGCACTTGAACACAACGATTTTGTACTGAACACCAAAGGACTGCAGCTTGGTGACTGTAAAACGAGTAAACACTCGCTTTTTCAGCCTGATGTAAAGTCCACCAACGCCCTTCAGTATGTGCTTGCAGCGCGAGAGGCCAAATCAGCTGGCTGGGACGATGCCTTTTTGTACCACAGCGAAGGTGGCTTATTAGAAAGTAGCAGCAGCAATGTATTTTTGCTCAAGGATGGTGAACTGCTTACACCTCGCTTAGAGGATGGCTGTTTGCCAGGCATCATGCGCCGGGTAATACTCGAAAAACTACCCACACTTGGCTACAAGGTGCGCGAGCAATTGCTTGCGCATCATGATTTACAGACGGCAGATGAAGTTTACTTAACCAATGCTATATCTGGCCTGCGTTGGGTGGGTGGCTGGAGAAATAAGCGCTATTTTAAAAAGCAGGCTGGTAAATTGATGGAAGACCTGAACCAATTAGCGCTGCAAAGCCTCACTAATTTATAGTCAGCCCAGCTTTAAACCTGCGAAAGCAGCATTTCCAAGCAAAAAGGAGGCGGTCGACATGCGTTTTTTACCTTCTAATTGCACATCTAGCAGTTCAATCAAGCCATCATTAACGGCAACAAGCCACTTACCTTCTTCCAAAATACTTTGTCCAGCCATTAAATTGTGTTTTTGCGGCGTAAAGTGTACGCCATATACCTTCAATACCAGTCCATTTACTCTAGTAAAGGCCGCAGGATAGGGCGAAAGTCCGCGTACCAAATTGTGAACTTGAGCTCCAGACTGGTCCCACTTTATCAAGCAATGCTCCTTGAATAGCTTTGGCGCGTGTTTAAGCGCATCAACGGCCTCTGTTTGCGATTGGTAAGCTACCTCACCCCTCAAAACCTCCTTTACTGTTTGCAAAATCAATTTTGCACCTTCCTCCATCAATAAATCGTGTAACTGGCCAGCGTTCATATTGGGCGTGATGTCGACTTTTTGTTGATGAACCAAATCACCTGTATCGATTTCGTGCTTGAGTTTAAAGGTGGTAATCCCTGTGGCTTGTTCGCCATTAATGAGCGCCCAATTGATCGGGGCAGCACCGCGATACTGCGGCAATAAAGATGCGTGTAGATTGAAGGTGCCTAAGGCCGGCATGTTCCACACCAATTCGGGCAGCATACGAAAGGCTACAACCACTTGTAAATCGGCCTTGTATGCCTTTAGTTCTTCTAAAAATTCGGGATTTTTCAAGCGTTCGGGCTGCAAAACGGGAATGCCATTGGCCTCAGCATATTGCTTTACAGGCGATTGATGCAGCTTTTGACCCCGACCAGCAGGCTTATCTGGCATTGTAACCACAGCCACCACCTGTACACCGCCTGCTACCAATGCCTGCAGGGAAGCCACTGCAAAATCAGGTGTACCTAAAAAAATGACGCGTTTATCGTGCATGGTTCTTTTTATCGGGATAGAGTAAGTATTTAGCGCGGACTTTAGCGAAAGCAGCAAGTCCTGGTTGCCAACTGGCACGAATTTCTGCTTCGGTTTTACCAGCTACAATTTGCTCACGCAAAGTTCGCGTTCCAGCCAATTTTTCAAAGAAAGGAATAAAGAAATCCTCCTTATTTGGCGATTGCTTGTAAAAATCGAGTAGGGGCTGCAAATTGAGCTGAGCATTTTGCTGAAGCTGTTTAATGGGGAGCTGCGCATAATCATATCCAAAGCACTTTTCATCCATAAACGGTGGTTTAGCGGCTTTTCCGGGTATTGATATTGGAGTAAATACGGCATCTCCACCTTTAAACCAAGGTGCTCCTACTCTTTGAAAGGGTTTGTCGGTACCTCTACCCAAGCTCACCGGCGTACCTTCAAAAAAACAAATCGACGGATATAGATAAATAGAGCGCATATCAGGTAAATTGGGAGACGGCGGGATGGGCAACTCGTAAAACACCTTGTGATGGTAACCTGTAGCAGTAATTACTTCTAAGGAACATTGTACACCAGCGGCCAGCCATCCCTCACCGTTGATCATGCAGGCATATTCGCCGATGGTCATGCCGTGAACCACGGGCACTGGATGCATGCCTACAAACGACCGAAAGGCAGTATCCAAGATGGGGCCATCGATGTAGTGGCCATTGGGATTGGGACGGTCGAAAAGCAAAAGTGGTAAATTAACCTCTGCGCAGGCTTCCATAACGTAGTGCAAGGTGCTGATGTAGGTGTAAAAACGTGCACCAACATCTTGAATATCGAAAAGCAGGATGTCTATTTGGCTTAAATCAGCCTGCGTAGGCTTCTTTTTGGCACCGTAAAGCGAAATCACAGGAATGCCCGTTTTGCTGTCTTTACCATCTTTGATATTGGCGCCAGCTTCTGCCTCCCCCCTAAACCCATGTTCAGGAGCAAAAACCAAACGCACCTCCTGACCTTGGCCAATTAAAAAATCAAGTAAATGTTGACCCGATGTAGTTGCCGTATGGTTCACAACCAAGCCTATTTTTTTTCCTTCCACCAGGGGTAACCAGCGATTATACTGATCTGCACCGGTTAAAAGACTAGTGGTTTGGGCACTCAGTCCCCAAACATTGATAAATAATAGCCCCAGAAGTGCTGCGGCTTTCCTAATTTTGAGCAAATTGTATCTCATTGCAACTGGTTAGCTTTTTATTTAAGCGTTTGGCTCTCGACCAAGGCAACCACCTGTCACGCCTCGTTGTACGCATTGCCATTGCTGGCGTTGCGGTGGGCATTGTGGTGATTTTGGCGGCGACAGCCATTGTAAACGGTTTCCAACAAAGTATTCCTGCCAAATTTACCGGCTTTTGGGGCCATATTCAAGTAAGTAGACTCGAAATAAGTCAATCTTTTGAACAGCAGCCTTTTGTAATGCGCTCTAACCTGCTCGACTCGATTCAAGCCATGCCTGAAGTTGATTGGGTGGCGCCTTATGCTACCAAAGCAGGTATCATTCGCACGGAGGACAGTTTCGAAGGCGTTGTGTTAAAAGGCGTAAATGCGCTGTACGATATGTCGTTTTTACGGGATTGTTTGGTGGCAGGTCGATTGCCCGATTTTGGCACCACCGAAAATTCGAACGAAATTTTATTGCCCGAAAGCGTGCTCAAACGGCTAAAACTAAAGTTGGGAGACAAAATTCAGTTCTATTTTATCCAAGACCCCCCTCGTTTACGGCTATTTACCATTGTAGGTGTCTATAAATTAGGCATTGAAGGAGAATTTAGCAAGCCATTTGTAATCACTGACCTGCGCCAAATTCAACGCTTAAACAATTGGGAAATGGATGCCTGCGGGAGCTTGGAAGTGCACCTTAAAAATATGGCGCCCCTGCAAAGCGCTGCTTATGAAATTAGCGATCTGGTTGATCTCAATTTAGAAGCCTATACCATTGAGGAGCTGTACCCCAATTTATTCAGTTGGCTAAATCTGTTTGATTTAAACAAGCAGGTACTTATGGTAATCATGTTATTAGTAGCTGGTATCAACATGATATCGGCCTTATTGATTTTGATTTTAGAGCGTACCCAAACCATCGGTCTATTTAAAGCCTTTGGCATGCAAAATCGGGATATTCGCAACCTGTTCTTGCTTACGGGCACCTACATAGCGGGCATCGGCATGCTCATCGGAAATGGATTGGCTATATTGCTTTATTGGCTTCAAAGGCGTTTTGAACTCATTAAACTAGACGAATCAAATTATTATGTATCGGCGGTACCTCTTGAAATTTCAGGCAGCGAGTTATTGATTTTGAATGTGGCTACCTTGAGTGTTTGTATTTTGCTACTGGTACTTCCCTCCTTAGCCATTTCCCGCATCAAGCCTGTGGAGGCCATTCGGTTCGACTAACTGGCCATCTGTATTACAAGTGTCACTTTGGTTGATTGGAATAAAAGCATCAGTTAAGCTTATTTCCATAATAAGTATATAAATTATCTTAACAATACTTTATACACATAAATGCATTCAACAATGAAATGCATCTTAATTCAAAACCAAGCCTCTGAAATCAACAGGAACTACCCTGCTCACACCCTGCTCTACCATCGTTACACCATAAATAATGTCCGTGGTTTCCATCGTCTTTTTGTTGTGTGTTACTATGATAAACTGAGAATGCTCACTAAAACGACGAATAAGTTTGTTGAACTTGTCAATATTGTGGTCATCTAAGGGTGCATCCACTTCATCAAAAATACAGAAAGGGGCTGGTTTGAATAGATAAATGGCAAAAAGCAAAGCTGTAGCGGTGAGCGTTTTCTCCCCACCCGAAAGCTGATTAATGGTGAGCGGTTTTTTGCCTTTAGGCTTCGCGATGATGTTAATGGGTGATTCTAAGGGGTTCGCAGGATCAACCAAAATCAAATCGCAAGTATCCTCTTCAGTGAATAGCGAGCGAAAAACGACAATAAAATTGTCGCGAATGGTGTTAAAAGCCGCCATGAATTTGACGCGGGCCGTTTCATCGATTTCAGCAATGGTTTGGAGTAAAGAAGCTTTCGCATTCAGTAAATCGTCGCGCTGGGTAGTGATAAACACGTGTCGGGTTTCAATTTCTTGATAGGCTTCAATGGCCATGGGATTGATAGGGCCAAAATGATCGAGCTTTTGCTTCATATCGGCCACCATTTGCTTGAGCACGTCTGCCTCTAGCACAGGCGCCACTTCGCGCTCCCTTAACGCAGCCACATCTACCTCAAATTCAACCGAAAGCCGCTCCGTGAGTCCGTTTTCCTGCAACCGCAGTTGGTTCATAGCTTCTTGCAACTGTTGAAGCAGGTAGCTGTTTTGCTCGTTTTCGCGGCGCTGGTCTCTGACGAGGTTTTCAATTTCATCGAGCTTACCGCGTTCTTGGTAATAAGCCACCTCTGCTTCTTGCACCGCTTTTTCCATGTGCTCTTTTTGCTCGTACATACCGAGCAACTTGGTGTCGCTGAAGTCTGTACTGCCTAAAACAGCTTTAATTTCGAGCTGCACTTCTCCCAAAATGCGGGTATTGTCGGTGGTGCGTTTGTTGAGCACTTCAATCTGACTGTTTTTGAAGTCCCGGTCCTTCTCCAATCCACTCAAACGATTGAACTCCTGGTGATAGCTGATGTTGGCTTGATTGAAGGCTGCTGACTGAGTTTGCACCTTTTCATTGATGCTGTTGTAGGATTGCTGCAACTCGGACACCTGCACCTGAAGCTGATTTACCACTTCAAAAATAAGCTCTAGTTTAGGTTCATTTAAAATGAGTAAATCAGTTGATTCTTTGAGCTTTAATTCTAACTCTTCTTGTCTATTTCTATTGGCTTCTAAAAACTTTTTGTGCTGGTCCTGCTGACTTAACATCAAAGCCAATTCGCGCTCGGCTTTGTTTAGGTCAGCGCGCATGCCTTCTATTTGAGTTGCTTGTGAAGCCGCCACGCCCTCTTGCTCTTGTCGCTGTAATTGGATGAGCAAGTCGCGTTCTTCCTTGGCTTTTGCTTCCAGTTGTTGAATCTGCTTTTGGAGCAATTCTAGGTTACGTTTGCGGCCTATACGCTTGCCTTCAAACAAGCCCAAACTTCCTCCCGATAAGCTTAAACCACTACCAGTGTATTTGCCCGACTTGCTGATGAGTACAAGGCCAAGGTGTTTCGCACTGTGCTTGTTCAAAGCCGATTCAAAATCTTCGCTGGAGCTGATGTACACATTGCCCAGCAAGTGGTTAACTAAATTAACGTACGCCACATCACATTCGGTGATACTCAACGCATCGATGCAATCGGGCAGCATATGTGGTTGATTTTGACGCAACTTTTCAATTGCCTCCAGCACAAAAAAGCTGGCCCGGCCCTTGCCTGAATCGCTCAATAGATCTACCCCAGCACGCGCCTCAGCATAGGTATTAACCACGTAGTAGTTTAAGTATGGCTCCAAATAGTTCTCAATGGCTGCCTTAAACTCAGGCTTCACGGTCAATACATCACTTAAAAGCTGTGCATTTTTAGTCCAGTTGGTGCTCTTTTTCAAAAACTTCAATGAATCAGGATAGCCCTCGAGGTTGTCGACCAAACTTTTAGTCAAGTTGTATTCATTGGTGAGCTTATCCAGTTGGCGATTCACATCCACTGCTCGCCCTTTGCTTTGCTCCATCTGGGCACGCAATTGGCGTAATTTTTCCTGCAACTGCTGCTCATTTTGCTGGAGATGGGCAACATCCTGCTGCAATTGCGTGGTACGTGCTTGTAAGCCATCTAAACCCTCAGCAAAGCCATCTAATTCTGTAGTTTTTGATACACGATCGTGCTGGTTGCGACTAAGCTCCTGTTTCAACGACTCCATTTGAATGCGATACACCGCCACCTGTTTTTCGAGCTGGTGTGCTTCTGTACGCTGGGTGTTGAGCTTTTGCTGGGCTTGCTGTAGTTGTTCCTGCAGACTTTTGTGCAGCGCCCTGCTTTCTTCGAGCAACACTTGCTTGGCTTTGGCATCAGTCTCTTTAGTGCCCACCAAAGTTTGCACTTCAGCCAGTTGTAAACCAAGCTTTTGCAGCTCGGTATCAATGTATTGGAGATGCTCAGCATCGTCGCGCAATTGCTTTTGCAGACTTTGCTCTTTATCGGTTAAAAAGCGATGTCTTTCGTTTTGAAGGCGTTGCTCGTTTTCGTATTGGCGGATAGCAGCCACGTATTCGTTGGTGGCTTTTTGACGACTAGCAAGTAATTTTTCGCGCTCTAAAATCTCCAACTTCACCGCCTGGATACCGGCTTCATTTTTGTTGATGGCGACTTCAATGCCTTGCCGCTTATCACGGAGTTGCTGCTCTTTGGTTTGCTGATCGTTGATTTGTTCTCTAAAGCCCAATAAACTAAAATAGGCTAAATCCAAACTTGCAGCCTTGTAATCCTCTCGCATCTTATAAAAGCGTTCGGTTTTGCGGGCTTGGGCTTGCAGCATTTTGAGGTTTTTGTCAATTTCAAAGAGCAAGTCATCCACCCTATTGAGGTCGTTTTCGGTATCCTGAAGCTTATGTAAAGTTTCTTTCTTGCGGATTTTGTATTTTGATACACCCGAAGCCTCCTCAAAGAGCAAACGACGCGAGTTTTCTTTGTCGTTGAGGATGTCATCAATCATTTTTAGCTCCATAATGGCATACGAATCGCTTCCAATGCCCGTGTCTAAAAAAAGATTGGTGATGTCCTTAAGTCTGCAATTCACCCCATTCAACTGATATTCGCTTTCACCGCTGCGATATAATTTACGGGTAATGATAACCTCGTTGAATGCTGTTGGCAAGATATTCTTTGAGTTCTCAAAACTCAAATGCACTTCAGCTAAATGGGCTTGTTTACGGCTCTTGGTGCCATTAAAGAGCACATTCTCCATCTTGTCGCTGCGGAGCATGCGCGACTTTTGCTCGCCCAATACCCAGCGCATCGCATCCACTACGTTGCTTTTACCACAACCATTAGGACCAACAATACCCGTTACACCATCATTAAAATGAATGGTGACTTTATCGCCGAAGCTTTTGAAGCCCTTGATTTCAATCGACTTTAACCGCATACTTCTTTCAACAAAACGTGTAAAACGCTACACACAAACATAATTGCTCTTAACTTTACATTATCCACCAATTCAATATTTATATGGATTTTCCTACGCTGGTTTATTTGCTTGCCCTCGGTGCTTATTCGCTTTTCACTTGGTGGAAAAAAAATAAAGCTGGCAAAAATGCACAAAAACCAGCGCAAGGCGAAGCAAAACCTGAAGTTCCAGAGTGGATGAAGGAAATTTTTGGGGAGGCTTTTGAAGAATCTACGCCAAAACCAGCACCTCGACCAGTTGCTCAAGCTGCACCACCCGCTCCTAAAGCCGTGCAAACGCCTAGCAATAAGCCGATGGCCGACAGCAGCAGTCGCCGCATCGAAACAGAAACCATCACCAAATATGCACCCCAACCTAAAGCCGAAAAGCTTGTGGTGGAAGACACCAAGCCTGACTTGATGGCGCTTTATGCTAAAAGAAAGACAGAAACCTACGCCATGCCTGGCGATGTGGCTGAATCATCTATTGATGCTGCTGGTGTATCTGCGTATGAAATCGGCAAAAAACCGACTTCAAACAATGATTTCGAAGACATAGACTGGCGTCAAGCCATCATCCTGGCCGAAGTGCTACAGCCTTACGGCGAAAGAAAGTCACTTTAGCAAGCCGTAAACTTTAATTTCGAGCAGGTAGTTTTGGTTTAAGTCTGCTTGAACCGTTGCATCAAAGTCATCCTCAAACAACTGCCAACGCGCATTTGGTTGAATCCGTTTACCGCTTAGGGTCAATGGTAGGTGAAAATTTTCAGCCACCTCTTCGTAACGATAATACCATTTGGCGGCCTTGCCTTTACCCTGTTTTTGCCAAGCTAAAACAGGTAATTGCGGCTTGTGCAAGTAGTGCTCCCAGGCCGGGCGATAAGCCTCGCCCATTTGAAGTAGCCAAAACGCCAATATTTCTTGCGTATTGGTTACTTGCTTGTAAAAATGTTGATAGCACGCTTTTAGGTGGCTAAAAAACAAACTATCGTCATACAGGCTGTTGCGCATGGTGTGCAGCATCCAAGCCCCTTTAAAGTACACATCCGTATCGGCATCTGTAAAGTTTACATCGTATGGTCCTACCATAGGCTGCCTAAGAGCAATGCGCTTGCGTTGCTCAAGCAAATAACGATAAGCCGTTGCCCGATCACTAACACACTCTAAATAAATGGTCTCTGCATAGGTCGTAAAGCCTTCATGTATCCACATATCGGCATGGTCAGCAACACTCACACTGTTACCCCACCACTCGTGCGCACTTTCGTGGATGATGATAAAATCAAAACCCCATTTGTTATTTCGGTAGTTATTGCCATAGGCCACAGCACTTTGGTGCTCCATGCCCCAGTAAGGGGTTTCTACGAGCTTGTAGCCATCTTCCCAAAAAGCGTAAGGACCAAATAGCCGCTCAAAGCAACCAAGCATGGGAGCAACTTGTTCAAAATGCGCCTTGGCCTGCTCCAGGCGATAGGCAAGTACATAATAATCAAGCTTTTGTGCTTCTCCATTTGAAGAAGTATAGCTGTGACTAAACTGGCGGTAATCACCAATATTCACCGACACATTGTAAGTGTTTATCGGGTTTTTAACCTCCCAGGTAAACTTTTCCCAACGCTCATTTGTGCTTCGGTTGGTTAATTTACCATTGCCCACCGCCATTAAACCGCTGTTTTTGGGGATTTGGATGTTAAGTACAACACCACTATCTGGTTCATCGCTCAGGTGGTCTTTACAGGGCCACCAGCTGCTGGCTCCAAAACCTTCGCAAGCCACACCAATCCATGGATTTTTAAGACTGTCGGTGGTAAAAACAAAACCGCCATCCCATGGAGCCCGCTTAGCAATGATTACATCACCATGGTAATATACTTTGAAACTAAACTGCTCACCTGCTTTTTTTACTAATGGAAATTTAATGTAAACAGCATTCAAATCACGTTTATGAGTAAGCAATTGGCCGTTACTTACAACGCTATCAATTTGTAAATGGGCAAATAGATCTACTTGAAGCCATTCAAAATCTTGAACACCCAATGCCAATATATTCACCGCTCCCGCTATTGGATAATTTGTTACCTCATTGGAACCAGCTAGGGTTGCAAACTTAACATCGATTTCATACTTTAAAACATCGAAACAAGCACGTAAGGACGTAATTTCACCTCGCAAGCTGTCGGCACGGGTAAAAGTCTGAGCAAATGAAAAATTTGTCAGCAAACAAAAAAGCAGACCGCTTCCGATAACTTTATATTTTGTCATAAAAAATGAAAACATGAAAATACGAATATTACTACTTGTTGTATGCTTAACGATGGGTCATGTTTCAAACGCCCAAGACCAAGAAATTAAACAACAATTTTTTGTTAGCGTTGGCCTGTTGGATATGAGCTACATAGAGAAATTACCGATTTTTTTTGGAAATAGTCGAAGCATTAGCGGAGTTCCGGGGGTAGGCCTTTTTGAATATCGAATCAGTAAAAATAGACTTGGGGTAGGCATTTCGGCATTTAGCCGGTCGCTAGACCAAGATGTTTGGGAAGAAAAACGATCACACCGATTTTTCGGAATCCTACCGCACTTTGATCTTTATTGGGTGAATCAAAAGAAGTATCAGGTGAGCTCCCAAATGGCTGTGGGCTATCGTTTTGGAGAAACAATCACTGCTAATGAAAACAATTCGAATTTAATTTCGCTATACCGTCGACCTGCCTTTCAGTTTATTCCACTTTCGGTTACTTACGGCAACGGCAATTGGTTTGGACGATTTGAAGTTGGTATCGGCCATAAGGGTTTTGGCACTTTGGGCCTTGGTTTGCGGTTGTAGTATTTAGGAGGATTTAACACCTCAAATGAATATTTAACTGCAATTTTGTTACCCATATTTTCCGTTTTTTAAATGCGCTCAGCTCCTCTTGTATTGATTTTTTTGGCCATTGCACTGCTCATTGACCTGTATGCATACCGCTTAATATTCCGATATCGTAAACACAAAAAGCCACCAAAAATCAGCAAACAGGTCTTTTGGATTTTGAATTTGCTGGCATACACTGGCGTTTTTGGTTTAAACATCTATGGCTATGATTTAGCCAATCCGGCTGCACGCAACTTTATCATTGGAGGATTTGGGTTGTTGTTCTTTTCTAAATTGGCTGCCTTACCCTTTCTTTTTTTGGATGATTTATTGGCATTTTTTCATTGGTGTTTGCAAAAAACAGGCATTCTGACGCATGAAGTAAAACCTATTGATGCCGCTGCAAAACAGGGACTAACCCGCTCCGAGTTCATCAGTCGTGCAGCCATCATTACAGCCGCATTGCCCTTTTTAAGTCTCGGTTATGGCATGATCAAAGGTGCCTACAATTACCAATTGCGCAAGGTCAAATTGCGTTTTCCAAATCTTCCAGCAGCTTTTCATGGCACCACCATTGTTCAGTTGAGCGATATTCATGTAGGCTCCTTTGCCTCCTACAGTGCCGTACAACGCGGTATTGACTTGGTGAATGCACAACAGCCCGATTATATTTTTTTTACTGGCGATTTAGTGAATAACCGAACTGAAGAGGTGAATGCTTGGATGGGGCATCTTAGCCAGCTAAAAGCAAAAAAAGGGATTTTCAGCATCTTGGGGAATCATGATTATGGCGATTACACAAAATGGCCAAACGAATCTGACAAAGCCAACAACATGCAGCACATGTTCGAAACACACAAAAGCCTAGGCTGGCGGTTGTTGTTGAACGAAAATGTACTTTTAGAAAAAGATGGTGCCCAAATTGCGGTCATTGGAGTTGAAAACTGGGGAAAAAAGGGCCGATTTGCACAGTATGGTAAGTTGCAACAAGCCGTTTTGGGGACTGAAACCGCTCCTTTTAAAATATTACTGAGTCACGACCCGTCTCATTTTGAAGCAGAAGTAAACCAGCGCCAACCCGATATTGACCTTACCCTTTCGGGACATACGCATGGCATGCAATTCGGAGTGGAAATTCCCGGCTATATCAAATGGAGTCCGAGCTCCTGGGTGTACCCCTATTGGGCAGGCTTATACAAATTCGGGAAGCAATTTTTGTACGTAAACCGAGGTTTCGGTTTTATTGGCTACCCTGGCAGGGTTGGTATTTTACCCGAGGTTACCCTGATTACTCTTGAGCAGGGCGAGATGGAGGAGATAGGAGAAAAGGTAAGCTAACCACTAGGGTTGCGTTTACATGAGTTGAGTCAAGTCTGTAACACCCAAGGCCCTTTCAACGGTAAAGCCTTCACCATACGTTACCGGCACCAATCGCCCCATTTCCCTGGCACGCGCCTCAATAAAATCTAAGAAGTCGGGGCGGGAAATCGGCGTCATCGGCTCGCTGCTATTGGGGTCATAAAACTGCGAACTGAAAGCTTTAATGGCCGCTAATTTCAGATCAAACTGTTCGGTTATATCTACAACGAAGTCTGGTTTGATATACCGGTCCTGTATATAATGATAAACAACTCTTGGCCGCCAAGCTTGCTGAGCAGCACCTTCATAGTCGGTTTCAATTTTCGACAAGCCACTTAAAAAGGCGGCTTCAGCTACTAGTTTCGCAGCACGGCCATGGTCAATATGCCGGTCGTTCACAGCATTGGCAAGTACAATATCAGGACGGGCATGGCGTATTTGTTGAATGATCAAGCGTTGATGGGCTTCATCTATGGTGAAAAAACCATCGCGCATCCCCAAATTATTACGATAATGAATGCCCATGATTTGAGATGCTGCCGCTGCCTCTTCCCTGCGTAAGTCTGCACTGCCTCTAGATCCCAATTCACCTGCTGTCAAGTCAACAATACCAATGCGTTTTCCCGCTTGAATGTGCCTGATGAGGGTGCCACTGCAACTCAATTCCACATCATCAGGGTGCGCCGCAAAGGCCAATACATCTAACTTCAACATGTGCAAATATACAATTAGGGTCTGAAATACATAGTAAACAACCTTAACGGTACTTGTAAGGCGGCTGGTAACGATCTCCTTCTATGTCTTGCAAAATGAGCTCTATGTCTCGATCCTCTTGGTCATCATAACCTGTTTTCAAATTGGTGCCGAACAATCCTGCCAAACTCTGCCACATAAAGGCCTGAAAACCGCCTCTGAACTCCTTGATTACTTCATAACCGGTTCTGCTGGTTTCACGATCAATAAGTTTAATGAGTATTTTGCCCTGACTTACCGTTAAATTCAACAAATCTTGTTTGTACTTTTTCTTTAAGTCTTCCTCTACCCCTTTGATGTGTTTTTGTCGCTTGTGCTCAGGAATGCTCGGCAATGCTGCTTCTAACTCCTGTAACCTCTTTCCCGCCACCTTTGCCAACGGATACGCCTTTAAAACGTTGTAATACAGCTTGTTATACCGATTCTGATCACGTTTAGTTTTAAAAACACGCTTGCTTGAAATAGTGATTGAAGGCAAAAAAACCACAGCTATGGTGTCTCCATTGGCATCAATATAAGCCGGAAACTCCCCTTTAGTAGGCTGTATAACAAGCACTTGCGCATGAATGCGCTGAGCGACTAGCATACAAATAACGATTAAAGTGGTTTTTAAAAGCTTCATTCAACGCGCTTTACTAATTTTGCACTGCAATATGATAACTGCAAATATCCGCTAAAAAGTGTTCTCAACTATTACTTATATATGAACCTCACTTCACTCACTGCCATTTCACCCGTTGACGGACGATATAACCGTGTGACCGCACCCTTAAGCACTTGGTTTTCAGAATTTGCCCTCATCCGTTACCGGGTTTGGATAGAAGTAGAGTATTTCATTGCCTTATGTGCCATACCCCTCCCTCAATTAAGTGCTTTCGAAACCAAGCACTTCCCAGTTTTAAGGTCTTGGTATGAAACGTTTACAGAGGCTGATGCCTTGGCAATTAAAAACATAGAAAAAACGACTAATCACGATGTAAAGGCCGTTGAATATTTCTTAAAGGAGAAATTTATCAGCTTAGGATTAGAGAAGTACAGCGAGTTTATCCATTTTGGACTCACCTCGCAAGACATCAACAACACAGCGGTACCACTTTCTTTGAAGCATGCTTTGGAAGAAAATCTACTTCCACAACTGCATGCGCTTATTGGAGAATTAGATGAGTTAGCAACTAGCTGGGAACACATTCCCATGCTTGCACACACACACGGGCAACCCGCTTCTCCAACACGCCTTGGTAAGGAGATTCGCGTTTTTGTGGAGCGTTTACAAAACCAAGCAGAAATGCTGCAAAATGTACCAATAGCCGCGAAATTTGGAGGTGCTACCGGTAATTTTAATGCCCATCACGTGGCATTTCCAAACATCGACTGGCAGCAGTTCGGTAATCAGTTTGTTTCTCAAACACTGGGACTTCACCGTTATCAATTCACCACCCAAATTGAACATTACGACTATTTGGCTGCACTTTTAGATGCCCAAAAGCGTATCAATAACATCCTTTTAGACCTTTGTCGCGACTTCTGGACCTACATCTCTATGAATTACTTTCGCCAGCAAATCAAAGCAGGCGAAGTGGGTAGTTCGGCCATGCCACACAAAGTAAATCCAATCGACTTTGAAAATGCAGAAGGCAATTTAGGCATGGCCAATGCGCTTTTGGAGCATTTATCCGCGAAGTTGCCCGTTTCCCGTTTGCAGCGTGATCTCACCGACAGCACCGTTTTGCGCAATTTAGGCGTACCCTTTGCACATACCCTTATTGCCTATACCTCCACTACCAAAGGCTTAAAAAAGCTATTGGTCGATGAAAAATCAATTCGTGCCGATTTAGATGCCAACTGGGCAGTAGTTGCTGAAGCCATACAAACCATCTTACGTAGAGAAGGCTACGAAAAGCCCTATGAAGCATTAAAGGAGTTAACCCGTACCAATTCAACCATTACTGCCGAGAGCATTTATGCCTTTATAGAGGGCTTAGACGTGTCGTTTGGTGTGAAAGCAGAATTACACGATATTAGTCCTTGGAACTATACCGGGATTTGATTCATGGAAGAAGGCCTCGATTATTACATTAATCAAAAAGGACAATACGTTTTTACGGAAGTGTACTTAAAAAAACGTGGACATTGCTGCTTGCTGCATTGTTTGCACTGTCCATATGGCCATAATACAAATGCAAATGCCTATTCTGAAACAGAAAAAAGCCCGGATTCAATTAAAAACAATCAAAAAAAGTGAGTTCCAAAAGTCTGATTCCATACAATCCTTTTGACAAAGGAGATTTCCACCTTGATCGTTGTTACATCAACGGCACGCCAATTGATCCTAGAACAGACTTGTTACCGGTTTTTCCAGAATGGCTGCAAGAACGTTTTGAGTTGAAAGACCAAACCGTTACCTTGATGAGTGGCAAAAAGCTAGCTTACAAGGATTTGCGGTTGCCGGTTGGTAAAGAAGCCCGCGAGGGTGGCATTGATTATTTGCAACGAGCCATCGGCGACTTGCTTGCTGCTGGTTTCGAAGCTTTTAAATGGCTGAAGCCAGAAATGCTGTATCAATGGCTCAATTGGGTTTTTCAGGGGATTTTGTACTATGAAATGCAGGAGGCCATGCGTGAAAAAAACATGCGCAATGCTTTCCTTCTGCAAGAAAGTTATCAGCAGCGTTTTAAACTCATGCATTTGGCCTTGGCAAGCGCCACCAGGCCAGTAGAATTTGTGAATTTCGACCCAGGCTCTGTATTTGTAGTGCAAAGCCATGCTTATGAAAACCCACGTGCCAATTATGACCTGAAAGTAAGTACCAATACATTGGCCATGAGCATTCGCATTGGCGAGTTGAGTATCATGACTAGCTTACTCGATAATGGCAGCCAAATGTCGTTTTTTGAGCAGTATTTCCGGAATTTTGATGGCGTAGTGTTACACCCTATCCAAGTAGATGAGTTGTTTGCAAAACTCAGTTACAAAACTTGGCTCATGAACCCTGTATTCGATTACGGTATTGCTTGGCCAGATGAAGCCGACCCCACCACTTTTGTCACGCTCAAAATTCAAGACGATAAAAAAGAGGAGGAAGCATTCAGGCCATGGGAAGATGGTGTTTACGGTACAGTATTGCAGTCATTTTTACAACCTTATGGCTTTCCTGCGGATGAAATTTATACTAAAAAGGGACAAGTCATTACCTTCTTAGAAAAACAAGGTGGCGGCGTACGCAAGTTTGATGCCCTGTTTACCGAGGTTAAAGCTTGATTTAAGCAGTTTCAGCACCAGAACGCGGCCCTAGTTCAATGGCCTGTAAATTCTGGATTTTACCCTCCTTAATTTCAAACCGAATAAGTGTTTTTACCTTGTGAAAGCCATGATTTCCTGCAGCACCTGGGTTGATGTGCAGCAGATTGAGCTGTCGATCGGGCATAACTTTGAGAATGTGAGAGTGCCCACAGATAAACAATCCTGGTTTTTGATCTAATAGCTGCGAGAAAACTCTGGCTGGGTACTTACCTGGGTAACCGCCAATGTGGGTCATATAAACGCTTAAACCTGCCACTTCAAAATGTAAATCTTCAGGGAAAATCCTGCGCAGCACACCTCCATCTATATTGCCATAAACTGCCCTTAACGGCTTAAAGGCGGCTAATTTATCGGTCAAAGCTACCTCTCCAATATCGCCAGCGTGCCATATTTCGTCGCAATCAGCAAAATGATGAAAAACACGTTCTTCTAGCCAACCATGGGTATCACTGAGCAGTCCAATTTTAATCACGGCTGTATTTTAATGATCTTAAAGAAATCTGTGATTAGCGGACTGGTTACGGTCACCAGATAAAAATTATCTGGATAGCCAGCCATATTCAGGGCTACAGCTTCTTTGGCATCTGTGGAAAATGCTAACACCACTTTTCCTTGTAAATCAGTTACGCTCAAGTGTACCTTGCTCACGAATGGCAGGCCCAAAGCAAGCACTATTTCTTCTTTAAAGGGATTGGGATACGCTTTGGTTTCTGCAAGTGCATCAATGGTGAAATTCACAAAATTTGGTGTCTTAAATGTATTGGCACTGGCTCTAAAAACATATCGGCCAGGAAATTTAGGCAAACGGGTATCTAAAGTGGCAAATCCACCGGCAGAGGTTCGAATAATTGTATCTAAGGTCAACCCTGCTCCAAATGGTTGTGAAACAACCTGCCAGCGAACGTCTTCATTGTTAAAGCCACCACCAAACTGATTAAGCACCCGAATGCGAAAGGACTCCTGGAAGAAGCTCCCAACACGCACCACTTGGGAGTCTCCCAAAATCTTGACAATTGTATCTGCAAATGAAATCACACCACCACTATCTGAACAACCGGTGCTAACTACATTGCCCAGGCTTACCAAACTAGCCCGGAAGGGATAAAACTGCAGCGCAGCACGCATTCTGTTTTTTTGTCCCAAAGTGAAAATATTAAAACAAGCATCATCCGAGTAGTCCATGTAGTTTTCTACCATGCGATTAAAACCGCATTGAACGGGTCGCGCAGGACTTGGTGGACAGCCAAAATATTGACCACTACACAAGGGCGTATCATCAACGCCATCATCAATTTCACAGCCCCCATCTCCCCAAGTGTGCTTTAAATTTAGATAATGCCCTACCTCATGGGTTGCGGTCCGGCCGTAGGCAAAAGTATTGCTCAGATAAAAGTTCTGCCCAACTGCTTGTTTGTCACGGCTTCCAAAATAAAATGCCCCCATTACCACGCCATCAATAAATGGTCTCTCTGCATCGTTTGCGAGTACTTCTGGCAAGTACGCATAGCCTAAAATGCCGCTTTGAATACTCTTTACCACCCAAATGTTCAAGTAACGATTTACGGGCCACCTGCTGAGGTCTTTCATGGCACGATCCGCAGACAACTGAAAGTTACTAGATCCTGCGTACGGCAAACGAATGATTCCGGTGGATGCATTACCAGCTGGGTCTCGCGTTGCCAAACAAAATTCAATTTCGGTATTGGCACCAACAGGGTCTAAGTTATATCCTCTTGTCCCAAAAATCTTCCCAAAATCTTCGTTTAAAACCTCAATCTGTGACCTGATTTGCTCATCGGTAATGTTTGATAGGTTGCCGTATGTTTCAGAAGGCGAATGAAGGACATGAACGACTACTGGTATTTTGATGGTACTCGCTGTTTGCTCCGGCACCTGGAAATCAGCTAGAAAGTCATCGAACGCCTTTCGTTGTGGATTGTCATGCCGCCATTCAGGATGTAGTTTATGCAACGCTTCTTGCCCACAAAGTCTATGCTCTTGTGCAGCGCTCTTCAAGAAGAAGCCCAAAAAAAAGACGCATAAAACCACACTGAAGCGCAACATAAGAGCAATTTTACTCAAATAACGGAAATTCTGACTAGTCTGCACTTTACCTCAAAACATATTGCACTGCATCTTTAGAGCGCTGCTCTAAAAGCACTGTTTTACCAGAAATGAGGCCTCGCTCGAGCTTCTCGCTCTGGTGACGCAGCGTCCACAACGACAATCCCCCCTCGGTAGTAACGTCAAAGTGACTAGACACTGCCTCAATAAACGGCTGAACCTTAAACGGATCTTCATCCACACAAATGCGGAAGCTAATCGCTGAATTTTGACTGATGTGGGCCTTGATACCCAATTTATACAACTCACCAAAAATCAAACTCAAACTCTCCTCTGCAACAAAACTAAAATCGCGCGAGGCAAAGGAAACCAGCATTTGGTTTTTCTTTACAATGATGCATGGTGGAAAATTGCGCCATTCGTTAATTTCATGGATAACTGTACCCGATAACTCGGGCTTCAGAAAAGAACGCACATACAGTTTGATTCCCTTATTCTGAAGCGGTTTGATGGTTTTGGGGTGAATCACAGAGGCTCCATAATAGGTCATCTCCACGGCCTCTTCGTACGACAACTCATCTATTTTTTCGGCGAATGGAAATAGCTTCGGGTCCGCATTTAAGACGCCTGGCACATCCTTCCAAATGGTCACATCTTCAGCTCCCAAGCAATAGGCAAAAATAGAAGCAGAAAAGTCAGAACCTTCTCTGCCTAAAGTGGTCGTTAAACGCCCTTCTTCAGCACGACCAATAAACCCTTGTGTGACATTAATGCCATCCTTTAATTGCTCATTATCAACAAGTTTGTGTATGTTGCTTTCAGTTCTACTCCAATTAACACGCGCATCCCGAAATGTATCATTGGTAACAACAAAATCGCGTGCATCCAGCCAACGATTTTGAACATTTTTACCCGTCAAATACCCGCTAATAATGTGGGTTGAAATGAGTTCACCGTAAGCCACTATTTGATCGTAAATCTGATTGTAGTAGGCTTGCGTAGGTAGGCTCACCATGCTCCTTAATTCATCAAAAAATACATCGGTTGTTTTTTTAAGCAACAATATTTCGGTATGCTGCAAGTCCAAGCCACGAATCAACTCTTGATGATAAAACCGCAATTCCTCAATGTGCTCCACTGCATCTGGGAGCTTGCCTGTGTACCAAGCTTGAACAACAAGCTCTAGCTTATTAGTAGATTTACCCATGGCTGAAACGACCACAAGTATTGAATTCCCCGAAAACAACGATAAAATGCGGTGTAAATTCATTACACCCGCAGCATCCTTTACCGAAGCACCACCGAATTTAAAGACTTTCACAAGCAGTATTTTGGCGCAAATTAACGCTTTTCAGGACGAAAAGCCTGAAGTTGCTCAAAAGTAAACTTACAATTAATCCACTCTTCAT
This sequence comes from Chitinophaga pinensis, assembly GCA_945874665.1. Lineage (GTDB taxonomy): Bacteria > Bacteroidota > Bacteroidia > UBA7662 > UBA7662 > PNNG01. Next base: position 66,882 of record CAMCHJ010000003.1, on the reverse strand, counting down.
CAAGAACAGCGCCCATTTTCTCATAAAAGCCTATAGCAGGACTGTTCCAATCCAATACCTGCCATTCCAAACGTCCTACTTTTCGGTCACGGGCAAGGACCATCAAAACTTCTAAAAGCCTTTTTCCTAGGCCAAAGCCTCTAAAGTTTTCTTGCACCACCAAGTCCTCCAAATAAATACATGCGCCTTTCCAAGTCGAATATTTGGTGTAAAACAACGCCATCCCAACGATCCCAACAGTTTCATTTTCAGCTACAAGGCATTCGAAAATTGGAACTGGACCATAACCATCAGCAGTAAGTTGCTCCACGGTTACCACAAATTCATGCTCTGCGCGTTCATAAATGGCCAATTCTCTAATCAAAGCATGTACTGCCGGCATATCTGCAGCCACGGCCTGCCGTATTTTAAAGTCCGAGGTCACTAAAATGTCATTTCTGGGATTTCCCCTTCTACTACCAAACGACCAGCTGTTTTACTCACAATTTCAGCAACGCTCACTCCTGGTGCTCGTTCTTTCAGCACAAAACCTCGCTCATCTATCTCAAAATAACCAAGTTCAGTCACTACTTTTTTAACACACTTCAATCCTGTGATAGGCAGGCTACAATTTGGCAGCAGCTTCGACTCCCCAGCTTTGTTTACATGTTGCATGGCCACAATGATGTTTTTAGCACTGGCAACCAAATCCATCGCACCACCCATGCCTTTCACCATTTTACCTGGAATTTTCCAATTGGCAATATCACCAGTGTCGCTTACTTCCATAGCGCCTAAGACCGTTAAATCAACTTTCCCTGCGCGAATCATGCCAAAACTCATGGCAGAGTCAAAAAAACTAGAGCCCGCCACGGTTGTAATGGTCTGCTTGCCCGCATTTATGAAATCAGCATCCTCCTCACCGTCAAAAGGAAAAGGGCCCATGCCTAACAAGCCGTTTTCGGACTGCAACACCACTTCAACCCCTTCAGGAATATAATTAGCTACCAAAGTTGGAATGCCAATACCGAGGTTGACATAAAAACCATCTTCTAACTCACGTGCAATGCGCTTCGCGATACCATGTTTGTCGAGCATAAAAAGTATTTACAAGGCGAAAATCGTAAAAAATCACGACAAATACCTAGCTATTCCGCTACGCATCCTCCTCATCAAAACCGACTTCTGGCAACTCAAGTGCTTTTACCGATTGAATGGCGCTACCGGCAATGCCTTTGATCGAACCGTACATATCGATGGTGTTCGTAGTCACCTTATCAATTTGTTTCTCACGTTCCTTCCAAATACGCTGCATGCTCCTTTTCTCGCTTTCCAAAGCGATTTTCATGGAAGAAAACCCTTCTACAATGGCTTCTACTTGCATTCTAAAAGTAGTGCTGCTCAAATAATCGTACAGCATTACCATCTTGTCGCCTTTGTTTTCTTGGGAACTGAGTGCTGTGCTGACCTGGATCACCGATTCACGCAAAACGGCTGCTAGTCCTTTAAATTCTTCGTAAGTACACACCCAAACACCATCAATTTGTCCAACGCGGGCCATACTTTGAGGCATGGCTTCCGTGACTAAAACGCCTATATCTGCTTCTTTTTCTCGCATATCGGCTTTAAACTTTTCAATCCAACCAGTCTGAAAGTCTTTGGTGCGCTTGCTCTCATAATAAATCCTGCCACAATTTTGCTTTGAACGGGTATGCACTACTTGAATACAGTCGCCACCGCGCGCGCCTTTTTTTATTTCGTCGATGGTATCTAACGGAAAATGCGTCATCAGCCACTCCTCAATCGCCAATTCTTGTACTTCACCTTGCATCTGCATCGAGCCTTGCTCTTGCTTGCGGCGCATTTCTTCGGTGAGCTTCATTTGATCCTCGAGCTTTTTTTGCAACTCTCGAATCCGCAGCTCGTTTTTTTCCTCCTCAGACTTACGTATTTTATCTTTTTCTGTTGATAAAGCTTGGTTTAACTGCAACTGTGCTTCGGCCAACGCCACCTCCTTTAACTCCTCCCGCTCCCGCATCAAACGCGCAATTTCTGCCTTACTGCGGTTGAGTTCCTTCAATTGTTCCGATTTTTCGTTCAGCTCTTGCTGCATCAATTTAAACTGCTCCGACTGCTCTTCTTGTAAGCGTGCCCTGATTTTAAGTTCTGACTCGGCCTGTTTTTCCTTAAGCTGCTTATCTAATCGCTCTTGAAACAATTCATTTTCCCGCTTTTTCTTTTCTTCAAAATCTTCTAGAGACTGCCGAAAAGCATCTTCTCGCTCTTTTAAAAGCTGTTTTTCGACCTGGGCCGCGCGTTCATACTTCAGCTTTATTTCATCTTCTAATTGATGTGCTAAAATATCTTGCACATCGATAGGTTCGCCGCAACGCGGACAACTGATTTGGGTAGGCGTTGACATATTACAAATTTACAAGATTAAGTTTCGCAAGTGCTTTTTTACCTAACAAAGCTGCAGAAGGTTTGTGACAGCTTATGTCAAATAAAATGCAACTTGTGATTTTCTTTCAAAAGCAGCATTTTTCACCCGAGTCAAGGTCATCTCCCCACTAATCTGTATTTTCGCAACAAATCCATTCTATGTCCTCCATCAAAGCCCGTTTCCCACAAATAAAAGCGGTAGTGTTAGATGTTGACGGCGTTTTAACCGACGGCTCCATCGTAGTAACCACCAATGGCGAAGAACACCGCATCATGAATACCAAAGATGGCTATGCACTCCACCACGCTTCAAAAGTGGGCTTTCCAGTTTGGGTAATCAGCGGCGGCAAGTCGGAAGGTGTGGCGGTGCGATTAAAGCGACTAGGCTTAACGGAGGTCCATCTAGGGATAGAAAATAAACTGAGTATTCTTCATAAACTTATGAACCAATACGACATAAAAAAGGAAGAATTATTGTATATGGGGGATGACTTACCTGATTACGATGCCATGCAAATGGCTGGTATCGCGGTTTGTCCGCAAGACGCAGCCCCGGAAATTAAAGCCATAGCGCACTACATTGTACCCATTGATGGAGGCAGAGGTTGTGTAAGGCACCTGCTGCGAGAGCTGTTGCAAATGCAAGGAAAATGGTTTGTCAGTAACGCCCTTAGCGCATAAAATAATGCTGAAACACTTGCGCACACCGAATTTGGTCATGATTGCTTTTTTGATGATCAGTATCCGCTACTTTTTAATGGCACCCATCATCCAAAGCAATGAACTACACTTGCTACTCTCCCATTGGAGTTTTGCGGGCTTGGTACTTTCTTGCGTGCTCATAGCAGCAGGCGGCTATCTCATTAACGATTATTACGACCAAGTTGCAGATGCCATAAATAAACCCGCCAAAAAGCTGCAATCGCCCGAAAAAGCGCTATATTGGTACGGTGTGCTCAGCGTAAGCGGCATTGCTTTAGGGGCAGTTGTTGGCTGGCAAGCAGGTCTGCTTAATTTGGCCATCATCCACATCATCATCACTTTTTTACTCTGGAAATACGCCGAAAGCTGGAAAGGTGTTCCCCTGCTTGGACACCTGGTTGTGGCTTCCTTCTTAGTAGTTTTGGTCTTTTTGCCACTGCTATACGAATACATCGCCGTTAGCGTGCTGTACCGAGAGGCTGCCGCATCGGCACGCTATTTATTGTACGCAACCCTTGCCTATGCCTGCTTTGCGTATTTAAGCACCTTGGTCAGGGAATTGGCCAAGGCCATCCAAGATACCGAAGGCGACTTGGCAGCAGGTTACAACACCCTCCCTATCAAATACGGCATTGCTTTCACCCGCCGCTTAGCAGTGGTGCTACAACTGATAACGATACTATTATTGATACTCTTTTTGGTGATGCAAATACAATCACAAAGCTGGTATACAGCAGCTTACCTCTTTATGGCCGTGCTTTTGCCAGGGGCATTGGCACTGGTTGGCCTTTTAAATTCAAAGCAAACCAGCGATTATGCTTCGGTATCAGGTCGAATGAAGTGGTTCATGCTTGGTGGTATCGGCTCAATGGCGTTTTTCTATTTCGAATTGATGTATTTGTAATGCTCGAACTGCCTTTCAAACTCATACTTGCCTCAGGTTCACCGCGGCGCCAGGCATTACTTCAGGAGATGGATGTACCGTTTAGCGTTAGGCTTCAGGAAGTAGATGAAAGCTACCCTAAAGAACTCGCAGCCGAAAAAGTGGCTGTTTACCTTGCTGGTAAAAAAGCGGCGGCCTACCACATTTCTGACGAAGAGCTGCTCTTAACTGCTGATACGGTTGTCGTTTTAGACGGTGAAGTATTGGGAAAGCCTGATAACGCCGCGGAAGCTGCCATCCTCCTGCGCAAACAATCAGGCAAATTACAAACCGTAATCACAGGCGTTTGTCTTCGCACAACCAACGACACGGTAACTTTCAGCAGCACAAGCAGCGTGCTGTTTAATCACCTCACTGACGAAGAGATTCAGTATTACATCCAGAAATACCAGCCATACGATAAAGCAGGTGCCTATGGTATCCAAGAATGGCTTGGAAACATCGCCATAGCTCGCATCGAAGGCTCGTATACCAATGTAATGGGACTGCCTACCGAAGCCCTGTATAATGCCTTGCGAAGCTTTGAGTTGTAATTATTTCGCCACCAACGCAAAGCCAAAAGGCAAGAAGGTAGCCACACTAGCTGCTTCAAAAACGGGCTCGCCTGCTCCTTTTAAATAAATCCTGATAGCACTTCCTTGCCGCTGTTCTACGTCGCGCATTACTTGCAAACAACCTCCGCATGGCGCCGCAGGATGTTCATCAGCTTTTGAATCGGAACGAATCGTTATCGCCACAGACTCAATGGCAACGCCCGGGAACTGTACGCCTGCGGCAAAAAAAGCAACTCGCTCGGCACAAAGTCCACTGGGAAACGCTGCATTTTCTTGGTTGCAACCTAACATCAACTCACCGTTCGCAAGTTGTATGGCGGCGCCTACATGAAAATCTGAGTAGGGTGCATACGCACGCTTGGTGGCTTCTAAGGCGCCATCTAAAAGTAATTTTACCTGTGGCTCAAGGAGTTCAGCATTTTCATGCACCTTTAACTGACAATTCTTGCTAATTTCTTTCATGTTTTCCGCTTTTCCGTGCTTCTCATTGACACGAATACTCACTAATATTGTCCAAAATATAACAAACAACCTTTAAACGCGGTGGTTTTGAAAAAAATTCTTGTACTAGGCGCTGGTCGCTCCTCCATTTACCTCATTGAATACTTGCTCAAACATGCCGAGAAAAACGGCTGGCAGGTTACAATTGCCGACTTACACGCAGCTTCCGCCCAGCAAAAAGCTGGAAACAGTAAGGCCGCACGCGCCATTCAGCTCGACTTAAAAGACACCAGTAGCTTACACCATGAAATTGCTGCTTCAGACGTAGTTGTTTCGCTGATGCCCGCCGACATGCACATACATGTAGCTGAGCTTTGTTTAGCGCTCGGTAAATCGATGTTCACAGCTTCTTACATCTCTGACGCCATGAAGGACATGCACGAAGCGGTTGCCGCAAAAGGACTGTTGTTTTTGAATGAAATAGGCTGCGACCCAGGTATCGATCACATGAGCACCATGGAACTGATCGACGGCATTAGGGCAAAAGGCGGCACCATCAAAGCTCTTTACTCCTACACTGGCGGTTTGGTGCCACGCGATTGTGATACCAATCCGTGGCATTATAAGTTCTCATGGAACCCACGCAACGTGGTGATGGCCGCTCAACCTGGTCCCGCACGCTTCCTGGCCAATAATTACATCCGTTTTAAGCCGTATAACCGTATTTTTAGAGAGTTTGAAAGCGTTGATGTGCCTGGTTTTGGCCCTCTGGACGCCTATGCAAATCGCGATTCGCTCCCCTATAAAGACTTTTATGCATTGGAATCGGCTCATACCATTTTAAGAGCGACTTTTCGGTACCCCGACTTTTGTCAAGGCTGGGCAATTTTGGTTTTTTTGGGATTAACGAACGACCAATTACAGCTAAATGACTGCGAGAAATTGAGCTATCGCGATTTTCTAAACATGTTTTTACCGCCAGACAACAGCGCAACTGTACGAATAGGTTTCGAGAACCTGCTTCGAGAGCGCATGAATTTGGATGAAGCCCAGATAGCAACCACCATGGTGCAATTTGATTACCTCGACTTTTTCAGCGACCGTTGCTTTCAACGCAAAAGCGGTAGTCCTGCCGATTTGCTCCTCGAAATGCTCGAGCGCAAATGGCAACTCGCTCCCGGTGATCGCGATCTCATTGTGATGCACCACCGTTTAGTTTATGAGATAGCTGGTGTAAGTAAAACTGAGTCATCCACTTTGTTACTCGAAGGCGAAAACGAAACCTACACCGCCATGGCTAAAACTGTTGGCTTGCCGCTCGCCATTTCAGTGCGCCTATTTTTGGAAGGGAAATTAAAATTGAAAGGTGTTTTGATTCCTACCGAAAAGGCTTTGTACGAGCCCATTATGGAAGAATTGAAAGCTTACGGCGTGCAGTTTAAATAAAAAGTGCGTCAGTATACCAACGCACTTTTACTGGCTCTTCGCCACTGAACCGTGAAGTTCATTCAACAGATTAGGAACTCCAATGATATGCTATTCGGATTTATAATCCAAAAATAATGACAATTAATTTTCTCAGCATTTCCCAAACGCATGTGACCTAAGTAACCTATTACATTGAACTAATTCTACATATTTACAAACATGTTTCAAATCCCCAAAAACGGCATTGGTTGGCTTATACTCCTTGGCATTGCCGTATTGGCAACTTTCCTAGCCCCTTACATTCCTGGTCCAGGCGCCATTACCATCGCTTTAGTACTGTCGCTGCTCCTTGGCAACCTTGTTTCTTGGTCAGAAAAAAGCATCCAAGTTTTTAAATATGCTGAAAAGCACTTGTTGGCTGCTGCTACCATTTTATTAGGCTTTGGCCTTAACGTAATGCTGCTACAGCAACTTTCTCCAATTTACCTCTTGATCATTGTGTTTATGGTAGCGCTTACCTTGCTGAGCTCTCAGTGGTACTGCGGAAAAATGACCCTTTCGATGCGCTGGCTTTTAGGCGCCGGCAGTGGCATTTGCGGCAATAGCGCCATAGCTGCCACGGCACCTGCTTTAAAAGCTACCGTCACCGAAATTGGCTTGGCAGTTACTGTGGTGAACCTGCTAGGCACCATTGGCATCTTTCTTTTTCCTGCCATGGCTAAGGCTTTGGAGCTTTCTACCAGCGAAAGTGCCCTTTTTACAGGAGCTATTCTCCAGTCTGTTGGCCACGTAGTAGCTGCTGGCTACAGCATTTCGCCCGAAACAGGCGCCCTGGCCTTGCTCATCAAAATGGGCAGGATTCTGCTGCTCGGTCCAGTTATTTTATTCATTAGCTATCGCATGAGTAAAAATTCGGCCGATGCAAAGCTAAAACTGAGCATCATCCCCAATTATGTATGGGGATTTATGATTGCCGCCATCATTACCTCAAGCGGCCTGTTTCCTGTAGTTTACACGAAGGGACTTGAAAAAACTGGCAATTACTTGTTGCTGCTGGCTATGAGCGGAATTGGTCTAAGTATCAATTTAAAACAAATGGTTAAAATGGGTCCTCAAGCGGCCTTGAGCGGGAGTTTAATTTTCGCTACGCAAATAATCGCGTTGGTAATCCTCCTCTATGGTATGCGCATGTTAGGTTAATACCTGCACTGCGCATCAATCCTTACAGCTTACCTGCCACAATTTCCTCAACCACTAAAGGATCGAGTAAGGTGCTGGTATCCCCCAGATTGCCTACATCGCCCTCTGCTACTTTTCGGAGAATGCGGCGCATAATTTTGCCCGATCGGGTTTTCGGCAATGCGCTTACAATTTGAATCTTATCTGGCTTAGCAATTTTGCCAATTTGTGCCGTAACCGTTTCGTTGATTTCGCCTCGCAAATTGATTGAATCAAAAACCTTGTCCTTACGCACCACAAAGGCATAAATACCCTGTCCCTTTATCTCATGTGGATAACCTACCACGGCTGATTCCGCAATATGAGTATTTTGGTTGATGGCATTTTCGATTTCGGCGGTGCCAAAACGATGTCCCGAAACATTGATCACATCGTCAACCCTGCCAATAATTTTATACATGCCATTGGTAGCACGCTTCGCGCCATCTCCCGTAAAATAGTAGCCTTTGTAAGTATCAAAATAAGTCAATCGGCACCTTTCGTGGTCGCCATAGGTGGTCCTAATCATCGAAGGCCAAGGAAACTTAATGGCCAAATACCCCTCCTGCTCATTTTCATGGATTTCCTCACCAGCTTGATTGAGCAAAACTGGCTGAATACCTGGCAGCGGGTATCCTGCAAAACTCGGCTTCAAAGGCGAAACCCCGGCCAATGCACCAATCATGATGCCCCCTGTTTCGGTTTGCCACCAGGTATCGGTTAAAGGACAACGTTCTTTGCCCACGTGGATGTTGTACCAATGCCAAGCTTCTTCATTAATGGGCTCTCCAACAGATCCCAATACCCGCAGTTTATCCAAGCTGTAAGCAAGCACATGATCTTCACCTGCTGCCATCAACGAACGAATAGCGGTAGGTGCTGTGTAAAAAATATTGACTGCATGTTTATCGCAAACCTGCCAAAAACGGCCTGGATCTGGATAGGTCGGCACACCTTCAAAAATCAAAGTGGTGGTGCCGTTGAGCAAGGGACCATAAATCAAATAACTGTGACCTGTAATCCAGCCAATATCTGCTGTGCACCAGTAAACATCGCTTTCCCTAGGTTGAAAAACGTTTGCAAAGCTGTAGGCGGTATATACCATATAGCCGCCGCAGCTATGAACTACGCCTTTTGGCTTCCCTGTTGATCCCGAAGTATACAAAATAAAGAGCATGTCTTCGGCTTGCATGACCTCTGGCTCGCAATGTATACTGGCCGTGGCCATGGCTTCATGCCACCAAATATCGCGACCTGCAACCATTTGTACCGGCCATCGTGCACGCTCATAAACAATCACTTTTTCAACTGAGGTGCAGCTTAACAAAGCTTCATCAATAACCGCTTTACAAGGAATTTGCTTGGCCCCACGGTTCAGTGCATCGGCGGTTATGACCACCTTGCAAGCCGAATCATTGATGCGATCGGATAAACTGTGTGCTGCAAATCCTGCAAAAACAACCGAATGAACAGCCCCGATGCGGGCACAAGCCAGTACAGCCACCATCAATTCCGGAACCATGGGCATGTAAATACACACCCGATCGCCTTTCACTACCCCTTGTGCTCGTAAAACATTGCCAAACTTTGAAACCTGTTCGTGTAACTCTCTAAAAGTGTAACGCACATAGCGCTCTTTTGGATCGTTAGGCTCCCAAATCATGGCCAACTTGTTACCACGCTCCGCTAAATGCCGATCTAAACAGTTTTCAGTTATGTTCAATGTGGCACCATCAAACCACTTTACTTCAGCTTTCGAGAAATCACCACTGTACACATTTTGCCAGCGACTTTTCCAGTCAAAATGATCAGCTACCTCACCCCAAAATTTGGCGGGATCTTGAATACTAGCGGCATAAACTTGTTTATACTCGTCGAATGAGCTGATGGGCTGTATCATTTTGAATTTCGGTTATGTCAATAAAATTGGTTTTTAAGTAGCAAGCCGTTTGAAAAACAGTGCTACCATGAACAAGCAATTTGTAAAGGGAAGCTCCAATTTAAACATCTTCGTGATTTCTCGATTGCTTTTTGAAAAATATTCGAAGCTCATCAAAATTCAAATCTTTAAGCAGGTAAAAAACAAAACCCCTCGATTACTTATCGAGGGGTTTTGTATAATCGAATTTTTAAGGTGATTAACCAAGTCTCTTGGCATAGGCTTCCAAGCCTTTCGCCAAACAAACCATGGCCTGCTCGAGGTATTCCTTTTTAAGCACATAAGCAATCCGTACTTCATTTTTACCAAGGCCTGAACTGGCATAAAAACCAGTCGCCGGTGCCATCATTACTGTTTGTTTGTTGTACTCAAACGATTCCAACATCCACTGACAGAAGGAATCACTATCGTCAATCGGTAAACGTACCACGCAATAAAAAGCACCACCGGGATTAGGGCAAACTACGCCTGGCATATTCCGGAGGGCGTTTACAACCAAGTCGCGGCGACTAATATACTCGTCTCGAACAGCATCAAAATACGCTTGTGGCGTTTCAAGTGCTGCCATGGCACCGATTTGCTCTAAGGTAGGCGGACTCAATCGCGCCTGTGCAAATTTCATAGCCGTAGCAATGACCGCTTTATTTTTAGTAACCAAGGCGCCAATGCGTGCACCACAAGCACTGTAAATCTTAGAAACACTTTCTACCACGATGGCATGCTGTTCTAAACCTGGTAAGCTTAGAATGGAGGTATGTTCCTTATCTCCGTAAACAAAAACCCGATACACTTCATCTGCAAACAAATACAAATCATGCTTAATCACCAATTCTCGGAGTTGATTTAGCTCTTCGTCAGTATACAGCGTACCGGTTGGATTGTTAGGATTGCAAATAACGATGGCCTTGGTGTTTTTGTTAATCAGTTTTTCAAACTCACTAGCAGCAGGCAAGGCAAAACTATCATCGATGTACGTGGTTACAGGCACCACCTTCACCCCAGCCATCTGTGCAAAACCATTGTAGTTGGCGTAAAATGGTTCAGGAATGATGACTTCATCACCAGGGTTCAAACAGCTCATCATGCCAAACACAATGGCCTCTGAGCCACCAGTGGTAATGATGATTTCGTTGTGACCAATATTTAATCCGCGCTCTTGAAAACGCTCAGCATAACGTCTGCGGTACGACTCAAAACCAGCGGAATGCGAATATTCAAGGACTTTTCCTTCAAAATTATGCATCGCTTCAATGAACTCCGGAGCCGTTTCAATGTCTGGCTGACCGATGTTCAAATGATAAATCGTTACACCTCTGGAGGCAGCCTCCTCTGCAAATGGAACAAGCTTACGAATTGGTGAAGAAGGCATCGCTTCTCCTCTTTTAGAAATTACTGGCATAGCTATGAAACAAAAAAACCCGTGCAAAGATACACGGGTTACTTAACATTTGAAGCGAATTATGGTTTTGTAACCGGACTTACGCCGCTGTTTTTGATTTCAGGAACACCACTTGGCTGGCGATCGACTACACCTTTAATCGTAAGTACCTTGGTTGGTGTTTTACCATTGCTGGTGATGGTTACTTGCTTTGTAAATGGACCTGGACGGTTAGCAGAATTATAAACTGCCTTAATCGAACCTTTTTCGCCTGGCTTCACTGGCTCACGCGTCCAACTAGGTGTTGTACAACCGCATGAAGCAGCAACATTAGAAATAATGAGTGGTTCTTTGCCTGTATTGGTGAAGGTAAACTCATAGGTGGCCATCTCGCCTTCCGAGATGCTTCCAAAATCATGAATTTCTTTCTCGAACTTAAATTCGCCTTTCTTTTGATTATCAGCAGCAGGGGTAGCTGATTGTGCCAATACAGTGCCAGAAATGGCAACGAAAGAGAGGATTGCAAATAGCTTTTTCATATTTTTTTTGATTAAATACATTTAGAGTAACTCAAAAGTACAAAAGTTTAAGAATCAAAAAAGTTAAAATTTGATGAAAAGGTTCAAAAAGCGATTGAAAGCCTTTAATCCACCTTTAGCCCGTTTTCCTTATCTTTGTGTTTCTTTAAATTACGCGCTCATGTCGAAGTCTACAGCCAATCTCAAGCCCGAAAACAGTCCCGTTACCTTTGAAGACTTCAAGAATGAAGTGCTCCAAGATTACCGGATTGCTTATGAAAGCCGCCAAGCGAGCTTGTTAGGCCGTAAAGAGGTACTCACTGGCAAAGCCAAATTCGGTATTTTTGGAGATGGCAAGGAAGTAGCGCAATTAGCGATGGCCAAAGCCTTCAAAAATGGCGACATCCGTTCGGGTTACTACCGCGATCAAACCTTCATGTTTGCCACTGGCATGAGTGACGTGCGCAAGTTTTTTGCACAATTGTATGCCCACGTATCGTTAGAGGCTGAACCAGCCTCAGCAGGTAGACTCATGAACGGGCATTTTGCCAGCCGCTTTTTAGATGATCAAGGTCAATGGAAAGACCTGACTGCTGAGCCGCACTCCACTTCTGACATCTCACCTACGGCAGGCCAAATGGGCCGAGCATTGGGTATTGCCTTTGCTTCTAAGCTCTATCGCTCCAATCCTGAATTACATCAATTCACCAACTTCAGCAAGCATGGCAACGAAGTTAGCTTTGTAACCATTGGCAATGCTTCCACCTCAGAGGGGCATTTTTGGGAAACCATCAATGCAGCAGGCGTGTTACAGGTGCCGCTAGCAGTCAACATTTGGGACGACCAATACGGCATTTCGGTGCCTGCCAAATATCAAACAACGAAAGAAAACCTCAGTGAAATCCTCAGCGGCTTTGCCACGAACGAAAATGGCAATGGTTTTCGCATTTATACGGCCAAGGGCTGGGACTATCCTACCTTATGCGAAACCTACCTTACGGCTATTGAGGAGATGCGCAGTACGCACATGCCTGCCATTTTCCACATCACAGAGGTAACGCAGCCGCAAGGTCACTCCACTTCAGGCTCACATGAGCGATACAAATCGCCAGAGCGCCTGGCCTGGGAGCAAGAACACGATTGTTTGGTTCAGATGCGCAACTGGATGTTGTCGCAAGGTATTAGCACCGAAGCAGCGCTTGAAGTCATCGAAAAAGAAGCTACAACCTACGTCAAAGCAGCCCAAAAAGCTGCCTATTCAGCCTTCAGGAATGATATTGAAGTCGAGTTTCAAGAGGCCCTAGTATTGCTAGAGGCTGTGGTGGCCACCTCTGCCAATGCCAGTTTTGTGGCTGTGGTAAAAAACGAATTGGCCAGTGCGCTTGATCCTATTCGCAAAGACATCATGGGAGCCATTCGCCGCACGCTGCGGATTTGTAGACACGAAAGCAGCGAAGCACTCGAACAGCTACGCCATTTCAAAAACAACCTCAATAAAAAACACGAGGACTTGTATAGCAGTTATTTGCACAGCGAATCAGCTGGCGCTACTGGGAAGCAAGCCATAATTCCTCCTGTATTTACAGAAAACAGCACCGCTTTAAACGGTTATGAAATTTTAAACAAGGCGTTCGACAGCATTTTTCAACGTGAGCCTCGTTTTTTTGCCATTGGTGAGGATGTAGGAAAAATCGGAGATGTAAACCAGGGCTTTTCAGGCATGCAAGACAAGTACGGTGAAATCCGCATCTCAGATACGGGTATACGTGAAATGACCATTGTAGGCCAGGGGTTTGGTGCAGCGATGCGTGGTTTACGTCCTTTAGTCGAAATTCAGTACCTCGATTACCTTTTGTATGCCATCCAAATTATGAGCGACGATATTGCTACCCTGCAATACCGAACCAAAGGCGGTCAAAAGGCCCCGTTGATCATTCGAACACGCGGGCACAGACTCGAAGGTATTTGGCACTCTGGGTCACCCATTGGTATGATCATCAACAGCATCCGAGGCATGCATTTATTAGTACCTCGTAACATGGTTCAAGCTGTAGGCTTCTATAACCTGCTACTCAAAAGCGATGAGCCCGCCTTGGTTATTGAATGTTTAAATGGTTACCGTTTAAAAGAGACGATGCCTGATAACCTGGATAGCTTTACCGTTGCGCTCGGCAAGCCCGAAACCTTACGCGAGGGCGACGATATTACCATCATTACGTATGGCTCGTGCTGCCGCATAGCCTTAGACGCAGCGAAGCAATTAGCCGAAACTGGAATAAGTGCAGAAATAATTGATATACAATCACTTTTGCCATTTGACCTCGAGCATGACTTAATTAAATCGGTAAAAAAAACCAACCGTTTTCTGATCCTCGATGAGGATGTTCCTGGGGGTGCCTCAGCCTTTATCTTCCAGCATTTGATGGAAGAGCAGGGCGCATACTTCTGGCTCGACAGTCCAGGCCGTACACTCACCGCTAAAGCCCACCGGCCAGCCTATGGCACCGATGGCGACTACTTCAGCAAGCCAAGTGTGGAGGATGTTGTAGAAGCGGTTTACGACATCATGAGCGAAACTGACCCAAGCAGCTTCCCCAAATACATCTAAAATGAGCAGAACCATCCGACAAGTCTGCGTTTACTGTGCCTCTTCCGCAATCACGCCTAAAAAATACTTGTTGGCAGTAGATGTTTTGGCCGAAAACTTGGTTCGGAATCAAGTAAAAGTAGTGTATGGTGGCGGCGGAACGGGCTTAATGGGCCGGCTCGCCGACCAAATGCTTGAGCTCGGAGGAGAAATCACCGGCATCATGCCCAATTTTATGAAAGAAGTAGAATGGGCCCACAAACAAGTGAAGCAGTTTCACTTTGTAGCGGACATGCACGAACGCAAAAAACGCTTTTTAGAAGGCACAGATGCACTCATCGCGCTGCCTGGCGGTTCTGGCACGCTCGAAGAATTACTCGAAGCCATTACTTGGAAGCGCCTTGGCCTATTCCCACACCCCATCGTTATCTTTAATCAAGATGGCTTTTACGACCCTCTTTTGGCGCAATTGGCACTTTGTGAAACCGAAAATTTCATGTCGGCGAACCACAAAAATATGTGGACCGTGGTAACCAAGCCTGAAGATATTCTATTGGCTGCTCAAAACGCCGCCATTTGGGACATGCAGCTCAAAGATGCCAAAGTGCAATAAAAAAATCCCGCCAGAAGCGGGATTTCATTTTTAAAAGTGTAGGCTTTACATCCGCTCTGGTGCCTCTACGCCAATCAGGTACAAGGCTTGTTTCAAAGCATCTGCCGTTAAACCCACCAAATTCAAACGAAATAGCTTGATTTCAGCTCTTTCCTCGTTTAAAATGTGACATTCGTGGTAAAAGCGATTAAAGGTAGTAGCCAAGTCGTAGGCATATTGACATACCACGGCTGGACTCAATTTATCCCTTGCCTCTAGTACCACAGCGCTGTAACCCACGAGGTGCTGAATCAACACGCGTTCTGTTGGCTCTAAGGTTTCAGGCTGTGTCCAAGGGGCTGCAGGCAACAAATTCAAGGCCTCTGCTTTCCGCAAAATTGATCGAATGCGTGCATGGCTGTATTGAATGAAAGGACCTGTATTCCCGTTCAAATCAATCGATTCTTCAGGATTAAAGAGCATTCTTTTCTGCGGATCAACCTTTAAAATGAAGTATTTCAAGGCACCTAGGCCAATCTGGGCAAATAAAGCCTCCTGTTCGGCAGTAGAACTCGTATCCAGCTTACCTAGTGCCAAGGTTTTTTCACGAGCCCCAGCAATTACTTCGTTTATCAATTCATCGGCATCAACCACGGTGCCCTCGCGTGACTTCATTTTACCACTTGGTAAATCTACCATGCCATACGATAAATGGTAGCATTGTTTGGCCCAGTCGTAGCCTAACCGATCAAGGATAATAAAGAGCACCTTAAAATGGTAGTCTTGCTCATTCCCAACCACATAAATGGTCTGGTCCATTTGCCATTCCTGATAACGCTCAATGGCCGTTCCAATGTCTTGGGTCATGTATACCGAGGTACCATCACTGCGCAAAACCACCTTCTGATCGAGCTTAGCCGCTGTTAAATCAGCCCATACCGAGCCATCTTCTTTGCGGTAGAATACATCTTTTTTAAGGCCTTCAAGTACCTTGTCTTTGCCGAGCAAATAGGTGTTAGATTCGTAGTAATTTTTATCAAAGCTCACCCCCAAACGCTCATAAGTGGCATTAAAACCGCTATAAACCCAGTTATTCATGGTTTCCCAAAGCGCCTTCACGCCGGCATCACCAGCTTCCCATTGGCGCAACATGGTTTGAGCTTCTTGCAAGATGGGCGCATTGGCCTTGGCTTCCTCTTCGCTTACACCTTTGGCAAGGAGTTGGGCGACTTCTTCCCGATAAACTTTGTCATACGCTACGTAATACTTACCTACCAAGTGGTCGCCTTTTAAGCCAGTGCTTTCAGGCGTTTCGCCTTTACCTAACTTTTGCCAAGCCACCATCGATTTGCAAATGTGGATGCCACGGTCGTTGATTATTTGCACTTTAACAACTTCATCACCAGCGGCTTGTAAAATTCTACTCACCGAATGCCCGAGTAAATTATTGCGAATATGGCCAAGGTGCAATGGCTTATTTGTGTTGGGAGAAGAATACTCCACAACGGTTCTTTTACCCGTTTTTGGCAGCTCTAGGCGATTAGCTTTCAAACGACTTAGCCAATAGGCATCGCTTAAGCTGATGTTCAGAAAGCCCTGCACTAAATTGGTAGATCGCACCAAGCATGCCCCCTCAAACTCAATGGCCGTAAGCACCTCATCGAGCTCCGCACCCAAGGCCGGAGGCGTTAACTTCAGCAATTTGGTCAATCCAAAAATCACCAAAGTCACATCCCCTTCAAACTCCTTCCGAGTTTGTTGAAACAGGAGGTTTAAGTCCTCATTAGATACTTGGTATTTATTATAAACGTATTTTCCGATTGATTCAGATATCAGCTTTTCATGCAAACTCATACGTTCTAAAAGGTAGACTGGTTAGAAATAGAATTAGATACTTTCACTAAAATTTCGAAGGCGTTTTCAGCCATGAGGTTCTCTTTATCGAGGGTTGGATTTACTTCCACCATCTCAAAACAAACTACTTTGGTACTGCTTACTAAATTTTGCAGCAGTTTGCCAGCTTCCCGCTCGTTGATACCGCTTGGCACTGGCGTTCCGGTGCCCATGCTTACTTTCGGGTCCATGCTATCTACGTCAAACGAAACATAAATGATATCGCACTTCTCCAGCGAAGTCAGGGCTTCAAAAGCCACTTTCTCTACCCCTCTTTTCCGCACATCGACCACGCTGAAATTTTTCATGTTGTGCTTCTTCATGAGAAATGCCTCTTGTGGTTCTATATCTCGTACGGCAATAAATACAATATCTTCAGGCTGCACCTTCGGCGTTATACCGCCAATGCCTTTGATTTTATTCCAAAGTACCAGTGTTTTTTCATCTGGTTCATTCGATTTGCACTCGGTATTGTCCTCAGCGGTAACCATTGCTAAAGGCATGCCATGCATATTGCCAGATGGCGTAGTGAAAGGAGAATGTAAATCCGCATGGGCATCTACCCAAATCACGCCCAACCGCTTTTTGGGATGGGCCATTTTGATACCCGAAATGGTACCTGCCGCTGTACTGTGGTCACCCGCCAATACAATAGGATACTTGCCTTCTTTGATAGTACCCGCCACAGTATTGGCCACATTTTGCAGTACTTCGTGAATGCCTTCGGCATAACGCGCAAATGGCGTGCGCACTGGCTCGTACAACAATTCGTTTTTATGGGCAACTTCCAAGCGATCGATCTTGAGAAAAAACTTGGATGCAAAGTCGTGGGCAGCAATTTTAATGGCATCCACCCCCAAACTTGCGCCGCGGGTGCCTGCACCTAATTCTGATTTAACTTCAATAAGGACTAATTCTGACATAATCGTGTATTAATGGGCTGAATAACCTAACTTTGCGACAAAATTTAGCGTTAAGGCCCATGCAAAGTTATGCAGAATTCCTCGACTTAAGTGTCGGATTCCCCCAGGAAGGCTGGAAACTCATCGATGATGAGTTGTATTTCCATGATATCAACCTGATGGAACTAGGAGAAACCTTTGGTACTCCCCTGCGTTTCACCTATCTACCATTAATTTCTCGGAAAATTCAGAAGGCTAAAAAGCTTTTTAACGATGCCTTCAAAAAGCATAATTATCAGGGAACTTACACCTACTGCTACTGCACCAAGAGCTCGCATTTCAAGCATATTTTAGAAGAAGCGCTCTCTAATGACATCCAGCTCGAGACCTCTTCGGCCTTTGATATGCCCATCATTGAGGCTTTAGAGCGAAAAGGCATGATTACCAAGGACATCATGGTTATTTGTAATGGCTTCAAAAAAGACAGCTACAAAGAGAACATTGTGGATTTGATTCATGATGGTTTTCACAACATCATTCCTATCCTTGATAACAAAGAAGAGTTTAACTATTACGACAACGAAGTGGAGATACCCATCAGCGTGGGCATCCGTTTGTCGGCTGAAGAGAAACCCGATTATCCTTTCTACACTTCGCGTTTAGGCATTAGGGCGGATGAAATAGTGGATTTTTACCAAAGTAAAATCAAAGACGACGATCGTTTTAAGTTGAAGCTGCTTCACTTCTTTGTGAGTTCAGGCTTTAACGATACCCCGCACTTTTGGAACGAACTCGAGAAGTTGGTGACGACTTACGTGAAGCTGAAGAAAATTTGTCCCGATTTGCACGCCCTCGACATTGGTGGCGGGTTGCCGTTTAAAAACACCCTTGAATTCGACTACGACTACGAGTACATGATTGGGGAAATAGTAAATCGCATTAAAACGATTTGCAACGAAAACGACGTACCTGAGCCAGACATCATCACAGAATTTGGCAGCTATACGGTGGCAGAGGCTTCTGGTATCATATTTAAGGTATTGGGCCGCAAGCAGCAAAACGACCGCGAAAAGTGGTTAATGGTGGATGGCAGTTTAATCACCATGTTACCTGACGTATGGGCCATGAACCAGCGCTTTATTGTGCTGCCATTAAACAACTGGGATTCGGAATACGAGCGCGTAAACCTCGGCGGGATTACTTGTGATGGTTTAGATTTTTATAAAACAGAACAAAATAACGCGTCAACCTGGATGCCTAAAACGAGGAAAGCCCAGTATTTGGCCTTCTTCCATACCGGTGCCTATCAAGAAACGCTTAGCGGCACCGGCGGAATTCACCACTGCCTCATTCCTACGCCGCGGCACGTGTTGATCAGAAAAACCAAAGACAACAACCTCGACTACCAACTCTTCCAAGAAGAACAAAGCAGTAAACAGGTTTTAAAAATTCTTGGATATTAATTTGAGTTCACGTTTGTTAATGATATATTTGCAGCCTTAAAGAAAAAACCATGGGCGTTACTAAAATCAAAAGAAAAGCCGCCAAGAACAAAACCAGGTCTAGGCTCCGCAACCAAGGCTTGAAAAAAACAACCCTTGGCAGTTACAAAAACGAAAATGCTGAAGTAGCTACAGAAGCTTAATAGCAAGGCATTACGATATAAAAAAGCCGAACGTTCAACACGTTCGGCTTTTTTATTTCTAAACAATCAGCGGATGAAAGGCGCATGCTGTTTATAGCAGTCCATTCATCAGACGCCTAAGTACTAGGCTTCGGTATAAGTAGTTTCGGCCGTTTGTTCCTGCTGGGCATTAAAACCTGCCCCAACTTCCAGCACCTCCCAGGTGCGGTCGCCTAGGAGCTTAACGCTGGCTACAAATTTTTCGAATGGGATTTTCTTACCCCAATCGGCTGGTGACAGCATGGAGAGCACCCGGTCGCCCGACTTTTTCTCATATAAGTGGTAATCATTACCAATCACTGGCTCAAAACTAATGTCGGCTGTATATATCTCTTCGGCAATCCTCACTCGAATTTCAATCTCACGCACTTGCTGCATAATGAGCTCCGCCTGCTTTTTGAGCATAGAAATTTGTTGATTGGCTTGTTTTTCTACGGTTTCGAGCGCCGTAACCTTGAGCTTTCCTTTATCGATGGGACGAATGATAGCAGAGCCTACGTGTAATGGAATTGGCGCAAAGGCCTGATTACCTGTATAATATTGCTTCTCTTTAACTTCTTCTAGTGACATGTAACAAACTTAATGTCTTTCTAAACAAAATAAAAGCACATTGGTTTATGTTATTCATTCATTATCAGTAAAATGAACTTTTTATAGCGCAAAATAATTTATACCTTTGCACTTTCGCAAGAATACAGCCTGTTCTCTAGCCATTCATTTCATTTTTAAACAAACGTATGCGTCAGTTAAAAATCACCAAATCGATCACCAACCGCGAAAGTCAGTCACTTGAAAAGTATCTGCAAGAAATTGGTAAGGTGGATTTAATTACCCCGGAAGAGGAAGTGATTTTAGCTAAAAAGATACGTGAAGGCGATCAGCGCGCGCTCGAAAAGCTCACCAAAGCCAACTTGCGCTTTGTGGTTTCTGTAGCTAAGCAATATCAAAACCAGGGTTTAACCTTAAGTGATTTGATCAACGAAGGCAATTTAGGCTTGATTAAAGCCGCCAAGCGCTTTGACGAAACCCGTGGTTTTAAATTTATTTCATACGCCGTTTGGTGGATTCGTCAGTCGATTTTGCAGGCTTTGGCCGAGCATTCCCGCATCGTACGTCTCCCCTTGAACCGTGTGGGCTCCTTGAATAAGATTGGTAAAGCCTTCTCACAGCTCGAGCAGCAATATGAGCGTGACCCATCTGTAGAAGAACTTGCAGAAATGTTGGAGGTATCGACCGACGAGGTGGAAAGCACTTTGAACATCAGCGGTCGCCACATTTCTATGGATGCGCCTTTCGTTCAAGGAGAAGAAAATACCTTGCTCGACGTACTCATCAACGAAGATGCGCCCAAAAGCGATGGCATTTTAATGCAAGAGTCGCTTGCTAACGAAATCGACCGTTCATTGGCTACCCTTACTGAGCGTCAGCGCGAGGTAATTAAGCTATACTTTGGCATTGGCATGGACCATGGCATGTCGCTTGAGGATATTGGCGAAAAGTTTGACCTCACCCGAGAACGCGTTCGTCAAATTAAAGACAAAGCTCTTAAGCGTTTGCGCCACACCTCACGCAGCAAAATGCTCAAATCTTATTTAGGCTAAAATGCCTAAACGACATCAAGCCGCTTCCTTCAACAGAAGCGGCTTTTATGTTGTTATACCCCTAAACCCTCCCGCTATGTGGATGGCTTTGGAAAACAATTCCTTATTTTTGCACCTCATATTGCAGCAAGATGTTTGAAAAACTTACCGATAGATTAGAATCCGCGTTTAAGGTCCTCAAAGGCGAAGGCCGCATCACCGAAACCAACATTTCGGAAACCATGAAGGAAATTCGTCGCGCCCTTTTGGATGCCGACGTCAACTATAAAATTGCCAAAGAATTTACCGACACGGTAAAAACCAAGGCGCTAGGACAAAATGTAATCAAAAGCGTTTCCCCTGGTCAGTTATTGGTGAAAATCATGAACGAAGAGCTTACCCGTTTGATGGGTGGGCAATCGGTTGATATCAACACCAAAGGCAATCCCGCTATTATTTTAATTGCAGGACTGCAGGGTTCAGGTAAAACCACCTTTACAGGCAAACTTGCAACCCGATTAAAAGGTCAGGGCAAAAAGGTTATGTTGATTGCCGGCGACGTTTACCGTCCCGCCGCCATCAACCAATTGCAAGTGCTTGCCGAGCAAGTGGGCGTAACCGTTTACACCGAAGAAGGCAACAAAAATCCTGTCAAAATAGCAGAAAACGGCATAAAAATCGCCGGAACCCAAGGTTACGACATCGTAATTGTGGATACGGCTGGCCGACTAGCGGTGGATGAGGAGATGATGAACGAAATTGAGGCTGTACACCGCAGCATCAAGCCAGGCGAAACCCTTTTTGTGGTCGATGCCATGACAGGACAAGATGCTGTAAATACAGCCAAGGCCTTCAACGAGCGCTTAAACTTCGACGGCGTGGTGCTTACCAAGCTAGATGGTGATGCACGGGGTGGCGCTGCCCTTACCATCAGCTACACCGTTGGTAAGCCCATCAAATTTGTGAGTACCGGAGAAAAAATGCAGGCGTTGGATGTATTTTATCCCGACCGCATGGCCAACCGCATCCTCGGCATGGGCGACGTGGTGAGTTTGGTAGAAAAGGCACAGCTTCAAATCGACGAGGTGGAAGCTGCTCGTATCAACAAAAAAATCAGCAAAAACCAATTCGACTTTGACGATTTCCTCTCGCAGATTGGCCAGATCAAAAAAATGGGCAATTTGAAAGATTTGATGGGCATGATACCGGGTATGGGCAAAGCTCTCAAGGACATCGACATTAGCGACGACGCCTTTAAACATGTAGAGGCCATCATTCAGTCGATGACCCCTGCCGAGCGCGCCAATCCCAACCTTTTAAATGGCAGTCGGCGTGAGCGCTTAGCTAAAGGTTCTGGCACCTCCGTTACGCAAGTCAATCAACTGATGAAGCAATTCAGCGATATGCGCGACATGATGAAAAAGATGAATCAGATGGGCGGCATGGGCAAAATGCCAAAAATGCCAGGTTTGCGTCGCTAGCAGCCTGCATCCCCCTCAAAATAAATTGCCTAAGTATGCAAACAATCCTCACCAAGTATTTGCACACTTAGGCTTTTCTATTATCTTTGCGGTTCGTTTAAAACAACGTTTAAATGCCAGTAAAAATTAGATTACAGCGTCATGGTAGAAAGGGTAAGCCTATCTATCATATTGTGGTGGCTGATGCACGTGCTCCGAGAGACGGGAGATTTATTGAGCGTTTGGGTTTATACAATCCAAACACCAATCCGGCAACCATCGATTTAAATGTAGACAAGTCAGTAGAATGGCTCTTCAACGGAGCCCAGCCTAGTGACACTTGTCGTGCCATCCTTTCTTACAAAGGTGTTCTGATAAAGAAGCACTTGTTAGAAGGTGTAAAAAAAGAAGCCCTCACGCAGGAAGAAGCTGAAAAGCGCTTTGAAGCATGGGTTGCCTCTAAAGAAACTTTGATCAACACCAAGGTGAGTAACCTAAGTGCTGCTGATCAGAAGCGCAGAAAAGCTGCTATGGAGCAAGAAGCTAAAGTGAAAGACGCTCGTGCGGCTGCCATTTTGGTTAAAAACACGCTAGTTGCTGAGGAAGCCGCTGAAGAAGCTGCTGCCGAAGAAGTAACTGAAGTGGTTGCGGAAGTAGCTGCAGAGGAAGTTGTAGAAGCAGAAGTAGCCGTTGAAGAAGCTCCAGTAGCTGAGGAAGTGGCTGAAGAAGCTCCAGCAGCTGAAGAAGCAGCTCCAGCAGCTGAAGAAGCACCTGCAGCGGACGAAGAAGAAGAAAAGAAAGAAGCAGGCGCAGCCGAATAAGCTTTTGACTTTCGACGAAGTATTTGAGCTAGGTTACCTAGAGCGCGTTCACGGCATTAACGGAGAACTGCTGATGGTAATGGATGTTGACAAACCTTCGGATTACAGTAAATTGGGATCAGTTTTCCTTGAAATCAAGGGCAAACTGATCCCTTTTTTAGTGCAAAAGCAAAAGGCCTTTAAAGCCACGCAAGTGCTATTGAAATTCGAAGACATCGATGACGAAGAAGGCGCGGCCGATTTGGTTGGCGCTACGGTGCACTTGCCACTGAAAGCCTTGCCTAACCTCCCCGACGACAAGTATTACTTCCATGAGTTGGTAGGCATGCAGGTGATAGATGAAGAACTAGGCGCTGTTGGCGAAGTAACAGGCGTGCTCGAAACGCCACAGCAATTTTTATTACAGTTTGACCACCAAGGCCATGAGGTGCTGTGCCCCATGCATGATGACATCCTGGTGAAGGTTGAAAAATCGACGAGAAGCATACATGTGCGATTGCCAGGTGGCTTGTTAGATGTATACACCTCATGATGCGTATTGATATCCTAAGCGCCGTGCCGCAGTTGCTAGATAGCTTTGTGTCGCACAGCATTTTGAAGCGGGCACAAGAAAAAGGCTTGGCAGAGATTGTGGTGCACGACTTGCGCGACTACAGCACGAATAAATACCGACAAATCGACGATCAGCCATATGGCGGCGGTGCAGGCATGGTAATGATGATTGCGCCTATTCACAAGTGCATCAACAAGCTCAAAGCGGAACGCCATTACGACGAAGTGATTTATATGTCGCCAGATGGACAGCTTTTAGATCAGGCTTTGTGTAATAAATTAGCCATCACTGGTAACCTTATTCTGCTCTGCGGACATTACAAAGGGGTAGATGAACGGGTGCGACAGCATTTATGCACCCTGGAAATTTCGGTTGGTAATTATGTGCTCACCGGAGGGGAATTGGCTGCGGCTATTGTGGCAGACTCCGTAGTGCGGTTGTTGCCCGGCGTGCTCAACGATGAAACTTCAGCCCTATCCGATTCATTTCAAGATGGCTTGGTGGCGCCACCGGCATATACCCGTCCTTCAAACTACGAAGGCTGGGAAGTTCCAGCAGTGCTTTTGTCGGGCCACGAAGCAAAAATCGAAGATTGGCGGCACGAACAAGCCGTGGAACGTACGAAGGTGCGCAGACCAGGGCTATTTGAAGACAAAAATCAGCATTAATTACGCATTTATGTTTTGCGTTAATATGTAAAACCGTATATTTGCATCTCGTTTCGAAAAAAGAATAATCATAATATCATGGACCTGGTAAAATTTGTAGCAGAAAATACTAAAGTTGGTGTTGACCTGAACCCCTTTAAAGCGGGTGATACGGTAGCTGTGCACTACAAAATTAAAGAAGGTAACAAGGAGCGTATCCAGGTTTTCCAAGGCGTAGTTTTGCAGCGTCGTGGTAGCGGCACCACTGAAACTTTCACAGTACGTAAAATCTCTAACGGTATCGCTGTAGAGCGTATCTTCCCTTCTGCGTCACCTTACATCGACAAAGTAGAAGTAT
The DNA here is from genome assembly GCA_945874665.1 of Chitinophaga pinensis. Taxonomy (GTDB): domain Bacteria; phylum Bacteroidota; class Bacteroidia; order UBA7662; family UBA7662; genus PNNG01. The sequence goes on along the minus strand of CAMCHJ010000003.1, from coordinate 42,263 downwards.
TGAACAGAGGTCTCGTACGTCGTGCCCGTTTGTTCTACTTGCGTGAAGCAAAAGGCAAAGCCGCCAAAATCAAGACCAAGCGCTAATTTTAGCTTATTACATAAAAAGCCGTTGCTCGAAAGAACAACGGCTTTTTTGTTTCCTGAGATTTTAAAGGCAGGCATAACAAGCACAAGGTGGTGCAGGCGCTACAACTCCCCTATGTCTTCGTTCCACAACTCTGGTGACTGCTGTATGAAGCCTTCCATCATATCGATACAAGTAGCATCGTTTAAATCGATTACCTCCACCCCATGCGCTTCCATAAAGGCCCGAGCGCCAGAGAATGTTTTGGACTCGCCCACAATCACTTTCGGGATTTTGAATTGAACGATGGTTCCTGCGCACATATAGCAAGGCATAAGTGTTGAATAGATGACCGTATTTTTATAACTGCCTACACGGCCCGCATTAAACAAGCAGTCCATCTCACCATGGAGGATGGGGTTGTGCTCTTGCACCCGTTTGTTGCGACCCCGGGCAATGATTTGGCCATGTTGCACCAACACAGCGCCGATGGGAATGCCTCCCTCCGCTAAACCTGCCTTTGCTTCTGCAATGGCTGCAGCCATAAATGAATCTACTTGCATTTTAGTGGCCACGTTTAAGGATTAAGCAATTGGTTAACGCGCGCCTGAGCCTCTGCCATCAATTGGTCAGCACGGGTATTGGCTTCTCTTTCGGCCTGTTGCGCACGCGTTTCCGCCTGTTTTTTAAGCTGTTCGCCTGCCTTTTCAGCTGCTAACTTTTTAAGAGGATTGCTACCTGCCTCGGCTACAAGTTTTTTAACAGCAGCATCCCCTTCCTTTCTAATCACATCAGCAGCTCGTTTGCCTTCGGCGCGCAGCCGATCGCTTTGCACTTTGGCATCGGCCAAAAGCTTATCGGCTTCCGCTTTGGCTTGCTGACGCTTTTTATCCAATTCCTGGCGTGCTTTTTTCTCTAATTCGTCCTTTTTACCTGCTATTTCTTGCTTCAAACGCTCGGCTTCTGCCTTTGCCTTGTCTTCCAACTCCTTTTTACGTCGGGCAAGCTCGTCGATGGCCTGCTGCTTGAGGTTAGCAGCGGCATCCCCAGCCATGTCGCCTAAGTCGGTAGTAATTTTAGGATTGGTATGAGTACCCGTCAAATGCACTTTAATATTGATGATCGGAGAAAGATTTAAATCAATGCCCTTAGCTGCAGCTTGCTTCGAAATGCCTGTCAGGAAAGTGTTGGCAGTACCCAGTTGCGTGCGTGGAATGGCTAGGTTAATGGTGTAATCTAAAGTTTGGTCAAAACCATTAGAGCCAAAAATGGTGAATTTAATGTCCTGATACTGAATATCGAATGGCCGTACATACAAGCGGCCATTTTCGAATTCGAAAGATAATTGCACATCGCTGATCATCATTTTGCGCAATTTATCCAGCTTTAGCACATCCGCCAGCATTTCTAAAGGCTTGTAACCGGAAATGGTGGCCCTGGGGATTTTGAGAAACCCACCGCCAGAAAGTGTTTGGAGGTCCGGACTCATGTCTTTTAACAGCACCCCTTCTAAGTCAAAACCAGTACTCAAATTACCGCTGGTGTACTGCGCAATCGGTGCCACTTTTTGCATGGTGACAAAGGTTTTGAATATTTCTTGCACCCCAAACGCTTGCAAGGCAAGGTTGAAGTCGATGGCCGGCCTTTTGATATCCTTACTATCATAAGTGCCACCCATTTGCATGGTGCCCCCTAAAAGATTCATGCTCACATCCTTAAAACCAATTGCTTGATCACGCAAAACAAGCGCTCCAACCACATTGGAGATGTCCATATTGTCGTAAAGCACCTTTTTATAGTTGGCGTTGAGCGCAAAATCAATGTTAGCAGGTATTTCAAAGACTTCAAGCGTGTTGCTGTCCGCAGCGGAGGCCTCACTACTGGTCACTTCCCCATCGCCCATGAGTTCGTTCAGGTTGAGGACCTTAGAGGAAGTATTGAATGTGCCTCTCAAAACATCGGCATCAAAATAATATTGTACCAGGTTATCAATGCGGCCGTTGGCTTGAAAATCACTGGACCCCATTTGAACGGCAAATTCGTCGAGGGATACAAATTGGGGACTAAAACGCAGGCTGGCTTTTTTGATATCAACACCTTGTTCGAGGCCTTCATAAGTGGTGTGAAAATCTGTCAAAGTCATTTGTCCATCTAACACAAAATCGCTGAAACGCTTTTGATCGATGGCGCTCATTTTGCCTTTGGCTGTTAAATCGGCTGAAATGCGGCCGTCAAGGGCTTTCACCGCTTCAACAGGGTACCAGTTTTTTACTTCAGCCAAGTTGATGTTGGCTTTTACAGAAGCATCGATACGCGGATCGCTCACAGGGTGACTGGTGAGCAAGCGCATGCTGAAGGGATTACCGCCGAGATCGAGACTTAACGTCTTTAAATCGACTACCGTGGCATCTAAATTGCCGTTTGGATTGGCAATGTGCAGGTCCATGACAATGTTTTTCACAGCTGCCGGCAAATCTGGGTATTGGAAGTACCCCTTATCAACGCGTAACTTGAAGTCGAAAGTAGGCATACTGGTATCGTTATACACTCCTTTCATCTTACCATCAAAAATGAATTTTCCGGAAGTTTTGATGTCTTCAAAATATTCGTTGAAAACCCCTGGCACTACTGAAAGCAAGGCCCGGAAATCGCTTTGGGGCGTATTAAAGACCAAGTCCATGCTGATGTCATCGTTTGGCATGGCCACAACGCCAGCGAATTTGAGGTTGAGTTCGTTGAGATAAAGGTCGTTTTCAGTGAATGTAAAACTGAAAGCAGGCATGTTGATCGCAACCGGCACATCGAACTTGCCTTTGGCTTTGGAAATGTATTTTACCCCTTCGTAGCTGTAATCGAGGGAGGCGATTTCGGTCTTGGTTTTTAATATAAAATCATCCAATGTAAAATCGCCTGTACCTACGTGGTCCATTGCTTTAATGACCGCCTTTTGCTTGTAAAAAGCATCGTCGTAGGTGAGGTTCACATTTTTTAAGCTGTATTTCTGGATGCCGAAGGCGAAAGCTGACGCTGTGGTATCTTCTACTTGTGTGGTATCGGCAATGGTAATGTCCCAGTTTACCGACTCATCTGCCAGCATTTTGAGATTAAAATGGGCATCGGCAATGGCAATCGATTTGATGTTTAAATCGTCACCACGGAGCACCGACATCAAATCAATTTCAAACCTAAAAGCACCCATGTGCGCCAAAGTATCTCCCTCAAAGGGCGCATGGTTAATGATGGTGAAGTCTTCCATGCTAAAGCTGAAATTGGGGAAATTGCGGAAAAGACTAAGACTTACATCGCTCAAGCTTACTGTTGCTTGGAGGGATTTATTGATTTCGGCAACCGCTAGTGACTTGATTTTGTCTTTGTAAACAATTGGAAGCACGATGGCCGCAACTAAAACCAGCGCAATAAGGGCGGAGCTGCCGATAAGGATTTTCTTAAACATAAATTGGCTTTGTACAAATCTAACCATTCCAACGCCAAAGCGGTGTATGTTATTCTCTATAAAATGTACCTAAATGCTTGATTTGAGATAAAATCAACGCATTTCGGCACCAAACACTTCGCTGAAGGCTTGTTGAAAGTGAAGCTTTACGGCATCCATTGAAACAGATTCACCTAACTCTGTGGCCATCGAAGTAACTGCCTTATCCTCGATACCACAGGGTACAATGTGCTCAAAGTAACGCATATCGGTATTTACGTTGAGGGCAATGCCGTGCATGGTAATCCAACGACTGGTACGTACTCCCATTGCGCAAATTTTTCGGGCTTTGGTTTCCTCGGCTGCATCTAACCAAACGCCAGTAAAACCAGCCGAGCGCCCTCCTACGATACCCCATTTGGCTAGGGTTTGAATCACAGCTTCTTCCAACGAGCGCATGTACCAGTGAATGTCGGTTTTAAATTGCTCGAGGTCGAGCAGCGGATACACAACCAACTGTCCGGGACCATGGTAGGTAATGTCACCGCCGCGGTTGATTTTGTAATAGGTAGCCTCAGCGGCTCGTAACTCCGCCTCGTTTAAGAGCAGGTGCTCTGGTTTGCCGCTTTTTCCTAAAGTATATACATGTGGATGCTCTACAAAGAGCAATTCATGGGAAATGGCCTGTTGATTTTCTGGAGAAAGGTCTCGGTTTGCAGTTTTTAAACGCAATTTGGCATTAAAAAGCTGTTCTTGGTAGTCCCAAGCGGCTTGGTAATCCCTGCGGCCAAGGTCGAGTACTTTTACCTCATTCATGGGCATGAGGCACATACGTTTCTAGTAAGGTCAATGTTTCGTTTGGCAGCAGGCTGATCGTGGCTATGCTAGCAGGAATTAAAACTGTTTCGCCTTTTTTGATGGCTACCGTTGATGTACCTGCCGTTATGCTACCGCTGCCTTCCACGCAAATATAAATGATGAACGAGTCGAGCTGTAATAGCTCGCGCTGTAAAGAACGGGTGAGGGTGAGTTTATTGGTTTCGAAGTACTTGTCCGAAACCAATTGGTTGGATTGATTTGGTAAATCTTGGTAAGTAGATTTATATTGATCATGCTTTTTAAAGTCGATCACCTCGAGCGCTTGGGCCGTATGAAGCTCCCGCTTTTTGCCCTGCGCATCTACCCTATCAAAATCATAAATGCGGTAGGTAACATCGCTTGTTTGTTGAATTTCTGCGAGTAAAATGCCTTTTCCGATGGTATGCACGCGGCCTGCAGGAATAAAAAACACATCACCAGCGGCCACTTGCTCTTCGTTGAGAATTTCTTTCAAACCGTTATTGGCCAGCAGCGCTTGATAGGCTTGTCGGTCTGTATTTTTACTCAAACCAGCTATCAATGTGGCAGCTGGATCGGCTTGTAGTATGTACCACATTTCGGTTTTGCCCAAACAGCCGTGCTTGGCTTTGGCCTGCTCATCGTTAGGGTGCACCTGAATAGAGAGGTACTCGTTGGCGTCTAGAAATTTGATGAGCAGCGGGAATTCATTAGGACTTGCCGCATAAACACGCTTTCCCATCAAACTTTCACCGGCTTCGGCCAATAGCTGGTTGAGATCGGTGCCAGCCAGTGGCCCGTTGGTCACCACAGAAACATCGCCAGAAACACCCGATAATTCCCAGCTTTCGCCACAATTGGGGAGATTACCAAAGTTTTTGTCGAGGATGGTCTTGATTTTCTGGCCACCCCAAATCTTTTCCTTATAAATGGGCTGAAATTTCAGCGGGTAATTGATGTTCATAGTGCGGTTATAACGTCAAAATTAGTTTAAACGAAACATGCTCCCCTTACTGGGCATGACGCTTAAAATGGTTGATAAGTCCGTTGGTGGAGCTGTCGTGATTCTTGACTTCTGATGCTTGCAGCAATTCAGGAAGAATGGCGCCAGCCAGTTGCTTACCCAGCTCCACACCCCACTGGTCGTAACTGTAAATGTTCCAGATTACACCTTGTACAAAAATCTTGTGTTCATACATGGCAATCAGCGCCCCTAGGTTAAATGGATCGATTTGATCAATCAGTATTGAATTGGTGGGCTTGTTTCCTTCGAATACTTTGTAGGGAGCTAGGGCTGTAATTTCTGCATCGCTGAAGCCCAAATTCGCCAATTCTTTCTTTACCTCCTCTAAGTTTTTACCGTTCATCAACGCCTCCGTTTGTGCAAAAAAGTTGGCCATCAGTTTAGGATGGTGGTCGCCAAGCGGATTTAAACTCTTTACAGGAGCAATAAAATCGCAAGGAATGAGGTGACTGCCTTGGTGAATGAGCTGATAAAAGGCGTGCTGGCCATTGGTACCTGGCTCTCCCCAAATGACTGGGCCTGTGCTGTAGTCAATGCGCTCACCATTGCGATCAACGGTTTTGCCATTGCTTTCCATGTTGCCTTGCTGAAAATAGGCCGCGAATCGGTGTAAATATTGGTCATATGGCAAAATGGCCTCTGAGGTTGCGCCCAAGAAATTGGTATTCCAAATACCTATCAAAGCCAGCATTACAGGGATATTCTGCTTGAAATCAGTGTTTAAAAAGTGTTGATCCATTTGGTGCGCGCCGGCTAATAACGCCTCAAAGTGGTCAAAGCCTATGCCCAGCGCAATACTCAAACCAATAGCCGACCACAAACTGTATCTGCCACCCACCCAATCCCAAAACTGAAACATATTGTTTGCATCGATGCCAAACGCAACCACTGCCTTGGTATTGGTAGATAAGGCCACGAAATGTTTGCTAATGTAGGCTTCCTCTTTGGCCGTTTGCAAAAACCAAGTGCGGGCACTGTGGGCATTGGTCATGGTTTCTTGGGTGGTGAAGGTCTTGGATGCCACCAAAAACAAAGTAGTTTCAGGATTTAGTCCTTTTAAACATTCCGCCAAGTGTGTACCATCTACATTCGACACAAAATGCATGTTCAGGTGCGTTTTGTAAGCTTTTAAAGCTTCTGTCACCATTACAGGCCCTAAATCAGAGCCCCCAATGCCAATATTTACAACATCCGTGATGCTCTTTCCGGTATACCCTTTCCAGTTACCACTTATCACGGCCGTGGAGAAGGTTTTCATTTGTGCCAAAACCGCTTTAATTGCGGGCATTACATCTTCGCCATCCACAAATACCGGGTTACTGCCTCGGTTCCGCAGGGCTGTATGCAGTACAGCTCGCTTTTCAGTCTCGTTGATCGCCTCACCCCCAAAGCACTGTGCGATGCTCTGCGCCAGTTCACATTCTTCTGCCAAAGCCAGCAAATGTTGCAAGATGGCAGGCGTTACTCTGTTTTTTGAATAATCCACCAAAAACTGATTCCAAACAATTGAATAGGTCTTGAAACGGTCAGGATCAGCTGCAAACAGCTGCCGCAGATGCACCGAAGCCATTTCAGCCTGATGTGCTGTCAGTTGTTTCCACGCATTTGTTTTAGTTGGCTTGATTCGAGATAACATGCTTTTTATATTTAAGTGACAATTTAATGTCACAAGGACGCTTATGAACTCCAAAAATACGCAAACTGGCTTGCATGGTGAAACATTAGTGGCCAATTACCTAGAAGAAAAAGGATTTGAAATCATGGCCAAAAACTGGCGCTTTCACCCTTATGAACTCGATTTGGTGGTTAAAATCGCTGAAATCTTGGTTTTTGTGGAGGTAAAGACCTTCGAAAACGGCTATGTATTACCGCCAGCGCAAAAAGTAAATCGATCTAAATTTCGTTCCCTTACCAAAGCAGCCATTCAATATTTGGAACAAGCGCCTTTTGAAGGTGAAATTCGGTTTGATTTATTTTATGTGATTTTAAGACCAATGCCCATAGAAATCATCCATTATGAAGACGTATGGTTTCCCAATAATTGGGGAAGATAGCCGCCACAGTCCACTTTTCAAGCAAAACCACTATCTTAGCAGCCTTATGAGAGCAGAGCATTTAGAAGACTTGAGAGCGCGATTAGAAGCGCTGAGGAGGTATCTTTGACGTCGATAGCAAATTAGCCGCGATCAAAGACATTGAGGACCGTTCAACGGCCCCTGGCTTTTGGGACAATGCCGAAAAAGCCGAAAAACTCATGAAATCGGTCAAAATGCCCAAGCAATGGGTGGCCATGTACGACGAAGCAGCAGCCGCTTATGGCGATCTAGAAGTATATTATGAGTTTCAGCAAGCCGGTGAACTGAGTGCTGATGAGTTGGATGCGCATTATCACAGCGCCGTGCAGCTCTTCGAAAAGCTCGAGTTCAAAAACATGCTGCGCAGTGAAGAAGATCAGATGAGCGCGGTGCTCACCATCAATTCAGGCGCAGGAGGCACGGAGAGTCAAGATTGGGCGTCGATGCTCATGCGCATGTACATCATGTACGGCGAGCGACAAGGGTATACCGTGCGTGAACTAGACTTGCAAGACGGTGACGAGGCCGGCATTAAATCGGTAACACTCGAGTTTCAAGGCGATTTTGCCTATGGCTACCTGAAAAGCGAAAATGGCGTGCATCGTTTGGTGCGCATCTCCCCTTTTGACTCAAATGCGCGCAGACATACGTCGTTTGCCTCGGTTTATGCCTATCCCCTGGTAGACGATACGATCGAAATTGAAATTAATCCAGCTGATATCGAGATTCAAACCTCCCGTTCAGGTGGTGCCGGTGGTCAAAACGTAAACAAAGTAGAAACCAAGGTGCAGCTCTTCCACAAACCCACTGGCATTCAAATCCAGTGCCAAGTAGAACGCTCACAGATTGGCAACAAAGAGCGCGCCATGCAAATGCTAAAATCGCAGCTCTATGAGCTCGAAATTCGCAAAAGAAACGAAGCCCGCGACGCCATTGAGGCTACCAAGAAGAAAATTGAGTGGGGCTCACAGATACGTTCTTACGTTTTACATCCCTACAAACTCATCAAAGATGTGCGTTCGGGTTACGAAACATCCAATGTACAGGCTGTACTAGATGGTGATCTGGAGGAGTTTATCAAAGCCTACCTGATGGAGCAGCAAGAAAGTGCCTTGAACAATAAAGACAATTAAGCCATACATTAGCACCGTGGTGGACTTCAGTTCTCCATTGCTGTTAACCGCACATCCAAATCCTATGGAGAAAAACCTTCAGCCGCCCAACTCGTTACTTGACACCATGTACCAAGAGCAGTTAACTTTTAGTCACAGCCTGCGGCTCACCACCGCTAATGAACGCGTGGCTAAACTGGAACGCCTTCATGCGGCCATCAGCGCGCATGAAGACGAGCTGATGCAGGCCATGTGGGAAGATTTTAAGAAGCCATCGGTTGAAGTAAAGCTTACGGAGCTAGCACCTTTGTACATGGAAATCAAGTATTTCAAGAAAAATTTAAGCAACTGGATGCGCCCCAAACGCGTAAGCAACCACTTCCCTTTTTTACTAGGAAAATCGGTGATTCATTACGAGCCCAAAGGAGTTGTTTTGATCATTGCACCCTGGAACTACCCATTTTATTTAGCACTTGCCCCCTTGATTGCAGCTGTGGCTGCGGGCAACGCGGTTACCATCAAGCCTTCAGAATTCACTCCCCATACCACCAAGATTATCGGCAAAGTGATTGCCAGTACCTTTGCACCCGAGGAAGTACGGGTAGTTGAAGGGGGCATAGAAGCATCACAAGCCCTGTTAGAACAACCTTTTCACCACATCTTTTTTACAGGAAGTACGCCTGTAGGCCGAGAAATTATGAAAGCAGCAGCCAAACATTTGGCCGGCGTGACCCTCGAATTAGGCGGTAAATCACCTGCCATTATTGATGAATCGGCGGATTTGCAAACTGCAGCAGCCAAATTGATGTGGGGCAAGTTTTTGAATGCGGGACAAACCTGCATTGCACCGGATTATGTGCTTATTAACAAGGATATGATTGAGGTTTTTGTGGCAGCACTTGGCAAGGCAATGGAAACTTTCAAAAGTAAAGACGAAACCTCTTCCGACATGTCGGCCATTGTAAGCGAGCGACACTACAACCGGATGCGGCATTTATTGCAAGATGCCACTGAAAAAGGAGCCAAAATATTACTTGGAGGGCATTTCGACGATGAAAACAGGCGTTTAAGTCCAACTGTTATCAGCCCTGTTGACAGCAGCATGCTGGTGATGCAAGAGGAGATTTTTGGACCGATTTTACCCTTGGTAGGTGTAAACCACACCCAAGATGCCATCAGTTACATCAATGCGCACGATAAGCCGTTGGCCTTGTATGTTTTCAGCAAAAACGACTTCAAAATCAACCAAATTTTACAGCAAACTTCTTCTGGTGGCAGTTGCATCAACGATGTAGTAGTGCATATTACCAATCCAGAATTGCCCTTTGGCGGCATCAACCAAAGTGGTTTTGGCAATTACCATGGCTTGGCTGGATTCAAAACTTTTTCTCATGAAAAGTCTGTTTTCCATCAATTCACTCGTTTCAATGTGAACAAAATGCTGTATCCACCGTACGGACCGCAAAAACAAAAGCTCATCAAATGGCTGATGCGCCTCATCAAATAGCAACGCTCGATTGGGCAACTTTTGAGCAAGTGGAGATGCGGGTAGGTACCATCGTCTCGGCAGTCGTTTTTGAAAAAGCTCGTAAACCCGCTTATCAGCTCGAAATTGACTTTGGACCAAGCATTGGCCTGCGGAAGTCCTCCGCCCAAATCACCCAGCTTTACGATGCCCAGGCTTTAATTGGTAGGCAGGTGATTGCGGTGGTGAACTTCCCGCCCAAACAAATTGCCAATTTTATGTCGGAATGCTTGGTATTAGGCGCGGTAGACGAGGCAGGTAAAGTGATTTTGCTCCAGCCAGAACGCAGCACAGCCAATGGCGTACGAATCGGCTAAAAAACCAAGCGCGCCTGCACCCTGCCTGTATGAACCACAGGCGTGTTTTTGGCATTTCGGCCATCGTAGGTAAGGTTAAGCTGCAGGTTATTAGATAGTTTTCGGAACAAACTCACCGACCACACTTGGTTGCTGCCGGGCAAGAGGCCTTGGAGCATTTCGAAACCCACAGGACTGTTGGGGTCGCCGATAAAGGAGTTGTTGATATTGGAGAAAGTAATGCGGATAGCACTTGAAGCCAATAAGTTGTAGTTCAGCTCCCCTCCCAATTCTTGGATATTTACCCGTTCCGCAGAAGTTTCGCTGGCAAGGAGCGTACGTTCATTTACCTTTTCACGGTAGGCGTATTTTAACCCAACACGCAATTTGCTGTTGGCAGTCCAATTCAAAGCCGGCACCCACTCTACTTGGTTAATGTTGTAATTACGTACAGCAAATAAATCTGCGGTTAGTACCCGTTGGCCTCTTTGGAGCAAACTCTCAAAATTTAATTGCTGCAGCACATTCCAGCGTAAACGGATATTTTGATCGGTGTTTTCCCGGGTTTCGGTGCCGTTAGCGAGCAGTATCCGCTGCAAATTACGCTGGTAACCGAAGTCAATGCCAAACTTAGGACTGTTTCTGTTGTAAAATAAGGTGTTGCGAATGTTGCCATTAGCCGCAACCAACGAGGTGTCTGCTAAACGCAAATCAAAAGGATTGAGAAAGGTAATGGCGCTATTTCCTTGGTTTTTTTGCTCCATGGAGAAAGCTGTAAGATTGCTGAAACGCGACAACCAATGCTTCTTAGAAAGCAGATTGGCAGGATTGAGCTGAAACGTTTGGTTGAATTTGTTAGAATAGGTGGCCACAAAAGTGTTTCCCGGGATGAATATCTTAATGTAATTGGCCTGATCTGTAAAAAACGACAATTCAAATTCGTCGAGCTCCTGCACGCCATTCTCATTGTAGTCGATCCAAGTATAATTGCCTTGTCCGCGTGGCACTTCTAAATAGGCAATTTCCCGTCTCAACTCCTGCCCCTGTGAAAACGAATAAAAACTGCTCCACGTCAATAGTTTCTTGATAAAATTACCGCTGTATTCTAGCTGACCCAGGTAATTGCCTTCGCGATTTGCCAATTGCTCTGGGGTTTCAAAGGTATTGAGCAGTCGGTACGTGGCTGTCAATTTAAAAAGATGGTCTTCCCAGCGGTTCAACTCCGTTGCCAAGGTATAGCTGTGGCCCGTTTGGGTTTCTTGCAAATCCGTTAAGCCAAAGGGCAATAGGTCGTTTCGATAGGTATAGCGCAAACTGATTTTATCGAAGGCTGCTGTTTGATAGCTCACAAAGAGGTTGGCGATATCAAATCTAAAGCTATTGATGGCTAAAGTATCCGTTCCTGGCCTAAAAACGAGGTTGTCTTCGAGCTCATAGGAGGCTCCAGCTTGCAACCGGCCAAATGTTCGCTGTATGTTTGCTTTGGCGCGCGTATAATCGCCTTCAAAAAAGGCGGAGCTCGACGAAAGCACATCGTAAGACACGGCTGCTTGTGTTTTTTTGTCGTGGTGCGTTGCCAACAGACCTTGTCTGCTGCCTTGATAAAGATCAGAAATGAGGTATTGCTTAAAATTATAGTCAATGCGCGTCGAATCTTTGTAGCTTAATCCTACCAGTAGCCCCGTCATGCGCTCTTCGCGCTCCGCGTACAGCGTGGGTACATTCCAGTCGCGGGCAAATTCCATGTTCCGGTAGGGCTGTACAATTTTAAAGTTGTCATCGAGCCATTCAACATCTAATGCAGCCCGCAAAAGCAGGTTCTTAGCTGCATTCAATGGGCGATTGGTTTGCAATTTAGCTTTTAAGGCGTAGCCTTGGTTGCTTTCATTATTGATGTCGGAGAACAGGTTTTGGTCGTTAACCGATTGCGCGCCTTCCACTAGCAAATTGGTATGTTGATCAATGGGAAGCGCCGCATTGAGGGTACTCATTTGCAAGCGATTGGGCGCGGTGAGCCGTATGACTGGCGCGTGGGTGCCTTTGCGTAGGGTATCGCCATTGCTGATTTCTGGCGCAACCCACTGAAAAACCCGTCCGTTAGCGGTAGAAATAGCCTGGATGTAATCGCCCCTGCCTTGTCCTACCAAACTGAAACTCACTGAAAAACGGGCGGAATCGGGATGGATGCTGTACACATACACAGGGAAAAAGCCGAGTGAATCTATCTGTTTGTAACGTATTTGGCGACCATCGAAAGGACTTTCGACTGCTGAAGGGAATGCTGCAGCTCCCACTGAATCGCCTAAGGTGCTTAAAAACCGCTGCTGATCGTTGCTGAGGTCTTGAAAAAGCGGCTGGTTACGGTTGTCGGATTCGCGATAGGAATGAAAACCGATTTTAACGCGGTTCCGCTCGTAATCCGCACCATAATAGGCAATGCTTCGCGCGAAAGCCTGATTGGCATACTCAAACTCTGCAATGATGCGGCTTTGGTTGGTGATTAATCTGTTAGGTGTAAAAATGAGGTCTGCTGTATTGTAGTCAATCACATAATCGTATTGCTCACCTCGTTTGAGCAACTCGCCATCTATGTATATGCGCTCAGAGCCGGCGAGAATGACGATGAACTCACCGGGATTGTTGCCGATGAGGCGGTAAGGCCCTTGGTTTCCTTCTCTTCCCAAAAAAACATTGCGGCCAAATTGGCCTCGAGCGGCTGAAAAACTGGCTGTTTGCTTTAACGTGCCCTTGGCTAGCTGTGTAATGGTGTTGTCGATGCGTGCGCCTTTTACATTTTTGAAGAAGTTGAGGAAGTAGCTGTTTGGCCGCGTTAAATCATAGTCTCCCACAATCAAGCTGTTTTTTCGATCGCGTATTTGAACAAACACCCGGTCAAAGTCTTGCAGTTGCTGTGTGTAGCCATCCGGCTGAAAAGGCAAATTATTATCGGTCATGCTGGCCAACAACTCTACCGAATCGGTTAATTTACCTGAAAGCTGCAGGTTAAAGCCTGCATTTAAGACTAAGTTTTGGTTGTTGCCTACGCCTAAACCACGCGAAATACTGCCTTGTTTGTCGAGTTGCTGAAAATCAAATAGGTTATCGGCCTGCTGCTGCTCAGGCAATACATTGAACGGGTTCTCTCGAGCGAATCGAATGTCGGTGCTTAGTCGGGCATCTTTGTTAAAAATGGGTTGATGAAAGGCGTACATGAGCACCCGGTAACGCACCTCAATGGTCTCATTTATATACTGAGGAATAAAAATGTACTTTTGATTAAAAATGCTTGAATCAGCTAGTTTATGCCAGATACCTTGTTTGGCTTTGATGTAAACGCTGTTGGTAATGACGGGCAAACTGTCTAACAGCACCATCGAATCTGTTACCAAAACTACCTTGCTCCTTTTGCTGTCCAAATCTTGCGCACGGCCACTGCTGCCTGCCAACACCACTAAAACAAAACAAATCCAAGCAAATAATCGCGTCATTAGGCGTCCTGATGAACAGGGAATTGAACATAAAAACGTGATCCAACGCCTTCTGTTGTTTCAAAACCAATGTTCCCTTCGTTTTGCTCCATGATTTTTTTCACAATAGCCAAGCCCAAACCCATTCCCGAGCTTTTGGTGGTAAAGTTGGGCTGAAAAATACGTTCCCGGTTTTCTAAGGGGATGCCGCTTCCATTGTCAATCAAATCAATGTTGTAAAAGGCACCTGCTTGATACAAACGGATCTGGATTTCGGGTTTTCTGGCTTCTGGAACAGATTGAAGGGCATTTTTGATCAAATTTTGAAAAACACGCTGCACCTGCAGTGCATCCCCAAAAGCAATGCACTTTGGCCACGATTTTTCGTCCTGCAACATGGCTTGCGCAAAAGGCATGGCCGGCAGTGCAGCCAAGCCATCTTCATACACAATGGTCATTTGTTGGTCGTAAAGGCCCAAGACCGAAAACAAATTCTGCCTCAGGTCAAAAGACTGTTTCTCTCCCACTTGCACCTGGGCAAAGGAACTGAATTCGCCCGCTACCGCTGCTAAAACATCAATTTGCTCCAGTACCAACAAGGCTTCAGACCTGAACCGCTCACTAAAACGAGTGGGGTTTTCAGCATAATCTCGCAACATCCGCTGCAGCTTTAGCTTCATTGGCGTTAAAGGATTTCGGATTTCATGGGATATTTGCCGCGCCATTTCACGCCAAGCCAATTCACGCTCTGACCGCGCCAAAAGTTTCGCACTTTGATCGAGCTCCTCTACCATGTTGTTGTAACTGCTTATCAAAGCGCCAATTTCATCTTTGCGTTTCCAAGCAGGCATTTGGTTACGCATGCCCGCTTTGGTTTTGAGAATGACTTCGGTGAGCAATTTAATAGGCGATGTAATGCGCTCTGCTAATCCCAGAACAATGATACCTGCCAACAAAAGCATGATAAAATACAGACTTAACAGACTCCCTACAAACTCGTTGAGTTCCGCCTTTTCGAGCACGTCTGTATCGAAAGATGGCATGTTCAACATGCCCATTAACGCGCCTTTTGAATCGCGTAAGGGCACATAGGCCGACTTAAAGGCGAATTGCCCCACCCTTTCGTTTTGCAAATAAACCGTTTGCTGTAACCGCACTACCTGATAAAAAGCATCAGGTTGGGCTAATTCTGATAGCAGGTTCCGGTCAAAGAGTTTTTCCTGTGTGCTGTATCTGATTTTGCCATCTAGGCCATAAATAGAAAAGTCGGCCGATAAATTGGCTGCCACTTGGTTCAGCTGGAAATCTTCTCGAAACCCAAGCCGCATACCGCCCTGCTTGGCTCTTAAAATGCCCTCCACCGCTGCTTGAATATCTTGTAAACGCGACGTAACGAGCTCTTCTGTATTACCTCTGCTGCGCAGTACGGTGTAGGTGATGGTAACGTATCCAATCACCACCATGATTGTTAATACCGACCCGATGAGGGCGATTTCAATCCTGTTGCGGTAGTTTAAATGAAAAAAACGCTGCCAATTAAATTGCGTTGAAATGAGTCGGTTGAAGACAAAAAGCAACAAAATCATCAACAAAAACAAACCAGAGGACAAAGCCAACACCCGTATCCAATTGCTGGAGCTAAAACTGACCACAATGATGTTAAATTCGTCGGGCTTATAAATAAAATGCGAGAGGTTTCCGATTTCAGATAGACTGTACTCCTCTGTTATGCCTTCCCAACTACTCGACACCAACTGATACGGGTATTTTCCGCCCTGCTGTATGAGCAGACCGCTTTCATACAAAGCAAACGAAAAGCTACTGAAGGTCTTGCGCTGCACAAAGTCGCCTTCAACCAATAAGCCAGGGAATGGACTGTCGGGCTTCAGGCTTTTCTGCACAAGTCGCACTACCAAGGTATCCACGTGGTTGCGGTCGCTTTGAAATGGCACCCGCAGCGAATAGCCCTGCCGCGCATTTTGTTTAAACTGACGCAGCATACTGAAGCGGTCAATTTGCTGTAGGTCGTCTTGAAAACCCGCGATTTGATGCGCTTCTAGCTCTTGGCCAGCAATGATAACGGCATCTTGTAGACTGTATTTTTCGAGATAGCCTTTCAAATAAACATACTGAAGTCTATTTTGCAGCAGGCTAGCAGCTGCCGTATTTCTCGTTTTGTAGTCCTTAATTTCCTCATCCTGTTGCATTTTAGGAATGAGGTCGAGCAGCAAATAAATAGCGGTTGGATCATTGGGGGCAAAAATTTTGCGCGCCGTGTATCGGGCCTTTTCAACTTGCTTTCGGTAGAGGGCTTCGCTTACCTGATAGCCAAAAAGCAGACTCCACAAGGCGATAAAAACATTAAAATAAATGCCAAAACGCCATCTCGACAATGAGAACGCTTGTATCAACAGGAAGCATAGCCATAAGAAAACCCACCAACGCCAATACATTTTTAGCCAGGTGATTTCACCCGTAAAGGAGAACAGCCAGTAGATAAATACGGCTGTAAGCAGCATTAACCCGCCTACGCTCCAGATCGAAAATCCTTTAAGTACGTATTTAAAATGCAAATAAAAGGTAGCCGCATTCACGCCAATAAATACCAAGTAGGTAAAAATGGCCAAGTAGGTGTAGCCATTAAAATCGAAAATATATTCTAAACCAATCGGAATGTCACTGCTAAAAACCAAATCTCGGCTGATGAGCAAACTCACTAGCAGGAACAAAACGAAAAACGTATTGACCACAAATAAAATCACAGGCTTTTGGAAATAACTTGTGATTTGCTGCATTTTATGGTTGTAAATAACCCGATAACGAAACGCAAAGGCCAATGGCAAAATGAGCATCACCAAATGCAAAAACAAATCACCAAAGGAGGGCAACAACCAATGAGAAGCAAAAATTTTAGGGTCAAAAAGCTCAAGGGATGTAAAACCTATTGAATCGCGGTAATTAAACAGCAAAAAACGAATCACCAGAAGCGGTACGGTAAACTCAAACAGACTGTACCAAGGGCGTCTTTCAATGGCTGCATGCTCCAGGCGGATAAAAAACAAAAGAATAGCAAAGGCTATGGCAAGTACAAAGCAGATGGCTGAATAGCGCTCATGACTACTTAAATTGATGCTTCGCTGGTTAAAAGCCAAGCTGATTTTGAAGGCTATGGCGCCAGTTGCATCTTTTACAGAAGTTCCCTTTTCGGTTTTATCAAGCAATCTGATTTGGTCGCGGCCATCTAAAGCGCTTATCAAATCGTTTTTGAGATACTGATTCTCTTCTGCGTAGTTATTCTTGAGTTTAACCACATAGTATTGCCGTATGTCACCATGCTTTTTTTCAATACAGTAGCCTATCAAATTCTCTAATGCCACATAGCCTGGTTGTAAGGTAGAGATGTCGTCGAGGGTAAGCCGCGATCCGCTCCAATAAATCAAACTGTCGCCTTCCCACACCACTATTTCCTCTGGTAAAGGATTGGCTTCATTTAGACCATACCAGGCTTCGAATGGCTTGTTTTTGAGCTCCTTGCTTCGTTCAAACCATTTGTTGAAGTCTTGTTCGGCCGAAAGCAATTTGTTTTCAAAGCTTTGTGACGCATCCGTGAGGTAGTCGGCAGTCTTTTTACGGACCGATATTTGGTTGTAAACGCCAAGCAGCAAAAAGGCGCCAAACAGCACCCATACCAGAAGTTCAAGGAGGCGTTTGCGTCCCATTAAAAGTACTTGGTTGTGTTCAAAAATTCGGTGACGTATGCATGAATGCCTGCCTCAAGACTCGTAAATGCATGTGGGTAGCCCGCTTTTTTGAGCTTTTCCATTTTGGCCTCTGTGAAATATTGGTATTTGTCGCGAATGTCTTTTGGCGTATCTACAAAGGTAATCTGGGCAGGTAACTCCATGGCTTTAAAAACGCCCTTGGCCAAATCGTTAAAGGTGCGGGCTTGGCCTGTTCCTAAATTGAATAACCCCGTCACTTTGCGATTTTCCATCAGCCAAATGCAAAGCCGAACCACATCCTTCACATAAATGAAATCACGCAACTGCCCTCCATCCGCATATTCCGCACGGTGCGAACGAAACAAATTCATGCTTTTGGTAGCCGAAATCTGATTATAGGCGTGAAAAACAACCGATGCCATGCGGCCTTTGTGGTATTCGTTAGGACCATAAACATTAAAAAACTTAAGTCCCACCCACTGATACGGCTTTTTAGGCTGTGCCAAAGCCCAAAGATCGAAAGCCTGTTTAGAGTCTCCATACGGGTTTAAGGGCTGCAGCTTGGGCAAGATGCTGGCATCCTCATCGTCAAAACCAAAAGCGCCATCACCATAAGTGGCCGCGCTAGAAGCATAAACAAGGGGAATGCCGTAACGAACGCAGGCTTCCCAAATGCTTTTGCTATACTCCAAATTGAGACGAGTATGAATGCTGATGTCGAACTCCGTGGTGTCTGTGCGTGCGCCCAGGTGAAAAATGTACTGTACCGAAGCCTGCTCCTGCGCCAACCAATCGAAAAACGCATCGCGCTCAACCAATTTAGAATAGCTCTTTTGGGCGTAATTAGGCGTTTTGTCGGGCCTACTGAAATCATCCACCAACACCAAG
Source organism: Chitinophaga pinensis (assembly GCA_945874665.1). Lineage (GTDB taxonomy): Bacteria > Bacteroidota > Bacteroidia > UBA7662 > UBA7662 > PNNG01. The sequence goes on along the minus strand of CAMCHJ010000003.1, from coordinate 23,818 downwards.
TCGTTGTATCCTGCTTCATTTAAACCTGCAACCAAACAGCTTCCAATAAATCCTGCTGCACCAGTAACTACTATCATAGCTCAAAAATAGACTCAATTATACCGAAATTATGCTTTTGCTTGATTAAAATCCATCTAATCTCCCCAACAATCGCCGAAAACCTGCCTGGATACACGCCTCAACAATTTTCAATCCGCGCTTACTGTTGTATATTTGCCGCCTGAATCAGCATATGATCTACTTAACACGCAAGGAGCACTTTAACGCTGCTCACAAATTATGGAACCCCCATTGGTCGGATGCCAAAAATGAAGAGGTATTTGGGAAATGCTCCAATAAAAACTGGCATGGACATAATTTCGACCTTTATGTAACCTTAAAGGGCACTCCAGATCCAGAAACTGGTTTTATAATCGATTTAAAATTAATGAGCAGCATCATCAAAACCTATGTGATTGATGTGCTTGATCACAGCAATATCAACCTCGACGTGCCCTTTATGCAAGGCAAAATGGCCTCTACCGAAAACATAGCCATGGGCATTTGGGAGCAGCTCAGTCCGTATTTAAATGCAGACAACTACCGCCTGCACAGTGTTAAGCTGTACGAAACAGAGCGGAATTTTGTTGAATATTTCGGTCCAGAACACTAAAAACGCCGCTTCAATTAACCAAAACAGGCTCAATTAGGCCTTTAACCCTATCTGTTTACCAAATTTAAACGTTATGAAAGCATATGTATTTCCAGGGCAAGGGGCCCAATTTCCTGGCATGGGCAAGGATTTATACGACCAATACCCGGGTGCCAAAGCCCTCTTTGAACAAGCCAACGATATTTTAGGCTTTCGCATCACCGATATCATGTTTGACGGCACCGAAGAAGAACTTCGCCAAACCAAAGTAACCCAACCTGCTATCTTTTTGCATTCGGTAGTGGTGGCACGTTTGCTGGGTGCCGAATTTCAACCAGAAATGGCGGCAGGTCATTCCTTAGGCGAGTTTTCGGCCCTCGTAGCCTGCGGCAGTATGGCTTTTGAAGATGGCCTGCGTTTGGTAGCTAAGCGTGCCATGGCCATGCAAAAGGCTTGTGAATTAGAGGCCTCCACCATGGCGGCCGTACTCGGCTTGGAAGACGCAGTTGTAGAAGCTGTATGTGCCAGTATTACCAATGAAATTGTGGTGCCAGCCAATTACAACTGTCCCGGTCAATTGGTGATTTCCGGCAGCATTGCGGGTATTGAGCTTGCCAACGAGGCCTTAAAGACTGCTGGAGCGCTTAAAACGGTAGTTTTGGCTGTAGGCGGCGCATTCCACTCCCCTTTGATGGAGCCAGCCCGACTAGAGCTAGAGGCTGCCATCAAAGAAACAACCTTCAAAGTCCCTGTTTGTCCTATTTACCAAAATGTAACCGCCAAAGGCGTAACTGACCCAGCTGAAATCCAGCAAAACCTGATTAATCAGTTAACGGGTGCGGTACGATGGACCCAAACCATGCAGCACATGATTGGTGATGGCGCGAGCTCCTTTACCGAAGTTGGTCCAGGCAAAGTGCTCCAAGGGCTCTTGAAAAAAGTAGATCGCCAGATGCCAGCCAGCAGTGCTGCTATTGCTTAAGTAAGCACCCGCAGCATGCGCGCTTTGCCCTGCAAATCAGCGCGTAATTCGGTTTTCATACCTTCAAATAAGCCCTCAATCTCGAGGGCTTTTTCGTAATTGAGCTCCAAAAAGAGCTGTTTGCCTGGTGGTGCTTGGTGTGCATGCTCGGCAATGGCCTTGTAAAAAAGCAAGGCATCGGTTGTAGGTGAAAACAGGGCCATAGCAGGCTCAAAATCCCGTACCTGCGGGGACAAACTTGCGGCTTCGTTGTAGGGAATGTAGGGCGGATTGCTTACCAAAACATCCCAAGGTGGTAAGGATAGGGTCAACATGTCTGCTTCCAGCCAATGTACCTCGGCAGCAAGCCGTGCCCCGTTTATTTTTGCGGTAGCGATGGCTTCGGGAGATAAATCAACACCAGTAAGTTGCCAATGCGGTCGTGCAAGCTTTAAACTGATTGGAATGATGCCACTGCCTGTGCCTAAATCGATGAGATGTAAGTCGGTAGCGGGCAGACTTTCGAGCATCCAAAGCACTAATTCTTCGGTTTCGGGGCGAGGAATGAGTACACTTTCGTTTAAAACAAACTTCCGTTCTAAGAAATAAGCTTCGTTGAGCACATATTGAAGCGGCTTACCCGATTGAAGCGAAACCACAGTTGCAGCCAGCTCCTGCCGTAAATGCCCAGGAAATGGCTCATACTGCAAATTGGCCCAGCTGCTTGCGACTTTGTCTGCTTTACAGGCCAGCCATGCCAACCACATCGCTCGCAATTCTCCAGCAGCATACTGCTTGGCCAGTGGCTGGTCGAAATCTTGTTTTTTAACCTCCTGATAAGTCCGTGCCCCCTGATGCATGCGCAAAGATGTGATTTTCTAAGCAAAAAAAGGTGTTAGTGCGAACTCCGGCTTTGTTAACTTTACCGCGTGCAACACGAGCAATTCATGCGCAGGGCCCTGGAACTTGCTGCTTTGGGTACGGGAGCAGTAGCTCCTAATCCCCTAGTAGGCTGTGTGCTTGTGCATGATGGAGAAATTATTGGAGAAGGGTGGCACCAAAAATACGGCGAGGCCCATGCCGAAGTAAACGCCATTGCCGCTGTGCAAAACCCAGCCTTGCTCCCTTACGCCACGCTGTATGTTACCTTAGAACCCTGTGCGCATTTTGGCAAAACACCCCCTTGCAGTCTTTTAATCATCGAAAAAGGGATTAAAAAAGTGGTTGTAGCGAACATAGATCCCTTTCCTGAAGTGGCAGGCAAAGGCATTGCCAAGTTGCGAGCAGCAGGCTGCGAAGTAATTACAGGTGTGTTGGAGCAGGAAGGCCGCCAGCTGAACCGCAGGTTTTTCACTTTTCAAGAGCAAAAAAGACCTTACATCGTACTCAAATGGGCGCAAAGTGCTGATGGTTTTATGGCGCCTTCCAAGCCTGGCAATTATTGGATCAGCAGTGAAGAAAGCAAAATCCTCACCCACCGCTGGCGTGCGATAGAAAGTGGCATCCTGGTTGGAGCGGGCACCGTGCTGGCCGATGATCCTGCGCTTACAACGCGTTTGGTAGCGGGCCCCCATCCGCATCGCTTTGTGGTGGAACACCCCCCCTTTCTCAGCGCTGATTGGCAGGTGTTTGATGCAGCCGCGCCTACCACTCGACTCGCCGTTACCGAAGGCCAGCTAGCCCAGCAACTGCCACAGCTGTTAGAAAAAGTGCACCAGCAAGGCATACAGTCGTTGCTCGTGGAAGGTGGTCAGCAGCTTTTATTGGCTTTTTTAGAGGCAGGTTTGTGGGACGAAATACGGCTGTTTACAGCCCCTCATGAGCTGGGACAAGGACTCAGTGCACCCCATATAGATAAATCATATTTAATTGATTGCCAAACAATTGGTATAGACAAATTAAATATTTACATGAAACAAAAATCATGATTTGGCTTTTGCTCAGCATCAGCTGTTCAGTTTTCAATTTCCTGCTTTTTAGGCAGTTCGAACGCTGGAAGGTTCAAACCTTAGTAGCCGTAGCCAGCAATTATTTCAGTTGCATTGTGTTGGGGTGGGCATTGCAGGGCGACCTACCGGCCTTAGGGCTTTCGACACCTTGGCTACCCTGGGCCGCTTTTATCGGCTTGTTGTTTGTACTGCTGTTTGTTTTGATTGGTAAAAGTGCGCAACAACTCGGCGTAAATGTAACCACCATTGCAGCCAAAATGTCGTTTGCCATACCCATGATCCTGGCCTTTTCGTTGTACCAAAGTGAATTGCACTGGCAACACCTGGGCGCCTTCGTATTGGCGGTAGTTGCGATTATTTGGAGCAGTCATGGCACAAAGACAAATACGCAAGCCCAAAAAGTTTGGTTTTTACCGCTGGTCATTTTTTTAGGTGGAGGCTTGGCGGATGCCAGTTTAAACTATGTAGAAGTGAAATTGCTGCCACCCACCCAGCACGGTCTGTTTTTAATGACTTTATTTGGCACCTCTGCTGTTTTTGGCTGGACTGCTATTGGCATACAGCATTTACAAAGCAAGGCCTTGTTTAGTTGGAGAAGCTTTGGGGCTGGACTTGTACTCGGAATCACCAATTTTTTATCTGTTTTTGGCCTTTTAAAGGCTTTTCGCTCCGAAATCAACGGTGCCGTGATTTTTCCCTTACTCAATGTAGGCACCATATTACTGGCAGCCATTGGGGCTTGGTTGCTATTTAAGGAACAACCTAAAGGCAAACAGTGGCTGGCACTCATGGCTGCCGTAGCTTCCATTCTCCTTTACAGCATCATAGCCTGATGATGCGGAAAAATCACTTGACTAGCTTCCAAAGCGCCATTTATAGAGATAAAGGAAGTAAGTTTATTGGATATACTTATGAGGTTTTTGATGCCAGTGAAATTCAGCCCATCCTAGATCAGCTAAAGAAAGAACACCTTGCTGCTAGGCATTGGTGCTACGCTTATCGCTTGGGCGAAACCGGCGAAAGGCAGCGCAGCAACGACGATGGTGAGCCAGCAGGAACAGGCGGCAGGCCCATTCTCAACGCCATCGATCAGTTTAACCTCTCCAATACTTTTGTAGTCGTTGTGCGTTATTTTGGGGGCACTTTGCTGGGGGTGCGTGGACTCATTGACGCTTATGGAGGTGCGGCGCAAGCAGCCCTTGAACTTTGTGAAAAAGTGCCGCTGCCTAAACTGCGCCAATTGCGTATCAGTTGCGGCTACGAGCACTTTTCAGAAATTCAGAAAGTGATGAACGAACTGGGCCTCAAGCCCCAGCTAAACGCTGACCAAACAGCACTCATCATCCACTTCGAAGGCGATGTAGACCTCATAGAACCAGCTCAGAAGCGTTTTGAAGGTCTTCACTATGTTAAAATCTTATCAATCGACGAAGAAATTAAATGATTTGTATTTTATCACTTATATTCGCACCGTTACAAACAAAAATTATGCAACTCAAATCAATTTTATTAGTAACAGGCCTGAGTGTATTTGCATTCACGGCTTGCAATGGTCAAAAGAAAATGGACAAAAACGCAGCTCTTAAAACGGAAATGGACACCGTAAGCTATAGCTTAGGTGTAAACATCGGCAACAACCTCAAGGGTCAAGGCTTTGGCGACATCAACATCGCTGCCATGATGAAAGCAATGGAAGATGTAATGGGTGACAAAACCCTTAGCATTAGCGAAGAAGAGGCCAACACCCTCATCCAAGCCTACTTTGCTTCAATGATGGAGAAAAAAGCAACTGAAGGTCGTGCTGCCGGTGAAGCATTTCTTGCTGAAAACGCCAAAAAAGCTGGTGTAACCACCACTGCTAGCGGTTTACAGTACGAAGTACTGACCATGGGCGAAGGTGCAAAGCCAGTAGCTACCGACAAAGTAACGGTACATTACCACGGTACACTTACCGATGGCAAAGTATTCGACAGTTCAGTAGATCGCGGTGAGCCTGCTTCATTTCCTTTAAACGGTGTAATTACTGGATGGACAGAAGCTTTACAGCTTATGCCAGTAGGTTCAAAGTTCCGCATCTTCTTGCCAAGTGATTTGGCATATGGCGAGCGCGGTGCTGGTCAGTTGATTGGTCCACATGCCACCCTCATTTTTGAAGTGGAATTGTTGAGCATCGACAAATAATCGAACTTAAAAAAGCAACGAAAGCCTCCCCTAGTGGAGGCTTTCTTATTTTTATAGCATGTTGAAAGTACGTTTACTCCAAATTGGCAAAAACCAAGAGGCTTTTATTGAAGCTGGCATCGACTTCTACGAAAAGAAGCTTAAACATTATTGCCAATTTGAGCTGATTACCCTGCCATCCATCAAAAACGCCACCAATTTACAGCAAGACGAACTTTGCAAACGAGAGGGTGCGCTTTTTCAAAAGCAGCTCACCGCCAAAAGCTGGGTAGTGCTTTTAGATGAACGGGGCAAAAAATTTGATTCCCCCGCCTTTGCCACTGAAATTGAAAAATGGTCGGTTGCCGGTCGCTCTCAAATAGATTTTTTGATTGGCGGTGCCTTCGGATTTAGTGACGATATTTACAAGCGGGCCGATTTTCAAATATCCCTTTCTGCAATGACCTTTTCACATCAACTGGTGAGGATCATTTTCCTAGAGCAATTGTACCGTGCCTTTACCATCCTCAAAAACGAACCTTACCACCACGCCTAATGAGTATCCATCAACCTTTTTTTAACGCCCTGATCCTTGGTTATACAGGTGCTGTGGGCAGTGTATTGCTTGAGGAGCTTGTGAAAAGCGACAAAGTAAACAGCATCGTGTGTTTGGGCCGTCGCCCTGCACCTTATGACCATCATAAAATACAGTTTGTACAAGCCGATTTGAGCAATTTGGTGAAACACCTCGATGCCTTTTCAGGCATCAGCAGGGTTTACTGCTGTTTGGGCAGCACCATGAAACAAGCAGGCAGCAAAGAAGCGTTCAAAAAGGTAGACTACAACATGGTGGTAGATGCCGCAAATGTTGCCAAACAAGCCGGTGTTACCCATTTCAGCCTGATCAGTGCGGTAGGCGCCGATGCCAAGTCGGGCTTCTTTTATAACCAGGTAAAGGGTGAAGCCGAGCAAGCACTCGAGGCCGTGGGCTTTGAGCGGCTATCGATTTACAGACCTGGCTTGCTGTTGGGCGACCGCCAAGAAGTACGTGTTGGGGAACGTATCGCTAAAGTCCTTTCACCTTTGTTCGAGTGGCTTTTTCCAGTTCGATTCCGCTCAATTCACGTGCGCATTGTTGCCCAAGCCATGTTGTTGAACTCTATCAAGACCGACGAAGGCTTAGAAGTGATTTTTAATGGCGAAATGAAAACATTGGCCAAGGCCTTGTAAACATCACTGCGCAGCGATCAATGCATCGTAACTCAGCAAGCCATTGGCAAAAACATAGCGGCCGGCTGCTGCATCTACCTGCGCCAAAACATGCGTTAATCCATTGCTTACCAACATAAAGGGCACTTGCAAGCTGCGGTTATAGCGTGCCGCCTGGTCAAAAACAACTTGATCGACCGCAACAGCAGGTGCTTTGCACTCGATGAGCAAGAGCGGCTTAAAATCGCGGTTGTAAATCACAGCATCGTAACGCTTTTGGAGGCCATCCACCAAAAAGCTTTTTTCCACAGAAATGAAAGCCATCGGGAATCCCAAATTGCGCCACAAATGCTGCAGCAGGTGCTGGCGCACCCATTCTTCAGGCGTTAGCACCACAAACTTTTTTCGAAAGACATCAAAAAGACACTTTTTACCACCTTCTTCCTTAAATCGGTAATCAAAAACGGGGAGGTCGAGTTGCTGGTTGTGCATAAAATCACGCAAAAAGAGGTGGTTATTGTTTAATTTAGCCTGCAACAAAAGTATGAAAACGAAAGAAGACATTGTAAACAATTGGCTTCCGCGCTACACAGGTAGACAGCTGGAGGATTTTACCCCTTATGTGCTGTTAACCAACTTTTCGCATTACCTCAAAATGTTTTCGGAATGGTATCAAGTGCCTATTATGGGCCTCGATAAGCCCATTCAAACAGTAGTGGCCGATGGCATTACCCTCATCAACTTTGGGATGGGTAGTCCGATGGCTGCCACCATGATGGACCTCCTAACCGCTATCCACCCCAAAGCAGTGCTTTTTTTAGGTAAATGCGGCGGCTTGAAACGCAAAAATGCCATCGGCGACCTGGTACTGCCGATTGCTGCCATTAGGGGCGAAGGCACCTCTAACGACTACTTACCACCTGAAGTACCCGCCCTTCCCTCCTTTGCTTTGCAAAAAGCCATTTCTACAACGGTACGCGATCATGGGCTCGATTACTGGACAGGCACCGTGTACACCACCAACCGCAGGGTTTGGGAGCATGACAAAAATTTCAAAAAATACCTCCGTACCATTCGCGCCATGGCCATTGATATGGAAACCGCTACCGTATTTACCACCGGCTTTCACAATGGCATTCCTACGGGTGCCTTGCTGCTCATTAGCGACCAACCCATGATTCCAGAAGGCGTAAAAACGACTGAAAGCGATGCTAAAGTCACGGCAGACTTTGTTAGCAACCACCTAAAAGTAGGTATTGGGTCGCTGAAACAACTCATCAATAACGGACTTACAGTTAAACACTTGCGCTTCTAAAAATGGCCCAGATAAGCTTTCCCGAACTGCTCAAGCAACTCCAAAATCGCAAATACCCCCCCATTCTTTTATTGCATGGTGAGGAAGGCTTTTTCATGGATAAAATTACCCATTGGATCGAAAATGAAGCCATTCCCGAGGAGCAAAAGGGATTTAACCAAACGGTGATGTATGGGCGCGATGTGGACGCAGTGACCATTGTAAATGCCGCACGCCGTTTTCCGATGATGGCTGAACGGCAATTGGTGCTCATCAAAGAAGCCCAAGGCCTGTCAGATAAAGAATATGAAAAGCTGCAAAGCTATTTCGAAAAGCCACTAGGCAGCACCTTTTTAGTGCTTGCATTCAAAAGCAAAGTACTCGATAAGCGCAAAAAATCGTACAAAATCGCAGATGAAAAAGGCCTGGTTTTTTTGAGCGAAAAGGTAAAAGACTATCAACTGGCAAAATGGATTGAAGTTTTTATTCAGGAACAAGGCTTTAAGGTAACCAGCGAAACGGCAGCCATCATGGCCGAGTACCTGGGCAACAACCTCAGTCGCATTGCTTCAGAAGTCGAAAAACTAGCCATAAACCTGGAGCCAGGTGCTGCCATTACGGTAGAACTCATTGAAAAATACATCGGCATTAGTCGCGACTACAATGTTTTTGAGCTGCAGAATGCCATTGGTCGCAAAGACACCTTCAAAGCTTTTCAGATTGTAAACTACTTTGCTGAAAGTCCGAAGGCTAGCAATTTCAGCATGCCCGTTTGCATTGGGTCTTTATACTCGTTTTTCAGCAGAATTTACAACTACCACTACCAAAAAGGGGCCTCTCAGCAACAAATGGCCGCGGCATTGGGCGTAAATCCATATTTCTTAAAAGATTACGACACCTACGCCCGCAATTTTAGTCTCCCGAGAACCAAAAAAAGCATTGGCATTTTACTGGAGTACGATTTAAAATCGAAAGGCTTAGGCAGCAACGAAACCGAGGATGGTGAGTTGCTGAAGGAGATGGTGTATAAACTGTTGGCTTAAGGCAGCTCAGGCAAGCCGAAGTACAGCCGCACCTTGCGTTCATCACGGGCAATTTGCTGCGTGAGCTCTTCTAAATTTTCAAATTTCACATCGGCACGTATGTGCTGCAAAAAGTGAATTTTCATCGATTGTTCGTATAAATCGCCTTGAAAATCCAAGATGTTGGTCTCGATGTTGTTTCGTGTACCCGCAAGGGTGGGTCGGGTACCAATGTAGGTCATGGCGCGGTGCGACTGCCCTCCCACCTCAATTTCAGTGGCATAAACACCTGCGCACGGCACTTGCTTATACACATCATTCAGCGCGAGATTGGCCGTTGGATAGCCCAGCTTGCGGCCAATTTGGTCACCTTTTACAACCTCACCGCTCAAACTGTAGGGAAATCCCAAAAGCTTCTGTGCCAACATCACATCTCCTGCTTCTATGGCCAAGCGAATTTTGGTTGAACTCACTGCCAACTCATCCATGGTTTGTTGTGAAATTTCTTCTACACTAAAACGCTGACTTGTTGCTGCTTGCGCCCGCAAAAAATGAATGTCACCAGAACGGTTTTGACCGAATTTATGGTCATAGCCAATCACCAGGTGCTTCATGCCAATTTTGTCAAGCAAAACTTCCTCTAAAAAAACGGCAGCGGGTTGACTTGAAAAGGCTTGGTCAAAAGGCATAAAAATCAACACATCCAAACCAAAATAACGCAGCAAGGCCTCTTTTTCGGCATCATTGGTGAGCAATCGTAACTTTTCTTTGTCTTTGTTTAAGGCAATGCGCGGGTGCGGCGTAAAAGTCATCAGTGCCGACAAACCACCGATTTCCAAGGCCTTGGCTTTCAGTCGCGCTAAAAGCTCCTGGTGACCCAAATGCACGCCATCGAAAGAGCCGATGGTGAGCACAACCGGTTTTTCGGCTTTAAAATGTTCAAGTCCGTGGTAAACCTTCATCCCTTTGTGCGCTGTTTGCTTTAATCATGGCTTCAAAATCGGCTAATTGCCAAGCGCCTTCGAGGGCATGGTCACCGATGCTGGTCCTGCAAAGTTCGGTCATAACCGCCCCACTACCTAATGCTTTTCCAAAATCAAAAACCAACGAACGAATGTAGGTGCCTTTGCTGCATTTAACAGTAAAATGCACGTCAGGGAGTGCCACCGCCGTGATTTCGAAACCGTGAATGTGTACAGGACGCGGTTTAATTTCAACTTCAATGCCTTTGCGCGCATCAACGTATAAACGCTTGCCATCGACTTTAATGGCTGAGTGCGCAGGTGGAATTTGCATCAAATCGCCGGTAAACGTGGCTGCTACCGCTGCCATTTGTTCAGCAGTAATGTGCTCGTATGGAAAAGTAGCGTTGACCTCCGTTTCGCGGTCGTAACTGGGGGTGGTTTCACCCAAACGCAAGGTGCCAGTGTACGTTTTGTCCATGCCGGTGAGCCTTTCAATGGACTTGGTCATGGCGCCCGTGCACAAAATCATGAGGCCTGTAGCCAATGGATCAAGCGTGCCTGCGTGGCCCACTTTTTTAATGCGAATGAGATTACGCACTTTTTTTACCAAATCAAAAGAAGTCCAGCCGAGCGGTTTATCGAAGAGCAACACCTCTCCCTTTTGAAAATCAAGCATCAATCAATAGCTAACTGCAAACCCGTTTGGTAGGCATAAATCAAAAACAAAATGCCTACAACAATGCGGTAATAGCCAAAATGTTTAAAACCGTACTTGGTTAAGAAACTTACAAAGGCTTTCACAGCCAAAATAGCCACTACAAACGCTACCAAACCGCCTACCAGCATGATCACCAGGCCATCAGCGTTAAAAAGCGCTCTGTTTTTGAGGATGTCGTAGCCTGTAGCGGCGAACATGGTGGGAATGGCGAGTAAAAAACTGAACTCTGCGGCTTGCACCCTGTTAAAACCTGCATACACACCTCCAAAAATGGTTGCGGCTGATCGTGATACGCCAGGAATCATGCTCAAGCACTGAATTGATCCTATTTTCAAGGCATCTAAGTAGGAAATATGCTCGATTTCCACATATTTAGATTCCTTTTTGGCGGTCCATTTATCCAGCAAAATCAACACTACACCACCTACAATGAGCGAGAGACTTACGGTTAAAGGATTAAATAGATATGCTTTGATGGCTTTGTAGGCCACTAGCCCAACGATGCCCGTAGGCAAAAACGCTACAAAAAGCTTGAGGTAGATGTCGAAACTCACCAAAAAGCGCTTGTAATAAATGGCCAATACAGCCAAAATGGCGCCCAGCTGTATAACAACCTCATAGGACTTTACAAAATCGTCTTCGTGGATGCCCATCAAGGCAGACGTAAGAATCATGTGACCAGTGGAACTCACTGGTAAAAACTCGGTAAGACCCTCCACAATGGCGATCACTACCGCTTCAAACCACGTCATGTTTTAGGCTTTGGCTTTTGGCCGGTACAGTATGGCGTAAATTTCGATCAAAAAACCCGCCATGATCAAAATCGGCGCCAAGGTAATCTTCGTGAAGCCATAAATGTCTTCTGTGCCAATCATCAAAATATTACCAAGGGCAATCAAACCCAAGCCTATCAGCATCCAGGTATAATTCTTTTTGCTGAACAATAAAACGCCAGCTTCTTTAGTCGAATTTTTCATTAGTATAAATCGTCGATTGTGTTTCTTAAATATTTAGAAATAGCAAACCAAGTGCTTACTAAACTGATTACCAAGCCAATGAGTAGCATGCCTGCGCCAATGATCAGGGTGTAGGTATCGTTGCGCAAGTCTCGCAACTCCGGCAATTGTGCATCACTTACTTGCATCACGCCAAACAACAGCGCCACTGAAACCAATACACTTAACAAGCCTTGCAAAAAGCTTTTTAACAGATAAGGCTTCTTGATAAACCAAGCCGTGGCGCCCACCAGCTGCATGCTTTTAATTAAAAAACGTTGCGAATACAGCGACAGGCGAATGGAATTGTTGATTAAAGTAATGGTAATGAGCAACAACAAAACGCTGAAACCCGCAATTACCAAGGCAATGGTTTGCAGGTTTTTATTGATGAGGTCGAGCACGTTTTCTTGGTAGTACACCTCTTTTACGGCAGGATTAGCCAGGAGGAAAGCTTTCACCAACTTTAAACTGTCGCTGTTGGCAAAATTTGCCGTAACGGTCATGTTAAATGACGACAACAAAGGGTTATACCCTAAAAAATCAACAAAATCCTCACCTAGGTCAGCCGTTAATACCGCTACTGCTGCCTCTTTCGAAACAAAATCGAGCTCCTTAACATAAGGCATCGCCGTCATTTGGCGCTCTAAAGTTTTGATATCCTTTAGCTCCGCCTCGTCGTTCAAGTAAATTTGAACCTCCAGGTGTTCTTTCACATAATCGGATAACATCTTGGCATTCATCACCAAAACGCTAAAAAGCCCCAATAAAAACAACACCAACGAAATGCTGATTACAGCCGTAACGGTGGTTCTTCGTGCTTTGCGACGGAAATATTTGAGTTGCGATTGTTCTGACATAGCAATTACAGCGCTAAAATAAGACTTATTCCCGCTATCCAAAGCGTCTACATTGTTTTTAGTTCAAGAAAAGAAACAAACAGCGGTATTGCCTATTTTTGCGTTTCATTCAACCACAAATGTCAGAATATTCGTTTGAGCAGGCCGAGTCCTTTTGGAGTAACCTTTGGCAAGAGCAAGAGCTTTATAAAACCAAAGCACCTGGGTCAGCTTTACCAAAATACTACGTCCTCGACATGTTCCCGTATCCCTCTGGAGCGGGCTTGCATGTGGGCCACCCCCTGGGCTACATCGCCAGCGATATCGTGGCACGGCACAAACGCATGCAGGGCTTTAATGTGCTGCACCCCATGGGTTTCGACGCTTTTGGTTTGCCGGCAGAACAGTATGCCATTCAAACGGGACAACATCCAGCGGTAACCACAGCCACCAATATCAAACGCTACAAAGAGCAACTCAACAAAATTGGCTTTAGCTACGACTGGTCGCGCGAGGTGCAAACCTGCGACCCGGCCTATTACCGTTGGACACAGTGGATATTTATACAGTTGTTTGAGTCGTGGTACGACAAAGCAACGCAGCAAGCCCGGCCCATCAGCGCTTTGATACAGCATTTAGAAGCGCAAGGCACGATGGGATTACAGGCCCACAGCGATGAAAATGCGGCAGCTTTTACCGCGGCGCAATGGCTTGGCATGACAGCGGTGCAGCAAGCCGATACGCTGATGCACTATCGGTTGGCCTTTTTAGCCGAAGCCCGCGTAAATTGGTGTCCCGCTTTGGGTACCGTTTTGGCCAACGACGAGGTAAAAGACGGCGTTTCAGAGCGCGGCGGTTATCCTGTGGAGATCCGCATGATGAAGCAATGGATGATGCGCATTTCGGCTTATGCCCAACGGCTGTTGGATGGACTGGGCGAAATAGACTGGTCGGATGCCATCAAAGAGCAACAAAAAAACTGGATCGGACGCTCTGAAGGCGCTTCTATCCATTTTCAACTAGCAGCACATACCGAGCGCATTGAGGTGTTTACCACCCGGCCCGATACCATTTTTGGGGTAAGCTTTATGGTGTTGGCGCCAGAGCATGAATTAGTAGGCCAAATCACCACCCCTGCGCAACAAGCCGAGGTAGCCGCCTACATCCTCAAAACCAAAAACCGCTCAGAGCGTGAGCGCATGGCCGATGTAAAAACGGTTTCGGGGGCCTTTACCGGCGCCTATGTGCTCCATCCTTTTACCCAACAACCCATACCTGTGTGGATTGCCGACTACGTTTTGGCTGGCTATGGCACAGGTGCTGTGATGGCCGTACCGGGCGGTGATGAGCGCGACTGGCGTTTTGCGCGGCATTTTAAGCTTCCCATCATCGCCGTGGTAGCCGGCAGCGAGGTTGAACTGGCTGCCAATGCCAACAAGGAAGCGCGCATGATCAACAGCGACTTTTTAAACGGCCTGGTGGCCAAAGAAGCCATTGGTGTAGCCATTGCCGCTTTAGAAAAGCTCGGCTGCGGCAAAGGCAAAGTGCAGTTCCGCTTGCGCGACGCTATTTTTAGTCGACAGCGCTATTGGGGCGAGCCCGTACCTATTTATTTTGAAAACGGCATTCCCAAGGCCGTTCCTTTTGAACACATCGACCAAATTACCTTGCCGGCGGTTGACAAATACCTGCCCACCGAAGATGGTGAGCCGCCCTTGGCGCGCGCCAGCAATTGGCAATACCAAGGGCACCCGCTCGAAACCACTACCATGCCGGGTTGGGCGGGATCGAGCTGGTATTTTTTGAGGTACATGGACCCGCAAAACGAGCAGGCTTTTGCCGATCGTACCGCGGTAGACTATTGGCAGCAAGTAGACCTGTACCTGGGCGGCTCGGAGCACGCCACGGGGCATTTGCTCTATGCCCGTTTTTGGACCCAGTTTTTGTACGACCGCCAGTTCATTGGCTTCAAAGAGCCCTTTAAAAAGCTGGTAAACCAGGGGATGATTCAGGGCCAAAGTAAATTTGCCTGCTTCGTTTGGCAAGAGCAAACCTATTTGCTGCCTCCAAATGCTGTTTGGAAGGAGCAAAGCAACGGCGATGCCAATCTTCAAAAAGCCATCAAGCACTTCCCTACCACCTATACGGAACATGAAAACGGGAGGTATTTCATTAGCCAACAGCAGCTCGACGCATTAAATAGCTCGCAGGACGAGCAATACAATCCCTTTAAAAACCTGAGCATTGCCTCCAAAGAGGTGGCGCAAAACTTCATCACCAACGCCAACGAATTGGAGTTTTTTGAAGACAAGGTAGAAGTGCTGATGGAAGTCGAAAAAATGTCGAAGTCTAAATGGAACGTGGTCAACCCCGACGACATCATCTCCCAATACGGCGCCGATACACTGCGTTTGTACGAGCTGTTTTTAGGGCCGCTCGAGGACAGCAAGCCCTGGGACACCAAAGGCATTGAAGGCGTGTATCGTTTCCTCCAAAAGCTGTGGCGTTTGTTCCACGAAAATGGCGAACTGGCGCTGAGCCAAGAGGCTGCCAGCGAAGCCGAGCTCAAAATCATCCACCGCACCATCAAAAAAATTACCGACGACATGGAGCGCTTCTCGTTTAATACCTGCGTAAGTGCCTTTATGATTTGTGTAAACGACCTGCAGGCGCTCAAATGCCGTAAAGCTGAAGTCCTCGACCCGCTCGTGCGCCTCCTCGCTCCTTTTGCGCCCTTTATGACCGAAAGTTTGTGGCGCGCACTGGGCCACACCACATCGGTGCATGCAGCAGCTTTTCCTACTTACCTGGCCAACTATTTGGTTGACGACACCTTTGATTATCCCATCCAAGAAAACGGAAAAATGCGTTTCAACCTCACCATGCCCATTAATGCCAGCAAAGAAGCGCTCGAAGCGCTGGTGTTGGCCAACGAAAAGGTGGTACACCTACAAGCAGGCCGTACGCTGAAAAAAATCATCGTGGTGCCCGGCAGAATCGTGAACCTCGTTTTTTAAGGGCAGGCGGAAAAGAGCGTTGCGGTGGTGAGGTGGCCTTATTGACTAGGACCAGCTCGGGAACGCCAATACACCGGCAGGGGATGTTGTGTTTTTGGAGGGTGTTTACTACTTACAATTGCTGCTAATTGTAAACTATGGTCGTGTTGCATTTAGGATATCGCTCAATCGAAGAGCGAAGTAGCAACCAACAGGCATTAGTGATAAGGGTTAAAACGAAATAATGCGCAATACAACGGGTTAAAAAGACATTGGAATACTTTCTTAGATCCTTTAAAAGGCTAAAAATCTAATTAAAAGCGTCCGCAAGTATAAGGCGGACCTCAAAATAAATTTAAATAAGCATGCCCCTGGTCTAGAGATTGAGGAATAGGACAAAGGCGCACTCTATTTTCGCGTATCCACCTTCACACGATATTCTGAAACTTGTGAAATCTCCTCAGTCAATAAAGTATTATCTAAATATAATTTATATACCTCACCGGCGTCATTACCTATAGATGTAAGCTGTAAGGGGAACGAAATGATTGATTTTGGATTGCTGTTTTTATGTTGTGCTTGATACTCATAATTCAAATTATTTACTTTCTTGACGTGCAGAATATAATTGCCAAATATGTAATCTAAATATCCTTCAAAAAAATTTATCGTTGTCAGGTCTGTAGAAAGATCCTGAAAAGACATCCAAGTATTACGCTTTTCATTAAAACCAACCATTCGCGATTCCCAAAAATCATTACGTAATTGAACAACCACAGGTGATTTGAATTTTTCCCAATTCCAACCAAACCAAATTCCTGTAATTCCAGGATCAATCAAATTTTTCTTATTTTCATTGAACATATTTCCACCCAAATAAGCAAATCCATTTCTAACAATTGGAACTGTTTCGGAGGAAACGAACGATAAATTAATATTGGATAGATAACCTGAAATTTTGTACCTCTCTTGTCTGCCTATCAACTCGTCTGTTACACCATTCGTAATTACTAAATCAGAAAAAAGCTCTCTTTCCACATTAATGACAAAATTTTCTAAGGATTTATAGGAGAATTCATTCCTCAAAAAAATAGCTTCATAATTTCCTTTTTTATTTATGTAAAATTTATTTTCAAAGAGTTCAATATCTGAATTCATACTCGATAACCCTTGGATTGATTCCTGGGTACTATGATATCTTGCAACCGAAGGCGTGTTTATTGTCAACTTAGAATTATCGAAAAGGCCAATGGCATATAGTTGTTTATTTAATTTGATGTATGCATCTTGCTCTGCCTTGTTCATTGAAATCCCAGCCAAACTAGCACTAAAAAACTTTACAAACTCATCATAATTCTTATTCTTAGTAATTGAAATAATTAACGGTATTTTCCATTTCCCATTTTGTTCAGTTGGCTCTCCATTTTCGATTTTGTAATCAAATGAATTTTTCAAGATGGTTTGTGATACGGTAATCAAGTCTTCAACTGCTTTTTGCTCGGCTTTTTCATTTAACTCTTGCAGCTTTATGTTGGCAGCAAATAGGCTGCCTTTCAATTCGGTTGCTCCTCCAGTACTTTCAACAAATGATGTTAGTTTATTTACAGATACAGTCACCTCATACGTGATGGAAACAGTCCCATCTGTATTTTCATGTTTATCAACTAACTTGTAGCCAGCTATAGAACCATTGTTGATCATTGCGATTTCATCTTTCGAAATTTGATCATTAATAATTGTTGTATTGGCACTAATAAACACAGAGGATGTTTGCGTCAAGGCCGAGCGCAAGGCTTCAGTTAGAGCCAAAGTTTCAGTTTTGCCCGAGGCAACAACTTTTATACTTATTAGATCTGATTTCCCTTCGTTTTGAGCTTGAACATGAAATAGAGTCAATGTAAAGGAGAGCAGCAAGTAAAAATATTTTTTCATCAGTTTGAATTTAGCAGTGGGATAAACCTTTGTTCGTAATGATTTAATCATTTTTTGTCTTCGTATCTAATTCTCGCATGTAAACAAACACTACCTTTTTGCCATCTGCTGAATCAAAATTAGTGAGTAGCTCTAGACCCTTAGAAAAGCCGATGGAATTCTGCTTTATCTGTTCCATGGTTTCTGTGATACTTTCTGTTTGCCCCTTGGTGTCGGTGACTTCCCTTGTATTTATTATCAAATCCATCGATATGCTGGCTCCATTTAAAAATGTACTGGCCTGCGATTGTGCCTTCACTTGTGCAACCCTATTCATAACCGATTCGGAAGTGTACTTGGCCTTATCGAGGGAAATAACCGAAATCAGGTATTGCTTTTCATAGTCGTCTACCACCTTAACGCCTTCAAAGGGAGAGGCAACATACATGCGCTTCAGGAAGTTGGAAAATGCTGTTTTATCCTCATTAAAGGATTGCGCATTAGCATTAAACTGGATGACAATAAATGCCATTAAAAGGGTTAGTCTTTTCATATTTTATTATTCCGGTTAGGAAGCTCATTCTTTATTTTTGACTCAAGTTCATTCGGATCTTCAGTTGGCCATTCCGTGATGAACCAATAAATTCTCAGCCCTTCAAAGCATCCTCATTCAATATACCAGGGCCAAATCTTTGCTCTTAAAACATCATTTTTATCGCTGAGAGTATATTCCTTTGGCCTCTTTGTAGCAGCCAGTAATCTAATGGGTAGTTGGTGAAAATTGAGTGAAGGATTCTTGCCGTTCTTAGTAACACCCGCTTTGCCGTAGTACAACAATTCCTTATCCACGTGATTAAGCCCAGTGGTTGAATAAACCAAATACACACCTGGGCGGTAAGGAATATTCGCATTATAAATGGCTTGCGCATAATCCATTTCTTTGTGAAACAAGACAGGACGTTCACAATAGCGACCTTTCAGGCATTCGAATTTGGCTATTTTCATTCTGTCCTAATTTTTATATTGTTTGACCTCGAATTTACTTATGCTCTTAATTTTTTCTTTATCGAATGAATAATCAAATTGCCTAACAGAAACCACTCCTCTGTCATTAGGGCAGAAAAACGAAATTGAAAGTGTTTGGTTTTTTCCAAACCTCCGTCCATGCGGGTCATAATTAAACACAGAGTAATCTCCTTTCATCATTAAGGGGAAACGATTATATTCTAACTCTATGGGAAGTAATGTAGAGATTACTCCGTGTTTTGTTTTAGCATAAGCCGTATATTCATCTTCTGCACCCAATGGAAACCCTTGACCGATTGTAACATCAAAAAAAATATATTTATTGAAGACTTGAACACTACTATGCTTAGCAATAGCTGACCTTTGATCAGATCGAATTACTTTGTCAAATTTATATCCATCAATTGCTTCCAAATTATTAGAAACTATAAAATTGTGCAAATGCACCTCTGGATATTTAAACAATTCCATAAGCATATTTAAACTCTCCTCATTTCTTAAATAAACTGTGCTTTTAGATTTATCTGAATTTAAAATTTGAACTTTATGATATTCAATTTGTAATTTGTCAAATTTCGAAATTTCCGCGCTGCTCAAACTAATACTCTTTAATGTGTTCGTTATATAATTGTTAAAGCCAACAAAGTTAGAATTCAAAAGTGTGTATACAGTCAGGCTAATTTGGTAACGTCCATTGGTATTCCTAGGCTCTGATGTTTCAAGTGAATAATTAAAACACTTTATCAACCAATCATTTGACATTTTTATCAAATTTTTCATGGCAATCAATTCACTGGCTTTATTTATTTCTATCAACTCAATATTTGCAGACAATAAATCGCCTCTAAACGAAACCTCAATACCTTTACTTTCACAAAAGCTCGTCAGCTTGGAGATAGAAACTACAGCCCTTAATGTCACCACATAATACCCCTCTGGAATATAATCTTTAGTAAGCAATTCGTATTTTTGAATATTCCCATTTGAAATGGAAACAATTTCATCCTTAACTAAATCATCATTTAGTATTTCTGACTTTGACGATATGAATGCCCCAAACGCCTGTTCAATGGCACTTCGCAAAGCGCTTTGCTTAGCTTCATCTTGCGTCTTGCCTTGCCCGCTTACAACAAGGGTTACGGTTTTATCATCTTGTGAGTAAGCATTGACACTAAATGCCAGAGCCAGGATAAAAAATAGTTGTTTCATGTTTATTTGATTAAAGATTGGAATTTGTTTTTTTTTGCATTATTCCTAGTCTAATTTGATTCATCTGAAGTTTTTCATTGGTCATAGACTACGAGGGTTACGAGTTCATTATATTTGCAAACAGTTGTATTCAATTAAAGTGAAATATTAAAAATAATTATTTCATGTTTTCAGAAAGGGCTTTAAACCAGATATATCTTTGAAAACGGGTAAATCGTTAATAATGCCACTAATAAAAATTAGACCACTCCGCGGTTAGTTAAAATAGTTAAATTGATAAATAGTTAAAAAGTCCTCACAGCCCGAACATTGATTTTTGAGTATCCGGGGTTTACGTGCTGGTCGCCATTACTGAAGTTCTGAATCCACGCTCTATCATTTCCCTCAGTGCTACTCCAATAGTAGTAATTCTCAAAACCGCCAACTCCTACCTGTTTCAAATTAACAAAAAGTGCATTTAATTCTTCTTTTGCAGGTAAATGCCAATCGCTATATCCATTTAAAATCAATTCATCACAGGCCGTTTTGGCAGAGTTCCAATCCATATTCCCTAGATCTGTAATTGCAGCTACTAAACCATGCCCATTTTCTTCAAAAACAACAAAACCACCATGCTTATATTGTGAAACAACGCCTCTTGGCTTTACTGTATATCCAGTCATTTGTTCAATTTGTGCAAGCGTTCGTTTATCCTGCCAAGTAAATGTGGCGGCCTGTTTTCCTATTGTTAAAAAGTTAATTGTGATACCATCAGTTTTTAAGTATCGATGATCCATAAACTTGTGTATTTTACCTACGCCATTTCCATTTGATTTATCCATTCCAGATTGCACTGTAAATAAACGAGTATAATAAGCCCACTGACTTGTAAGCGTGATTAATGCATTTATACTACTTTGTTTTCTTAAATAAAAAGTTTTGGTAACCCAATTGTATATAATGACAACGGGGAAAACGGCTTTGTTTAAACTCTTATAGCTTGTTACTTCTTCAGAAGAAAGGCTTAGCGCTTCTAATGTTTTAATACAATAATTTGCACAAAAATCAATATTTTCATTAGTTGTTGCTGTCACAACTAGAGGTATTACCCAGTTTCTACTTTCTGCGTCTAACGATTTAGGATCGCTACTTTTAATAACATAATCAAAAGAAATTTGCATTGGTTCATGAAGTAATCCTACCATTTCGCTAACTGCTTTAATTTCACCTTGCTCATTTAATAATTGCTGTTTGATATTTAAAGCAAACATACCGCCTTTTATTTCTATGGCAATACCCTTTGCTTCCACAAAACTTGTGAGTTTATCAACCGAAACAATTGCTTTTAAAGTTACACCCCAGCTACCATCAGGAAGCTGAGATTCGTTAAGTAAGTCAAAAGATTTTATGTTTCCACTAGTAACGGATGACATTTGATCCGCCACAACTTGGTCATTTAATATTTCTGTTTTAGAGGAAATGAAAGCACCAAAGGCCTGTTCAATTGCAGAACGTAATGCAGATTGCTTAGCATCATCTTGCGTTTTTCCACTACCACTTACAGTGATTGCAACAGTTTTATCTGCGTCTTGGGCAAAAACTATTTGTTGTAAAAATACAAATAGTCCAGTAATAATAATTGATTTAAAAATTGATTTCATTTTTGTTTTTTTTGTTATTTATTTTATTCTTTTTTCAATTCCTAAAATAATTAAAAACCATTCTCAAACTATCTGCGTTGTTAAAATTTGTTAATAACTCAAGGCCTTGAGAGAAACCCATTGTTCAACCGTTTCAACTGTCGTTTTTATATTATTCGTTGAGTCCTTGGATTCTTTAGTTGTGATTAACATCTCCATCGAAATTGTGGCCCCATTCAAAAAAGTACTGGCCTGCGATTGTGCTTTCACTTGAGCAACACGATTCATAGTTAATTCACTTGTGTATTTAGCTTTTTCCAAGCTAATAACCGAAACGAAATACTGATGATCGTAGTCATCAATAATTTTTACTCCTTCAAAGGGTTTAGCTGTGTGCATCCGTTTGATGAAATTCGTTAAACTAACTTTTTCATCATTGAAGGATTGTGCAAATGCATTGTAATCAATAAAAGTGAAAATTATGAATAAGTAAAATACTTTCATTTTGATATAATTTTAGAGAGCATTGACCATTGTTCATTGAAACAATATTTTTCTTCAAAAAGCGGTTCAAACCATTGTTCATTTGTTTTTTTGTCATTTTCATTTGAAATTAAATTTTCCGAGCTTCTCATTTGATAAATTGGTCTGCGAAATTCTTTATTATCTTTTTTAGAAAAATTACGTTCTCTGTTAATAAAGGCACTCCATAGGTCCCATTCTGAATTAGATATAGAAGCACCTAATATTAACACAGGTTGATGAATCAGCTGATCATACCAAGTATTTAATTTATTATTGTTTTTTAGTTTGGACTTAGAATGCTTTCTCAACCTTTCAATATTTACAATGTGCATTGCATAGCTTCTTGCACTTAATATCATTTCTGAAGATTTAGCAATTGAACCATGAGGATGCCAAAATCGAATAATTCCTTTGTTTGGAAAAATAACTTCTTTGAATCTTGTAGTTTGATGAATTTTGGCTTCACTTTTTAATTTTTCATCTATCTCAACATATTGAATTGATGATATTTTACATTTGAGAACTTCCTTGCATATTTTTTCTGCAACTTCATCAAAATTCAATATTACTATGTCCGAGATAATATCTGGATTGAAAATTTCTATAGGATATTGATTTAATTTTTCTAAATCAAGATTTTCTTGTACTTTTTTCAAACATTTTGCTACTTGAGATAATTTTAGTTTTTCAACATCTGACGATTGAAGAGAAGATTTTTCACTTAATATCATCTGTTCAAAGTCTAATAAGTAATTACCTTGGCTTACAAAGTTAGGATCCATTTTTTTTAAAAGCATCTCCCAACTATTTAAAATAGTATTTGAATTTTTTTGAATGTGGAATCCTGACCCTAAAACAATCGTAAATTTTATTCCAGCGTTTTTATTTATAAAATCCTTAATCATCTCCAATAAATGTTATTATAAGTAACTGTTTTAGGTTGATTTCGGGCTTGCTCCACTGCTACCTCTCTGTATGTGTTTACTCTGATTTTATCTAACTCGAAATTTCGAGCTGATTGTTTTTCCTGTGAAATTGCATCGCGCTGCGATTGATTCTCCCTATAGGTATCATCTCGCTTTCCTTTCTCTTCTACTATTCTTACTTGTTCTTTTTGCATTGCAATTTTATCAGCATATTGTTTCATTTTAAACTGCCATCTTGCTTTTTCATCGGCCTTGAGTTTGGCATCGACCTTTTTGATGAAAATAGAAACCTCTGGTTGGCAACTGGCCATTGGGTTTATGGTACTGAGCACGTCTCCTGCTCGTTCCGCGCCATTCGGGGTTTGAGCTGCGGCCCAAATGACTTTGGCCTCGTTGAATTTCACTTGACAATCGGTATCAATTTTTTGTTGATATACTGAAACTAGTGTATCTAGGCACTTGAAATAGCAATCTTGACAGACATCAGGTACCAACGAAAGCTGGTAAATGGCTTCATCGTATTTTTCTTGCTTTACCAAGGTTTGTGCTTCTTTGAGAATAAAGTCGCAATTGGCACTGTAATAAGATATGATTTTAGATTTACCCTCATCCAAAAGTTCTTTTGCCTCCTCACTTTTCGGGTTAATGCGCTTAATCGCCTCAATAAATGACTTATTTTCATTGGTTCCCACTCCCTTTAAATTGAGAGTAAGGCTTGAAAAAAGCGTTTTCGTGACGACATCTCCAATATAAATAGTAAGACTCAACTGTTGTGCAATCATCTGTGGAGGACCTGCAATGATATCCTTGGTGCCGATATCTACCGTGGCAGTGATAATAAAGCGTGGATTGGTAACGCTGCC
>CAMCHJ010000002.1 GCA_945874665.1 Chitinophaga pinensis | reverse complement strand
AACTCTTGATAAGTCATCATCAGAAATTGAATCAAGTGCCTTAAATAAACAAGACCATCCTTCTTGCCATTTTTGTAATAATTCTTCACGAGTGCAGATGTCATTTTCAAATTCTTCGTCTCTTTTCCTCCATTCTTTTTCACCATCTGTAGTTAGAAAATCAGTCCAACGAGAAAGCATATTGCCACATAAGTGTTTTACAATCGTCGCAATACTATTACTCTCACCATTAAACTGATTAAAAAGCTGGTCATCTGTGAGTTGGCCGAATGTTTTTTCAGCCAATAATTTATAATATTCAAATTCCTTCTTGGCGCTCTCTATATATTGTAGATTACTCATTCATACTTCTTTTTGGTTTCTGCGTTTGTCCGGTAGGTTTTATCCATTGAAGATATAATGCAAAAAGGGTTACACTATACAAGTATAACCCCTTTATCTTTTTATTTGCTCCCCGGGTTGGACTCGAACCAACGACCCCCTGATTAACAGTCAAGTGCTCTAACCAGCTGAGCTACCGAGGAATTTTCCGACGCTTTCGCTAACGGACTGCAATATTAGCACGTTCAAATTAATTGTGCAATATTTGCAGCAGAAACATTCAAAAAAAATATCTCATGAGTCTTGTTGTAGTAGGTACCGTGGCCTTCGATGCCATCGAAACTCCTTTTGGAAAAACAGATAAAATTGTAGGTGGCGCGGCTACTTACGCAGGCATATCCGCCTCATTCTTTACGGACAAGGTGAAAATTGTATCGGTGGTGGGTGATGATTTTCCACAGTCAAAAATCGACTATTTCCACTCCCGCAACATCGATACAGCTGGCTTGCAAATAAAGCAAGGTGAGAAATCTTTTTTTTGGTCGGGCAAGTACCACATGGACATGAATACCCGCGATACCCTCGACACGCAGTTAAATGTGTTGGCAGATTTTGACCCGGTATTGCCCGATTCGTACCAAGATTGCGAGTTTTTGCTACTCGGCAACCTCACCCCCATGGTGCAGCAGCAGGTTCTGAACCGCCTCCACAATCGCCCAAAACTGGTGGTGATGGATACCATGAACTTTTGGATGAGCGTAGCCATGGACGACCTCAAAGAAACCATCAAGCGTGTAGATGTGCTTACGATTAACGACGAAGAAGCCCGCATGCTCTCTAACGAATATTCGCTGGTTAAGGCGGCCAAAAAGATTTTAGCCATGGGTCCCAAAGTATTGGTGATTAAAAAAGGCGAGCATGGCGCCCTGCTTTTCAACGAGCATGAGGTGTTTTATGCGCCTGCTTTACCGTTGGAAGAGGTGTTTGACCCAACGGGTGCAGGTGACACCTTCGCAGGTGGCTTTATCGGTTACTTGGCGCGCACCCGCGACATCTCTTTCTCAAACATGAAACGTGCCCTTATTTATGGCTCAGCCATGGCCTCTTTTTGTGTTGAAAAGTTTGGTTCAGAACGCCTTGAGGCCCTTACGCAGGAAGAACTTGAAAATCGCATTCAGCTGTTTGTTGATTTGGTGCAGTTCGACATCACCCTCGACTAAATCCACCTAACCTATAAAAAGCCTTTTGTACTGCACAGAGGGCTTTTTTTATGCCCCAGCGAGTCTGCCCACAGCCGTAAATTTCTCAAAAACATGTTCTGTGTGCGGCGCATCAGGCAGCTCGTCGGTGAGGTCCTGTCCTGCCCAATGCTCGTAGTGCTTACCGTTGCGCCACAAGCGACTGAGGGTAACATCATAAATCACCCCCCGGTAGGCCACCCATATTTCATCGCGGTCTTGCCCATTGCGCAACGCCAGCTGTGCGCGGGTGTAGAGCGGCAATGCAGCTGCTTCGGGGGTCATTTCCTCACTCATTTTTGAACCTTCCTAGGTTTTTTTGTTTTGAAGAGGGTAAAGATAGCATCCAATGAAACAATTCTGGGACGAACGTTATGCCGAACCGCACTTTGTATACGGCGAAGCCCCCAATGTGTATTTTGAAAACAGTCTCAAAGACCTTTCTCCCGGTAAAATTTTGTTGCCCTGCGAAGGGGAAGGCCGCCAAGCTGCACATGCCGCCGCCCAAGGTTGGGAGGTGCTGGCTTTCGACCAAAGCAGTACAGGTCGCAACAAAGCCATGGAGCTCGCGGCCAAACGGCAGGTACAGTTTACTTACGCCTTGGCTGATGCCACTACCTTTTCGGCCACGCCCGATTTTGATGCCGTAGCGCTGATTTTTGCACATTTACCAGCGCCTTTGCGGGCCGATTTTCACCGCAACATGGCTGCTGCCCTGCGCCCCGGCGGTTGGTTGATACTCGAAGGCTTTAACCCTGAGCAGCTGCAGTTTCAGTCGGGCGGCCCCCGCGACCTCAGCATGCTATTCACCGAAGCCATGTTGCGCAGCGATTTTGAAGGCCTCGAAATCAGCTCCCTCGAACAAAAGCACACCACACTCAACGAAGGCCCCTATCACCAAGGCCCAGCTGCAGTTATTCGCCTGCTTGCCCGCAAACCGCTCGTCTAAATTCACGTCTTTTCCCCATCTTTGTAACATGAACATACGTCCACGCCGCAACCGCAAAATGGCCGGGGTACGCGACCTCGTGCGCGAAACCCAGCTCCATACCAACGACCTGCTGCTGCCGCTTTTTTTGCTGGAAGGCCAAAACCAGCGCCTCCCAGTGGCTTCTATGCCGGGGGTTGATCGCCTAAGTCTCGATTTATTGCTGAAAGAAATCGAGGGTGCCCTGAAACTCGGCATCCGCGCTTTCGATGTTTTTCCGGTGGTGGGCGAGGGGTATAAAGACAAATACGCTACCTACAGCTATGCCGATGCCAACTTTTACAACCGCGCCTTGGCTACCATCAAGCAGGAATTTCCGGAGGCGGTGCTCATGACCGACGTGGCCATGGATCCGTACAGCTCCGACGGGCACGATGGCATTGTTGAAAACGGTAAAATCGTGAACGACGCCTCGCTAGAGGTGCTTGGCAAGATGGCTTTGGCGCAAGCCCAGGCCGGTGCCGATATCATCGGTCCGAGCGATATGATGGACGGCCGAGTGGGCTACATCCGCGAGCTGCTCGATGAAAATGGCTTTACCGAGGTCAGTATCATGAGCTACACTGCCAAATATGCCAGCGGTTTCTACGGGCCGTTCCGCGATGCCCTCGACTCCGCCCCCAAGTTTGGCGATAAAAAAACCTACCAAATGGATCCCGCAAATCGCATCGAAGCCTTGCGTGAAGCCGCTTTGGATGAACAAGAAGGCGCCGATTTCCTCATGGTAAAGCCGGCTTTGGCTTATTTAGATGTGATTCGGTTGCTCAAAGACCATTCCGACTTGCCCATTGCCGCCTACAACGTAAGCGGTGAATATTCGATGATCAAAGCTGCGGCCATGCAAGGTTGGCTCGACTACGACCGGGTGATGATGGAATCGCTGCTGAGCATCAAACGTGCGGGTGCCGACATTATCCTTACTTATTTCGCCAAAGACGCGGCTAAAATCCTCCAAAACCAATAAAATGCAACAACCCCTTATCCTGCCTGTTGAAGGCAAGTCGCCACAATTTGGCCACAACTGCTTCCTCGCTCCCAATTGTACGGTGGTGGGGGATGTGATTTTGGGGGATGACTGCACGGTGTGGTTCAACGCGGTGGTGCGCGGCGATGTACATGCCATTCGCGTGGGCAACCGCACCAATATTCAAGATGGGGCTGTGATTCATTGCACCTACCAAAAGGCGGCTACTACCATAGGCGATGAGGTGAGCATTGGCCACAACGCCATCGTACACGGCAGCACCATCCATAACAATGTGCTGGTGGGCATGGGGTCGATTGTGATGGACCATGCCGTAGTAGAAGAAAACTGCATCATTGCTGCGGGCGCCATTGTGCTCGAAAACATGCGTTGCGAGTCGGGCTGGATCTACGCCGGCATCCCCGCCAAAAAGGTAAAACAAGTGAGCGCCGAGCAGGTGGCTGGTATGAAACGCACGGCAGCTAATTACATGATGTATGCCGACTGGTTTAGGCCAGATACAAATCAATAATGTCGCTCATGCAGCCGCGACTGCTGCCGAGCTGCAATTGTGCCTTTTTTGAGTGAATGAGCATTTTTTTTCAGAACTGTTAGGTTTTGTAAGGTGCCTTTAGCTTGTTTTAAGCTGCCGTTTGCGCTACTCAAATGCAGTCAGGCAATGTCTCAGCATGTTATAACCCGAGTGCAGGTTTGAACCCGGTTTACTCGAAGGCAGTTTCTGTGGGCAGCGGTGTATCATTTAAATTTATCAGCGCTCGCAAATGGAGTGTGTTTGGCAGAAGCTCAGGGTGAGAATAGCGGGATTTTTATGCGATTGGTATTACAATGGTGGCGTTTGTAAACAGCATATACAGGTATTTGACTGGATTTATAGGCTGTAGCAGGCTGCTTGGGTGAGCGGTGCCCTTAAAAACGCATTAAAGCGAGATTAAAACCGCAAGTTGAGCAAGCAGCTTACGTTTTTTTATTACCTTAGAGGTTGGTATAATTTGTTTTGGCGATAGGCCTTCGGTCCTCGTTAAACAAGTACACAACAGCGTTATGGTAAAAAAACTGCTTTTTTCGTTGAGCTTTTTGCTCGTTTTAATGGTCCCGAATGCGAAAGCATCCCACGTTTTGGGTGGTGAAATGAGCTACAGATGCCTAGGTGGCGGTATTTATGAGTTTACGGTGAATCTTTACCGTGATTGTTTTGGTATTCCTTGGGACCAGCCTTCAGTGACTGTAAATGGCCCTTCAGGATCCTTTAACTTACCACGACTTCCAGGTGCAACCGGGGTTGCAGATATTTCGCAACGCTGCGTAACGGCAACTTTTTTTGGTTGTGGTGCAAATCCAGCAACTGGTCCCGGTCCAAATGGCACCGTAGCCAAGTTTACTTACAAAGGCACTACCAACTTAAGTGCTTTAGCGGCACCCACTGCAGCAGGTCATGTATTTACCATGACCAATATCCCTGTGAATGTTCGGAATAGTAACAACAACATGGGCGGCGGTAGCTCTATGGGTTTAAGGGTAATCATGTATCCTTTTATCGATCCAGCCACAGGAATTGCACTCACCCCTGCTCAAATTTGTGACAATTCTCCTGAGTTTGTCGAAGATCCAGCGGCCTTGCAAGTGCTAAATCCGCTTGATACAGCGCGTTTTTCAAACTTTGCCTTTGAACGCGATTTAGACAGCATGGTGTACAAAACGGATTTCCCTTTGACAGGTACGCTGATGATGATGTTCTACCAGCCGCCTTTTACGGTACTGAACCCACTTCCTAACACCCCTCCAGTAGTACCTGCCGGCACGCCTGCGATGAACCCAGTTACGGGTGTTTTAACTTTTCGTCCGAACCAAGCAGGCAATTTTCTTACGTGTGTAAAAGTAGAGTCTTGGCGGTGTGGGCAAAAAATTTCAGAAGTATTCCGGGATTTTCAAATGCAAATCATCACACCTGCAGGGGGAGCACCACCGTACATCCCAGGAAATTTAACCACACAACGAGCACCTTTTATCACGCCGTATTTCTTAAATGCAAGCGGACAACCCATTTTTGAGATCGACTTTTTCGTAGGGGATACCATTGACGTACCTATTGCGGCAAGTGACTATTATCCTTTATTTTCTGCTGGTCCTGTACCCAATCCGCTACCTCCACCAGCGGGAGAATTTTCAGTAGTTGTTCGTGGTTTGCAAGTGAGTTCTACGAATGATCCAAATACAAATTGTTTACTTCCACCCTGCGCTACTTTGCGTGGTATCAGCGATCCAGCCCCACCAGCGGCCATTGTAAATCCACCGATTAATATTTTTGCAGGCAATGGACAGCCACTGGGCCTGGGCTATAACGCGTCCTTTGAAGGCGGTGGCCGTTTGGTATGGTTGCCTGATTGCGGTAATACAGATTTAAACAGTGCTTGTGGTAGCACTTCCTCTTCCTATCAATTTGCAGCCATTGCGGTTGATAAAAATTGCCCAGTGGTGGGTAAAGAGGTTCAGGTTTATACATTCAACATCAAGGACTTACCTAAATTACCTGCCCCTCAATTCAAAGGTGTATCGGCAGGAACCAACAATCAGTCGGCTATCATTCATTTTGCACTTGATTTTGACAGTTTGACCATTGATCCTGTAGATAGTTTTAATTTCGCAAATCAAACGCAAGCCTTTAGGTTGCAGCGCTCAGTGGATCGCAGAAAACGTTCGTTCAGAGCCTATAAGATTTACAGATCAACAACTCCAGCGGGTCCTTACAGTCTATTGGCAAGTCCCAATGTCTTGTATACCAATACCTTAACAGATGCTACTGCCGACTTAACCACCAATGATTATTACTACTACATAACCACTATTTCAAGTTGTGATTCATCTGAGTCTGCGCCATCCGATACCCTCAAGGTCATCAGGTTAAACCTAACCAATAACGTAACAGCAGGAATGGCAGAATTACGTTGGGATTCAACGGCGGAAGTGCACAACCGGGGTTATTTTCCTAATGCTTCAGGTGTTTATGTAATTGAAAGAGAGATTTTTTCGGTGAACCCAGGCGTTTGGGAGCCAGTTGATACCGTGCTCAATCTGTATGAATACGATCAGCCTGTAGTGGTGTGTAGTGCCTATGTTAATTATCGCGTGGCCTTGTTAGATACCAATGGCACACGGTATTATTCTAATTTTGATGGCGACTTATTTGAAGATAATTTCTCACCAGATAGCATCATCGTCCACCACGTTTCAATAGACAGCATAACAGGTTTGCCGGTACTGAGTTGGTTGCCTGGACCAAGTCCTGATGTTATTTACTACATCATCTACCGCCTTGATTCAAGCGTGATACCACCAACGTGGAGGCCAATAGATACCATTTTTGGTTTTAACAATACCTATTGGTATGACACAACAAGTGGGCAAAGTCCTTATGACAGCTCCTTACATTATGGCATTGCGGGTATGGATAGCTGCGGTAATACAGGTCTGATAAGCCGTGTGCATAGCTCAATCCACCTTAGAGGAAGCCTTGATCAGTGTATCAGCTCCATTGTGTTTGACTGGACGGCCTATGTTGGCTGGGAGGTAAGTAGCTATGATATTTTCCGTTCTGCTTCCGGAGGGCCTTACACCTTACTGGCTACACTGCCAGGTGGTCAGCCGTCGTATAATTACATTGATAATGATAATCTAATCCAAGACTCGCTTTATTGTTATGCCATTTTGGCCAATCGTGCCGGCGATGACACAACAGCCTTATCCAACAACCTTTGTATTACAGCACGGGTTATCAGAGAACCTGAATACAGCTACATCAGGCGAGTAACGGTGGATACCACAACTGGCAATATCAATGTTGTTTTTGTGATTGATACAGCAGCAGATGCCGGGCGCTTCGAGCTTTATCGCTCAACAGCAGCCACCGATTTCAGAGAGGTTATTTCCTTTACACCGGCCGAGATGACCTTAAATGGAGGCTATCTACAATACACTTATGAGGATGATGAAGTGGCCTCAGATGAAGAGATATACTATTATACCGTGTATGTATATGACCTTTGCGACCAGCTGTACGATACGTCTAATGTGTCGAATAATATTTATTTGCAGGCCGTGCCGCAAGTTGATTTTACCAATCAATTGCGTTGGAATGCCTACGCAACTTGGCTGGGTGCGGTAGATCGTTATGATGTGCTTCGCTTCATCCCCAATTACGATCCAGGCTTTTTGCCAATCGTTACATTGGGCGCCAGCAGCATCGTGCACAACGATGATATTAAAGACTTCACAGACAACGATGGTTTATACAGCTATTTGATTCAGGCAGTAGAAGGCGCTACCAATCCGGCAGGGTTCTTAGATACTGTTTTATCGAATAAAGTAAATGTGGTTCAGCAGCCGCGCATGTTCATGCCAACAGCTTTTGTGCCACAAGGTGTTAACCGCATTTTACAACCTAAAGGGGTGTTTATTGAGGAAATTGCAGGCTATAACTTTGAAATATTCAATCGTTGGGGCGAGCAAATTTTCAAAACCAATGATTTTAGTCAAGGCTGGAATGGAACACACCGAAGCACCCTAGAATTGGTAGACCCGGGCGTTTATATCTTCGTGGTTAACTTCATAGGTAAAAACGGAAAGCCATACAGTCAAAACGGCACCTTCACTGTCATCAGGTAACGAGCAACTGTTTGCATACTAACAAAAATCCCAAGTCTTAATGGCTTGGGATTTTTTTATTTGGATTTTTTCAGTTCAGCTGCCACCGCTTCCAGTGCATCAAACCAGTCAGCACCATACTTTCGAACGAGCGGGCCTTTTAAGAACTTATAAACAGGCACCTCTAACCGATCGCCGCAGGCACAGGCAGGACTACAAATGTCCCATTGGTCGTAATTTAAGCCTTCATAGTTTTTCAGTTTTTCAATTCTGATGGGGTACAAATGACAAGATATAGGCTTTAGGAAGTCGCTTTGTCCTGCTTTATGTGCCAGCTCAATGGCGCATTTCCAGGTTTGCGTATCATCCTGAATGGCAAAAACGCAGGCCTTACCATCAATTGTGGTCGTAACCAATTCCTCACCAGGCGCCGCTTCGTAGAAACCCTCTTGGTCTAAAAGCTTCAAACCGGCAGCCGACATAAATGGACGAATGCCTTTCAAATTGGCTTCAATGGCATCGATCTCTTCAATGTCAAGCGGTGCGCCCAGGTCACCTTCTTCGCAGCAAGCCCCTTTACAAGCCGCCAAGTCGCAAACAAATTTTTTGTCTAGTAGCTCCTCTGAAATAAGGGTGTCATCGATAATGATCATGCTACAAAGCTAAGCACATATGCTTAAAACGACTCGTTTAGATCGAGGTAAAATGCGGTATGCCCTTCAAAAGTTCGGGCTACATCAACGCGCAGCACAATACGTTCTTTTTGGTTTACAAAAAACCGAAAGCCTGCCCCATAGGCGCCCTTCCAACGGTTTTGTAAGACACTGGCCGGGTTGGGACCAACCTGAAAGGCGGAGGTAAAAACAGTGGCACCAATCATTTTCCAGAGGTGGAAGCGCAGTTCTGTTTCTAACGCACTCAAACTTTTATCCCTGTATCTGCCCTGAAAATAACCCCGAACCAAGTCGCTGCCACCGGCCAAAGCCAATTCACGAAAGGGTGGATCACCTGCTTGGTGCTGGTTAAATAACCGATTGGCCCAAACGTGCTTTTCCCCAACTGGCATGTAATGCCGGAGGTCGAGTTGGTAGGTTTGAAAGCCGGGATTGCTTGCATTGTAGGCAGGGTGAAAGCGAATCGACGCATCGATGAGTCCTCCACGCAAAGGACTCATCACATTATCGCGTGTATCGAGCCGAAACTCCGGCCCAAATCCCAATGTATTACTTCCGGTGCTGCCCTGTACAAGCGGGCTGCTGAGCATGCCACCGGCCAAAAAGGGCGTAATGTTGTACATCATTTGGTGCCGCAAGTTGAGGCCCGCGAAGGCACCTGGCGCCACCTTGCCCAAAACACTCACTGCCGTGACCCAGCTGTTGAAGCTAAAATCCTCTCGGCTGCCTTCTGTGCTGTTGGGCCCAATGCCATAAAAGCGATCGAGGTATTTTTTGTAACCGGTATAGTAAGAGATGAAGAGCCGTTCTTGTTTGGTAAATAGGACGGCGGACAAGCGCATTAAAGTTTGCTGATTAAAGGTTCTTACGGCTTGAAACTGCAAATTAGAGGTCCTAGCGTTGTCGTCGGTTTTGAAGTAATAGCCCATGCTGGCCCCAATTCCCCAGCTGGTTTCAGGACTCCGAAACAAAATGGGAGCGGGCACAAAACGCAGGTTGGCGTTGAGTAAGCTGTCTACTAGTTTTAGTACTTTCGGCTGTGCAATTGCGGGACTAAAGGCGCAGCAACCCAGCAAAACCACGAGCCAGTACCTCATAGCGGTAGCATTTTTGGGAAAACGAGCTGCAACAGCTTGCCTTTTTTCGGCTCTAGCTCCTCCCAACGGTCTATCGCAAAGTGTAAGGTAGCCAAGCCACAGGTGGGTAACTTCTCTAAATCAGCAATAAAATCGGTAACAATTTCTTCCAAGCAGGTATTGTGTCCAACCACCAGCTGACTGTTCACTTCATTCGAACACTGTTGCACAACTTGCCAAAAGGCAGCAGGGGTGCATTCATACAAGGCAGGCTCCAAAACCAATGCAACGGGAGGCTGCAAGCGGCTCAAAAAATAAGCGGCCGTTTGGCGGGTGCGAAGCGCAGGACTACTTATTATCATTTCCGGCCTAATCCCATGCTTCAACGCATGGTCGGCCATGCGAGGGGCATCTGTTTTGCCTCTTTTATTCAACGGCCGATCGAAATCTGCTAAAGCGGGATTTTTCCAGCTCGATTTGGCGTGACGAAGGAGGTAGAGCGTTTTCACAAGCAGATATCTAGCTCAAAAATAGCAAAGCCCTGGTGTACTGCGTATGATTTTACTTTATGGGGAAAAGATTTAACCCAAGCCCTTCAAAATCGACAGCAATTCTGCCTGTAAGTCTAAACCTTTATTGTCGGCATACCACTTGTGCAACTGCGTGCTCGCCTCCATGTAAGGCAGCTGTTGTGCCTTTAAGTCTAGGTAGAGGGTTTGTGCAGCAGCAGGTCTTGGCCCCCAATCTGCCAAAACTGCATGGGTATCGGCATGGAGCAGGATGAGTTTTGGAATAGAGCGACCTCCAGCAGTTAAAAACCGGTCAATGAGCTCCAAGTGCTCATCGCGCAACACGATTTTGAGCTCTATTTTTTCGCTGGCCGCTGCTACTAGCTGCAGGTAAGGCAGATTTTGAGCCGCATCCCCACACCAAGCTTCGCTGATTACGAGCCAAGTTTGGGCTTGGGTTATGCCTTTCAGGTGTGCCAAGAGATCAGGCTGGAGTTGTGCGGTTTTGTCTAAACGCTTCATCCGTTGCACGTTCATGCGGGTGTGCTGAAGCATGTCCTCAGCATGGTTGCTCCCCGTGGTTTTTTGCACTGCGAGCAAACTATCAATCGTACTTCGGTAGCGCGCGTAGGTGTAAGCGGTGGCCAACAAACTCGGTGCAATGTGGCTTTTATTGATTGTGTCCATAATGATGCCTATCTTACAAATGCAAGCTGCAAACAGTTCCTAAAAAAGATGCTAACCGAAACCAACGCGTTTGAACCCCCAAGATGGCTGGTAGGAGGGCACCTACAAACCATTTGGCCGTCGTTTTTTAGAAAGGTGTTGTTAACGCAGGAGCCAAGTTCTAATTGGTTGCCAACGCCAGATGGAGATGAATTGGCGTACGATTATTATGCATTGGAGGCATCGAAAGGACTGGTGGTTGTTTGCCACGGATTAGAAGGCCATGCGCGCCGGCCCTACATTTTGGGGATGGTAGCAGCCTTATTGCAAGCGGGCTACGAAGTGCTGGCTTGGAGTTACCGCGGCTGCGGCACACGGCTGAATAAAAAGCCCATTTTTTACCATAGTGGGGCTACTTACGACTTGCAAACGGTGGTTGATTTTGCCCAAAAACTGCGGTCTCAGCCCCTTTTTTTAGTTGGATTTAGTTTAGGTGGTAATTTGGTGATGCGCTGGCTCGGCGAACAAGGCGAAAGGCTACCTGCGGCTGTAAGTGGCGCAGTAGCCATCTCGGTACCGCTCGATTTGGCAGCGGGCTCCGATTACCTCACACGTCCTGCGGCAAAGCCGTACACCCTCAATTTTTTAAAATCCCTCAAAGCCAAAGTAGCTGCCAAGGCAGCGCTTTTCCCCACATATTTCCAGCTTGATTTACTGGCAAAAACTAATAATTTAAGGCAATTCGATGAGTTTTTCACGGCGCCTTTGCACGGTTTTAAAGATGCCAACGACTACTATGCCAAAGCCAGCAGTCTATTTGTATTAAACGACATTGCCGTGCCAACCCTGCTACTTCAGGCAGCAAACGATCCTTTTTTACCGCCTTCATGCTATCCAAAAGGGCCTTTTCGGAAGTTGAAGCTCGAAGTTACGGCCTCGGGTGGGCATGTGGGTTTTACGGTAAAAGGAAAAGCATACAGCTATGCCGAGCAACGGGTAGTTGATTTTTTAAACGCACTGTGTATTACTTGTTCAAATCCATCTCCCTGAATAACCTATTTTTAAGGAAATTTACAAAGTGAAATTCGCCGACATCATTGGGCAGCAGGGCCTCAAGCAGCAACTCATCCACACCATTAAAGAAGGTCGGGTAAGTCATGCACAGCTGTTTTTGGGACCTGAAGGTTCGGGGAAACTGCCTTTGGCCATCGCTTATGCGCAGTATTTGAACTGCAAATCGCCTTCAGAAGAGGATTCTTGCGGTATTTGCTCGTCATGCCAAAAGTACAACAAACTCATCCACCCCGATTTACACTTTTCCTTTCCCATTGTAAACAAAGGCACGGACGCTGAAAAAAACATCTGTGCCGCACACATGAAGGATTTTCGGGAGGCTTTTTTGGCCGATCCTTATATGTCGTACAACGACTGGATGGTGGCGCATGGGGCAGAAAACAAACAGGGCAATATCAGCAAATTTGAGTGTTACGATATTATTTCGAAGCTCGGATTGGCGCCGTTTGAAGCAGGATTTAAGGTGCTTATCATGTGGCTGCCTGAATATTTGCGGGATGCAGGCAATGTACTCCTCAAAATCATTGAAGAACCGCCACAAAACACTTTGTTTATATTGGTGGCGGAGCGACAAGAGATGTTGTTGAGTACCATCAGCTCGCGTACCCAGCTAGTAAAAGTGCCGCGGTTGCTGGTGGAAGACCTCGCTATGCACCTCGAAAATCAGTTTGAACTCGATCCAAAAACGGCTCAAAGCGTAGCCATGCTTTCGGAAGGCAATGCCCGCTTGGCCCGCGAAATGCTGGGTCATGAAGTGAGCATCAACGAACAGTTGTTTATGGATTTTATGCGACTAACTTTTGCTGGGAGGGGGACTGAAATCTTAGAATGGATAGAGAAAACGAATGAATTGGGTAGAGAAGGGCAGAAAAACTTGTTGCAATATGGCCTTCATATTTTACGCGAATGCTTTTTGATGCGCTTTGGGTCGGCCAAGTTGCTGCGTTTAAAAGGGGCTGAGTTAGACTTTGTGACCAAGTTTTCGGCCTTCATTAACGAGCAAAATGTGAGTGAATTCAACCGCATTTTTAATGAGGGCAGCTACTACATTGAACGCAATGCCAACGCGCGGCTCGTGTTTCACAATTTGGCCAATGAGTCGGAGCGCCTCTTGGCCAATGCAAAGAAAGTAGCAACGGTAAACGCATAAGCCAACCGTTCGCGGCTTTTTGTTCTTATATTTGAAAATTAAACGTTGTACACCATTATGGGATGTGGAAGTTGTAGTAGTGGAGGATGTTCACCGACCGGTTGTGGTGATAAAGGCCATTGCGCCAGTGGGGGTTGTAACCGATTGAATGTCCATGATTGGCTTTCAAATTTGGAGCTTCCCTGGGGGCAAAAGGCATATGAATATGTTGAAGTGCGGTTTAAAAGTAATCGCAAAGAGTTCTTTAGAAACATCAACCAGCTCGATCTGTATCAGAACGACTGGGTGGTGGCAGAAGCTCAACATGGCCACGATGTAGGTCAGGTGACCCTCAAAGGCGAGTTAGTTCGCCTTCAGATGAAGCGCCGCCGGGTACAGGAGGAAGATCCTGCCATCCGCAAAATATACCGTAAAGCTACGGAGCAAGACTTGCAGAAGTTGACTGAAATGCGTGAGCAGGAGGCCGAAGTGTCGTTCCGAGCCCGCGAAGTCATCAAAAGCATCAAGCTCAATATGAAGCTAACGGATGTGGAGTTTCAGGCCGATCGGTCGAAAATTATATTTTATTATACCGCCGAGGAGCGCGTGGATTTCCGCGAACTCATTCGCATGCTGGCCGAACAATTTAAAACCCGCGTAGAAATGCGCCAAATTGGTGCGCGACAGGAAGCTGCGCGTATTGGTGGTTTGGGCGTTTGTGGCCGGGAGTTGTGTTGCAGTACTTGGTTAACCGATTTTAAATCAGTTTCTACGTCAGCAGCACGCTATCAAAATTTATCGTTGAATCCGGCCAAGTTGGCAGGACAGTGTGGGCGCTTGAAGTGCTGTTTAAATTACGAGTTAGAAACATATATGGACGCACTGCAGGCCTTTCCGAAGGATGCTAAAACGCTTCATACCGAATCGGCTACCTACGAATTGGTGAAAACCGACATTTTTAAGCGGCAAATGTGGTATCAAATCCAAGGCAAGCCAGGTGAGTTTGTGGATTTAAATGCGGTGCCTTTGTCGATTGAGCAGGCCGTAGAAGTACGTGCCATGAACAAAGACGGAGTGAAGCCCGCTACATTAGAGGCCCTGGTGCTCGAAATTGAATCAGATGCGTATGCAGAGCCAGATTTTGAGGTACACAATGAGGATAAACTAGACCGATTTGATGCAAATCGAAGGTCTGGCAATAAAAACAAGAAAAAACCACAAGGTCGTGGTGGTGATCGCAATCGCAACGACGGGCGTAACAGCCCTGCTGCAGCCAGCGGCACTGCTGAAGGTGGTGCAGACAAAGCTGCTGTAAATCCACAACAGCCGCGTGGCGACCGCAACGACCGCAATCGCAACGACCGTAACCGAGATCGAGGCCCGCGTCCAGATCGTGGGCCACGCCCCGATGGTGAGCCACGTGCAGAACGCACACCACGCCCCGAGGCAGAAGTTCGGCCAGAGCGCGAACTCAGGCCAGAAGGCGGTCAAGCCCGCCCCGACCGTGGACCAAGGCCCGACCGTGGACCTCGTCCCGAAGGTGAAGTCCGGCCAGAAGGAGCTGCAGCTGCTTCTGAACCACGAGGCGAAGGCAGCGCCAACCGCAATAACAATCGTAATCGTAATCGCAGAAGACCACCGCGTGGCCCTCGGCCCGATACTGCCAACCCTGCCTCATGAAAAAGCGGTTCTGGATAGTGCTTTTAAGTGGCGCCCTGCTGCAATCCTGCGACGATAAACCCATCACAGATGTGTTTTACCCCGTGGCAGGTAAGGCTTGGGCCTATACTGATATCAAAACAGTAGAGGTAAATATTACCGACACCAGCTCGCTGTGTGACGTGTACCTCAACCTGCGTCATGCCGGCAATTACGAATGGCAAAATTTGTACTTGCGGGTTAAAGTAGTAAGTCCATCTGGCGATAGTAGCTTGTCGCGCGTGAGCTTTCAATTAACTGCAGCCGACGGAAAGTGGCTTGGCAGCGGCTTAGGAGATATTGTTGAATACCAAGTGCCTTTTAAAGAGGGCATTCAGTTTAAAGAACTCGGCACCTACCGCTTCGAATTGGAACAGCATATGCGTGTTAATCCGCTCTTGGGCATCCACGATGTGGGCTTGCGCGTTGAAAAAGCGAAATAGAAGCAAGCAGTAGAAACAACAAGAGCCCGTGAAAACGGGCTCTTTTACATTTAAACGGTTCAGAAAGCAAGCTGAAACGATGGGCTTCTAGTTTTTGGTGAAGTGCTTTGTAAGCACATCGCGACCATTGTTCAACCGTATGATGTACTGGCCTTTTGGTAAGTGCCCAACACTCACCCGGCTTTTCATAGCACTGCTTCTAAATTGCGCCACGCGCTTGCCAATCATGTTATAAATTTCGATGTCGGCATTTTCGAACGAGGCCGTTGTTTCTAAAAACAAATAATTATCGGTAGGAACAGGGTAAACTTTTAAAGTGGGCTTACTCAACTGATTTACCGAAACACCAGTAGTACTGCCTATGAAGGTTACAATGACACTGTTGCTTGGATTTGAAATTTGATAAATGCGTACACGCATTGTACCCGAGCCTACGATGTTATTGGGGTAAAAGTGCCCATCCACATTGCCTATGCTGTTGCCCGCTAAGGTGAAATCAGCGCTGTCTACATTGTCAGGATAGCAGAGGTTTACATCACAAATAGTACTTAACCAGCCAGTAGTTGCTTGATTATTGAGTTTTACCCAGCGCATGTTAACAGGACTTTCGTTTGTGTTACGCACATTGGCGTAAGCTACAATTTCAAATTCTG
The DNA here is from genome assembly GCA_945874665.1 of Chitinophaga pinensis. GTDB lineage: Bacteria > Bacteroidota > Bacteroidia > UBA7662 > UBA7662 > PNNG01. The sequence continues at coordinate 160,387 of CAMCHJ010000002.1, read as the reverse complement.
AAGCAGGACCAGACGTGTAAACGGTATCAGCGCTAAGCAATACAATTTGAGCCTGTGCCGACCACGCAGACAATATCAAAAAGCAAGCAAGTAAAATTTTCTTCATACTGAGGTTATTCCAATATCAAATATACGAGCTCAGCAGGCAAAATGCAACTAAACGCTCGAATTCGTTCATGCGGCGAGTAAACTCTGCTCCCCTTCGTCAGAAAAACTATAATAGCCATCATTGGTAAAAATGAGATGATCAGCTATTTTGCTATCGAGTTGCTTTGCTAAATAGGACAAACGCCGCGTAATGTCCCGGTCGGGCTCACTCGGCACCAAATTTCCGGAAGGGTGGTTGTGCATGAGCACCACCAAACTGGCCTGATACAAGATCATTTCGCGCAATATTTTTTTTGGATCGGCAATTGTATTGTTGATGCCTCCAATGCTGATACGTTTTTCGGCAATCAGCCGAAGCGATCGGGTGAGCAGTAAAATCCTAAATTCCTCGTGAAGCAGGTCTTCAAATAAATGCCTGAAGTCATTATAAATACTTGCTGAATCCTTGTATGTCCTGGTTTCTTGCTGCACATTTTTTCGCCTGCGCCCAAGCTCCATGGCCGCGGCAATGGTCAGGCCCTTGGCTACACCAATGCCTTTTACTTGGGTGATCTCTTGTAAATTGCACCTGGCCAATTTGCCAAGGTCGTTATCAAAACGCTGCAAGAGCCGCCGTGCCAATTCTACCGCCGATACCGCTTTGTAACCATGTCCGAGTAAAATGGCCAATAACTCGGCATCACTCAATGTCTCTCGCCCTAAGGCAATAAATTTTTCGCGGGGCCGATCGGCTGTTGCCCACTGTTTGATGGCGCGGGCTTGGCCAAAGTCATGTACATCGTTTTCCATGACCCTAAAATAAAAAAGGTCCAGCTAATTAGCTGAACCTTCGATGTTTTTTGAAAACTATTGCGCAATTCAAGACAAAGTGTTCACCATTCGAGCCAATTTTGACTTCTGGTGAGCAGCCTTGTTGCGATGAATGATATTCTTCTTCGCGAGTTTATCGATGCGTGAAATTACATCTGGGAACATTTTTTCCGCATCCTGCTTATTAACGGCAGCCTTCAGACGCTTAATCATCGTCTTGGTAGTTTTTAACTGATAACGGTTGCGCAGGCGCCTCACAGCGGTCTGACGGATTCTCTTTAAAGCTGATTTATGGTTTGCCATTTTTCTATGTTTCTCTTTGCCTGAAAACGGGAGTGCAAATATAGATACTCTTTTCTAATTCACAACCCTATGCCCGTGATTTTCATAAAGTTTATATGCAAACATCCTATTTTCCTCTTGAATTGTTTAAATTTGTGATGTTAATCCATTTAAAAATGAAAAAACTTTTCCTTTTGGCCCTCGTTTTTGGCGCCTTGTCTTGTAACCAAGCACCTAAAGAGACTGTTGCAGTTGAAGCAGTTGAGTTCCAGTATTATGGTGATGAAATTACCGAAGAAAATGCTGTTCCTGCTACTCAGCTCGTGGCATTGATGGGAGATGCTACCGAAAAGGAAATGAAAATAGTAGGCACCATTGAGGAAGTTTGTCAAAAGAAGGGTTGTTGGATGAAGCTGGATCTGGGGAATGGCGAAAAAATGCGCATCACCTTTAAGGACTATGCTTTTTTTGTGCCCAAAGATGCTTCTGGCCGCGAGGTAGTGCTCGATGGCTTGGCCATGATCGAAGAAACGTCGTTGGAGTCGCTGCGTCATTATGCTGAAGATGCTGGTAAGTCGAAGGCAGAAATTGAAGCCATCACTGAAGGAACCAAGGAATTGGTTTTTGAGGCTCGTGGTGTGATTTTAAAATAATGAAGCCATTTTTATTGGCATTGACGGCCGTGCTACTCCTCGTAGCTTGCAGTCAAACCGAAACCCAAAAAGCCACGACAAGCAAACCTGCCAAGTCGCAAGTGGAAGAGGCCAAGCCCATGGCCCTCATGATGCGCGCCATCTACGAACAAAGCAGTGCCATGCGTGGCAAAGTGGAGGCTGGGGAGGCGCTAGATTCATCTTTTTACCGCTTCATGGAATTTCATGAGCTCGAGCCAACCGATTCTACGGTTTTGGTGAAGGTATTTTATGAGCACAATGAAGACTTTAAAAGGGCTTTCGAAGACCTGCTGAAAGCTTCAAACAAGGACAGTTACAACGCCATGTTAACCCAATGCGTAAGCTGTCACGAGGATTTTTGTCCAGGCCCTATCAAGCGCATCAACAAATTGCGTTTTCAGGAATCATAAGCATTTATACAAGTAAAGGAGCCGGCCATGTGCCGGTTTTTTCGTTTTTAGCGGTGGATAATTTGGGTGATTTCCCGTAGGCTGGCGAGGCACTACTGCTTATTTTTGAAAGATGAAGAAGTGGTTGCTGCTGCTGCTGTGCTGGGGTTGTGTTTTGCCAGAAGCGGGGAGCTGGGGGTTTTGGGCGCATCAGCAAGTAAATAGGGTGGCTGTTTTTACTTTGCCGGAAGAGCTGTTTCCGTTTTTTCGCTTTCACCTCGATTATTTAACGGAGCATGCCGTGGATCCCGACAAACGCAGAACGAGCGATCCGGAGGAGGCGCCACGGCATTACATCGACTTAGACAGTTATGGCACCCATCCATTCGATAGTCTACCCCGCCGCTGGCAGGAAGCGGTAGACAAATATTCAGAGGATACGCTCAAGGCCTACGGCATTGTGCCTTGGCAGGTGCAGTGGATGTATTACCGATTGGTAGAGGCGTACAAGGAGCGGGATAAGCAGCGCATCCTCAAGGTGGCTGCCGAATTGGGGCATTATATTGCCGATGCACATGTACCCTTGCACACTACTTTAAATTACAACGGACAGTTAACGGGCCAGCATGGCATCCACGGCCTGCTGGAATCGCGTATTCCGGAGATTTTTAATGAGGACTACGACTACATTGTTGGTCCCGCCCCCTTGATCGAAAGTCCCTTGTACCGCATTTGGGAAGTGGTGCTACAAAGTGCCGCTGCCGTGGATACCGTGTTCCGCATGGAAATGGAAACGCGGCACACCGTACCTGAAGCCGACTGGCAAGTGCTTGAGCCGCGGGGCAACAGACAAGTAAAAACCTACAGCCGTACTTATGCAGCTGTGTACAACAGCAAGCTCAACGGCATGGTAGAGCGGCGTTTGCGGGAGTCTATTTTAGCGGTAGGTAGTTATTGGTATTCGGCTTGGGTGGAAGCGGGGCAGCCCGACTTAAATACTTTAATTGATGCACCCATGGTCTTGGTAGATAGTTTGCTGCAAAGCGCCGAAACCCTCAGATACCGGCAGGGTAATTTTATAGGACGACCAGAGGCCGATTAAACCGCTTGGGCTGCATTAGGGGACTGGCGCTGGCGAAGGATTGGGCAGCGGCAATTTAGGAACCATATCTATGCTCACCCAGGCAAAGCCTTGGCGACCAATGCCCAGCTGGAGGGCAGCTTTTTTACTCAAATCGATGATATGCGGCGAGCGGTGCGACATTCGATCGTTGATAACCACCTCCACCTTCAGGGTTTTTTCGCGATTGGTTACTATAACCCGGGTGCCGAGGGGCAGGCTTTTGTGGGCGGCGGTGAGACTATCTTGTCTAAAAATAGCGCCGCTGGCTGTTCTCCTTCCCTCAAATTTATCGTGGTAAAAGGAGGCCGTGCCGTACAATTGATGGGCTTTTTGAGTGCTTACTTGGGCCTGCGTTGGTAACCAAAATGCACTCATCCACAAAAGCAGAAAACAAAATCGCATAGCTAAATGGCTTTATTTCATGTAATTTTAGGCAAAAATCAGCAATGGACCTCTCTCTAACCATCAACGACGCCATCAAAGAGGCGATGAAACAAAAAAACCAAGCCCGTTTGCGTGGCCTGCGAGCCATTAAATCGGCTATTTTATTAGCTCAAACCGAAAAAGTAGGTGCGTTGATTGACGAGGCCAAAAGTGTACAAATTTTACAGAAATTGGTCAAACAGCGCCGCGACAGCATGGCCATTTACCAAGAGCAGGGCAGGGATGATTTATTTCAAATCGAAAAAGAAGAACTGGAGGTGATTGAGGGCTTTTTACCTGCGCAAATGGACCCTGAAACGCTCAAAAAAGAGATTGCTGCCATCATCCAGGAGCTCGGCGCACAAGGCATGGCCGATTTAAAAAAGGTGATGCCTGTGGCGATCCAAAAATTAGGGGGTAAAACCGACAACAAAGCCATTGCCGATACCATCAAAAACCTATTGGGCGCATAGTGAATTGGCTTGACTATTTGATTGCTGTTTTTTTGATTCTGGGAGCCATTAGGGGTGCCATGAAGGGCTTTGCGGTATCCGTGACTTCCTTTTTTGCCCTGTATTTAGCCTTGTTTTTAGGCTTTCACATGATGCATCGGGTAGCTAGTTTTTGGAAGGAGCAATTTGACTTGCAAACGGCTTGGCTGCCTTTTTTAGGATTTTTGACGGTTTTTGTGCTGGTGTTGGTGGGCATTTTGTTGCTCGGCAAGCTCCTAGACAGGCTGTTTAAAGCGGTGGCATTGGGACTCTTGAACCGGCTCGCTGGCGCTGTTTTCGGCTTTTTACAACTCGGTTTTGCCGCAGGCTTGCTGCTGTGGTTGGTAGACCAAGTGCAGCTTATCGATCCCAATACGAAATACGAAAGCGCGTTGTACGCACACACAACCGCATACACACAGCAGCTTTTAGATTGGGGGACGGCCGTATTACCGGCATTAGGTGATGTTTTAGGCGAAATTGACGGCTTATTTGACAAACTCATAACGCCAAAAGAAACAGGGAATCTATGAAAGTGCTACTCATCGATAATTACGACTCTTTTACATTTAACCTCCTACATCAGTTGCAATTGGCAGGAGCGGAGTGTATAGTGGTACGCAACGACGACCCCAATTTCGATTGGAAAACGCCAGGAGTAGATGCTGCTGTGCTTTCGCCAGGGCCATGCACCCCAAAGGAAGCCGGCTGGCTGCTCGATTTTATCGCTTTCCATGCCGAAACATTGCCGATGCTCGGCATTTGTTTGGGGCATCAGGCCATCGGTATGCATTTTGGCGCTCAGTTGGTGCAGGCACCAAAGCCAATGCATGGCAAGGTATCGAAAATCACCACTAAGGTTGATCCTTGGTTTGCTACCACTGGCCGCTATCTAGAAGTGATGCGTTATCATTCGCTTGTTTTGCAAGAGTTGCCTGAGGAATTACTGCCTTTAGCACACAGTAAAGATGGTTGTTTGATGGCGTTTCGGCATAAAACCCTGCCTTTGATGGGACTGCAGTTTCATCCTGAATCGGTGCTAACCCCTAGCGGTCAGCAACTCATTGCTGCTTTTGTCGAGCACAATGTCCTATCTTTGAACACGGCAACAGGCCGTTGAACAAATTCAACGGTATGGCTGTTTACAACCCATGATCGTTAGCGAAATTCAACTTTCACTCGTACCCCTGCTCAAACCGAGCGACGCAGTGGCCTTTGCCATGGATCGCATGCTTGAGTCGCGGCTCTTTGATTTGCCTATCGTTGATAATGACCAGCGGTTGCTCGGCCTCGTACGCTACGAAATGCTGGAAGATCAAGAGCAGGACAATACACTCGAAAGCTTCAAATCCGAGTGGAAAGACATTTCTGTACGCAACAACGACCCTTTTATCCAGCTTTTGCACCTCTTCCAAGAAGACCAAACCACGGCTGTACCGGTGTTGGATGAAGAAGATTTTTACCTAGGCACGGTGCAAGTGCATGATTTGGCGGGCTGGTTGGCAACCCAAAGTGTGGTTACGCAGCCAGGGGGGCTACTCACACTTAAAGTAGCGCATAACAATTATTCGCTTTCAGAAATCGCCCGCATCGCCGAGTCAAATAATGGCATTATCATCAACCTCAGGCTCAGTGCCGACGACGAGCCCGAATACATGCTTATACATCTTAAACTCAATTTGGTGGACCTTACCTATGTAATGGCTACCTTTGAGCGATTTGGTTACCGCATCCATAGCTTCAATCACCAATCGCATCTCAGTGATTTTTACACCGAGCGCTATGATGCTTTGATGCGTTACCTCGATATTTAGCACATGCGAATAGCAATTTACGGTCGTTCGATAGTGGACGAGCAGCAGGAAAACCTGCTGAAGCTTTTGGAGGCATTTAGCAAGGCCAAGGCGGAGGTGATGATTTACGAGCCCATCGCCGCATGTCTCCGGGCCGCTGGTAGAGAAGTCGATTTCCCCCTGTTTAGTGCTGAAAAAGACCTTGATTCAGGGCTCGACTTTTTTGTAACCATAGGAGGAGATGGCACCTTGCTTGATGCCGTAAGTTGGGTGCGTGAGCGGGGCATTCCCGTATTAGGTATTAATTTTGGCCGGCTGGGTTTTTTGACCTCTGTGGCGCCTTCTAAGGTCAAAGAAGCCGTAGATCACTTGCTTCTTGGTAATTATACTGTCGAAAAACGCAGCATGGTGCGGCTCACCACCACGCCAAAGTTGTTTGAAGGTGAAAATTTTGCACTCAACGAATTCGCCATCCATAAAAAAGACATTGCCTCGATGATTAAAATCAAGGCCTTTATCAATGGCGAACTGTTGAACAGTTATTATGCCGATGGCTTGGTGGTGGCTACCCCAACGGGTTCAACTGGTTATTCGATCAGTTGCGGTGGGCCGATTATTTTGCCCGAGAGTCCTGCCTTTGTTATTACCCCTGTAGCGCCCCATAACCTCAATGTGCGCCCGGTGGTTGTGCCCGACAACAGCGTGCTGAGTTTTGAAGTGGAAGGCATGGGCGATCAGTTTTTACTTTCGCTCGATTCGCGGACAGCAAACATCGATAGCCATGTGAAAATAGAAATCAATCGCAACCCTTTCGACTTTTTACTCGTACGCCTCAACGACAGTACCCACTTGCGTACTTTGCGTAGCAAATTGCTCTGGGGCATCGACAAACGCAATTGATTTCGTCTCATTTTAGGCGCTATTCAAAGAAAAGACACCTATTTTGTGTACAAATGGGCTAAAATCCAATTTGTTACTCTTATATTCGTTTTTTAAAGAGCCACAAAAAATCACTTTAGCACAAAAATTGCTTCATGTCTAAATTTTTTGCAAGTCTATTCTTGCTCCTATTTTTTGCTTGTCAATCACAGGCCCAACGCTTGGAATATGGTTTTAATGGGTTTGGAACAAGCTATTTTGGTGATTTAAACAATGCTACAACCTTTCTTAACAGTGCTAGATACGGCGGCGGAGTACACATTCGTCGACACCTCAATCCTTGGTGGAGCGTTCGAGCAGATGTGAATTGGGCACGCATTGCGGGCGCTGACAATGCCCCAGGCTTGGTGGCTGACCTCAGAAATCTGAGCTTTAGAAGTGATGTGGTAGAATTTACCGGTGTTTTTGAGGTTAATTTGAGGCAAATAGGCCACCGCCGTAATGATTTTAAAACAACTCCCTATCTTTTTGGTGGCGTTAACTTGTTTAGATTTAATCCGAAAGCTGAGATTGGTGGCGAATGGTACGATTTGAAGCCTTTGAGCACCGAAGGACAAGGTTTGTTGGAATATCCTGATGCGGAAGTGTATTCGTTAACGCAGCTTGGGCTGCCAGTTGGAGCGGGTTTACGTTGGGTTTTGAATAAGTATTGGCGGATGAGCTTTGAGGTAGGTTATCGCGTTACCTTTACCGATTATTTAGATGATGTGAGCGGTTTTTATGTAAACAGCGATATTTTGGCCGCAAACAGAGGTCCTTTGGCGGTGGCCTTGGCTGATCGAAGACAAGAACTCTCCAGTGGTTTGGCGCCAGCGCAACCGGGTACTTTTCGCGGTGCTCCACGTAATGACGATGCTTTTCTCTTTGTAGGTTTCTCCGTGAGTTATGTTGTGTTTAAGAAAACTTGTCCACGTTGGAAATGAAAAAACTGATCCTCCTTTGCCTGGTGGTTACAGCCACAGCCTTGCAAGATGTTAAGGCTCAGATTTACGACTTTGGTGCCACTTTTGGTGCTTCAGGTTATGTTGGTGATCTTCAGCCCAATGTGAACTTCTTACTTCTGCCACTACCGAGCCCATCCAAGTCAGGTGGCGGTATCTGGTTTAAATACAACCTGAATCCCTATTGGGGCTTCCGGGCAGGTTACCTGACTACCTCGGTCAGTGCCAGCGATGCCAATGCTACAAACCAGTGGCAGAGAGAGCGTAACCTCAGTTTTGATACCTACATTTCAGAACTTGCTGTAACAGCAGAGTTTAACTTCTTTAAATACATCACAGGTCACCACAAATACAACCACACGCCTTTCGTTTTTGCTGGCCTGGCGCGTTTTCGCTTTAATCCTACTGCCATCATCGATGGCAAAAAGGTAGAATTGCAGCCTTTAGGAACAGAAGGGCAGGGGTTAGATGCATTTCCGGATACTGATCGGTACAGTTTGATTGCGCTTAGCATTCCCTTTGGTATTGGTTACCGCTGGAATTTTTACAAATTCCATAGTCTTACCTTTGAATTAAGCGGCCGATATGCTCTTACCGATTACTTGGATGATGTAAGTAAAAACTACGCTGGTTATGATTTAATGCTGGCTGAGCGCGGTGAAATTGCCGCACGTTTGTCGGATCGCTCAGGTGAGTTGGGCATTCCCCTGCGAGAGCCGTTTAGCCAACGAGGCATCAGCACTTTTAACGATGCTTACTGGTATGCAGGGGTAAGTTACATTTTTACAATTAATTCGGGGAGATGTCCTCGATTTAGGTAATTTTGCCTTTTACATTAAAGCAAATGTCTTTACGGGATTTAATTGATACGGAACGGCTTCCGCAGCATATTGCTGTAATCATGGACGGGAATGGCCGCTGGGCGAACAGTCAGGGCAAACACCGCATCTTTGGTCACCAACATGGCGTGCAAGCCGTGCGCAATACCGCCGAAGCTTGCGCAGAATTGGGCATCAAGCATTTGACGCTGTATACTTTTTCGACAGAAAATTGGTCACGTCCCGAACAAGAGGTCAACGCGCTGATGGAGCTATTGGTAGCCACCATCCGGGCCGAAACCGATACATTGATGAAAAACAAAATCCGGTTGGTGGCTTTTGGTGAGCTGAGCATGTTGCCTGCCGCTTGTCGCCAACAGCTGCAAGAAACCATCGATACCACTAAAAACAACGACGGACTGCAATTGAATCTGGCGCTCAGCTATTCATCACGTTGGGAATTGGTGAAAAGCGTGCAAGCCATCGCCGCAGACGTGAAGTCAGGGGATTTGAGCATCGATGAAATCACAGAAGACCTCATCAGCAAGCGTTTGATAACTGCCGATATTCCAGATCCGGAACTACTCATTCGCACCAGTGGCGAAAAACGCATCTCCAATTTTTTACTGTGGCAGCTGGCCTACACAGAACTCTATTTTACCGAAACTTTTTGGCCTGATTTTGAGAAAGATGATCTTTATCAGGCGATCATAGACTATCAGGGTAGGGAACGCCGTTTTGGCAAGACTAGTGACCAAATCCGAATTAGCTAATGTCTTTGAATCAGCGTTTCCTTCTTTTCTTACTTTTCTTAACGCCTGTGTTTGCTGTTGGACAAACCATGGGTGGATTTGAGGTGGATTATAAAAATCCCAAAGAATATACCATCGGCGGTGTTCAAGTAACGGGTACGCAATTCCTCGACAAAGAGGTTTTAATCATGCTTTCGGGTCTTCGTGTAGGCGAAAAAGTAGTTGTGCCCGGCGAAAAATTCTCCAAAGCAATCCAAAATTTATGGAAACAAGGGCTTTTTGGCGATGTCCGCATTTTGGTAGATCGGGTAGAAGGTGAAACCATTTTTCTCACCTACGAACTGGAAGAGAAGCCACGTTTATCGCGTTTTACCTTCAGCCGGAACCTTAAAAAAGGACAGGTTGACGATATCAACGAACAGCTGAAAGTATACAGAGGCAAAATTGTAACCGAAAACATGAAGGTTACTACCGAAGGTATTGTACGTGATTTTTACACGGAAAAAGGCTTTTGGGATGTGAAAATAGAGTTGACTGAACAACCCGACACCAATATGTTGAATACGGTGATCATGCGGGTGACGGTAAATCCGGGTAAAAAAGTCAAGATTGGCGAAATAAATATCCAAGGAAATGTGGCTTTAACCACTCAAAAGGTCAAAAAGCAACTGAAAGGCACGAAAGAATACCAAAAGTGGAATATTTTTAGAAACGCCAAGTACTTGGAAGAAAAGTACGAAGAAGACAAAATGAAGCTCATGGCCAAGTACCAAACGGAGGGCTATCGAGATGCGCGCATTGTGAAAGATTCGATTTACCGAAATGCAGATAATCGCATTGGTATTGCCATTTTGTTAGAAGAGGGCAAGAAATATTACTTTAGAGATATTCGCTTTATGGGCAATACTTTGTACACAGATTCTGTGTTGGCGAAGGTGTTGGCTATTGATAAGGGGGCTATATATAACAAAGAGACGTTAGACACACGCTTGCAAATTGACCCGAATGGCCAGGATATTTCGAGTTTGTACATGGACAATGGTTATTTGTTCTTCAACATAAACCCGGTAGAAACGAAGGTGGAGGGGGATTCGATTGATTTGGAAATCCGTATTTATGAAGGTTCACAGGCCATTATCAATAAAATTTCGGTTTCGGGAAATGAAAAAACGAGTGATCATGTGATTATTCGAGAGCTGCGCACACGTCCGGGACAGAAATTCAGTCGCAGCGACATCATTCGTACCACGCGGGAATTGAGTCAGCTCGGCTACTTTGATCCTGAACAAATAGGAGTGGTACCTACACCAAATCCTGCTGATGGCACGGTAGATATTGCGTACAGTGTAGTAGAAAGGTCGAACGACCAAGTGGAGCTGTCGGGTGGCTGGGGAGCAGGCCAAGTCGTAGGGTCGTTAGGATTAGTGCTTAATAATTTCAGTGCCCGTAAATTCTTTCAAAAGGAAGCGTGGCAACCAGTGCCTTCGGGTGATGGACAGCGGGCCAGTATTCGCATGCAGTCGAATGGCCGCTTCTTTCAGTCTTACAACATCTCCTTCACAGAGCCCTGGTTGGGTGGCAAAAAACCCAATGCGCTTACGGTAAGTGCGTACACTTCCATCCAGTCAAATGGCTTAACGCGCAACGACCAACGTCGGGAGTCTATAACCATCAATGGTGTAAGTGTAAGTTTAGGCAAGCGGTTGACAGTACCGGACGACTTTTTTACCTTGATCCACTCTATCAACTATCAGCAGTTTGTTTTAAATAACAACCAAGCCACTGTGTTTTTGCCAAATGGCACGTCCAATAACTTCTTTATAAAAGAGACCTTATCCCGTAACAGCATAGATCAGCCTATTTATCCGCGCTCTGGATCTAGTGTCACCATGACCTTGCAGATTACACCACCTTACAGTTTGCTAGGTCGCAGGAATTTTGCCGATTTGCCTGCTGAAGAAAAATTTAAGTGGGTTGAATATCATAAGTGGCGCTTTGATTCACAGTACTACTTGAAGCTTGTAGGCGATTTGGTGCTCATGACCCGTGTGCAGTTTGGATTCATGGCGAATTTTGACCCTAATTATGGCAACATTCCTTTTGGTCGTTATTATGTGGGTGGCGATGGCATTATGGGCTTCAACCTCGATGACCGTGAATTAATAGGTCTGCGCGGGTATCAAAACAACTCTCTAACGCCGCGAGCAGGCACCCAGGTGTTGGGAGCAACCGCTTTCCAGAAGTATACCATGGAACTGCGATATCCAATCACCTTGAATCCGAGCGCAACCATTTTTGTGACCAGCTTCTTAGAAGCCGGAAATAGCTTTTTGAAGGTGCGTGAGTTTGAGCCTTTCAACAATTTCCGCTCAGCAGGCGCAGGTGTTCGGGTATTTTTACCGATGTTTGGTTTGCTTGGGGTGGATTGGGGCTATGGCTTTGACCGTGTTCCTGGACTTGACAACGCGAATAAGGGCAACATCCACATCTCTATTGGACAAAACTTTTAAGCATGCGATTGGTTAAAATATTAATTTTTGGCACGCTTTTTAGTCTGATTGGGAGTTTGCCGGCTTTGGCGCAACGTTTTGCGTACATCGACAGTGAGTATATTTTGGGAGAAATGCCAGAATATGCCGCAGCTCAAAATCAATTGGATGTGGTGGCTGAGCAATGGTCGAAGGAGTTGGCAGAAAAGCGCAAAGAAGTGGATCGCATGTACCGCGCCTACAAGGCAGAGCAGGTGTTGATGACCGAAAAAATGCGCAAGGAAAGGGAAGAAGAAATTAGTAAGAAAGAAAAAGAGATTGATGAATTACAACGCAAGCGATTTGGCTTTGAAGGAGAGCTTTTTACCAAACAAAAAGAGCTGATCAAGCCAATTCAAGATAAGATTTACGAAGCTGTTCAAAAATATGCACGAGATAAAGGATATGACATTATTTTTGACCACGCGGGAGAGTTTACCATGCTTTACGCCAATAGCCGTCTCGATAAAAGCGATGAAGTGCTCGAAGCCATGGGAGTAGCAAAAAAAACCAACCGATCAACAGGCAATGCGGGAACGCCGTCATCGCCTACAACAAGACCAAAACCAGGAACTAAATAAAACTAAGTCAAATGTCAATTTTCAAAAAAGTAGCACTGATTGTACTGGCCGTTATGCTAGGCAACACTGCGTTTGCACAAGTTAAATTGGGTCACATCAATTCATCAGAATTGGTAGGCATGATGCCAGAAACCAAAGTAGCTGACGACAGTCTTCGCAAATACACCGAAGATTTAAATGTTCAACTTCAAGCTATGTTAGGCGAATTACAGACTAAATATGGTGATTTTCAATCTAAGCAGGCCAGCTGGTCAGAGTCTATTCGTGAGTACCGCGCCAAAGAGGTTCAGGACTTGCAAACCAACATCGACAATTTCCAGCAGCGTGCTCAGCAGGACATTGCAAAGCGTAAAGAAGAGCTGTACAGTCCAGTTTTTGAAAAGGCTGAAAATGCCATCAAAGAAGTGGCCAAAGAAGGGAAGTTTAGCTACATCTTTGATACCAGCGGCGGCACATTGTTGTACCAGCAAGATTCAGATGACATTATGGAATCGGTGAAGAAAAAACTAAACCTCACGGGTGTAAAACCACCGGTTAAGAATTAAAACGGAATTAAAATCAAAAGAAAAGACGTGCCACTCGCACGTCTTTTTTTATGAAATGAGGTTTTTGTAAATCTCTAACAATCTTTTCTACCTTGATTTGCTCTCCTATCTTGTCAATTTGCATATAAATCGTTTACTTTGGTATGTATGAATATTAACTGCTCAAGCATGCGGCTATCTTTGAAAAGCATTTCTCTATCAATTTTGTTTTTAGGCTTCCTAGCCTTTTCTCCTGTAAGATCGTTTGCCCAAATGGGAAGTGGCGATAAGGCATTTGCTTTGGAGAACTATTTTCTGGCTATTGATAGCTACAAAAAAGCCATCAAGAGTAAAGAAAAGAAGGCATTAGCCACTTTTAAAGTGGGTGAATGTTATCGTTTGATGAATGATAATAAGTTGGCTGAAAGCTGGTACGAGCGTGCGGTTAAAGCTGGTTATGGAGAGCCGGAATTATATTTGAATTATGCCAGCGTTCTGCGAGGTATGGAAAAATATGATGACGCCATTGAGCAATACAATACTTATTTGGGTTTGAACCCTACTGATTCCCGCGCCAAATGGCTAATGGAGTCGTGCAAGCTGGCCAAAACGTGGATGAATACCCCTTCTCGTTACGAAGTGAACAATATGCGGGTGTTTAACTCGCGTCAATCTGATTATGCCTTGGCATTGTATAAGAACAACGGTGTGATTTTGAGTTCTACACGTGAAGATGCTACTGGAAAAAAGGTGTACGGTCGTATTGGTGAAGATTTTAGCGATTTATTCGAAAGCACAGTGGATCGCAGAGGTAAGTGGAGCAAATTGCAAGTAATTGACGGCGATGTGAATACTGCCTTTAATGAGGGTACAGCCACCGTGAATAGAACGGGAACCATCATGTACTTTACCAGGTGCAGCAGTAAATCTGGTGAATGTAAGATTTTTATGGCGCGTAAGGCTGGCACGAAATGGAGTCAAGCCGAGCTGGTTAAAATTTTTGGAGATACAGTTAACGTTGGCCAGCCAAGTCTTTCACAAGACCAGAAAAAGCTCTATTTCGTTGCCGATAATGCAGAAGGTGGATTTGGTGGCAAGGACCTTTGGTTTATGAATAAAGCGCGTGGCAATGAGTGGGACGCCCCTATCAATTTGGGCCCGGCAATCAATACTGAGTTTGATGAAATGTTTCCTTACATCCACGAGGATGATAATACCATTTATTTTGCTTCTGATGGACATCCTGGAATGGGTGGATTAGACGTATTTATGGCAACAGGTACAGGCACCGAATGGGAGCAGCCGGTAAACTTGAAATACCCGATTAACTCGGGTGCAGATGACTTTGCTTTTATCGCTAATGTGCGCAAAGACAAAGGTTTTTTGAGTACCAATCGTCCTGGTGGTCGTGGAAGTGATGACATTTGGCAGTGGGTGCTTACGCCACTGCAGTTTAACTTGAGTGGTATGGTATACGACGACAGTACCCGTCGCCCACTTTCAGGTGCTGAGGTGAAGCTGGTTATGGAAGACAGCAGCTACATTGAGTCCATTACCGATAACAAGGGCATGTACACTTTCCGCTTGCGCGAAGGCTTGGCATACCGCATTGAGGTGGTGCGCAAGGATTATTTCGGAGCAGACACCTCAGTAAGCACAAAGGGGATGGATGATTCAAAAGATTTTGTGATCAACATTCCTTTGAAGCTCGTTCCTATCGAGGAGATAACCCTGAACGATATCTTGTATGCCTTTAACAGCGCTGATTTAACGCCAGAGTCCAAGGGAAATCTCAAAGTACTCATCGACATGATGAAGAAATCGGAGAACCTAATTATTGCTATTAATTCGCATACCGACTCGCGAGGTTCGGATGAATATAACCTGGAACTCTCGCAGCGTCGTGCCCAGTCGGTGGTAGACTATCTCATTGAGAATGGAATAGACAGTGCTCGTCTGCAAGCGAAGGGTTATGGTGAAACGCAACTGTTGAACCAATGTTCAAACGGCGTAAAATGCTCTGATGAAGAGCACCAATTGAACCGCCGTACCACATTTAAAGTGTTGTCAACTGACTTTAAGGGCATTATCAAATACCGCCGCGTAACAGGTCAGGAGGAAGAGGACACCGATCAAATCTTCACAGATCCAAGAAAAGAATAATCACATTCGAAAATAAAGGAAAGGGCAAGTAACTTTGCCCTTTCTTTTTTTGCCTATCATGAGTCAGTCGAAATACAACGATCGGGGCGTATCTGCCGCCAAAGAGGACGTACACAAAGCCATTGCCAAGCTCGATAAAGGGCTTTTTCCGAGGGCTTTTTGCAAGATTTTGCCTGATTTTTTGGGTAATGACCCCGATTGGTGCAACATCATACATGCCGATGGCGCTGGTACGAAGTCTTCACTTGCCTATGCCTATTGGAAAGAAACAGGGGATTTAAGTGTTTGGAAAGGCATTGCCATAGATGCTGTGGTGATGAACATTGATGATTTATTGTGTGTGGGTGCCACAACTGACTTTTTATTGTCGTCTACCATTGGCCGTAACAAACGTTTGGTACCGGGTGAGGTGATCAGCGCCTTGATTTCAGGTACTCAAGAGTTTATTGAAGAGATGGCCGCGCATGGGGTACACATTCATTTTGGCGGAGGCGAAACAGCCGATTTAGGTGATTTGGTACGCACAGTGGTGGTTGATTCAACAGTTACGGCTCGCATGCGCCGTGCTGATGTAGTGAGTAACGACCGCATACAGGCTGGTGATGTGATTGTAGGACTGGCGTCTTATGGTCAAGCCAGTTACGAGCAAAGCTACAATGGCGGCATGGGGTCTAACGGCCTCACCTCTGCACGCCACGATGTGTTTAATAAAATGGTGGCTAATCGCTATCCAGAAACCTACGACCAAGGCATCGACGCGGCTTTGGTATATGCCGGCAGTCGCCAGTTAACAGATGCCGTAGCTGGCACACCGCTAGACGCAGGTAAGTTGGTATTGTCGCCAACACGTACCTATGCTCCTGTATTGCAAAAGGTGTTGCAGCAGCTGCGCCCACAGATTCATGGCTTAGTACATTGCTCAGGTGGCGCGCAAACCAAGGTATTGCATTTTATTGAAGGATTGAGCGTGGTTAAAGACAATTTCTTCCCTGTACCGCCTTTGTTTGAAATGATTCGTGAAGAGTCGCAAACAGATTACAAAGAAATGTACCAGGTTTTTAACATGGGTCACCGCATGGAGGTGTATTTACCAGCGGCACACGCGCAGGAAGTGATGGATATTTCGCGGAGTTTTGGCGTGGAAGCCCAGATCGTTGGGCGGGTTGAGGCCGCTGCTGAGGCCAGCGTGCAACTGCACACGCCTTACGGCAGCTTCTGCTACACCAAATCTTGATAAGGGAGCAGGCGCGGTATTTCAGTAGCCAAGGTGCGTGGGGGTGCTGGATTGAGTGCTTCGCCATTCATTACTTTTTCGAATAATTGCAAATAGGCCTCGGTCATGTGGCGGCAAATGGTCATTTGTAACCAGCTGCTATAGCTCACCTGATGCCCCATTTTTACCAATGCTGCGCCTTGGTGCCAAATTTCGCGTTCTGTACGCCCGTATTTAAGCGTGGGTATGCGGGTGTTGTTTACAATGAATGAGTACGTGCATGCATTAAAAGACCGATGCCCTCTGTTACGGAAGGCATCGGTTCGTTTATTTGGCGTAAGCGATAGCGCGCTTCTCTCGGATCACTGTTACTTTGATTTGACCCGGATATTGCATCTCATTTTGGATGCGCTGCGAAATATCAACCGACATGAGCTCGGCAGCATCGTCTGTGATTTTTTCTGATTCTACAATCACGCGGAGTTCACGGCCTGCCTGAATGGCAAAGGCTTTTTCTACGCCTTGGTACGATACAGCAAGGTTTTCGAGGTCCTTTAAGCGCTTGATGTAGCCCTCGATTACTTCTCGGCGGGCACCTGGACGGGCACCTGATACGGCGTCACAAGCCTGAACGATGGCCGAAATAGGGTCGGTCATCTCAATTTCATCGTGGTGAGCACCAATCGCATTGCATATAATCGGATGTTCTTTGCAGCGCTCGGCGATTTGCATACCTAGAATGGCATGTGGAATTTCCGGATTGTCATCTGGCACCTTGCCTATGTCGTGGAGCAAGCCAGCACGTTTCGCAAGCTTGGCATTTAGTCCGAGCTCAGCCGCCATGGTAGCACAAAGATTGGCTACTTCACGGCTGTGTTGGAGCAGGTTTTGACCGTAAGAAGAGCGGTAGCGCATCTTACCCACTAAACGAACGAGCTCGGGGTGCAAACCATGAATGCCCAAATCGATACAGGTACGCTCACCAATTTCTACAATTTCTTCTTCGATTTGCTTTTTGGTCTTGGCCACCACTTCTTCAATACGAGCGGGGTGAATACGACCATCGGTTACCAAGCGGTGCAAGGCCACGCGGGCAATTTCACGGCGCAACGGGTCAAAGCACGACAGGATGATGGCTTCAGGTGTGTCATCTACAATGAGTTCTACGCCAGTAGCCGCTTCAAAGGCACGTATGTTTCGGCCTTCGCGACCAATGATCTGGCCTTTCACATCGTCGTTTTTGATAGGAAACACGGAAATGGCATTTTCAATGGCGTGCTCGGTTGCCGTACGCTGAATGCTTTCAATGACCACCTTTTTGGCCTCTTTGTTGGCCTGCATTTTGGCTTCGTCTACAATTTCTTTGATTTGGGCCATGGCCTGACTCTTCGCCTCGCCCTTGAGCTGCTCAATGAGCTGCTGCTTGGCTTCGTCGGCAGTGAGGTTGGCGATTTTTTCGAGCGCTTTTACGGTGCTTTGGTGCGCCTTCGCCATCTCTTCTTTGCGCTGCTCTAATATTTCAAGCTGACGCGTGAGGTTCTCTTTGCTCGAATCTAGCTCTGCTTCTTTGCGAGCAGTTTGTTCGATTTTTTGGTTCAAACTCTGCTCTTTTTGCTTCAAAGCATTTTCCTTTTGGATAACACCCTGGTTACGCCTGTTGGTCTCGTCGTCGTGCTGACCACGCAGTTGCAAAAACCGCTCTTTGGCTTGGAGTTCTTTTTCTTTGCGGATGCCTTCGGCTCGCAATTCAGCTTCTTTGAGGATGCGGCCAGCTTCTTTTTCGGCCTCTTCTTTTTGTTTGTTGACGGTAGGCATCAGGAGCACTCTCCCTAAACCTACGCCACCTAAAAGCGCCACAGCGCCTATGATGATTGTTGTTAGCATTACGGGTTGTTTTTAGGCCCGGTCGCAGCTATCGTGAGGCAGAATGGTTGTGAACATGGTTATACGCTGATGGTATCCAGCAGCTCGTTGAGCTCTTGGATGGCTGCCCGCACTTCGAGCTGGTTGCTTTCGGTGCTGGTATCAACAGACAATAATGCGTTGGCTAGAAAAAAGGCAGTCATAGTTGCATGATCGGTTTTATCGGCTCCTGGGTACAAGGCTTTGAACTCCTTGAGCTTCGAATTAATCAATTGCTCGGCCTCCCGAACCCGTGGTTCGTCGGATGCCGGTACTACCACCGGGTATTCTCTGTCGCCTATCTTGATATTAAGATGCTTATTTTCCATGGTTCTCAACCGATTTCCTGCTTTTACTTAGTCTTGCAACAGAGCAATACACTTATCGATTTCTTTAATGAACTCATTCACCTTTAGCTTTGCCTCCTGCTTTGCCTTGGGGTCGTGTTCGAGTCCTTTAGCAATTTTCAGGATTTTTTTCTGTGATTCCAATACTTCGAGCTGCTGCTGTAGCTCAGCTTTTTGCTGCTGAGCCATGGCCAAACGGTCTTTCAACTGCTGATTTTCGCCAGATAACTGTTGCATTTTGCGAGAAAAGCGCTCCAGCTTCTGTTTAATGGCGTTTAGTTGTTGAACAATCGTTTTTTCCATCCCTGATTATTGACGCACAATGGCACCTAAAGATTTTTCAAAGTTAATGATTAATTTCTGCATCACGGCGTCTACTTCTTGGTCGGTGAGTGTCTTTTCTTCCGCGTTAAAAACAAAACTCATGGCGTATGAACGCTTGCCAGCACCAAGCTTATCGCCTTCGTACACGTCGAAGAGGTTTACCTCCTTGAGTAATTTGCCAGCAGTGTTGCGCGCCGCTTGTTCTAAAGCTTGGTATTTGAGGTCGGTCGTAATCACCAAAGCGAGGTCGCGGCGCATCGATGGGTACTTCGGGAGCTCCTGGAAACGTATTTTGGTGGCACGGGCCTGCAAAAGCTGCTGCCAGTCGATGGTGGCAAACCACACTTCCTGCTTGATGTCGTAGTGCTTGCAGATTCCAGGGGTTACTTGGCCTAAATATACCACCGGCTTACCTGCGAAATTGTATTGGAGCTGCTTGATTAAACAAGGATGGGTGCCTTCACCTACTTCCATGGCGTCGAAACAACCGATGCGGCGCAGTAAATTGCGCACATGGGCATGCAACTGGGACAAATCAGCCTTGGTAGCCTTACCATACCAACTTTCTGCTTGCTGGTTACCAGTAATAAAAAGCCCTAGCTGGTCTTGTTCTTTACGGCTTTTTTGGTGCTTGAAGTAAATCTTCCCGAATTCAAAAAATTGAAGGTCGAGTTGCCGGCGGTTGATGTTGTGCGCAATATTTTGTAAGCCGCTGAAGAGCAAACTTGGTCGCAAAACCGGCACTTGTTCGTTAACAGGATTGAGCACGCGAATCTCTTTTCCTTCAAAACCAGGAATAAGCGCCAGCTCTTCGTTGCTGATGAACGATAAACTCATGGTTTCGGAGAAGCCGCTGCCTACCAATTGGGTGCTGATGGTTTGCTGCCAATCGTTTTTGTCGCCACGCTTTGGGTAACCTACCTCGTAATGGACAGCGGCGCCAAGTGGAATGTTGTTGAGACCGTGAATGCGCAATACTTCTTCGATGACGTCGATTTCTCGGGTTACATCTACGCGGTAATTGGGAGCCACCACCTGTAGGCCTTCAGAATAGTCATATTCGATGTTGAAATCGAGCCGGTTCAAGATGTCACGGATTTCTGCTCGCTTGATTTTTTTGCCTATTATGCGGTCAAAATTGCTGTAAAGCAGGTGCAGGCGCTTGGGCACAGCTACGGTGCTGGCCACATCCACGAGCGCGCTACTTACTTGTCCTCCAGCCAGCTCTAAAATGAGATTTACTGCGCGCTGCAAGGCAGGAAGTACCATTTCAGGATCGGTGCCGCGCTCGAAACGGTAGCTGGCGTCGCTTTTGATGCCCAGTAAACGCGCTGATTTCCGTATGACGGCTGCGTCGAAATGTGCACTTTCGATAAAAATATCAGTGGTGTCGGGGGCAATGGAGTCGTTTAAGCCGCCCATCACACCCGCTACGCCCATGGCTTCTTCGGCATTGCAAATGAGGAGATTGGCGGGACTAAGCTGGTAAGCTTTTTTGTCGAGCAAAGTAATTTTTTCATTCGCCTCAGCACTGCGAACGATGATGGTATTGCCTTTGATTTTGCGCAAATCGTAAGCATGTAGTGGCTGTCCTAGCTCAAACATTACAAAATTGGTAATATCCACTACATTGTTGATGGGCTTGCTGCCAATGCTTTGCAACCGCTGCTGCAGCCACTCGGGCGAAGGTGCCAGCTTTACACCGCTGATGCAGATACCGGCAAGGCGACTGCAAGCTGCAGGGTTATCGACTTGGATGCGTACTTCTTGGGTTTGTACTGCCGCAGTAGGCTCGGTGAGCTTCGGGAACTTGCGGCCAATGCGCAGGTAAGCAGCAATGTCGCGGGCTACACCGTAATGCGATATGGCATCGGTGCGGTTGGGAGTAAGGCCGATTTCGATTTGATAGTCTTGCTCGCCCCCAAAAATGGCAGCCACCGCTGTGCCTACAAGGGTTTCGGCGGGGAGCACAATGATGCCATCGTGACTTTCGCCAATGCCGATTTCATCTTCGGCGCAGAGCATGCCTTCACTTACTTCGCCACGGATTTTTGCTTTTTTGATGGTGAAACTTTCACCGCCCAAAGGCTGGAGGGTACAGCCAACCATGGCCACCACTACTTTTTGTCCAGCCGCCACATTAGGCGCACCGCAAACAATCGGCAGGCGGTTGGCGCCGTCGGTAGTTACCACAGTGCACTTGAGTTTATCAGCATTTGGGTGCTGCTCGCAACTGAGCACTTCCCCTACAACAAGTCCGGCTAAAGCCTGCTCGTCGTGACCGATTTTTTCTATACCATCTACTTCTAGGCCAATTTCGGTGAGACCAGCACTGAGCGTATCAAGAGCTACTGGCTTTTCGAGGTAGGTAAGCAGCCAATTGTAGGATATTTTCATATAAATAGGGTGTTCAGCTTGCAAAGTTAAAA
This sequence comes from Chitinophaga pinensis, assembly GCA_945874665.1. Lineage (GTDB taxonomy): Bacteria > Bacteroidota > Bacteroidia > UBA7662 > UBA7662 > PNNG01. The sequence goes on along the minus strand of CAMCHJ010000002.1, from coordinate 138,833 downwards.
GCAAAAGCGCTTGCCACAGGCTTTTTTTCCTTAGGCAAGCGCTTTAACGCCCAACATGGTTGATTTTATTTTAAGATCACGTTTTCGTAAGCGGTTTGTTGTGTGCCGCGAACTTCTAAAATATACATGCCACGTGCTAAATCGGCTACGGGTAGTTGTAGCTGCTGCAGGCCAGCATCGAGCTTTTCGGTTTTTTGGTAAACGATTTGACCGAGGGTGTTTCTCAGACTAATCTGCACGCCATCGCTGCTTTCGAGCTCAAATCGCAGGTTCAAATCGCGTGAGGCTGGATTTGGATAAGCCAAAAGCGTAAGCTGATTAGCAACAGCGGCAGTATTCGTGGCAGGTACCAAGTCGAAAATGCGGATGTCGTCGATGGCGGCTTCTACGATAGCGCCAGGATTTGGGTCTTGTGCTACAAAACGCAGTTGTACCGTTGAAGTGGGTGGCATGAGGTCGGCAACACGTACCACATTTCTGCGCCAGCTACGATCACTTCGGCGTGTGCGTTCAACCAAAAGCCAAGTGGCACCACCGTTGTTGGTCATAAACACATCAAAATTTTTGGTGCTGGGATTGGAACCCATTTCATTGGTGAACCAACGGCTGTAGCTGATTACAGGGTCAACGTACATGCTCATGTCGTAAACGGGAGTGAATAGGGTGGTGCGCCCGCCATCTACATCAGCAGTACCTATGGGATCGTTTGGCGAGCTGGCGTTTTGGGTGAAGGCAGCACGTGTTCCTCCAGGCGTGGCATTGGTGCCGGGTTGTACAATGCTGGCAGGAATGCCGTTTTGGGCATAAGACGGAATGGAAACCCCAAATTCCCAAATGCCACTGGTGGCATTGTCTGCACCCCAGCCTACCGTAAATAAATTATCATCGGCAGCAACTTCAAAAGTATTGCTCTGGTATTCTGAGAAACCAACAAGTATGTTGAAGTGTAAATTAGAACTAGCAGCGTCAGTCGCATAGGCAGGTTGGGTAGCGCCCAAATTACCACCATGGTCTGTTACTGCTGCAAAATACCGGATCACAGTGCCTCGCGGCTGCGCAGGAATGCTGCCAGTGTAATTATTACCACCTGCGGCGGTGAGCAGGATGGTATCGCTGCTGGCCATTGGGGCATTGTTGAGTCTGTAAATTACTTTAGCACCACTCACAAAAACATCAAAAGGCGGAGCTACTACGATATTGGTAGCTATGTTGATGGGTTGGTTTTGATTGGCATCGGCTACCGGTGTGAAAGTGAAATTGACATTCGAAAGCAAGCTGATTCCGTGAAAGGCAAAGGCATTTACAATTTGGCTAAAATGCGGGGTGCCGTTGCTTAAGTTGTTGTCGTTGTCGTCGGCCTGGATGGCATCAATTAAAATATCCGTGTATAATGAGCCTTCTTGACCATTAGGCGCGTTGGCTAAACCATACATGGATTCACCTAATATGGCCATCATGGTATCTTCGTTGCCAATGTTTTGAGCAGTGCGATACCAAGCACCACAAATGATCTCGCCATCAGCATGCACTTGTCCTACTAAATTTTGTGGGAAAATTTTAGGGTTGATGTCGTAGCGACGGATGGATGTATTCGGATTGGTGGCGCTAAAACCAATGCCTAGTACAGGGTCGTTGTTAAGGGTAATGGCAAAAATGTCACTGTAACCTTCGCCCATCCCCCCGTTTTGGAAGTTTTGTCCTAAAGAGCTGTAAAAATAATTGGTGATGGCATGCCCATATTCGTGATACACCACGTCGGCCACCATGGATAGTGCATTGCAACCTCCAGCGGTGGTATAAAAGTTGATGGAGTTGCCATTGAAAAAGGCATTACAGGTACCATCAGTACGGTCTACGCGGGTTGTGAGCGGTATGTCAAGCGCGGTGAAGTTGGGCATTACCGATTTCATATAATCGTGCACCAAGGAAGTATGGTAATAGGCGCTGAGGTGCCGAATGCTGTTGATGGCTGGCGTAGTGCCGCGTCCATCATAGTGGATACTGTCGCGCAATGAATCAACCAAAAGTGTAAATGAGGGGGTGGTCATGCCTGAATTGCCATGCACCACGCGCGACCAGCGGCCTTGCAAAGGAAAGGTGCCGGTTTGGGGCAAATTGTTGATGCCCAAATCATAAATGCCGTTTGCATCGGTGAAATAAGTCGTTCCATTGACGCTAAACTGCAAGTGCGGGAGATTTACCAACGCATTCGGCAGAAATGGATGCACCGGAAAAATAGTGCCTTTGAGGGTGAGGTTGCCATTGGCTTCTGGTCCGTTAGTGTTGGTGGTTTGACTTTCTGGAGCACTGATGTTTACCACCAAATTGCGACGCGAGAGCAGTTCGCCTGTTTGCGCATCTACCAAAACCTCCCAGCGCTCAGGCACGTTTTCGTGGTCTACGCCATCAATAAAAATTTCACGTACTAGTTTGAAGTTGTAGGTGCGGTTGCCGGGAATGGCCAGTACTTTGAGTTGTGGCGTTGCGCTGCTGCCAGTAACGTTGTGTAAGCCTGCTTGCGCAAGTAAAATGGCTTGCTGCTCGCCGATGGCAGGGATTGTGCTGAGGTTGATGTCGTTAAAAACATCTAATCCAAACAAAATTACTTCGCCATTTTTGGTGAATTTAAGCGTCAGTCGGCTGTTAATAATTTCGAGTCCCTGGTACAGCTGCCTGAAATTTACAAAATCGTATTTCGCAGAACTGTGGGTGTTTACGAGCTCGAGATCACCAGCAGGAATGTTAAATCCTTCTAAATGTTGGGCCATAAACTGCCAAGTGCGGGCCATCACATCTGCACCACCAACGGCGATTGCATTGCCATAGGCACGGTGGGGCTTGCTGTTGCCCTCGTTAAAAATCACATGCCAAGAGGGGTGCCGTTGACTAAATTGCTGCCAATGGGTCAGCACTTTCAGCTCCTGCTGCCAAGGGGCGTCATAGGCCTGGTACTGCTGCACATAACGAATTTCGGCGGCTTCATTGTGGGCATGAGCTGCTTGCCCGAAAGCCAACAGTACTGCGCTAATAAAGATGGTAAAAACTAATTTCATCTTCGAACTTGGTTGAATTGTAACTCCAATGATAGCAAAAAATCAGTAAATCTGATGTTGCACCTGCTAAAAATTATGTAGTTAAGGTGCTAGACCTCAGTTTTTTCTGAAAACTAACGGCATGCCTACTTTATTGACTAGCTTTGTAAGGTGCCTCAAATGGGTGTCTTTTTTTATGAAGCAGCAGCAAATCATCGTTTTAGGTATTTTGTTTTCCTTAATACAAGGTTGTAGTAGCCATCCGCCCCTGCCGGTAGTAGATTTTGTGGATTTGGAGCGCTATCAAGGTCGCTGGTACGAAATTGCTTCTTTTCCGCTGCGCCCACAGAAAAATTGTACCAACACTTACGCGCAATACACGTTAAAGGAGGGTGAAATAGAGGTATATAACCACTGTATCGACAGCACCAATGGCAAGGTGAAAGACATTACAGGCAAGGCCTACCCTGAGTCGGAGGGCAGCACCAGCAAGCTCCGAGTGAAGTTTTTTAAGCTCTTTAGCGCGCCTTACCACATTTTGGCGCTCGATACCATCGATTACCAGTATGCCTTGGTAGGCACCCCCAGCCGCGAATACCTCTGGATTTTATGCCGCGAGCAGCAGATGGCACCAGAGCAATTCAACGCATTGGTGCTAAAGGCTACCGATTTGGGTTTTGACGTGAGTCGACTCAACCGCACCGTGCACCGTTAATTACATCAATTCAGACAAATCTAACCAGCGTAGTTCGGCTGCATCGAGTTGCTCCCGGCTGTTGGTGAGCTCGCGGCCCCAGCGCGCATAATCTTCGGCATTGCCTTCACCGGCACTGAGTTGTTTTTCGAGCGCCTCTATTTTTTGGTGTAATTCGGCAATGCGCAGTTCGAGCTGTTCAAACTCCTTTTTTTCTTGGAAGGAAGGCTTGCGTTTGGCGGCGGCCTCTACTTTAGGAGCAACGGGTGCCGCAACTTTGACCTTTACAACCGGCTCAACGGCAGATTGCTCTGCTGCAGCTTGCTTTTGCACACTCTTAGCGAGTTTCAGCGATTCGCGGTAATCGGTATAATTACCAGGGAAGTCACGGATTTGACCTTCTCCCTCAAACACAAAAAGGTGGTCAACAAGGCGGTCCATGAAATAACGGTCGTGCGACACCAATACTAAACAACCTTGAAATTCATCCAAAAACTCTTCAATTACATTCAAGGTTTCCAGGTCGAGGTCGTTGGTGGGCTCGTCGAGGATGAGGAAGTTGGGGCCCTGCATCAGCACCAATAGGAGCTGCAAACGGCGCTTTTCGCCACCGCTGAGCTTGCTCACCAGGTCGTGCTGCTGCTTGGGCGGAAACAAAAAGCGGTTTAGGAAATTGGAGGCGCTGAGCTCCCGGCCATCCGATAGCTTGATGATCTCGGCACGGGCTTTTACCAAGTCGATAACGGTTTGACCAGGCACAAACTGCAGTTCCTGCTGGGTGTAGTAGCCAATGGTGGTATTGTCGCCTTTGTCAATCTTACCCCCGTCGGGCCGCTGCAGTCCCGCAATTAAGTTGAGGAAGGTGCTTTTACCAACACCATTTTTGCCCACTACGCCAATGCGGTCGGTGCGGGTAAATATGTAGCTGAAATCGTCAAGGATGGTGTGCTCTCCGAATTTTTTCTGGAGGTACGACAGCTCGAGTACTTTGCCGCCGAGGCGTTTACCAGCCACATCGAGTTCTATTTGGCCTTGCACCGAAGGACCTTTGGCTTTTTCTTCTAATTTGTAAAAGTTCTCCACCCGGGCTTTCGACTTGGTGCCACGGGCCTTGGGTTGGCGCCGCATCCACTCTAATTCTTTGCGCATGAGGTTACGCGCTTTGTCGGCATCCACGGCTGCAATCTCTTCGCGAATGGTTTTGTTCTCTACAAAATCAGCATAGCTGCCGGCATGGCGGTACATTTTGCCGCGGTTGAGCTCAAATATTTCATTACAAACGCTCTCTAAGAAGTAGCGGTCGTGGGTAATCATTAAAACGGTAATCCGCTGGGTGCTGAGGTAATGCTCCAGCCACTCAATGAGCTCGAGGTCGAGGTGGTTGGTGGGCTCGTCCATAAGTATTAACTCAGGTTTGCTCACCAAAGCCTGGGCAATGGCCACCCGCTTGCGCTGTCCGCCCGAAAGCTTGTGCACCGGCTGATCGAACTGGGTGATGCCAAGCTCGCTCAATATTTGTTTTACCTGCTGCTCATAGTCCCAAAGCTGCCTTCCATCAATCTCCATGATGAGTTCGTGCATGCTTTCTTGCTCAGTTTCGGTAAGGTCGTCTTTGCTAATGAGCTGGTAATAGCGGCGTAGCAGCTGCACATCGGCATGTTCGCTGGCAAAAATGGTGTCGTTTACGCTGGCGGTTTCGCCCATCAGCGGCTCTTGCTCGAGGTAGGCTGTGCGCACATCGCTGCGGATGCTGAAATTGCCACTGTCTGCGGTTTCTTTGCCTGCAATGATGCGCATCAGGGTGCTTTTGCCAGTGCCGTTTAAGCCTACAAGCGCCACTTTTTGTCCTTGGTTTAAGCCGAAAGAAAGGTCTTTGAATAAAAACCTGTCGCCAAAACTCTTGGCCAGCTTTTCTACCGATAAAATATTCATGGCGCAAAAATCCGAATAAATCGGGAGAAAAGAGGTGGTGCTTCTAAAGAAAGCTGAGGATGGGGTTATTTGGCTAACAGGGTAATGGGATGCAGTCCCTGCAGCTGTCCGTTTACCTGCAATTGCCACTGATGCAGGCCCGGCTGGTGCTTGCGGGTGGTACGCTCTTCGAAGCTGTGCTGCCGTTGGAGTAGCCATTTTTCGCCAGGCAGTAGCGTTTTTTCGGCAATTTGAAAGACTTTAGGACTCAGACTGCCATTCATTTTTACGTAGTGCAGCAGGTATTCAAGGCGGTATTTGGCGGGGTGTAGACCGAGGTGTTGCAGCTCAAAGGCAAAGCTGATTTTTTGTCCGATGGCTAAGTTCTTAGGACTGATTAACACAGTTGAAAGCTCAAAAGCCAGGTCTCCCGCAAAACCAAAAAGCTGCAAGGCTTGGGGATGGCCCTTTTTAAGTAAACCGCGCAAGGCATGTTTGAGCAGGGCATCGGTGGTGGCAGCATGGCCCACCCAGCGTAGGGCGAGTTCCAGCACAAGCTCGGGATGCGATTTACTGATGTCGTTGAGGTTATTGGCCACCGAGCGCCGCACATATTCGGAGGGATCATTGCGGAGTTTTTCTAAGATCGGCAGCACTTTGGCGGGATCTTTTTTGACCCAGGCCACATCTTGCCCCCAAGGCAGTCGCGGCCGTATGCCTTCGCTGGCCAGTCGCCGTACATGTTCATTCGGATGTTCTGCCCAAGCCAAATGCTGCTGCAACATGCGCTCCGGGTGCTGCTGCAAAAAGGGCCGCACGGCAAATTCGGAGCTAAAATGCTGGGTGAGCTGGGCGAGGGCGGGAATGGAAAGGTCGGGGTCGGCTTGACCGTGCACTTCTACAAAATCGGGGAAAAGCATGCCGGCCAGACTGTTGAACTGGGGTGCCAGCGCCACAATCACTTGTAATTGCTCGGGATAATCGCCTTGCAGATGCCTGCCTAGCTGCAGACTTAAATGCCGCATGCGCGCTTTGAGGGAGAACTCAGTCCAGTTTTCAGGCAAAGCTGCTTCTAAAAAAGCACGCTCGTCAAAACTTATTTGCAGCCTTTTGCAAGCCTGCGCTACTTTGGCAACGAAAGCAGGGGCGAAAGCATCTTTTAAAACAAAATCAGCCATGGGTAGGACTAAAATACAAACAGCCACCCAGAGGATGGCTGTTTGTGAAGCGGATTTTATTTTATTTTTTGATGACTTTCAAGCTGCCCGCTACGCCTTCCATGCGCAGGTTGTACATACCGGCCGCCAAATCGCTGATGTCGAGTGTGGTTTGCATTTCAGTAAGCTGAACGCGTTTTACTTCGCGACCGCTGAGGTCGTACAGCCGAACCTGGGCTTCGGCTACCTGGTTTTTCAATTGCAATTGCAGGATATCCGAGGCTGGGTTAGGAAAAACGGTGAGGGTTTGACGTAAGTGCTGCTCTGCCACCGAACTACCAGTGCCTCCAACAGGCGTAAAGCGGTACACGGTGCCATTGGCAGGGGTGCCTATCACAGCCTGTTCGGTAAGCACAAGTGTAGGGCTGGCAACAGGACCACTTAGCAAGTTTGATGTAAGGTTAGCTCCTGTTTCTGTTGCGAAGCCGATGTACGGCCCAGTTTCTCCGTCGTAAAACAAGGGGCTATTGGTGATGGTATTTGCGCCATAACGGTATTCAATCACATTGGTGCCTTCATAAATCCAAGCCTGAAAGCTCATGTAATTCGTTAGTATGCCCCCGGTTAAATCGTATTCCCCATAAGAGCCCACCTCTTTCCATTCGATTTTCAAAATCCTACTGCCAGTGGGGCCTTCTATTTTATAACTGATAGGCGAAAGGCTGATGGAGCTATCGTATCCACGGTCAATAACATCTGCTTCAAACGGAGCGGCCAAGTAGATTGTATTTGGATTTGAAAGAGCCCCGCCAATAATCGTAGCCCCTAAGCCTTCAACGCCGACAATATCTAAGGTAACGCCATTGATCACAACGGGAAAAGTAGTTGTAATCGGCAAGGAAGGATCATCCCAAGTTACACCACCCGTTAAAGAAATGGGATTGACCAATGGTGCATAGCTAGCTGTTAACTGGGTAAAGGTGTAATAAAACTGACTGATTTGCTCCGTAGAGGCCCTTCCTTTAAGCTTGGAAGGGGCTTTTTGTGCCCAACTCGGTGTGCTCAAAGCAAGGATGGTGAGCAGGAGGAAAGAAGAGATTTTAGTCATTTCTTTTTTTTCTTCAAATATAAGTACTTATCCAGATGTTCAAAACCTAGATTATAAGGCATCAAATATGTGATTGCTTCTAGATTTAAAGCAAATAGCCTCTTTTACCCACTTTTTAGCGAAATTCGCCGCAGCTTTTTATCATGAAAATAAAACCTTGGCTCATTGCCTTCCGCTTGCGCACCTTGCCTTTGGCCACGGCTTCGATACTGCTTGGTTGCGGTTTGGCGGCCTTGCATGGCGCACACAGCTGGCCAGTGAGCGTGCTTGCCGTGCTCGCAGCTGTCTTTTTACAGATTTTGAGTAATTTAGCTAACGATTTTGGCGATTTTGAAAATGGCGCAGATTTGGCGGGTAGGGTTGGTCCAGATCGCATGGTAGCCTCCGGTACCATTGCTCCAGCAGCCATGAAAAAAGCCATGTGGGTATTTGCGCTGTTTGCCCTGGCAGCAGGTGTGGCGCTGCTGTGGGTCGCTTTCGGTGGCTTTACACTGCCTTTTTTAGCACTTTTTTTGCTTGGCTTGGCCGCCATTGCAGCAGCGGTAAAGTACACTGCCGGCCGCAATCCGTATGGTTATGCAGGTCTCGGTGATGTTTCTGTGCTGCTGTTTTTTGGTTTGATAGCGGTTTTGGGTACCTACTACCTGCACGCCCAGCGTTTGCAGGCTGATTTGCTGTTGCCGGCCTTGGGCATGGGGCTTTTATCAGTGGCGGTACTCAATCTCAATAACATGCGCGACCGCGAAAGCGACGCCCGTGCAGGCAAGCGCACCATTCCTGTTCGCTTTGGTGCCCAAGCAGCAGTACGCTACCATACTTTATTGGTGCTTACGGCTTTGTTGGCTTTGCTGTACTATGCCCGCGGGCAGTCGCTGCAACTGCACCTCGGCTGGGTGGTGGCCGGCAGCTGGCTCCTCCTCAATCTTTATAAAATCAGAAAAGTGAAGGTGGCGACCGATTACGATCCCTTTTTAAAACGCACTGCCATCAATACCCTGCTTTTTGCCCTTTTGTTGCTAGTTGTAAATGCCATGGCCTGATGCTTATCCCAGAAAAACTCAGCGCGCGCTGTTTTCCCTACCGCCTCGATTTTAAACAGCCTGCGGGTACTTCGCGCGGCGTGCTCCATAGCAAAATCAGCTGGATGTTGGTTTTGGAAGATGAAAATGGCATGCAAGGACTCGGTGAATGTGGTCCTTTAGCTGGCTTGAGTTTCGACGACCGACCTGATTTTGGCACCCGTTTGCAACGACTTTGTGAGCAATTTAACCAGGCTGAGTGGGCTACTTTTGATGAATCGCTGCTTTTTTACCCGGCCATGCGCTTTGGCTTTGAAATGGCCTTGCGCGATTATGTGCAGGGGGGCAAAAGACTTCTTTTTGAAAGCGATTTTACTTTGAAAGGCGCGCCTCAGGCCATTAACGGACTCATTTGGATGGGGTCGGCCGGTTTTATGAAAGAACAAATCACCCAGAAACTAGCCCAAGGCTTTCGCTGCCTCAAGCTCAAAGTGGGGGCGATAGATTTTGAAGCCGAATTGGCCATCTTAAAGGCCTTAAGAAGCGAGTTTAGCGCGCAAGATTTAGAGTTGCGTGTGGATGCCAACGGCGCCTTTGCTCCAAATGATGCCCTTTGGAAGCTTCAACAATTGGCAGCTTTTGAACTGCACAGCATTGAACAACCGATTAAGGCAGGACAATCTGCCCTCATGGCCCAGCTTTGCGCAGAGAGTCCTTTACCTATTGCCCTCGACGAAGAACTCATTGGCAATACCAGTCTCGAAGAAATAGAAGAAGTGTTGAATCAAATCAAACCACCCTACATCATCCTCAAGCCTACTTTGCTGGGTGGCTTCGAGGCAGCTGAGCAATGGATAGCAGCCGCAGAAGCGCGAGGCATCCGCTGGTGGGTGACTTCTGCACTTGAATCGAATATTGGTTTGAATGCCATTGCGCAGTGGACCGCCACGCTCCACAACGAGCTGCCGCAGGGTTTGGGTACCGGAGCGCTGTACACTAACAATTTCGCATCTCCGCTCTACATCGAAGCGGGCGCTTTACAGTATCTACCGGCTAAACATCCTTGGGATTTAGTTGACTTACAAGATAATTTATAGCTTATATTCAACTTAAGTAATTCTTTATCAACAAATTAAATCTTTACTCAATGTATTGAGTAAAGATTACTCAGTTGAATGAGTAAAAATACTTATGGCATTGAGTAAATTTGAAATTATGATTAAACGGCCACATTTCGAGCTGCTTAGCACGTGTTTGAGCCTTCCTCGAAAGTTCATTCAAGTGATTTTTGGTCCGCGCCAAGTCGGCAAAACCACCACCATTCGTCAAATTTTAGCGCAATGGGAAGGTCCAACACATTTTGCAGCAGCCGACGGCGAAGCCGCCTCCGATGCCAATTGGCTCAAAAGCCAGTGGGAAGTGATCCGGGCGCACAATACCGCTTTGCACAGCGCCCTCTTCGGTGGGTACTTCCGCGACACCCGCAAGCAGCCTGCGCTTTGGGGCCGCTGGGTGGAGTCGGCCGTGGGCGCCTACCTGCTCAACCAATCTTTCCTGCACAATTATCAGGTATATTATTGGCGGGATGGACAGGCGGAAGTGGATTTTGTGATCGAAAAAGGACAAAAACTCGTGAGTATCGAGGTAAAATCGACTGCCGATCGCAACCAAAAGGGCATGGAATTGTTTGCAAAGCAGTTCAAGCCGCACCGCCAGCTTTTGGTAGGCGATGGTGGCTTGCGCTGGCAAGATTTTTTGAAGATGGACGTAAGCAAATTGTTCGAATGATGCCCAGCACTGTAAAAGGCATTTGGCTACATGGTTATTGGTTTGATGCCAAGGCATTGGCATCAAACCAATCTACCGCCGACCTGCAACAATTGGGCGTTCCAACACCTGTGCAGTCCTTTTTGCAAGCCTGGTTCGGTACCGCTGACCCCATTGTGGCGCATACCTCTGGCTCTACTGGTCGGCCTAAAGCCATTAAACTCAGCCGCGACCAAATGATTGCCAGTGCCCAGCTCACTGCCTTACATTTTGGCTTTTCAGCCGGCGAAAAGGCTTTACTGTGCTTAAGTGCCGATTTTATTGCCGGGAAAATGATGGTGGTACGTGCATTGGTGAGCGGTTTAAATTTGTACACGGCTGCGCCCACGCAGCGGCCCGACCTGCTGTTTCCTGAGCAGCACTTTAACTTTACGCCTTTGGTGCCCGCCCAGCTTTTTGCCATGCTACAAGCAAACGCCAACACCGAAGCATTGGGTACTTTATTGCTCGGCGGTAGTGATTTAAATCCAGACTTGATGGCTCTCTTACCCCAACTTGGTGTGCAGCAGCTTTGGCAGGGCTTTGGCATGACCGAAACCGTGAGTCACTTAGCCTTGCGCCAGCTTCATCCCGTTTTTGAAGCGGCGTATATGCCTTTGCCAGGCACATTAGTAGAAAGCGATGCGTCTGGCTGTTTGCGAGCTTGGGGTGCCGCCACCCAATACCGCTGGTTGCAAAGTCAGGATGTGATTGCACTTGAGCTAAACGGCAGTTTCCGATGGTTAGGTCGTGCCGACCACATGATCAACAGCGGCGGCCACAAAATCCATCCCGAGCAATTAGAAGCTAAATTGTTGCAATTGGCAGTCCGGTTGCCTGCACTCGCACCCTTGCGGCACCAAGCCTTTTACATCTCCCAACAAAGCCATCCACAATTTGGCGCTGTGCCCGTAATGGTGCTAGAAGGCGCTGAAACCTCTGAAACTGCTTCCTTAGCGCACTGGCAAGTGTTGTTGCAGGAGCATTTGCCTGCCCACGAAATGATTCGCGGTCTGCGTTTTGAGCCACAATTTGCCCGTACGCCCAACGGTAAACTCCTCAGGCACTGAAACAAAGCCAAAATCAAGCGTTAATTGGCCAAATTGACGTAACTTTGCAGCCGTGTCAATTTTCGAACAACCTTCCGAGCTGGTCATTAGCTGTTACAAGCGACTCGGCATTTTCCTAGAGCAAGAGCTCAAAACCCTTGGTTTCACCCCTGAGCGCGTAGCTGAAAGCTTCGTTACCCTGCAAGGTACCGCCACCGATGCCATGCATTTAAACATGAAGCTGCGTACCGCCAGTCAGATTTTATACAAACTACATACTTTTCCTGCCGAGCATCCCGACCATGTTTACGAGGCTTTGGTAAAATATCCATTCGAGGAGTTGTTGCCGGCAGACTGCTACTTTTCGGTGACCTCCATCGTTAAGCACGAGAGCGTAAACAATCCCATGTTCCTTAATTTGCGGGTTAAAGATGCGATTGTAGACCGCATGCGCGCCAAAAACGGCAAGCGGCCTGATACTGGTCCCGACCACAACAAAGCCGTTATCCACCTCTACTGGGTGGGTGAAGAAGCCATTTTATATGCCGATACCTCTGGCGAAACCCTTGCTCGGCACGGCTACCGACTCCATCCTGGAAAAGCGCCGTTGCTCGAGTCTTTGGCAGCCGCCATGGTGATGGCCAGCGGCTGGACGCCCGATTTACCCTTGCTTAACCCCATGGGCGGCACCGGCACCCTCGCCATTGAGGCGGCTTGCATCGCCACCAACCGCTACCCAGGCTTGTACCGCCGCCGTTACGGATTTATGTTCCTCAAAGGCTTCGAACAACGCACCTACCTCGAGGCTGTACTCGATTTGGAAGATGCGGTGCAAGAAGTGGAGATGGACCCGATTGTTATCAACGACCGCGATAAGCGCATGCTCAGTTTTGCGCTTCAAAATGCTGAAAAGGCAGGTGTGGCACATATGGTGGAGACCATCTCGGGCGATTACAGCGAATTGGCCATACCCGAAACAACAGGTTGGGTACTGCTCAATCCCGAATACGGCGAGCGCCTCGGGGAAGTAGAGGCCTTGTCGATTACCTACGCCGAAATTGGCACATGGATGAAGAAATCACTGCCGGGCTGGAAAGTCGGCATCATTTCCGGCAACCAAGAGCTGCTGAGCAAGGTGGGACTCAAACCCGACCGGCGCATTCCGTTGTACAACGGCCGCATCGACAGTCGCCTGTGCCTCTACAGCATGTATGCAGGCACCAAGCGGGTATTTGGCGAGGCATCTAGTGCCTCAGAAAGCGATTCGAGTGCAGCGACTGATGCTACCACTGCCCCTGAGGAATAGCATAGCTCGAGCAGATTTTGTATCTTTCGAACATTACGCATGAATACAACACCCACACCTTCCAGCCCAGCGGCTGACGAACCAGTAAGAATTACTTTTGATGAGCTTGGGCTCGATTACGATTTGCTCGACGGGCTTGACGTCATGGGCTTCAAACACCCAACACCCATTCAAGAAAAGGCCATTCCTGTTATTTTAGATGGCAAAGACCTCATTGCTTGCGCCCAAACCGGCACCGGCAAAACGGCCGCTTTTGTGTTGCCCATCATCGACCGCATTTTAAATGCCGACCACCGCCACCTCAACACGCTTATCCTTACCCCAACGCGGGAACTGGCCCAGCAAATCGATCAGCAAGTGGAAGGATTGAGCTATTATACCTCGGTGAACTCCATCGCCATTTATGGCGGGGGAGATGGCGCCTTGTGGGAACAGCAGCAGAAGGCCCTCCGCACGGGTGCTGATATTATTATTGCTACCCCGGGCAGACTCATTTCGTTTTTAAGCTCAGGCAATTTTAAGCTAGATAATCTACAGCACCTGGTGCTCGACGAAGCCGACCGCATGCTCGACATGGGTTTTTTCGACGACATCATGCGCATTGTGGCAATGTTGCCTAAAAAGCGTCAAACTTTGATGTTTTCGGCGACCATGCCACCCAAAATTCGGCAGCTTGCCTCTACCATCTTAAACGAACCAGAGCAAATTACCCTTTCGATCAGTAAACCTGCCGAAAAAATTAATCAGCAGGTGTATTTGGTGTACGACCAGCAGAAGGAGCCGCTTTTAAAAGAGATTTTAGCTGATGAGCAGTACAAGGCCATCTTGGTGTTTTGCTCAACGAAAGACAAAGTCAAAGAACTCAACCACACCCTGCGCAAAATGCATATCCCCGCTAAAGCCTTCCACTCCGATTTGGAGCAGGCCGAGCGCGAAGACATTATGCGCGATTTTAAAGCCAGTAAGCTGCGCATTTTAGTGGGTACCGACGTGCTTTCGCGCGGTATCGACGTAGATGGCATCGACTTGGTAATTAATTACGATGCGCCGCCAGATGCAGAGGATTACGTACACCGCATTGGTCGCACGGCCCGCGCTGAGCGCACGGGAACGGCCATTACTTTTGTAAACGAAAAAGACCAGCGACGCTTGGCAGCCATAGAACAGCTCATTGAAAAAGAAGTGCCGCGGGTAGCTGTTCCAGAGAAATTTGGTCCCGCTCCAGCCTACAACCCCCGCGCAGGCGGCGGTGGTGGCGGTGGCGGTCGTCGTCCTTTCAGAAAAGGCGGTGGCAAGGGGCAAGGCGGTCACAACCGTCCACGGCAGCAAGGCCCTAAGAGCTAGCTGTTAGACCTCAAAAGAAAACCCCGATGCTTTAAGCTCGGGGTTTTCTTTTTTTTGACCTTTTTATAAAGTCTCTAATCCGCTCACATGGCGGCATAAAAATGCCCCGATCTTGCGACCGAGGCATTCAACACATGCTTTATTGGAAAAAATCTTAGCTTCCGCAGGCTTCGCAAGCATCCGGATTGTCGAGTGAGCAGGCCATTTGCGACAGGGCTTCATCTTTGCTGATTTCTGTGGCTGCGCTTGTTTCCATGGCTACTTTGGGCTCCAAGGCCACGTCGGCTTGCTTTTCAATCGTAAACTTCACCGCGCCTACCGCTGCTTTGGTGCGGAGGTAATACATACCCGTTTTGAGGCCGGCTTTCCAAGCGTAGAAGTGCATCGAGGTGAGCTTCGCAAAATTCACGTCGCTCATAAAGATGTTCATACTTTGGCTTTGGCAGATGTAAGCACCGCGGTCGGCCGCCATGTCAATCACCGTTTTTTGTTTGATTTCCCAGGCTGTTTTGTAGATTTCTTTGAGGTCGGCTGGAATCTCAGGGATGTCTTGTACCGAGCCATTGGCCGCTACAATTTTATTCTTGAGTTCCATGCTCCATGTTCCGGCTTCCACCAAGTCGCGGAGCAAATGTTTGTTTACTACCACAAACTCGCCACTGAGTACCCGGCGACTATAAATATTGCTGGTGTAAGGCTCAAAACACTCGTTGTTGCCCAAAATTTGGCTGGTAGAGGCAGTTGGCATTGGCGCTAGCAATAAACTGTTGCGTACCCCGTGCTTCTTTACTTCGGCTTTCAAAGCGCGCCAGTCCCAACGACTCGACGGCGTTACATTCCACATATCGTATTGGAAAATGCCTTTCGATACCGGTGAACCTTTGTAGCTTTCGTAAGCGCCGTTTTCGATGGCCAAATCTTTCGAAGCCGTCATGGCTGCAAAATAGATGGTTTCAAATATCTCAGCATTCAACTGGCGCGCCTCATCTGAATCGAATGCATAGCGCAGCATGATAAAGGCATCAGCCAAACCTTGCACACCAATACCGATGGGGCGGTGACGCATGTTGGAATTGCGTGCCTCAGGAACCGGATAATAATTGATGTCGATTACCTTGTTGAGGTTTTTGGTAACGATGTAAGTGATGTCGTACAACCGCTGGTGATCGAAAGTTTTGTCGGCACTCACAAAGCGTGGCAAAGCGATGGAGGCAAGGTTACAAACCGCTACTTCATCTTTGCTGGTGTACTCCATGATTTCGGTGCACAGATTGCTTGAGCGGATGGTACCCAGGTTTTGCTGGTTACTCTTGCGGTTGGCAGCGTCTTTGTAGAGGATGTAAGGCGTGCCGGTTTCGATCTGCGACTCGAGAATGGCAAACCATAAATCTTGTGCTTTGATGGTTTTGCGAGCGCGGTCTTCTTGTTCATAGCGGGTGTACAATTGCTCGAACTCGTCGCCCCAACACTCGTATAAACCGGGGGCTTCGTTCGGACAAAATAAACTCCAGTCGCCGTTGGCTTCCACGCGTTTCATGAACAAATCAGGAATCCACATTGCGTAAAACAGGTCGCGTGCGCGGGATTCTTCTTTGCCGTGGTTTTTCTTGAGATCGAGGAAATCGAATACATCGGCATGCCAAGGCTCGAGGTAGATGGCAAAAGAACCTTTGCGCTTGCCACCGCCTTGGTCAACGTAACGGGCCGTATCGTTAAACACGCGTAACATCGGCACAATGCCATTCGATGTACCATTGGTGCCCTTGATATAAGACCCTGTAGCACGCACGTTGTGGATGCTTAAGCCAATGCCGCCTGCACTTTGTGAGATTTTGGCGGTTTGCTTGAGGGTGTTGTAGATACCATCGATGCTGTCGTCTTGCATGCTGAGCAAAAAGCAGCTCGACAACTGTGGCTTTGGCGTACCGGCGTTGAAGAGGGTGGGCGTGGCATGTGTAAACCAGCGCTCACTCATTAATTCGTAGGTTTGGATGGCCGAAGCGATGTCTTCTTTGTGGATGCCCACCGATACACGCATGATCATGTGCTGCGGACGCTCCACCACTTTGCCGTTGATTTTTAGGAGATACGAGCGCTCTAGGGTCTTAAAACCGAAGTAGTCGTACTCAAAATCCCGGCTGTAAATGATGGCCGAATCGAGCTGCTCAGCATTTTTCTGCACAATCTCCATCACATCGTCAGCAATTAACGAGGCATTTTGGCCTGTTACCGGGTCAATGTACTCGTACAAATCGCGGATGGTGTCGCTGAAAAGCTTCTTGGTTTCTTTGTGCAAGTTCGAGGTAGCAATTCGGGCCGCCAAAATGGCATAATCGGGGTGCATCGCCGTCAACGAGGCCGCCGTTTCGGCCGCCAAATCATCGAGTTTGTTGGTGGTTACACCATCATACAAGCCGTTAATTACTTTTTTAGCTACTTCAATAGGGTGTACATATTCAGCATTGAGGCCATAACAGAGCTTTTCAATGCGGGAGGTGATTTTATCGAATTTTACCGGCTCTCTGCGGCCGTCTCTTTTGATTACGTACATGTGCTGTGCTTTATGGTGATTCGGTTATGGTGATCGGACTGATGAGGGTGGTGGTGCTTAAAAATCTTCGTCTGTGCTAAACATTTGCTTGTCGCGGTTGGCGCCAACACCCGCCTTCTTGTACTCGCCCACCCGCTTTTCGAAGAAATTGGTCTTGCCCTCCATCGAAATAAGCTCCATGAAGTCGAAAGGATTGGTTGCGTTGTAAATCTTTTTCAAATTGAGCGTACCCAACAAATGGTCAGCTACATATTCAATGTACTGACACATTAATTCTGAGTTCATACCAATCAAACGTACCGGCAAAGAATCGGTTACAAACTCCTTTTCGATTTCTACAGCGTCTTTGATGATGTTGTAAATAACCTCCGGATCGAGCTTGTGCTCGATGTACTTGTTGTAAAGCAAGCAGGCAAAATCGCGGTGGAGGCCTTCATCACGACTGATTAACTCATTGCTGAAGGTCAAGCCAGGCATCAACCCCCGCTTCTTCAACCAAAAAATGCTGCAGAAGCTACCGCTGAAGAAAATGCCTTCTATGGCTGCAAAAGCAATCAAGCGCTCGAGGAAATTACCGTTGTCGATCCATCGCAATGCCCATTCTGCCTTTTTGCTTACGCTTGGCAAATTTTCCATGGCATTAAAAAGGAAGTCCTTTTCTACTGGATCTTTGATGTAGGTATCGATAAGTAACGAATAGGTCTCCGAATGGATGTTCTCCATCATGATCTGAAAACCGTAAAAACAACGTGCCTCAGGGTATTGTACCTCGTTGAGGAAGTGTACCGCCAGGTTTTCGTTTACAATGCCGTCGCTCGCCGCAAAAAAAGCCAAAACATGTTTTACGAAGTGCTTTTCGTCATTTGAGAGCTTGTTTTCCCAATCACTGATGTCTGCCGACAAATCAATTTCTTCGGCTGTCCAAAAGCTCGCTTCAGCCTTTTTGTAAAAGTCCCAAATGTCGTTGTGCTTGATCGGAAAAAGGACAAAGCGGTCCTTGTTCTCCTGGAGGAGTTGTTCAGTCTTCATTATATATCTTAATTTTTTTAGGCTGCTGCCGGTAGCTAGTTACCCCGAATTGACATTGAATCATTGAGCATCAAACGAATAACTCAAATCGTCAGCTGTGTGGTCGAAGCGGCGTCAGGGGTGACTAGCAACTCTACAAATTTTGCAAACTATCAGCCGCGGTTGTCCACAAAATAACCCATGTTTTACACACCCTGTTAGTATGTTGAAAATGAGAGCGTTAAGTCCTAAATAGCACCCTGATGCTAGGAAGGCACTTTTTATAAATCGCAGGTTTGGCGATATCATCAAAAAGGTCTATTTTTCGAAATATTCACTGTGCACTTTTTTGTACAGTACACTCGTTTAACGTTAAAATTTCTCCAAAATGAAGAAGCTAGCGCTCGTGCTATTTGTAGTTTTTACCGCCACCACAGTTTGGGCAGGACCACCGAGATTTTCTAAAGACTTACGCACCCTCACCGCTTGGTATCAAGGCGAATACGATAACAGTGCGCAGCACCGCCGCGATAGCTCGGTAGCCTACACCGAAGCTTATGTGGTTCGCATCTGGGAAAATTTATACACCGACGCCATTTGGATGTATGAGGAGCTTGTAGATAAAAACAAACTTACCATAAGTCAGCGGATTTATCGTTTTACTGATGGACAAACAGGCGTATTTGAAGCTACGATTTATAATTTGAGCGACATGGCGCGCTTCAAGGGCGAATATAAAAACACCCGTCCTTTTGATGAATTAGACCCAGAAACCGACCTCAATGGACTGCTTGAATGCACGGTTTATTTCCGTGCAAAGGGTGAAAAGAAATACTCCGGATCTACCATTGGTAAGGAGTGTGGTTATGGCAAAAAGAATGCACGTTATGTGGTTTCTTTGATAGATGTGTATGAAGACAAGCTGATGCGAGCTGACCGCGGGATGGGATGGGATGATGAGATCATGTGGGGACCAGCCAAAGACAGTAAGGGATTTGAGTTCAAGCGTCAAGTGCCTGAAATAGCTAAACCTTCACCGAAGAATAAGAAATAAAACAAATTTGCTGCTCTCATGCGACTGCAATTCTTACAATTAATAAGCGCTAATAGGCCTTTTTATTTGGCTTATGCTGCTTTTTTAATGTCGGGCTTGCTTTTTTTAGCGGCTTTAGGCAAAGAGCCACTTTTTTTGGAAATGAACCGCTGGCAACACCCCATTGCTGATGGCGTGGCACCTTGGCTAACACATTTGGGGGATGGCTTATTTGCTTTAGCGTTCTTGTTAGTGTTCCTGCTTTTTAATTATCGCTTGGCACTCACCGCGCTGCTTTGTTTTGGCGCAGTGCTGTTGCTTACCCAAACGGGCAAGTTGTTGTTATTTGAAGATGCGTTGCGGCCTTTCGCTTATTTTCAGGCCAAAGGCGTAAATATTCGCATCATCGAAGGTGTAAAGGTGCATGCGCACAACAGCTTTCCATCGGGGCACGCTGCCTCGGTTTTTGCCTTGTTTAGTTTTTTTGCACTCCGGCTAAAGGAGAAACGCTGGGGCCTGCCTTTGCTTTTGGCGGCAGTGCTCATTGCTTATACCAGGGTTCACATTGCCCAACATTTTTATGGTGATGTGCTGGCAGGTTCGCTGCTCGGCATTTTAACAGTACTCACGATTACCGCTGCACTGGATGCTTTTTATTTACGTCATCCGGCAGCGTGGCACCGCAAAGGACTGCTCATAAAATAAAAAAAACCGACTTTCGGTCGGTTTTGGTGAGCTAATGGCTGCCCGGTTATTTTACAATGAGCTTTTTAGAGTTTTTGCCGTCGGGACTGTCAACCTGCACAAAGTAGATGCCGGCATTTTGGCCACTTAAGCTAAAATCGATGCGGTGACTGCCTGCGGAATAGTCTTCTTTTTGCTCGCTTACGGAGCGGCCAATCATGTCGAAAACGGTGATTTTAACGGTACCTGCCTTTTGTAAATTAAAACTCAGGCTCACATCGCCGTGGGTTGGATTGGGGAAGATGTTAAACTGAATTCGGCTTTTTTCAGCCAAAGGGGCCGAAATCTGAGGCTTTTGCTCGTGTGCGTTAACGCTAAGGAGCATTCCTAATTGCAGGCTGATGAGTATCAGGAGCAAAATACGGACGAGTAAAGTTGCTTTCATGGCGTTGAGGTTTGGTGCTGATTTGTCAATTTTTGTGCCAACTCAAAAGCATCAGCAAAAAAATATACAACACGGTTTGATTGTAGCGGTCAAAGCTTAAGTTTTTCAGCCGAATGGCGTATCTTGCAGCCGTTTTAAATAGTTATACGTATGAATTATGATGTGATCGTGATCGGTGGAGGTCCTGGTGGTTATGTAGCCGCCATTCGTGCCTCGCAACTCGGTCTTAAAACAGCAGTTGTGGAACGTGAGTCCATGGGCGGTATTTGTTTAAACTGGGGTTGTATTCCAACCAAAGCCCTGCTGAAGAGCGCACAAGTTTTTGAATATATCAAGCATGCTGCTGATTATGGTATCAATGTAAGCGGTGCGGAGCACGATTTTGGTGCAGTCATCAAACGCAGTCGCGGTATCGCCGACGGCATGAGCAAAGGCGTTGGTTTTTTGATGAAGAAAAACAAGGTCGACATCCTCATGGGCAGCGGTAAGGTGATGCCAGGCAAAAAGGTGCAGGTAACTGCGGCCGACGGCAAGGTATCGGAAGTAACAGGACAGCACATCATCATCGCTACTGGTGGTCGTGCGCGCGAGCTGCCCAACGTTAAAATTGATGGCCAAAAGGTAATCGAATACCGCAAGGCGATGAGTCTTGAGAAGCAGCCAAAGAGCATGTTGATCATCGGTTCGGGCGCCATTGGCGTAGAGTTTGCGTATGTATACAACGCCATGGGTACCAAGGTAACCATCGTAGAGTTTATGCCGAACATTGTGCCGGTGGAGGACGAGGATGTATCGAAGGCCTTAGAGAAAATTTATAAAAAGGCTGGCATCGACATCCATACCAATTCAAGCGTTGAAAGCGTAGATACGAGCGGTGCCATCAGTAAAATCAAGGTAAAAACCCCAACCGGCGAAATTACGCTAGAAGCCGAAATCGTATTATCGGCAGCAGGCATGGTAGCCAACATCGAAAAACTGGGATTGGAAGATACAGGCATAGCTACGGATAAAGGCAAAATTTTGGTGAACGATTTTTACCAGACCAATATGCCGGGTTATTATGCCATTGGCGATGTGGTTAAAGGCCCAGCCTTAGCCCACGTAGCCTCCGCTGAAGGCATTATTTGTGTAGAAAAAATTGCTGGTCACCACCCCGAGCCGCTCGACTACGGCAACATTCCCGGTTGTACCTACTGCTCTCCGGAGATTGCTTCTGTGGGCATGACCGAAAAGGCAGCCAAAGAAGCCGGTTACGAGCTCAAAATCGGCAAGTTTCCGTTTTCAGCTTCTGGCAAGGCGAGCGCCGCTGGTCACAAAGACGGCTTCGTAAAAGTGATTTTTGATGCCAAATACGGCGAGTTCCTTGGTGCCCACATGATTGGCGCCAACGTAACCGAAATGATCGCTGAAATAGTGGTAGCGCGCAAGCTCGAAACCACTGGCCACGAAATGATCAAGGCAGTGCATCCGCATCCAACCATGAGCGAAGCCATCATGGAGGCAGCTGCTGCAGCCTACGGTGAGGTCATTCACTTGTAAAAACACGTAATTTGAAGAAGCGCCGCAGTTGAACAGACTGCGGCTTTTTTTGTATTTGTTTTGCGGCCAGCAAAGGGGAGTCACCCTGCCCGCGGTCCCAGTAAATGGCCACTCAGCCCTAAAACCAACTTCATTTTCAATAAAGCAGGAGTTGAAGTTGCTTTATTTACCTTTTTTTAGCAACATGACAAGCAAATCCGTCTTATTTTTAGGCCTCTTAATAAAAACACAAATGAAAAAGATTTTACTCTCCCTACTCGCCCTTTGCTTGAGCTTTGGTTCGGTGATGGCCGACGAAGGCATGTGGTTGCCCATCCAGGTAGCTAAAATTCACGGTAAGATGACCGATGCTGGTTTGAAGCTTTCGGCCGACGACATCTACAACATCAACCAAGCCAGTTTGAAAGATGCTATTGTGCGTTTAGGTGGCGGTTTTTGTACGGCAGAAATCATTTCTAAGGAAGGTTTGCTGATGACCAACCACCACTGTGCCTATGATTTGATTCAGAATCACAGCTCGGTCGACAAAGATTACCTCACCAATGGCTTTTGGGCTATGAATAGGAGCGAGGAATTGACCAACCCAGGCTTAACTGCCTCTATTTTGGTACGCATGGAAGATGTGACTGCCAAAGTGATGCAAGCCATTGAAGGCGTTGAAGAAAGCAAAAAAGCTGGTGCCATTGCCAAAATCACCAAAGAGATTGCGGATGCAGCTGGCAAAGAAGGCGACGGCTACACCGGTGATGTGCGACCGATTTTTTATGGTAACCAGTACATTTTGTCGGTTTACATTGTTTACAAAGACGTACGTTTGGTAGGTGCTCCGTCGAGCAGCATTGGTAAGTTTGGTGGCGACACCGACAACTGGATGTGGCCGCGCCATACCGGTGACTTCTCTATGCTCCGCATTTACACAGGTGCCGATGGTAAACCAGCAGAATATGCCGCCGACAATGTGCCTTTGACGCCAAAGCACTCGCTCCCAGTGAGCATGAAAGGCCTAAAGGAAGGCGACTATACCATGGTAATGGGCTATCCTGGCACCACCAATCGCTATTTAACCAGCGCTAACCTTGCCAGCAACCTTACCAACTACAACCAAGCCATCATTGATATGTATGGTGCGCGCATGCAGGCCTACAAAAAAAGTATGGATGCGGATGCAGCTACGCGTATTGCCTTGGCATCGACCTATGCTTCTGGCATGAATTCGTACAAGTATTTCATCGGTCAAAGCTTGGGCCTCCGCAATGGTGGTTTGGTAGAGAAAAAGGCAGATTACGAAGCCGGTTTGCAAAAATGGATTGATGCTGATGCGAACCGCAAAGCACAGTGGGGTAATGTATTAGCTGAAATGAACAAAGACATGGCCACCTTCGGTCCTATTAACCGCGAGTACCTCTACTTCCTTTTTGCCTTTGTAAACCAGCCTTATGCCCGTTTCAACAACCAAATTGGCGCGCTCAAGGGCCTTTTAGCAGAGAAGAAACCTGATGCGGCCAAGGTTACCGAGGCCACTACTAAACTCAAAGAGAAACTAGAGGGCATGTACACCGAGTACTTTGCTGGCACAGAACAAGCTGCTTTTGCAGCGATGATGCAGGTGTACCACCGCGAAACGCCTGCCGAAAAACAGCTCGTCTTTTTCAAGGAGTTATTGGCCAAAACCAAGGGTGTCGATGTGCAGGCCAAAATCAACACCATTGCTGCCAACGTATACAGCAACTCGCTGCTCACCTCCAAAGAGCGCATGGAAGCCTTCTTAAACAAGCCGAGCAAAAAAGCTTTAGATCAAGATGCGGGTGTGAGCCTTGCAACTGCTGCCATGAAGCACCTTAGCGAAGTGGTTGCACCAGCAAACCAAGCGGCCTCGGGCAACCTGAATGCCAATCGCAAACTGTTGATGGCAGCCATGTTGGCCTATGAGAGCAGTCGCGATTTTGCGCCCGATGCCAACAGCACCTTGCGTGTAACTTATGGCAATGTGCAGTCTTACAATCCTAAAGACGGGGTGAAGTACAAGTTTTTCACTACCCACGAGGGTATTTTGCAGAAAGAAGATCCAAGTAACGAGGAGTTCATTGTCTCAGCTAAGTTGAAAGAACTGTTGGTGAAGAGAGATTTTGGCAAGTATGGCAGTGAAGACATGCTCAATACCTGTTTCCTTTCTACCAACGACATCACCGGTGGTAACTCTGGTAGTCCCGTAATCAACGGCAGCGGTGAGCTTGTAGGCGTGGCTTTCGATGGCAACTGGGAAAGCATGACTGGCGATTTGATGTTCAATCCTGCCGTGCAGCGCACCATCAGTGTTGACATCCGCTACGTATTGTTTATTATCGACAAATACGCAGGTGCTGGTCACTTGGTAAAAGAAATGAACCTGGTGTACTAAGCACCTTGTTTTATCCATTTAAAAAGCGGTTGTGCTCCCGTAGTGCAACCGCTTTTTTATATATTTGAGAAGCTGATATTGCGGCACAAAGTTTGCAAGGCATGCAGCAAAACCCTTCCTTATGAAAAATCAAATTGTAGTGCTGATGTTGCTAGTGGGACTGGCCGTTGGTTGTAGGAGCAACAAAATTGGCGAGAAAGTCAAGGAGCCTTTCACCGCCTCCAAATACATGAGCAGTAACCGCTACTGGCGCAGTACGGGCAGCGGTACCAGTGCCGACTTAAGCATTGCCAAACAGAAAGCCCAGCTTGAGGCACGCAAAAACTTGGCATCGGCGGTCCAAACCAACATCAAATCGGTAGGCGACCAATACATCAAAAACCAAGAAATTGGTGAGCGTGAAATCATGGAGCGCTCGTTTGAGCAGTTGTACCGCGAGGTGCTCAACACCCAATTAAACAATGCGGTGGTTCACGACCAGGCAACATACAAGAAAGAAAACGGTCAGTTTATTCACTATGTGGCCATGGAGGCACACAAAAAAGACCTCTACCGCCACATGAAGCGCATGAATGAAGCCAGCACATCAATGAGTAAAAAGCAAAAGGACCTCATCGCTAAAATTGTGGATGAGCAATTGGCCGAACTCGAAGATTAAAGTTTAAAAATAGTTGTGGAGGGCATTTTCGCGAGAAGATGCCCTTTTTTTACGTTATTTTTGCAGCCCCATATGGCAGGATCACCCATCAATATCAACAACCGCAAGGCAGGCTTCGAGTACGAATTGCTTCAAAAATTTGAAGCGGGCATGATCCTCATGGGCTCAGAGATCAAGAGTATCCGCCAGGGGAAGGCTAATTTGGGCGATGCCTACTGCACTTTTACGGGTGGCAAGTTGGTGGTGCGCAACCTGCACATCAGTGTGTACAAAGAGGCCAGCTGGCTCAACCACGAGCCCATGCGGGAGCGGGTGTTGCTGCTGAGCAGACAAGAGCTCAAAAAGCTGGAGCACCGTACCAAAGAAAAAGGCCTCACCATTGTGGTTACACGTTTGTACATCAACGAGCGCGGCTTTGCTAAGTTGGAAATTTCTTTGGCGCGTGGTAAGAAGTTGCACGATAAGCGCGAGGCGACCAAGGACAAAGACTTACGGCGCGAATCGCAGAGAGAGGAGTAGATAGATCGCCCTTCGATGGAGCTCAGGGACCATTGCCTTTGGCTCACTTTTCAGACCGCCATTCGACCTAGCTCATAGACCATCGCGGACGCTCACTAACAGACCGGTCACCTGCGGTTCGCTGAAAGATTGGGCAGGCACTGGCGTAGGACATTCTGCGTTTAATGGTCTTTTTAAGTGGGTGTCGGTAGGAGGCTTGTTACTAATCTAAAATCAGAAATCGCCCATCAGAAATCATAAATCTCTGTGACCTCCGCGTCCGCCGTGTTTAACCTAATTTACCGCATATCAATCACCTCAACCCCCGGAAACTTCGCTTTGTTAAACACAAAATCGGCATCGGTAAGCACTTTGTTGGGGATAAAGTTCTTAATTACATAGGTGTACTTGGCTCCGCTTTTATCGAACACCACCGCCTGCAAAATCTGTAATTTAGCTTGGTTTACTACCAAACGAATCTTAAAAAACGGCTTGCTTTTATCTGTGGGGGTAAGGTCGATGGTATGTACTGCCACACCTTCAAGGGTACTGGCGTTTACGTAATACGAATCAAATCCCTTCTCATAAATGGTAAAAACAGTGGTGGGTGAAAGCTCATCAGGATCGGGCTCATAGTCGCTTACCGTCACCTCTTTCATGTCTTTGAGGTAGCCCCACAGCGTTTTGCCGTCGGTCATGAGCAGCTGATCGCCAAAATCGATTCGAAATTTGCCGCCTTTGATAAGCATTTTACCCTGCTGTACCTCCTTGATCTTCTCCTTTTGGTTGTCGATGGTGAAGGTGATATCGGCGCTCATACTCGTATAGGTACGGTAGTTAGCGCTCATTTTGCCGAGAATACCTTTGGATTTAGCGTCGGATTGGGCCCAAGCAGGCGCAAAAGCGAGCAGCAGGAGGGTAGCGGCGAGGAGGTATTTTTTCATCTGTTTACTTATCGTTCATTCTATTCAATAACTGTTCCAAAGCGTACTCGTCGGGAATTAAAACTTCACGGGCCTTGCTGCCTTCGAAGGGGCCCACCACACCAGCGGCTTCGAGCTGGTCAATCAAACGACCGGCGCGGTTGTAGCCGAGTTTCATGCGGCGCTGCAGCAAAGAGGTGCTGCCTTGCTGGTTTTGCACAATCACACGGGCGGCATCTTCGAAAAGCGCGTCGCGGTCGTTGGGGTCTAAATCACGTAAGCCGCCACCTTCGTCGCCACCGCTGCTGTACTCAGGCAGGAGGAAGGCATCGGGATAGCCACGCTGCCCGCCAATGTATTCGCAAATGGCTTCCACCTCGGGGGTGTCAACAAAAGCGCACTGCAGGCGGATGAGGTTGGAGCCGAGCGACAAAAGCATATCACCCCGACCAATCAACTGCTCGGCACCGCCGGAATCGAGGATGGTGCGACTGTCGATTTTGGAGCTCACCTTGAAGCCAATCCGCGCCGGGAAGTTGGCTTTGATGGTACCCGTGATGATGTTCACCGACGGCCGCTGGGTGGCCACAATGAGGTGAATACCCACGGCCCGGGCGAGCTGCGCCAAACGGGCTATCGGGGTTTCGATTTCCTTGCCGGCGGTCATGATGAGGTCGGCAAATTCGTCGATCACCACCACGATGTACGGCAAAAAGCGGTGACCGTTGTTCGGATTGAGCTTGCGCTTGCGGAATTTGGCGTTGTACTCCATGAGGTTCCGCACCTGCGCCTCTTTGAGCAAGTCGTAACGCTTGTCCATCTCAATACACAACGAGTTCATGGTATCCACCACCTTCATGGTATCGGTAATGATGGCATCGTCGGTGCCCGGCAACTTGGCCAAAAAGTGCCGCTCAATGTGTTTAAAAAGGGAAAGCTCCACCTTCTTGGGGTCTACCAACACAAATTTGAGCTCCGAAGGATGGCGTTTGTAGAGCAATGATACGAGGATGGCGTTGAGACCGACCGATTTGCCCTGTCCCGTAGCACCGGCCATGAGCAAGTGCGGCATCTTGGCTAAATCGGTGATGAAAATTTCGTTGGAGATGGTTTTGCCGAGGGCCACGGGCAGTTCCATATCGCTGTTTACGAATTTTTCGGAGGCCAGCAGCGAGCGCATGCTCACAACTTCTTTGTGCTGGTTGGGCACTTCAATGCCGATGGTGCCTTTGCCTGGCATGGGCGCTATGATGCGGATGCCAAGTGCGGCCAACGAAAGGGCGATGTCGTCTTCGAGGTTTTTGATTTTGCTAATGCGCACCCCGGCTGCTGGCACAATTTCGTATAGGGTAACGGTAGGACCAACCGTTGCCCTGATTTTGTCGATCTCGATGTTGTAATGCCCGAGGGTTTCGATGATCTGGTTTTTGTTTTTCTCGAGTTCCTCGGCGTTGATTTGCACTTTGCTGCTGCCGTGCTCTACGAGGAGGTCGATGGGCGGGTATTTGTAGCTCGAAAGGTCGAGTTTAGGGTCATACAACTCACTTTCGTTGAGCACTACGCCACCTTCGGCCAGGATGTCCTCTTCAATCACCTCTTCTATTTCGAGGGCAGGGCCCTTGGGCGCGGTGTCTTCAACAGCTGGGGTGATTTCAAGGGTTTGGGGGGAGGGTGTTACCAAATGCGGCTCCATTTCGTCGCTCCAAGGGGCTTCGTCTTCGTCGAGCTCGTAGTCATCGTTGAGGTCGATGGTGGGACTGATTTCTTCGGCCTGTGGGCGCACCGTACGTTGAATATTCACCGAGGCTTGCGGGGCTTCGTCCGCATCTAGTTCAGCTGCCTGTTTATTTGGTAGGATGTCGGCCAGTTTTAGGCTGATATTGAGTCTTACCGTCACATAAATCGCCCAAAACACCAGCACCAGCAGTCCCGTACCCAAACTTCCCACAAAACCACTGAGCCAGCGGCTGAGGTAGAGGCCAAATTCGCCTCCCCAAGGAAAGGCCAAGCCGATGAGGTGATTGAATAAGTAGCCAAAGCTGATCGAGATGCTGAGGAGCAACAATATGCTGTGGTAATATTGGCGGAGGAGGTTAACCTTAAAGTCAGCAAAAATTAATCGCAGCGTGCTGATTACCAACAAAAAAACAATCAAAAACGAGGCAAGTCCGAAGCCATTGTATACAAATGAGTGCGAAAGCCAGGCGCCCAAACGACCGAGCCAATTGTCAACTTCGGCATTGCTTTTAAATAAGAAGTTCCAAGCCGAGCCACTGACCTGACTTTGGTCGTGTTTCCAGGTAAAGAGGTACGAAATCATCGAAACCGCCAGCAAAGTGGTAAAAAGCAATAAGCTGAAGCCGAGGATGTTTCGCAAGCTGTTGCCGCTAAGCATTTCGCTGAAATTGGGCATTTCGAAACGCTTGGCAGTAGATTTGGCAGCTTCTTTTTTCGGTTGATTGGCTGTTTTGGGCTCGTTGCGCATTGAGAGGGTATGGTTGCTCAAAAATAGCAATTATTTGGAGACCGCGCGCTGCGCGCGCTTTACAGAGCGCTCGTCTTCGACTCGCGGTCTTACTCTTGGTACACCACCCACAACGTACTCTGCCCCACTGCCTGCAAAGTAGCGCGGTCGATCACTTCCATACCGTCGTCGTGGGTATGCCAGTATTTACCAAAGCCAGTAGGCGAGGTGGGGTCGTGCTCAATGATGTCGATCATGGGGATGCCGGCGATTTTGTTTACGTAGTAATGGTCGTCGGTAATAGGATTGCTTTGCTGGAAGGTGAAAAAGCTGCCAAAACCGAGGTCGTGGGCGGCATTCCATACCTTGCGCATGATGTGCGGGGCGTAGTACATCGAATAACCTTCCATGTAAAAACGGGCGTCTTTGCCGCCGACCATATCGTACAAAATGCCGTATTCGGCGCGGTAGCCAGCTTTATGGGGATTGGCAGCCCAGTATTGCGAACCGAGACAGTAGCTATCGGCCACCTCTGAAATGCCATAATCTTCGAGGTCGAACAGCACAATGTCAACGCCAACACTTGGCGCTTGAATGGCAAAGTTGCGGGCCATCTCTAACAAAACCGCCACGCCTGAAGCCCCGTCGTTGGCGCCATCGATGGCTTGGTTGGTGCGCTCGGTGTCTTGGTCGGCACGCGGACGGGTATCCCAGTGCGCTGCCAATACCACCCGCTTTTTTTGGGTGGGATTAAAACTTGCGATGATGTTTTTGAGCTGGAAGGTCTTGCCGTCGTGGGCCTTAATAGGAGCGCTTTGCACCTGCACCTCGGGCGTAAAACGCTGCAAGGTCTTCACCAAATAATCGGCACAAGCAGCGTGCGCAGCGCTGCCGGGGGTGCGTGGACCAAAATTCACCTGGGCTTCTACCCAAGCATAGGCGCTGTCGGCGTTAAAAGGCGGGTGCGTAACCACGGCTTTGGCAGGCTGTTCGGGCGCTTTTTCTTGCGTTTCGCTCGATTCGTTTTTGCAGGCCCCCACTGCCAACAGCAGCAGCAAACCAAAGAGGATGCGTTTTTTCATGGTCGTATCGCTTAGCTGAAACTCCAGCTGCTGCCTTCTTTGCTGTCTTTCACTTGAATGCCCAAAGCCGCCAATTGGTCGCGGATGCGGTCGCTGGTAGCCCAGTCTTTGTTGTTTTTGGCATCCACCCGCATCTGCAACAACATTTGTACCAGTCCATCTACCTTATCAGTGGCTGCTTCCGCCTCGATTTTCATCCCCAAAACCTCAAAAACCATGGTTTTAACGGCCTCTTGTAGATTTTGAAGGTCGGCAGCTGTTAAACTGGCCTTGCCGCTGGCCATTAAATTGCCTTGGTAGATGGTTTCGTAGAGCTGCGCAATGAGGATGGGGGTGTTGAGGTCGTCGCACAAGGCCTCGTGGTAGCTGGCAATGAGGGGGTCGACGGCGAAGCTGCTTTCTTTGCCGGGCTGCACGCTCAGCAGCGTTTTTACACCTTCCATAAAGCGCTTCAGGCCTTTTTCAACGGCTTGCAGGGCTTCGTTGCTGAAGTCTAGCGTGCTGCGGTAGTGGGCTTGGAGGATGAAAAAGCGGATGGTCATGGGACTGTAGGCCTGTGTTAACTTGGCGTGGGTGCCGTTAAACAGCTCGCTGAGGGTGATGAAGTTGCCCAGCGACTTGCCCATTTTTTGTCCGTTGATGGTGATCATATTATTGTGCATCCAGTATTTCACAGGATGGTGGCCGCAGCTGCCCTGCGACTGTGCGATTTCGCTTTCGTGGTGCGGAAAAAGGAGGTCCATGCCGCCACCGTGGATGTCGAAATAATCGCCCAAATACTTGGCACTCATAGCTGAACATTCGATGTGCCAGCCGGGGAAGCCATCGCTCCAAGGACTCGGCCAGCGCATGATGTGCTCAGGTTGTGCTTTTTTCCAGAGGGCGAAGTCTGCTGGGTTCCGCTTTTCGTCTTGCCCCTCCAAAGTACGCCGCTCATTGCCGGCCCCAGCCAGTAATTCTTCCACCACCCGTCCCGACAGCGTACCATAATCGTATTGCTGCGAATAGCTGCTGATGTCGAAATACACCGAGCCCTGCGATTCGTAGGCAAAACCCTGCTCGATGAGCTTGCTGATCATGGCCTGCTGCTCAATGATGTGTCCTGATGCCCGCGGCTCGATGCTCGGCGGCAAATTGTTGAGCTCGCGCATGCTGGCGTGGAAGCTGCCAGTGTACAGCTCCACCACTTCCATGGGCTCTAGCTGCTCTAAACGTGCTTTTTTGGCAATTTTATCTTCACCTGCGTCGGCATCGTTTTCTAAATGCCCCACATCGGTGATGTTGCGCACATAGCGCACTTTGTAGCCCAAATGGGTGAGGTAGCGCCGCAGCACATCAAAGGTAATGTAAGGCCGGGCATGCCCGAGGTGCGCTTCGCCGTACACGGTAGGACCGCACACATACAAACCCACATGCGGGGGCGTGATGGGTTCAAAGATTTCTTTGGTGCGACTGAGGGTGTTGTATAGCTGAAGAACGGGCTGCATAGGACAAATATAAAACTATGGTTGGGGAAGTTCAATGGCCACCACCACTGGAAAGTGGTCGGAGTGCCTTTTTTTGATCACACGATGGGTTTTGACCTTAAAACTGGGGTCAACAAACACCTGATCGATGCGAAAAGAGGGAAAAACGCCGGCGTAGGTCTTGCCCGTGCCGTTGCCCTTTTTTACAAAACTATCCTGTAGATGCCCCTTTACTTGGTGGTAAGCGTACGAAGCGGGCAAATCGTTAAAATCGCCACACAAAATGATGGGGTAAGGCGTGCTGTCGATGAGGGCGGCCACGGTTTCGGCCTGGCTCGCGCGGGCGAGGGCGGCACCTTTAATTTTTGCCATTATTTTGAGGATGCCTTTGCCACTTTCGGCATCGGGATTGGCTTGAATGCCGCGTACATATTCGAGTTCTTCGCGTTGCAGGCGGTTGGTTTGCAGGTGGATGTTGATGATGCGTACCGTATCGCTACCCATCAATACATCTACATAAATGCAACCATTCACAGTACGTTCGTTTTGAAACGGTAAGTAATTTTTAGCGATGATGGGATATTTACTGAAGATCGACAAACCCGAAAATCCCCAATCAGCATTGCCAATTGCCTTCTCAAAGTAGCCCTGCTGATACTGCAGCTGGTCAAAAAGGATGTCGGAAAAATCGCCTGTTTTGCGGTTTTTGCTCTGGTACTCCTGAAAACAAATGATATGCGGTTGTTCAGCTTCGATGATGCTGAGGATGTTTTGGTGCGTTGCTTTTTTTTCGCCGTCTTCCCTAAAATTACCCACGTTGTAGCTCATTACTTTGAGGGCATTGGGACCGGCTTTGGCGCCAGGACTCCACTGCAAGGTGGCGTTGTTTACCGGCCAGCCTAAAACGATGGCGATGAGCGAAACCAGCACTTTTTTAGATCTCCCCAACGACCACCACACCATAAAGCCGATGTGTACCAGCAGCATGGGAAAGGAGAGGTACGGCAAAAAAACCGTTTGCCAAAAGGTTTCGGGATGCACATAAGGGGCTATGTACACGAGTATAGAAAGCAGCGCGGCCAGTATGTTAAAACTGAATACCAGATTGCGGAATAATCGTAGTATGCGCTGCATCATTTATTGTTTGCTGGCCCGAAAGAGCTGCTCTTTTTCTTCTTTGCTTAGTCCGTCGTAGCCTTTTTGCGCAATCTTATCGAGTATGCGGTCAATGCTTTCTTGTTGTACTTTAGGATGGGTAGCGGCGGCAGTGCTGGTGGCGGCGGTTTTTACAGTGGCTTCTTTCGATGGGTTGGGATTTCTGTAACTCACTTTGAGTCGGCTTTTTTTGCTAGGCTTAAAAGTAGTTACCAACCAGTCCGCCATCCGGTTAAAGCCCGACCCTAAATCTCTACCTGCCTGCAGCTGCTTAATGTACACAAAGCCAAAAACGGCTCCACCTAAATGTGCAAAATGACCGCCTGCATTGCTGCCAGAGGCACTTAACAAGTCGATGATGACCATGGCCAGCGCCAAATATTTAAGTGGCACATTGCCAAAAAGAAACAAACGGATGGTGAAATTAGGCAGCAAGGTAGCCGCGCCTACCACCACGGCCAGTACCGAAGCAGAGGCGCCAACTGCAAAAGAGGTGTCGATGATGTTGCGAAACAGCGGGAAGATGTTAAAGGCCAAGATGTACATAAAGGCACCTGCCAATCCACCTAAAAAATACACCGCCACGAGTTTTTTGCTGCCCAGGTATTCCTGAAAAATTTGGCCAATCCAGTACAACCACAGCATGTTAAACAAAATATGGAAGAAGCCAGCGTGTACAAACATATAGGTAAACAACGACCAAGGCCTGTACAGCAAATTGCCCAGCGAAGCGGGTACGGCGAGGTAGCGACTGATGCGCAGGTACCAGCCGGCTTCGAGTTGAAAGAGGGCCACGATCACCGCCACCACGCTCAGCACTAAAAACACCAGCACATTTACCAAAATAAGCTGGTTCAGGCTGTTGTTGTCGCGCGTGAAGGTGCTGCGTAAATCGTTGAGAATTGAATTGCCTCTCATTAGTAAAAATTCAGTCTATCGTTGTTGTACCAAAACTTTACAATCAAAAAGCCAAACAGCATGCCGCCGAGGTGGGCAAAGTGGGCTACATTGTCGCTAGGATTAAACTGCAATGCCTGGTATAACTCTACCAAAACGTAAACTGCCGCCAGGTATTTGGCTTTCACCGGGAAAGCGAAAAATAAATACAGGGTGCTGTTGGGGAAGAGGTAAGCAAAAGCGATCCAAATGCCAGCAACCGCACCACTGGCGCCAATGATGTTGGGCATGTTGAGGATTTGTTCGCGGTATTGCTCAAGGTAGGAGAGCTGTGGGGCACTGGCGGTAGCTATTTGCAGGTCAATGCTGGTGAGTAAAGGCTGCAATTCTAAAAAATATACGATCAGGTAATGCAAAAAAGCTGCGCCAAAACCTGTGATGATGTAAAAATTAAGGAACCGTTTTGCGCCCCACACATTTTCAAGCAGGCTGCCAAACATCCAAAACGAGAACATATTGAAAAGGATGTGGTTGATGCTGCCGTGCATAAACAGGTGGGTAACGGGCTGCCAAAGCTGAAACTCGGAGGCGGCAGGAAAGCGGAGCCCGAAAATCTTGATCAGGTCGGTGCCAAAATTGTTGCCCAACACATAAGTGCCTAAAAAGAAAAGCCCGTTGATAATGATGATGTTTTTGACCACCACGGGGAGTACATCGAAGCGACCAGGACTGATTTGTGAACTCATAGTGTGCAAATATATCCGTTTTTTACGGCTTTAAGATGGGTGAAAACGAGGGAAGTTGGATCGAAACAAGCTAAACAGCAGAAAGCTGCCAATCGTTTCAGAAATGAGCTGCTTTGCAGGTTAAGGGGCTGATTTTTGGTCTAGTACAACCAAATTTAGTTTTTGAGTCGCTGCATCACTTCCTCTAGGGTGAGGGTAAGCAGCGTTTGTTTGCCTTCAGGGGTGTAATAGGGGTTTTCGCAGGCAAAAAGCTCGTCGATGAGCTGCTGCATTTCGGCTTTTTGGAGAATTTTGCCGCTTTTTACGCCGCCGTTATGGGCCAAGGTGCGGGCCATTTGCTCGTGCAAGGCCTTGGGGTCGTGGGTTTGGTTTAGGCGGTATTGGTCGAGGATATTGCGCAGCAGCTGTCCCGCATCGCTGGCAACGAGCTCTGTGGGGACACCTTGAATTTGATAATGCAAGTCATTTTCACGTTGCAGCACAAAGCCAGAGCGAGTCAGCTCGTCCCACAGCTCCTGCAACATGCCCGCTTCGATGGTGCTGAGCTCGAGTGGCTCGGGGAAGAGCAATCGTTGACTGGCGCTTTTACCGCTGCTGAGTTGCTGGAGGTATTTTTCGTATAAAATGCGCTCGTGGGCGGCCTGCTGGTCAATCAGCAGCAAGCCACTTTTGATTTGTGAAACGATGTAGCTTCGATGCAGTTGAAAAAGGGGTTTTTCGGAAGTGGGATGCGTTTCTTCACTGCTTAAAAGGGGTAGCTGTTGACCTGCCGCTCCGCTGTCGCCCTGGCCAATGTCGTACAAATTTTGCCAGCCGTCGGTGGAAGTGCGTTTGGGGGCGCTGCCAGGGTAGCTGCCCGCACTGCTGCCGCTGGGGGCGGCGGGTGCTTGTCCGCCTGGATTGCTAAACGGGTTGTAGTGCGGATTGAAGCTGATTTGCGGTTGGCGGATTTGGTCGGTAGGCTTTGGACTGAGGTCGAGCCCGTCGAGCCCCGTTTCCCGCTCAAAATCTAAACTAGGCGCCACGTTATACTGACTCAAGGCCCGTTTGATGGCCGACTGCAGAATGGCGTACAGGGCCTGTTCTTCCTCAAACTTCACCTCTGTTTTGGTGGGATGCACATTCACATCTACCTTTTTGGGGTCGAGTTCTAAAAAAAGGAAATAGGCGGGATGTGCACCTTCTGGCAATAAACCGGCATAAGCGCCCATCACGGCATGGTGCAGGTAAGGATCGCGGATATAGCGGTTGTTAACGAAAAAATATTGGTTGCCTTTGCTTTTGCGCGCGGTATTGGGTTTGCCGATGAAGCCGTGGACCTTGAGCATGGGGGTACTTTCGTCGACGGGCACCAGGCTGGTGTTGAATTGATCGCCCATGATGCCCACGATGCGCTGGCGGAGGTTGCCGGGGCGCAAGCGGTACACATCGTTGTTGTTATGCACCAAGCTGAGTTGTAAATTGGATTGAGAGAGGGCGACGCGCAGAAATTCGTCGCAGATGTTGCGGAATTCAGTGTCGTCTTTCTTTAAAAAATTACGCCTTGCCGGGATGTTGTAAAACAGGTTTTTAATGAGAATATTGGTGCCTGCGGGCAGTTGTGCTGGCTCTTGTCCGAGGTAATTGCTGCCTTCAATGCGTAAATGGGTGCCGAGTTCATCCTCTGTACGCCTCGTACGCAACTCCACCTGCGCCACAGCAGCTATCGAAGCCATGGCTTCGCCCCTAAAGCCGAAGGTGCGAATGCGAAACAGGTCGTTGATGTCCTTGATTTTGGAGGTGGCATGGCGCTCGAAACACATCCGGGCATCGGTTACCGACATCCCGCAACCATTATCCACTACCTGGATGAGCGTTTTGCCGGCATCTTTCACCACCAGCTGGATGTCGTCAGCACCAGCATCTACCGCGTTTTCGAGCAGCTCTTTTACTGCCGAAGCCGGCCGTTGCACCACTTCGCCCGCCGCAATTTGGTTGGCAAGGGCATCTGAAAGTAACTGAATAATATCGGCCACTAATTACCCCTCCGCTTGGGCTTGAAAAATTGGAAAAAACGCGTCAACATGCCCGTGCGCCAAACAATAAGCAAGGCAATGAGCAGTATTGCAGTGGGTAGCGAAATAAGGGCATTGAAAATCAAGAAAAAGAGCCCTGAAATGAAAAAAATCAGGAAAATGATGTTGAGGTTCGATTTTTTGACTGCCGCCTGGTAGCCCATCTGCCGCTTGAACTGGATGCGTTTTACGCTGGTGTCGCCGGTTAAAGTTTCGCCGAGAGACTTGCGCAGGCGCTCTTGCCGCTCCTCTTCCTCGGGATTGTAATACCGCGGTACGTAGTTAAAGCGCTGGTGC
The DNA here is from genome assembly GCA_945874665.1 of Chitinophaga pinensis. Lineage (GTDB taxonomy): Bacteria > Bacteroidota > Bacteroidia > UBA7662 > UBA7662 > PNNG01. The sequence goes on along the minus strand of CAMCHJ010000002.1, from coordinate 102,509 downwards.
TTGGGGGTTTTGAAAAACGAAACAATCATTCTTGCAAATTTAAGCTATTCTAGCCACTTAGCAATCCACGCATGCATCTCGTTTACAAAAAACTCGTGGTTGCGGCCGTCTTGCACCCAGTGGTTTTCGTTGGGGAACACAACGAGACGCGAAGGGATTTTTTGCCGCTGCAAAATGCTCCAAGCCTCTAAGGTGTTGTTGATGGGCACCCGATAGTCTTTTTCACCAATGGTTAAGAGGATTGGGGTTTTAAAATCAGGCAAAAAGGAGATGGGGTTTTGCTCAGTCCACACGCGACTGTCGCCCCAAGGCACGCCGCCCGCACTGATTTCGCGGTGGAAAATGCCATCGCTGGTAGCCCATTGCGAGTAGCTGTTGATGAGGCCGGCATGACTGATCAAACATTTAAAATGGGTGGTGGTGCCCAACATCCAGCCTGCCAAATGCCCGCCGTAACTGGCGCCACCTGCTACTTGCTTGTTGCCATCTATAAATTTATAGCGCTTAATAGCTTCTGTAGCAGCTTCAAGGATGTCGTTGGCCGGACCTTTGAACGGATCGAGGTGGATGGCCTGCGCAAAACTTTGTCCATAACCCGTTGAGCCACGGTAGTTGGTAAGCAGCAACACATAACCTGGCTTGGCTAACAAATGATAGTTCCAGCGTGTGTGCCAGCTGTCTTGCCAAGCGCTGTGCGGTCCGCCATGCATCACCACCCACAAAGGGTACTTTTTAGTGCTGTCGAAACCTGGGGGCAGCACTACATAGCTATGAATGCTTTGCTCAAAGCCGGGGGTTTTGCTATCGAATTCTAGTAAGCGGGGCAAATCAAGCTTTTCGAGGGCTTTTTGGTTGAAGCTGGTGAGGGCTTTGAAGGTGTTTTTGGATGGATCGAGGAGAAAAAGTTCATCAGGACCGCTGCTGCTTTGCCAAGCGGCTACCGCTACTGTATTGCCTTGCTTATTGAGTTGCAGTCCCGAAAAAACACCCGTATGACCCGGCGCAAAAGGCAGCAGCTTGTTGCTGCGCAGGTTATAGCGGTAAATGCCTTGCTTCCCGCGATTTTCGGCCTGAAACCACAACTCCTTGCCGTCGGTGGTAAACTGTAGGTTTTCGGGATCGAGGTCCATGCTCATGTTTAAATAAGCAGGTGCTGCTGGTCGTGGCCAGTCGAAGCGCGCCACCCGACTGTAACGATGGCTGATGCGAATGCTGTCGAGGCTGGGGGTGAGCTGGAGGTAGAGGGCGCCGTCGGGACTAAACACCGGCCCACCAGCCATCATTTTGGCTGGCATAGCGATGCGGCTTTTTTGGCCTCCGCGGCTCGAAATGCGGTACAGTTCTTGATTGCGGTCGGCAAAAGCAGCCTCGGTGTAGTTGGTGGTGGCGAGGAAGAGGATCTCGCTGCCGTCAGGACTAAAACACGGCCTGCCGCTCAGCTGAAAGGCCCTTTGCTGGAAGTCGGCATCGCCGGCCAGCAGCTGCACAGCAGCAGAATCGGAGTGCAAGGCCTGTACAAAAAGCGCGGTCTTTTGTTCGTCGATCCAGTGGTCAAACGAGCGTGATGGGAAGTTGTCATAAACATAAGCCTGCACTTTAGCGTCTTTTTTGGCTTTTACCCGGACTTTTTGGATGCTGTCGGTGGCGGCATCGGGGTAAATTTGACTGGTGAAGAGGAGCTGGCGACCGTTGGGGTGCCATTGCGGACTGCTAGCCCCGCTGCTGAGCGAGGTGATGCGCTGCGCTTCGCCGCCCTCGCGCAAGTGGAGCAGATACACTTGCGCTTTGTCGTCGCCCTCACGTTTGGCCGTGAATAGCAGTTTGCTGCCATCGGGTGACCACGCAGCACTGCTCTCGCCAGCCTTGCCAGCGGTAATGGGCCGTGGTTCGGCGCTGCCATCGGTAGGCACAAGCCACAGGTCGCTGTGGCGTTTGTCGGCCTCGTAATCGGGTTGGGTGAGCGAAAAAACCACCCATTTGCCGTCGGGACTCAAGCTAGGATTTCCCACCCCCTTCAACGACCATAAATCGGCGTGTCTGATGGTTTTTTTTCCTTGAGAGAAGCCGCTAAGCGGTAAAAAAAGTAGGAGTAAAATTACAATGCGCATCCCCAAATATAGCAAATGGACTGTTTATTAGGATGCCTATACGTGCTTTGACTGTTAATTGTGACAAGCACCCATTGAAGATTTAATTTGTACTTAATAGTAGTTTGGTTAATTTGCAACAACAATGCAAAAGCTTCGAAATTCAATCCTTGTACTGCTAGCAGCTTTCCTCCTCCAGGCTTGTCCTGGCACCTCAGTCGTAGAGCCAGAAACGGTTTATTCGCCAGTGTTGATGGACCGCGCTACCTTAGAGGCGTCGATCCGTTGGGAAGGTCCTCGTGAAGTAGGCATCCCTGCCAAAATCTACTACATCGCCCCATATCTCCTCATTTCGGAGCGTTACAAAGGAGTTCATGTGATCAACAATGCCGATCCAGCCTCGCCAACGCCTGTTGGGTTTATTCGGGTGCCTGGTTGTATCGATATGGCGGTAAACAACGGCTTGCTATCGGTCGATAATGCCGTTGATTTGGTGGTCATCGACATCCTCAGCACCCCTGGTCAAGCCATCGTAAAAAGCCGCACCCGCAGTGTATTTCCTGAGCTCATCCCACCTGATCAACGCCGCGTTCCTGATCGCTTTAAGAAGGCAAATCGCCCTTCAGGAACCATTGTAGTAGCTTGGGAAAAAGAAGGAGGCGTACAATGAAGTCTGTATTTAAGATGTTCTTGTTGGCCACTTTGCTGGGTGCATGTGGTAAAGGTGAAGTATCAACACCAAGTAGTCCAAACGGTGTAGGAGGCTCCATTGCTCGATTCTGCGCTTTTGGTGAATTGCTTTATGTGGTTACCGACCAGCAGTTTCAAGTGTATGAAATAGGTGCTGATGGCAGTGCTACTTCTATACGCACCATTTTGTTGGATAGAGGGCTTGAAACCATTTTCCGTCACGACAGTATTTTGTACATTGGAGCTGAAGATGGCATGTATTTGTTCGACATCCGTGACCCGTCTTTCCCCAAACAATACGCTAAGTTTTTGCACTTTGTGGCCCGTGACCCGGTAGTGGCAGATGGCAGATTGGCTTTTGTAACCCTGCGTGCATTTCAAAACGAATGGGGTGGTGGACAAGGTGCCGGTCAATTACAAGTGATAGACATTGCCAACCCACGCGTACCCTTTTTAATCAGCAGCAAGCAAATGGTAGCGCCGCAGGGATTGGCCTTGTACGATAGTTTGTTGTTGGTTTGTGATGAAGGTATTAAAATTTATTTAGTTGATTCTGCCTTGACTTTGCCTTCTCTGAACTACATAGAGATGGATGCCCATGACATTGTGGTGATTGATGGCATAGCCATGGTTATTGGTAGAGATGGTTTGTATCAGTATCAGCTTACCAGCGATTTGCGAATGAACTTGCTTAGCAAAATATCAACCAAGATCCCATGAAAAACTGCCTGTTACTGCTCGTTTTCATGAGCTTTTCATTATTTGTTAATGCCCAAACAGAGGAAATTTCTTCCAACAATAGATATGCCATCATCGGCATCAATGTTGCCCCTTTGATTGCAAATCAAATCCAAATCGACGCTGAGATCGGGCGTGAACAAACTACTTTTGCTTGGGTGGCCAGTGTGTTTTACGGTCAATTAGGCGCTTATCAAAACAGTAGTGGTGAGGAATATACCAGTGCTCAAAATCATGGTGTTGGTTTGGGGGTGCGCATGTATGAAACTACCAAGGTGGGCACCCGATTTTTTTTGCAGCCGAGTTTGTACTACAAAAGCCTGGCTGTAAATTATAACGTGATGAAGTTCATACCCTACACTTACGATGGTTTACCAGCGCAGCGATGGGGTGCGGCCTTACAAACTGATGAATACCGAGGCATCGTTGGAGAATTCATAGCTGGTTCGCAGTCCTTTGTTGGTCCTTTTGTAATTGAAGGGGGCATTGGTTTTGTTTTCCGCAATCTGAATCCGCTGCAGCAATCCCAAAAAACCTATGCTGCAGAGGCAGAATTGGTACTGGGTTTAGGGCAATTTAGTCCACTTGCCCAATTCAAACTCGGCTACAAATTTTAAGGCTCATCCAAGCATCGTAGCTGAGAGGTGAGGTGTTGTTAATCAACGGCAGCTTTTCAAGCGTAGCAAAATACTGCCTTGCAGTAGGCCAAAAGCTGTGCGCATTAACTTAGTGTTTGTCTTTATTTCCAGTGTTGGATGGGTTTAAAGGCCCAGATCAAATCTTTACCTTCGCGCTTTACGGTAAACCCGAGTCTTTCGAGGTAGGCCACCATGCTGTGGGTATTTTCGTTTGGCGCACTGCCCACATGGGTTTCCATGGCAATACAATTGATATTTTCAAAGAGCGCGGCTGGACTGTTGTAAACGATGCTGTATTCTGCGCCTTCACAGTCCATTTTTAGTAAATCGACTTTTTCCAGCTGGTTTTCTTCAAAAATATCCGCTAAAGTGGTCGATCGAACCACTTCTTCAGTACTTCCTGTGCTGCTGGTGAGCAAACTGGCAGAAGTGGTAATGGCTTGGTTGTTAAATCGCAATACAATTTCACCCACGATATCGCTTACTGCAGCATGGTTAGCCCGCAGTTGGTTTGTAGTAATGCCCTCTGTATTTTTTTTGAGCAATTTAAAATTGCGAGCGATGGGCTCAAAAGCAATAACTTTTGACGTGGGCAGTTTGTACCAAGCTAAAAGACTAAAAAAGCCAACGTTGGCACCAATATCGATTACCACCGGCTTTTGAACTTCGAAAATATTTTTGGGGAGGTGTTTAAAATAAACTTCCTCAAAAAAACTCTCCTTGAATTCGGGGATTATTTGGTTTGGAACGCTGATTTTGAATTTATTACGCAAACGAAAGGTAAAGCCAGCGCCTTTTTTGCCAGTGCTTTTGTACAACACATAGGAGATCCAGTTTTCAACATTGCTGATCATATTGAGCACGCGATATGCTTTCATGTTGGTTAAAATTTAGGCTTGAGTCCAGCAAATATATCATTTTACTTCAACTGAAATTCGTTAGGCACAGGACATTGTAAAACCTATCTTTGAACAGTCTGAATTTAAAGCATGATTACATACCAAAAACATACATTATCTAACGGCTTACGCGTAGTTGCGCACCAAAATTACGATACGCAATTGGGCACCTTTAATTTGATGTACGATGTGGGGGCACGCGACGAGCAGGCCGACAAAACCGGTTTTGCACATTTGTTTGAGCACCTCATGTTTGGTGGCTCGGTGAATATTGCCGAATACGATGCCGTGGCGCAGCGTATTGGGGCCGAAAACAACGCTTTTACCAATAACGACATCACCAATTATTACCTCACTTTTCCAGCTAACCAGCTCGAGACGGCCTTTTGGCTCGAGAGCGACCGGATGCTACAGCTCGATTTTAGCGATCGCAGTCTCGAAGTGCAGCGTGCCGTGGTGATTGAGGAGTTTAAACAACGTTATCTCAACCAACCCTACGGCGATGTTTGGCTGAAACTTCGTCCTTTAGCCTACACCAAGCACCCTTACCTTTGGGCAACCATCGGAAAAGAGCTGAGCCACATCGAAAATGCAACTTTGGAAGATGTTAAGGCATTTTTTTACACGCATTACCGACCCGACAACGCGGTGCTATGTGTAAGCGGTCCTTTTGAACCTGCCCATATTTTTGCCCTAACCGAAAAGTGGTTCGGTGAAATTCCCGCGTCTGGCCGTCCAGCCCGCAAATTACCCGTCGAGCCAGAACAATTGGTGCAGCGCCGCGAAATTGTACAGGCCGACGTGCCAGTAGATGCGCTTTACATCGCTTTTCACATGCCTGCTAAAGGCAAACCAGGCTACCACGCCACCGATATGCTGACCGATGTGTTATCGCGCGGTAAATCATCGCGTTTGTACAGGCGGTTGGTGAAGGAGCAAGGACTATTTAGTCAGGTGAATGCTTACATCACAGGCGAGCAAGACCCAGGTTTGCTTTTGGTGAGCGGACAGCTCGTGCGGGGTGTGACCATGGCAGATGCGGAAGCCGCCATCTGGACCGAGCTCCAACGCCTGCAAAACGAACTTGTGCCGCAGGAGGAGCTGCAGAAAAACCTCAACCAAATTGAAGCCAGTCTCGTTTTCAGCGAAACCCAAGGGCTCAATGTAGCTATGAATTTGGCTTATTACACTTTGCAAGGCGACACCGAAGCCATTAACAGTGATTTTGAGCATTATCGTGTGCTTACCCCAAAAGACTTGCAAGCACAAGCACAATTTCTTTTCCAACCCCATAAAGCCTCTATCCTTGAATACCATGCCCAAGCTTAATCGTCAGCAATCGCCACCCGCAGCGGCATTCGAAGCCTTTGAAATAGCCCAAGTGCGTGCCCATCGATTGGAGCACAACATTCCTGCCTACACTTTGGAGGCGGGAGAACAGGCAGTGCTGCGCATCGATTTTGTGGTGGGTAGTGGCAGTTGGGACGAGGAAGTGCGTTTGGCAGCCTCGCTTACCAACCGCATGCTACAAGAAGGTACCCGCATGCGTTCAGGCCGTGAAATTGCGGAGCAACTCGACTACTATGGCGCTTATTTGCAGTATGAAGCTGGGGCCGACCGTTGTGGGATGAGTCTTTATACCCTCCACAAGCACCTCGACGCCGTGTTGCCTACTGTGTTGGAGCTACTTTTCCAGCCAGGATTTCCGCTGGCGGAGCTCGAAATCACGGTGCGCAATCACCTCCAGCAATTGGAAGTAGATGCCCAGAAAGTATCAAGCATGGCGCGCCGGCAGTTTATGAAGGCCGTTTTTGGGGAAGAACACCCGTACGGGTACCAAACTTTGGCGGAGGACTTAAAGGCGGTGCGGCCCGATCAATTGGCGCGCTTCCACAAAAGGCATTATACCACCGATAATGTAACCATCGTTATTGCTGGCTGGCGGCCAGAGGCGGCATTAGAGAGTTTGAACAAAGCATTGGGCCAACTTTCAGCTTGTGAATCCAACAAGTCCTTGCGCGAGCACCCCGTGCTAACCACCGTACCAGGCCGCATTGAAGTACCAAAAGCCGGGGCTTTGCAACATGCTTTGCGCTTGGGCAAGCCCATGATTGGCAAAACGGACCCCGATTATGTGGGTCTCAAAGTGCTTAACACGCTTTTGGGCGGCTATTTTGGCTCGCGGTTGATGTCGAATTTGCGCGAAGACAAAGGCTATACCTATGGCGTTGGTTCGGCGGTAATGTCGTACGAGCGCGGTGCCTTTTTTACCATTGCCACCGAAGTAGGCGCCGATGTGTCGGAAGCCGCCATGGCCGAAATCATAAAGGAAGTGAGTTTGTTACGGGCTGAGCCAGTGGGCCAGGACGAATTAGACGCTGTACGCAGCTATTTGCAAGGCGTTTACCTCAGTAATTTCGACGGCGCCTTTGCGCTGGCCGACCGATTTAAAGACGTTCACTTTTTTGGTTTGGATTACAGCTATTATGATCACTATATTTCGACGGTACAAAACATTACGCCTGAGGCATTGCATGTTTTGGCTCAAAAGTACCTCGATCCAACAAGCTTCATAGCGGTGAGAGCAGGGAGTTAAATTTTTTAAGATGTCATTCGAAATCAAATTACAACAATTTGAGGGTCCTTTCGACTTGCTGCTCTTTTTTATAGAGCGGGACGAGCTGGACATCTATGACATTCCAATCAGCGACATCACCCGCGATTTTTTAGCCTACATCCAGGACATGAGCGAGCTCAACATGGAAGTAGCCAGCGAATTTATACTTGTGGCAGCCACGCTCATGCGCATCAAGGCCAAAATGCTGTTGCCGCGTAATGAGCTCGATGAGGCTGGTAACATAATCGACCCCCGTGCTGATTTGGTAAACCGCCTGCTCGAATATAAACGCTACAAGGCAGTGCTCGGCAACATGGCCGAGCTCGAAGAACAGCAGCTCGGGAGGGTACGCCGTGGCAATGTACAGGAAGAACTTGCCGCTATCCAAGCCAGCTTGGGAGTAGAGCAAGAGCTCGAGCAACTCGATTTGTACCAGCTGCTCAAAAACTTCAGCAAGGTTCTCCAGCGTTTCGAGGAGCGCGAAAGTGCCCCGCACCATGTGGTGGTACGTTTTCCTTATACCATCGACGAGCAAAAGGCCTTTGTAGTAAGTGCTGTAAAAGAGAAAGGCAAAATGGCCTTTGAACAGCTTTTTGCTGATTTCAAAGACCGCATGCAAGCCATTTTCACCTTCTTGGCCATCCTCGAATTGTTGCAGCTGCAATTGCTCGATATCAAAATAGGAGCGGGCTACAATAGTTTTTTGCTCATTGATAAAAAAGAGGTGGCCTGATGGAGCACTTTTTTTCTAGCTTCTTTTTACCTATCACGTTGGTGGTCATCATGATCGGTGTGGGCTTGTCGCTCACCCTGCAAAGCTTCCGCAACATCATTGTGTACCCGAGGGCCATTTTGCTGGGCTTGGTGGCTCAAATGCTGCTGCTGCCGCTGTTGGCCTTTTGGATTGCCGACAACATGGCCCTGTCGCCGGAGTTTAAAGTGGGACTGGTGGTCATAGCGGCTTGTCCCGGTGGCGCCTCTGCCGGCCTCATCACCCACTTGCTTCGCGGCAATGTGGCACTTTCGGTTTCGTTGACCTCTGTAAACAGCATGCTTACGGTGTTTAGCATCCCATTTATCACCAATTTGGCGCTGGAGCGCTACCTCGATCAATCTGCGCGTATTATCCTTCCCTTTGGCAAAACGATTGTGGAAATTGGCTTGATGACTATTTTGCCCGCCTTGGTTGGGGTGTTCATACGATATCGCAAGCCGTTGTGGGCCAAAATGCTCGAAAAACCCTTGCGGGTGATCATGCCAACCTTGTTGCTGATGGCGTTTTTGGGGATTATTTTGTTTGAAAGAGGTGGCGCAGAGGCGAGTTATGCTGATTTTGTATCGCTCCTATGGCCCAACATTGCGCTGAATTTGGTGGGCATGATTGGCGGCTTTTTGTTGGCTTTGGTAGCAGGCCTGGGGCCTACCAGCCGCATGACCATCGCCATCGAAGTGGGTTTACAAAACAGCTCCTTGGCCATATTTGTATCGCAAGTTTTGCTGCAGTCAAGTGCAATGGCCATGGTAGCCGTGGTTTATGGCAGTTTTACCTTTGGAACCGCAGTTTTGTTTGGCATGGGCGTTTACAGGCTCAATAAATGGGTGCGAAAGCAAATCGTTTTGCGAAAAAAGGCGTTAAAGCCTTAAGTTTTTTTAAAATGATGTGTGCTTGGCAATTTGATTTTGAGGCGTTTGGCTTTTAAAACCGCACCAAAGCAGGCTGTTCGTGATAAATATTGAGATTTATTTTACCTCTACTATTGGAGAAACAGCCTTTGATCTATTACCTTTGCAGTCCGTTCAGGGTGATGTAGCTCAGTCGGTAGAGCAAAGGACTGAAAATCCTTGTGTCGGCGGTTCGATTCCGTCCATCACCACCAGCCCCGGTATCTTAGATATCGGGGTTTGTTGTTTAAAGCAATTTATTTCGCCAGCCGGGTCGACAAATTACCGAACAAACCCCCTTTTGTATTTTTAGTCGGCCCAAAAACCATGTCTGAGGTAAATCTCACATCTTCAATCGTGTAAAAAGCCTTCGGGTTGTAGTTTTTAACAATAGCAATCACCGCCTTTACATCTCTGCGTTTTACCAGTGTAAATATGAGCGCTACGTCGCCTACGCTTCCTTGTGCATCAAGCGAGGTAACCCCGTAACCAGCAGTTCTCAGATGCTCTACGAGCTCATTGGCAGGTTTGGCGGTGATGATACGAATCACCAAACTGCCAATGGCCAACCTTTCTTCGATCCATAGACCAATGTAGTTGCCAACTGCAAAGCCGCCTGCCCAAGCTAAGAAGCTCGGCCAATTGTTAGCATACTTCATGATTTGCGACATGGCCACAATCCAAATCAACACCTCAACAAAGCCTAAGAAGGGGGCGATGTTCTTTTGTCCCCGCGCCACAAAAACAATACGTATCGTGCCAATCGTTACATCGGCTACCCTAGCAAAAAAGATCAATAGCGGGATAATTACCCAGCTTATTAGCTCCGGGGATAGGTTGTCGAATAGTGTCATGGTATTGGAAGATTTACGACGACAAAGTTCATTGTATATTTCGAAAAAAATATGCCAATTAATTCGAAATAAATTTTTTTAATTCAAAACGATTTGCTTGATTTGAAATGCGGGATAAAAAGGTCAGGAGATGACCTTGCATGCAAACCCTTCTAAAACTAATTTCGTTGTATGAAACAAAACTATTTGGTAAAAATCGCACTGTTGTGTTTGTCTGGTTGGGTCTTTTGGCTGCCTGCGATGGCGCAGCAAACGGGCACGATCTCCGGAACAGTGCTAGATGCAAAGCGGCAGGCCATTGTTGGCGCTGCGGTAATTGTTAAGGGTACTACCAATGGCGGTGCGTCGGATGTGAACGGCAAATTCCGCATTGAAGGTGTAAAGTCTGGTGCTGTACAAGTGCAGGCGTCTTACTTAGGGTATCAAACTGCTGTTACATCGGTAACAGTCGAAGCTGGTAAAAGCGTAGTGGTAGCGATTGTTTTAGAGGAGGATGTGAAAATGCTCCAAGAAATGGTGGTCATCGGTTATGGCAGCACCCAGGCTCGTGATTTAACGGGCTCAGTGGTTGCTATCCAGGCCAAAACCTTCCAACAAGGTAATTTTGCAACACCAGAGCAAATGATCATGGGTAAGTCCCCAGGCCTAAGGATTACAACCAATGGTGGTGCCCCTGGAGCAGGAAGTACGATTCGCATACGTGGAGGAACTTCCTTAAATGCGTCTAACGACCCTTTGATAGTTATTGATGGTATGCCTTTGGAAGGACGAGGCATAGCAGGTATCAACAATCCACTTTCGTTAATTAATCCTGACGATATTGAAACTTTCACGGTTTTAAAAGACGCTTCTGCTGCGGCCATCTATGGGTCAAGGGGTGCTAATGGCGTAATTATCATCACAACTAAGAAAGGAAAGTCATCAGATAAACTTCGTGTAGAGGTGTCTAATGCAGTATCTGTAAAGCAGATTACCCGTACGGTAGACATGTTAAGTCCAGCTCAATTGAGAGCTTTGATTGAAGAAAAAGGAACTACTGGTATGAAGAGCATCATTGCACAAAACAATGAAGAGACGAATTGGCAGAACGAGATTTACCAACCAGGTTTGGTGAATAATTTTAATATTGCCTTTTCTGGCGGTATTAAAAAACTCCCATATCGCCTCAATTTAGAACGTTATACCGAGGAAGGCATGTTAAGAACAGGCCAATTAGAGAGAACGGGTGCCACCTTAAACTTAAATCCAACTTTGCTCAAGGGGAAATTGAAGGTGGATGCAACGGCAAGATACAACAACGTACAAAATCGATTTGCAAATCAAGGAGCCATTGGCAGTGCGGTGACCTTTGATCCCACTCGCCCAGTACGCAGCGACTCGGCTCGATTTGATAGGTATGGTGGGTTTTTCGAATGGACACTAGCGAATAATGGCAACCCTGTGTTGCTAGCTCCGCGCAACCCTGTTTCGATGTTGGAGCAGCAACGTGACGTGAGCGATGTAAATCGTTTTATAGGAAATGTTTCGCTTGATTACAACATTACGCAGGTACCCGGTTTAAGGGCGGTTTTGAATTTGGGAGGTGATTTTACCCAAGCAAGTGGCACTAACTTTGTCGATTCAACCTTTTCAGGAGCGTACATTAGAAGAGGTGTAAATAACCAGTATCAGCAATCTAAATCAAGCCGATTGATGGATGCTTACCTCAACTATACCAAAACTTGGGCACTTCATAGCCTTGATGTTACGGGGGGATATAGCTATCAATATTGGCAAACTGAAAGTCCGGTTTATCCAGATATGAACTTGTTAGGGGATACCATTACCAAAGCGGCGCCATTCCCTTTTTATACCGACAACGCAATTATCTCGTTTTACGGTCGTGCTATCTATAAGTATTTAGACAAATATCTGTTAACGGCCACATTGCGCTCCGATGGTTCTTCGCGCTTTAATCCAAATGGCCGTTGGGGTTACTTCCCTTCCGTGGCGGTAGCTTGGCGTATGATGGATGAAGATTACTTTAAACAGTTCAAGAAGTTATCTAACTTAAAGATGCGTGTAAGCTGGGGCTTAACAGGACAGCAAGATGGCATTGCAGATTATGCCTATATCCCTAATTATTTTCAAGGTACACCAACGGCACAATACCAATTCGGTAACCAGTTTTATTCTGTATTGCGCCCTGATGGTTATGATGCCAATTTGAAGTGGGAAACAACGCAGAGTTACAACGTAGGTATTGATTATGGATTCTTTAACAACCGCCTTTATGGTGGCGTAGATGTGTACTACAAACTTACACAAGACCTTTTAGCAGTTATTCCAGTAGCTGCCGGCACGAATTTTACCAATCAAATTTTAACCAACGTTGGCAGCATGACCAACCGCGGTGCGGAGGTTAGTTTAAATTATGTTGCCGTTGATAGAAAAAACCTTTCTGTTGAGTTTGGTGCCAACATGACTTACAATATCAATCGCATAACCAAATTATCGGTTATCGATGACCCACAAAATCCTGGTATTTTAGTTGGAGGTATTGCTGGCGGCATTGGAAACACCATCCAGATACATTCGGTTGGTTACGCACGCAATTCATTTTATGTTCGCCAACAAATTTATGGGGAGGATGGTAAACCTACAGAAGGTTCTTATGTAGATAAAAATGGTGATGGCATCATTAACGAAAAAGACTTGGTTCATTTCAATGGCAACTCTGATCCGGTAACGTTTTTTGGTTTCTTTGGTAATGCGCGATACAAGCGTTGGAATGCAGGTTTTTCACTGCGTGCTGAAACAGGACAATACATTTATAACAATGTGAGGTCTACTTTAGGGCAATTCCGCAATATCAGTGGTCTCGGATACATTAATAATCTTCACAGCGACTACCTGAATAGTGAATTTGCAACATTACAAGTGCTCTCTGACTACTACATGGAAAAAGCCGACTTCCTGCGCTTGGATAACTTAACGATAGGATACAATGTAGGTAGTTTGGGCAAGGACTTGGTTAAGGTTCGTGTTTCAGCCATGATTCAAAATGTGTTCGTATGGACGAAGTACTCAGGCATTGACCCCGAGGTATTTGGTGGCATAGATAACAACATTTACCCGCGTCCACGTGTTTACACAATGAATATCAATCTTACTTTTTAATAGCTGAGCAATGAAAAAGTTAAATTACATCTTGGCCCTTTTAATGGGATCAATAATGCTAACAGCCTGTATCAATGACTTGAATACAGCACCCAAGTATGGATTAAATGCCAATACGGTTTATTCCGATCCTAACAATTACATCAATGTTTTGAGCAAGCTCTATGCAGGCTTATCGATTACGGGTAACAATGGCCCTGCTGGAAATCCAGATATCAGCGGGATTGACGAAGGGTTTTCGGCCTACGTTCGTGTTTTGTGGAATTTACAAGAGCTGCCAACTGATGAGGCAGTTTGTGGTTGGGATGATCCCGGCATTCCCGAACTAAATTTTATGACATGGAACTCTGTTAGTCCCTTTGTTGTGGCCATGTACAATCGTATTTTTTATCAGATTCCCTTGTGTAATGAATTCTTAAGGTATTGTACAGAGGACTGGATGACTGAAAAAGGATTCACTGAAGAGAATAAAAAAATGATTCGGCAATATGCTTTAGAGGCCCGCTTTATTCGTGCTTTGAGCTATTATCATGCCATGGATTTATTCGGAAATGTTCCATTTGTAACTGAAGCCGATGCACCTGGAGCAGCTTTACCAAAGCAAATTAACCGCAAGGATTTATTCGAATACATTGAATCTGAGTTGTTGGCGATTGAGCCTGCGATGCAAGCTTCACGTTTTCAATATGCTCGTGCAGATAAAGCCACCGTATGGTCACTGTTGGCCAAGTTGTATTTGAATGCTGAGGTTTACGCCCAAGTTAATAAGTACTCCGAGTGTGTGGAATATTCAAGTCGTGTTATTTCAGCAGGTTATGCATTGGATGCAGAATATCGTTGGTTGTTTTTAGCGGATAATCATCAATCCAATGAAATCATTTTCCCGGTTACTTTTGATGGCATGCAAACGCGCACCTATGGTGGCACCACCTTCTTAGTGCATGCATCCATAACCGATTCGATGGCGCCGTTTCAATCCAGATTCGGCACCAATGGTGGATGGAACGGTTTGCGGACAACACGTGCGCTCTACGAGAAGTTTCAAGACACTAGTGACACCAGGAATTTTTTCTGGACCAACGGGCATACACTTGATATAAGCGTTGTTACAGGCGAGCCATTTCAAGGATATGGAATTACTAAATGGCGAAATGTGCGGCGCGATGGAAGTATTGGTAATGATCCTACCCGTAATTTTGTAGATATAGACTTTCCTATGTTTCGTTTAGCAGATATTTATTTGACCTATGCCGAGGCAGTTACGAGAGGAGGAGGTGGTGATCCTGGGTTGGCCTTACAATATGTGAATGCACTGCGCAATAGAGGCAATATTGCACCACTGCCTAACTTAACGCTTCAGGAAATTTTGGATGAAAGAGCACGAGAACTTTATTGGGAAGGGCATCGCAGAACAGATTTAATTCGTTTTGGTCAATTCACAGGCGGAGCCTATAACTGGCCGTGGAAAGGCGGTGACTCTTCTGGTGTTGCAGTTGGGGAATATTTGAATCTATATCCTTTGCCAGCTACTGATCTTGTAGCCAATCCGAATTTGCAGCAGAATTTTAATTATTAAGCTAGGGTTTAACCAACCTAAACCTATTTAAAACCCGGTAGTGCAATCTACCGGGTTTTTTTATGGTGATACAGAAGCCAAAGATGCAGGTGCTCCATGCCCTAGCATTAGGGTTTCGACCTGTTCTTTATATGCCAGTTCCAAGAAAGGGTGCTTAGTAACAAAAAAAGCTGCTCGTGCGAGCAGCCTTTCCTGGAAAACATGTCCTTATTTTTGAATGATCACCTTGCCTAAATAACCTGTACTTGTTTTAATGAAATACATGCCATTAGGCACTAAGTTTCCAGTCCTATTTGTCAAATCCCAAGTAATCAAAGCCTCAGAGCCCTCTGAACGAACGTTGATTTCTTGAATCAGTTGACCTTGCATATTGGTGATGAAAACGGTGTTCATGCCTTTCTGATCAAGCTTGCTTAAACGAATGGTGGCATGGCTTTGAGCAGGATTCGGATAAACAATCAGCTGAGTGTTGTTGGGTGTAGATTTGTCGATACTTAAACTCAAATCCGGGGCACTCAGCCGTTTTGACGTATAAAGCCGATATGCCCCTGCATCAAGCGTTAATAGGGTTTGTACATTCGCCACATTTATACTATCGCCAGTGAAATACTCATACCACCACCCGGTTTTGGTAAATAAAGTGGTTCCTTCCAAAGGTGTCAATCCCCAATTACCCACTATTACTACATCCATGCTTTGGTGGAGCAAGCGCATTTGTTTAAATGCTGGCTGTACGTTGAGAAAGAAATTATCAGTGCCAAAAACAGCTTCAGAAGCCTTTAGGTGATTCATGGCTGCGTAAATATTAAATAAGTATCTGCGATCCGGATTTACGAAGTAGTCCCAACGTGGTGGCTTAGGATCAGTCCGGCAGCTGTTGCTGATCGTTCCATTCGGACAACGGTTAATGCTGAAGTCATACCCTAGTTCGCCAAATTGCCAAATCATTTTAGGACCTGGAATTGCAAGTAGGAAAACCGCAGCCAATTCCATTCTCTTCAAAGCTGTTTGAATATTTCTTGTATTGTAATTTGGATTTTGTAACCCAAAATTGATATTCCGGTACATTAAGCGCTCTTCATCATGGCTTTCTGCATAACTGATGAGGTGTGGTTCTGCATAGCTCCTGCTTTTGTAGCTTGCTCCAAGAAAGTTAGAACCACCAATTTGGCCCATCGTGCCTTCATTGAATGCGTGATTCATATTTCCCCAAATCATCATGCCGTAGTTAGCAAGGGTACGCTCTTCTTGATTATCAGCAAAGTGCTCGAGAATAACGTATGACCCCGGCATAATGAGCTGCATGGAGTCATGAATAGCTTTCCACAGCTCAACCCGACTGCTGTCATATTGCCCCCATGCCCCTACATTTCCAAGGGTATTGCGCTGTGTAAATCCCTTAGATAGGTCGAATCTGTAACCATCGAAACGGTATTCTTCTAGCCAGTGACGAACCACACGTTGAACCAGTCGCTTTGTAGGCAGGGTTTCATGGTTAAAGTCATAGCCAACATTGAAGTCGTGCTTGGGAATGGTATTAAAATATGGACTGTTGCTGGCTGGTCTGTTATTGCCCGCGTCCCACCACATTTGCACGAGTGGAGATTGGCCAAAAGCGTGATTCAACACCATGTCTAAGACGACTGCTATGCCCCTGCTGTGGCAGCTGTCAATGAGTGCTTTCAGGTTATTGGCTGTACCATAGGCTTTGTCTGGGGCCAGGTAAAAGCTAGGATTGTATCCCCAGCTATTGTTGCCTTCAAACTCCATAATTGGCATTAAACCAATGCAATTCACACCTAAACGCTGTAAATAATCTAAACTGTCAATGACACTTTGATACCTCTGACTAGTTGTAAAATCTCTAATCAAGAGTTCATAAATAACCAAGTCCTTTTTGGCTGGTCTTTGAAAATTGCTGTTTTGCCAGTTATAGGGCGTTTTTGCTGTTTCAAACACGCTTACGATACCGTTAGTTCTATCAACAGGATAGGGTTTTAGATTGGGGTAGGTGGTTGAACTTATGAAACGGTCGTTCCAGGGGTCCAGCACTTTTTCTGCAAAAGCATCTGCTACCCTGAGATTACCATCAATCAGGTATTGAAACCCGTATTCTTGTGAAGGCGTTAGTCCATGAAGCGTAATCCAATACCAATTGCTATCTGGCGTGCGGTTCATGAAGTAATTTACATCGAGTTCCCAATTACAGAAATCTCCAATTACAAATGCATGTTGCTTGAATGGAGCGAACAAGGCAAGTGTTACTGTGCTATCATTCAGATAATTAATACCCTCTCTGATGCCCGCTGGAAGTGGCTGCACAAGGCTATTTGGCAAGGCAACCAAATTCAATGTATCAGATTTTTGGTTGCTGCCGTTAGTAGCTGTAAAAACGACTTGATAATTTCCGGAGCTTGTAAAGGTTAAGTTGGTACGTAAGGTATCGGCCATAGCCGTTTGTTGTAAGGCTCCGTTGATGTAAACCGATAGGGTACAGCTCTGGGAAGCAGCGCCAAAAAAGGGAATGGTACTGCCAACATTTACCAAGGGACTGCCCGCCGATGGCGTAAAAATGCGGCTGTGCAATTGTCCAGCTGCGTACAAGGGAAGATATATGTCACCACCATTTGCTTCACGTCCAACGATCGAGCCATTTGTATTTCTAAACACAAAAGCCAGTGAGCGCAGGGTATCTGCTGCGGGTACACCATAAAAAACACGTGGAGTGAAGCTAATGCTATACAGATTATTTCCTTGAGGGGTCATCAGGGTATTGGGCGAAGCTTGACCCCAGATACCTTGCACATGCCGCCAATCGGTTGGACTAGTACTCAAATTTGTTAGTACACCCGTATGTGCGTAAATCGGAGGTGCTACACCTGCCAAAGCGCCGTTACCCTGAGTTGCATCAAAAAAAACTGTCACATTATCGTTATCACTTGGAAAAAGCGGTAAAGAACGAACTACCTGACTAGATGCGCTTTTTGAGAGGAGGGTGGCAACAAGAATGGTCAGTAAAACGGATTTCAAGGGGTATTTCATGGGTAAACGATGACTTAGGATATATCGAACTCGGCAGAGGAGCAATTTAGTTCAGAAAAAGGTAAAAAAAAAGCCAGGTAAAACCTGGCTTTTTGAATGGGGATGCGATTAGTGATTCAGAACAACCTTCTGAGTAGAAATTTTTCCATCAATCATGTAACGCACAAAATAAGTGCCCACCGGTACGCGGTTTCCGTTCATATCGGTAGCATTCCACTGCATGTTATGCAAGCCTGCTTCTTTTTTTCCGTTTACCAATGTGCTAACCGTTTGGCCAAGCATGTTGATTACGCTAACATTTACATCTTTCGGCATCTCTGTAACCAAATACGATACGTTCAAAATCTCGTTAAATGGATTAGGATAAGCAGAAACGATCATTTTTTCACCAGCTAACTCTTTTGTAGAAGATGCGATACCTACCGTTACACCGGACCAAGAAGAACTTGGTGGGTTAGAGGCAAGGTTTACATAAATATCAGAGTTGGAATCGTCTTTTTGCTCGATGCAATTGGTTGAATTACCACCAAAGCCACCACAAGGGCCACTTTCGCGGAATACCATTCCAATGCGAAGGATGTTACTTCCTGCTGGTACTGGTCCGTTTGAAGCTGCTCCGTAAAAAACATTTGGATCGAAAGTGATCTCGAAACCAGAAGCAGTTTGGGTCATGCCGCCTGGAGCTGCAGGATTGCCCCATTCGCCGATAACATAAGACCAAGCAGAGTTGGTGTCAACCGCACCACCTGAATGCATGTGAACACCAGTAGCAGACAACAAGTTTGCTGATCCAGCAGAGTTGTCAAATGTAACTGTTACTTGAATTTGGGCATTTGCTGCTGAGTAAAATAAGCCACAAGCTGCCAATACTGTAAAAATCTTTTTCATAATTCTTTGGTTTAAATGATTTTAGATTCTAAAATTAAAGAATCAAATTAATTAACAAAAAAATAATACACATTTTAACAAAAATAATCTTTCATAAACATTAGCCGGATCTTTAATATTTTTGTCTGCTGTGCGCATAAGCACTAAATTGTCTCGCTTTTCAAAACTGTAATCATGGGAGTAAATATTTATAAAGTAGCCGTTTTAACATCGGGGGGCGATTCACCTGGCATGAATGCTTGTATTCGGGCCGTGGTTCGTTCAGGCATACATTACGGTTTCGAGATGTGGGGTGTGGTGAGGGGTTACGATGGCCTCATCAAAGGTGATTTTAAAAAAATGGACCTCCGTTCGGTGAGTAACATCATCAATCGGGGCGGCACCATCCTCAAATCGGCGCGTTCTGAAGAGTTCCGCACCGAAGCCGGCATGGAAAAAGCCTTTCAGCAGCTCAAGGAGCGCAGCATCGATGCCTTGGTGGTGATTGGCGGCGATGGCAGCTTCAAAGGCGCCTACCACTTTTCTGAAAAATACGACATCGCGGTGATGGGACTCCCGGGCACCATCGACAACGATTTGTACGGTACCGATTTTACCATCGGCTACGATACCGCTACCAATACTGTGGTGGAATGCATTGATAAAATTCGCGATACCGCCGATGCGCACAATCGCCTCTTTTTTATAGAGGTGATGGGCCGTGATGCAGGTTATATAGCCTTAAACGCTGGCATCGCTGCAGGATGTGAGGACATTTTGATCCCCGAAACCAAAACCAGCATCGACGACTTGGTTAAAAACCTGAAAAAAGGCCGTGCTAATCGCAAAACATCAGGTTTGGTCATCGTATCAGAGGGTGACGAAGAAGGCGGGGCCTATGAAGTAGCGCGCAAAGTAAAAGAGCAGTTTGATGGCTATGAGATGAAGGTAACGGTACTTGGTCACATTCAAAGAGGAGGGAGTCCGAGCTGCTTTGACCGTGTACTGGCCAGTCGCCTAGGCGTAGCAGCCATTGAAGGTCTCCGCAACGGTGAAAGCCGCATGATGGCCGGGCTCATCAACAACAAGGTGGTTTACACCCCACTTACGCAGGCATCCAAAATGCATTCGGAGATGGACGACGATTTATTCCGCATCTCTAAAATCTTATCTATATAATTGCATCCTATGATTTTAGTAGCAGACAGCGGGTCAACCAAGGCCGATTGGAAATATGTAGCCGATAACGAACAGTTCGTTAGCACCCGGGGCTTTAATCCTTTTTTTCATGACCACGACTTCATTTTAACGGAGTTGAATGCATCGCCTTTGCGCGATATCGTGCCAGAGGTAACGGAAGTGTACTTCTATGGCGCTGGCTGTTCGAGTCCCGACCGCAACGCCATCGTAGAAGGAGCGCTCCAAGCCTTCTTTACCAAGGCAAAAATTGTAGTCGGGCACGATATCCTCGGCGCGGCCATCGCTACCAATTTTGATGCAGAAGGCATTACGTGCATCATCGGCACAGGCTCTAATTCTTGTCATTATGATGGTCAAAACTGGGATCAAACCGTGCCTGCACTGGGCTATTTGCTCGGCGACGAAGCCAGCGGCAGTTATTTAGGCCGCCAGTTGCTGGCTGATTATCTTTATAAACTGCTTCCGCCAGCAGTCGAAAAGCACCTCAACGAAAAGTACAACTTATCGAAGGAAATCATTTTTCATCAAACCTACCATGAGCCTAACGTAAATGTGTATTTGGCCTCTTTTGCTCGCGTTTTGTCGGAACACCTGCAGGAGCCCTACGTACAACAGGTGGTAAAAGCTGGTTTCCGCCGCTTTTTTGAAGTGCATGTGATGCGGTACCCCAAGGTGCACGAGCTGCCCATTCACTTTGTAGGATCGATTGCCCATCATTTTGAGCCCTTATTGGATGAGGTGATGGCAGAAAAAAAGCTTCTTAAGGGAAAAATCCTCAAGAAGCCAGTACACGAGTTGTATCGTTATTTTATGGAGCGAGCCCGCTAAGCTTTTTCAGCTTTTCCTCCATCACAAATTCATCGCCTTCTACATAGCTGTTGTGGCGGTAAATGATTTTACCTTCCTTGTTAATCAAGATGGTAAAGGGTACCGTTTGAAAGTTTAGGGAACGCTTCATGTCCTCATTTGGGTCTAAAAGCACCTGAAATGGCCATTTTACGCCGTTCACATAAGATTTAACCTTTGCCGTATTTCGTGCGTCGTCGATGCTGATAGCTACTACGGTTACGTCAAAATCGGCCTGCCAGTCCTCGTACAAATCAGCATAATTGGTAAGCTCCTTTTTGCAAGGCGTACACCAAGTTGCCCAAAACGAAACAATGAGTGGCTTGCCCGCAGTAGCCAACTCGGCAATGTTTACGGTATTGCCTTGGAGGTCCTTTAGACTAACATTCGGCAAACTCGCCTGTTGTTCTTGCGCGGAAACATGGAAGCCAGCAAGTAGCAAAAGACCAAAGAGCAGTTTTTTCATAACGTATTTAATAGAAAGAATCATCAAATCTAAAGGCAAACATACGTGTAGCCAAATAGATTTAATAATTTAACAGCCTGTTTTAAGAAATACAAGCATGTTAAAACGTTTGATCTTGTTGTGTAGTGTGGGAATTGCCCTGCAAACACAGCAATTAAAGGCACAAGGAGTAATTACGGGTGATTTGGAGGTTTTTCAGAATTTCTTCTTTCTAGACTCTACCATTTTATCAGACCCCATTCCACCGCAGTATTACCAGCAGTTGTCGTCGACCGATGCTTGGCTTAATTTAAACTATCGCCGTGACGACCTCACGGTTGGGGTGCGTTTTGATATGTTTTTGAATTCGGGACTCCGCAATCCGTACATCGTGCAAAACAACCAAGGTTTGGGATTTTGGTTTGTGCGAAAAAAGTTAGACAAGCTTGAGCTCACTGTTGGTAATTTTTATGACCAGTTTGGCAACGGCATTACGTTTAGGGCGTATGAAGGCCGTGGACAAAATCTCGATTACGCCATGTTTGGCATGCACGCCCGCTATCAAATTAACGACAACTGGATGGTGAAAGGCTTTGTAGGAAGACAAAAATTTCTTTTTGAAACCTACAGGCCAGTCATAAAAGGACTAAACCTAGAAGGCAACATACCCTTAGGCAAAGGCATTTTTGCACGCCCTGGCTTTTCGGTGGTAAACCGCACCCTCGATAACAATACCATGCAGTTGGTAGTGAGTGATATTGAAAATTTACCGGTGGCCCAGCGTTTTATTCCGAAATACAATGCTTTTGCCTTTTCGGCTTACAACAGCATTGACTTTGGAAATTTGAATTGGAATTTTGAAGTGGCTGGAAAAAGCAGAGAGGCCGTACTCGACCGCAACGGCAGCATGAATAACAAAGCAGGCTCGGTGGTGCTCACGGGTTTGGGCTACGCAGTGTCGGGTTTTGGTATCAATGTAATGTATAAACGCACCGAGAATTATGAATTCCGAGTGTCGCCGTTGGAGATTTTGAACGATGGACTTATCAATTTTATTCCCCCTACAGCGCGCATGAACACCTACAGACTCACTGCCCGTTATGCCCCCGCTACCCAGCTCATTGGCGAACAAGGCTTGCAAGCCGATGCGGTGATTAGTTTGAGTGAAAAAACCAATCTGCAGCTCAATGCTTCTGATGTACGCGATCTCGAAGGCAACCAATTGTACCGCGAGTTTTACCTAGAAGCCAAGCATAAATTCAGTAAAAAGTTTATCCTCATGGCTGGTATCCAGCGTTTAACGTACAATCAAGAGAGATTTGAATTTAAACCGGGTGCACCACTCGTTCAAACCATTACGCCTTTTGCCGAAGCTACTTACAAGTTGAGCAAAAAGAAGTCGCTACGTGCTGAAGTATCTCACATGGGTACTCAGCAGGATCTAGGCTCGTGGTGGTGGGGGCTCGTAGAATACAACATTGCGCCTAAATACAGCATCAGCATCATGGATATGTGGAATTACGGCAACAAAGATGCAGCCAAGCGCATCCATTATTACACTATCTTTGGTGCAATGAATTTGAACAAATTGCGTTTTACAGGCGGTTATGTACGCCAAGTAGAAGGCGTTATTTGCACTGGAGGAGTTTGCCGCGTAGAACCCGCCTTTAACGGAATGCGCTTTAGTATGATTTCAAACTTTTAATCATGAAAAAGTTCCTTGTGAAAACCATCACTTTTGCCAGCGTTATGCTTATTATAACGTTGCAGGCGTGCATGGAAGTAGGCCCTGCGGTGAATATGGGACTGAGTACTGCCTTGTCAGATACCACCTACTTGGAGCCAGCGGCTGATGCACCGCAACCGCGTTTGGTTTTGCTGGAAGAGTTTACGGGTGTACGTTGCGTAAATTGTCCCCGTGCCCACAATACCATTATCAATTTGCAAAGCACCTACCCTGGCCGCATTGTTGCCGTGGGCATACATACCGGTATTTTTAGCGTGCCTTATGCTGACCGCAACGATTTCCGGATCCCTGAAGGCAACAGCCTCGAGAACCTCTTGGGCGGCGCGCAAGGCTATCCTGCCGGCAGCGTAAATCGCAAAAAATTTCCAGATGAAAGTCGCATCATCATTTCAGATCAAAAGTGGAGTAATTATGTGGGTGGCGAGCTTGCTGGTGGCGCGCCTGTGAACATCGGTATGACGCGTGACATCGACCTAAACGCCATGAAAATGAGTTTGGAGGTGAAAGTGAAGCTGAATCAAAACTTGGAAGGGCCCTTGCACCTTACTGTGTATCTTACCGAAGATAACATTGTAGATTATCAACTAACCCCAACTGGCGTAGATTCTTCGTATGTACACAAGCACGTATTGCGTAAAACTGTGACGGCATACAACGGACAAAACCTCGCCAGCAGCACCTATGAGGCTAACAGGGTTTTCTTATATCGTTTTATTGTTGATTTAAATCCAGCGTGGAACTTGAGTAACTGCAAAGCAGTAGCCTTCGTACACCGCATCGGCGAAGTCCCCGAAGCGCTTCAAACCGCCTATATCAACGTAAATTAAGCATGCTCCCCGCTAAGGTCAATGTGTTAATTGTGGGTGCTGGTCCAGCTGGCGCCACCACCTCCCTCTTCTTAGAAAAAAAGGGCATCGACCATTTGATCATTGATAAAGCTACTTTTCCGCGTGATAAAATTTGTGGCGATGCCTTAAGCGGCAAGGTTGTAGATATTGTTGGTAAACTCGATATGGATTTATTGGCGGAGATCGAGACGGATACTGCTTCGTTTATGCCCTGCTATGGCATCAGTTTTATTGCACCCAACGGTAAAGCGCTAGAAATCCCTTTTCGCACCCGGGTAAATGGCCATTTGTCAGCTGCCGGGTTTATCAGCAAACGTATTGTATTTGATAATTTTTTGGTCGACAAACTTAAGCCAGGCAGACTACTGCAAGCTTGCGAGCTGGTGAGTTTTGAGAAAAATGCGGAGGGCTACAGCTGTCAACTGCGGTACAATGGTGCCATCCATCAAGTCCAAACCACTATTTTAGTAGGGGCGGAAGGAGAACGCTCGCAGGTTGCTAAAAAGCTGGCAGGCTTTAAAAAAGATAAAGACCATTATTGCGCTGCCGTACGGGGGTATTATACTGGCATTACAGGTTGCAAAGAAGGCAATTACATTGAATTACATTTTTTAAAGGAAGTATTGCCGGGTTATTTATGGATTTTTCCTTTGCCTAATGGCCAATTTAATGT
Source organism: Chitinophaga pinensis (assembly GCA_945874665.1). Taxonomy (GTDB): domain Bacteria; phylum Bacteroidota; class Bacteroidia; order UBA7662; family UBA7662; genus PNNG01. The sequence continues at coordinate 77,921 of CAMCHJ010000002.1, read as the reverse complement.
TGGCGTGGGCATGGCGAGTGGTAAAATCAGCAAAAACAAGGTGAATTTGAACAAAGCTTTGGATGAAGCGATAGCAAAAGTGCCTGCACTTGCGGAGCGCTTTAAGCACGCTAAAGCAGTTTCACCCATGCTGGGCTGGGGTTTGCCTTTGGGAAGTAAAAAATGGCCTTTGTCGGGCGATCATTTTTTGTTGACCGGCGATGCTGGTTCCCTCATCGATCCTTTTACTGGCGAAGGCATTGGAAATGCGATGAAAATGGGCATGTTTACAGCCGAACACATCGAACGGAGCTTGCAGGAGCAGCAATTTGATGCAGCCTGGAATTTGCAGTACGACAAAGCCGTGTACAATGATCTGTGGGATGAATTAAAGATTGGCCGCACCCTCCAGTGGCTAACAAATTTTCCATGGTTATTTAACTTCGTGGTCAATAAGTCGCTCAAAAACAAAACCTTACGCGACACCATTAGTTGCATGTTCGACGACATCAGCATGCGCGATCAAATGCGCAGTCCGATGTTCTACGTTCGCCTCCTGATCAATTAACGGCGGTAACGAATTTCACATGCCAATACGGTGGCTAATCGCTTGCTTTTACTTGAAAGCCTGAAGTTGATTTATTCCATTTCCCATCCTGCCTGCACGATTAAAGCTGTTATAGGGTTAGCTATTCTCCGTTTGTATACAAGATGCGGTGGTCAAACCACCTTATGTGTGGCCGTAGCTCCACGGCCTGAAAGGTTAGATCAATTTGTATCAAGAGAAGCAGTCTTGGGGCACTTAATTTTTGCTAGTGCCGTATGTGAAGGGGTATAGCATTGAATAGGAATACATACCAACGACGACCTCGATGTACGCCAATAATTAGGGTATCAAGGGCGTTATTGTGTTGGAAATCAGAGGACTGCTGCTGAACTCTATGCAAATTTCAGATAAAGGTTGCGTGTAATTGAAATTCGCTTAACTTAGCTTTTCTAAAACATGTTGAAAATGAGAAAGTTATTCCTCGTGCTCCTCGTAGGAGTTGTTGCCTTCAGTTGCACAAAAGAAACAATTGATCCAAACGATCCAAGCAATCAGCCACCTGTTGATCCGTTGGCTATCAAACGAGAGCAAAACGCATTTGGCATTAATTTCAGTGGTACATGGTGCGGGCCATGTGGTGCAAATGGTATTCCTGCCATTACAAGCGCTGCAACAGCCCATGGTACTAAGCTGCATATCATTAAAGTTGGATTCAACGATGAATTCACGGTAAGTGATCTTAACAATCAATTAGCGCAGTCGTACTATCCAACCAGTTCCATCGGTATTCCTGGATTTGGTGCAGGTGCTACCTTTCATCAGTCTTCAGCTGCCTGGCGCGACAATATCAACCTAATGCTGCAAACGCCAGATGCACAAGCAAAAGTAGGTATGGCCATCGCCAAAGAAGTAAAAGGTGATTCGTTGATTTTACGGGTCAAAATGAAGGCCTTTGAAAGCTTGCCTTCCGGTATTTATGCTTGGTCGGTATTTGTAGTAGAGGATGGCTTGGTTGCTGATCAAGCAGGCATTACCCCAAGTCCTTACACACATAAATTTGTATACCGTGGTAGCGCCTTTATCCCTGGCAAATCTCCGGTAGGTGTATGGGGCCATACCCTTAACGACGCCTTCACAGCGGCTGCCTATCCTGCAAATTACGAGCAAGAAGCACGCTTTGGGTTTGTTAGAAATGCGGCTTTTTCGCCAGCAATGAATTTGAACAGTTCCTACGCCTATGTGGTGTTGAACAAATTGAATCCTTCAACTTTCCGTCCAATTGAATATGTGAATTCAGCCAGAACAAACTAAGTTGTTTAACTTATAAAGAAAGCCCCGCCTCGTGCGGGGTTTTTTGTTGAAATTTTCAGGATAAGCTTTCGTTTTAAGGTGGTAGATTCGTAGCAAAGTATAGCAAGTGGCAGAGGTAAATTATAACGAAGACAGCATTAAGTCGCTAGACTGGCGCGAACACATCCGTTTGCGCCCAGGCATGTACATCGGTAAGCTCGGCGACGGTTCGGCCTACGACGATGGCATTTATGTACTCATCAAAGAGATCATCGATAACAGCATCGATGAATATGTGATGGGTAACGGCCGATCGATTGAGGTTAAAATATCAGATCATAAAGTGACGGTACGCGATTACGGCCGTGGTATTCCTTTGGGTAAAGTGGTAGACTGCGTATCAAAAATCAATACAGGCGGTAAATACGACTCTGGAGCCTTCACCAAATCGGTGGGCCTCAATGGCGTAGGTACCAAAGCGGTAAACGCCCTCAGCAAAATGTTTAAGGTGCAGAGTGTGCGTGACGGCAAAACGAAAATAGCAGAATTTGAACAAGGCATTTTGGTGCAGGAGTCTGGAGAAGAGCCTTCAACCGATCGCAATGGCACCCTGATTACCTTTGTGCCCGATGAGAGCATTTTCCGCAACTACCGCTTCATTCCTGAATACATTGAGGAGCAAATTTGGAATTACGCCTTTTTAAATGCTGGCCTTACGCTCAATGTAAACGGTAATAAATACTTCTCTAAAGATGGATTACTTGATCTGTTGCAGCGCAAAGCCAATCCAGAGGCCGTTCGCTACCCCATTATTCACCTCAAGGGCAACGACATTGAAATTGCTTTTACCCATGAAGACCAATATGGAGAGGAATATTATTCGTTTGTAAACGGACAGTATACCACGCAAGGAGGTACGCACTTGGCTGCTTTTAGGGAGGCCATCGTAAAAACCATTCGGGAGTTTTATAAAAAGGACTTTGAAGCCAGTGATGTGCGGGCTTCGATTGTAGGTGCGGTGAGCTTGCGGGTACAAGAACCTGTATTTGAATCGCAAACCAAAACCAAGCTCGGCTCGCAAAACATGGCGCCAGAAGGGCAGTCGCTGCGAGTATTCGTGAACGACTTTGTGAAAAAGGAGCTCGACGACTACCTTCACAAGCACCCTGATGTGGCAGACGCCCTGCTCAAGCGCATTACGCAGAGCGAGCGGGAGCGCAAAGACATGGCTGGCATTAAAAAACTGGCTAACGAGCGCGCTAAAAAGGCTAATTTACACAATAAGAAGCTGCGCGACTGCCGTTTTCACTTTAACGAAGGGCAAAATGAAAAGCGCTACGACTCCACTTTGTTTATAACCGAAGGTGATTCTGCTTCGGGCAGCATTACCAAGGCGCGGCAGGTAGAAACGCAAGCTGTTTTTAGTCTTCGAGGCAAGCCCCTCAACTGCTATGGCCTTAAAAAGAAGGTGGTGTATGAAAACGAGGAGTTTAACTTGTTGCAGCACGCGCTCAACATTGAGGATGGCTTGGAAGGCTTGCGTTATAATAAAATTGTAATCGCTACCGATGCCGACGTTGACGGCATGCACATTCGTTTGCTGATGATGACCTTCTTTTTGCAATTTTTCCCTGATTTGGTTAAAAATGGTCATTTATATATTTTGGAGACACCACTTTTCAGGGTAAGAAACCGCCAAGAGACTTTTTACTGCTACAGCGACGAAGAGCGGCAGGTGGCCATCCAAAAAATTGGAAAAAAGGCCGAAATTACGCGATTTAAGGGCTTGGGCGAAATCAGTCCAGACGAATTCGAGCAGTTTATCGGTCCCGATATGCGTCTCGAGCCTATCATTTTACGTAAAGACACCACCATCCCTAAATTGCTGGAGTACTACATGGGCAAAAACACGCCCGATCGACAGGCTTTCATCATCGATAATTTACGGATCGAAAAAGACTTGTTTGATACCGAACCAGAGGTAGCAGACGTTATTGAAGAACTTTAAAAGTCCCGACATGTTGCGTGTCCTCGTGATGATTGGCCTCCAGTTTTTGCGGGAAAGCCGGCATACATCCAATTAGAAAAAGGCGAATACATGCCTGTTGGCACCAACTCAATTTGGTTTACAAACCCTATGATTTGACCATCTCGGTGTCGAATTACTGGAAAGCACGAAAAAAGAGCTGTTTAACCCCCAGCTCTTTTTGCTTTGTAGCCCATTTGTAGAAGCATTTGTACGATTTTGTCGGCAAAGGCTCCTTGGATAATGATTTCACCGGCTTTGGCTGAGCCGCCTACACCGCATTTTGATTTGAGGGTTTTGCCCAGGCTTTGTAAATCGGCGTCGGTGCCTACAAAGCCGGTAATGAGGGTGGCTTCTTTGCCACCGCGGTTCTTGCGGTCGATCATCACCCGCAGGTTTTGCTGGGATGGTGGCAGGGTTTCGGCTTCGGCCTCGTTTTCATAGTCGTACGAAAAACTGCTGTCGGTCGAGTACACCACGCCTTGCAGGCCTTTGTTCTTTTTTGACATATCAACAGGCTTTTAAACTCAGGTCAAAGTTTTTAACGGTGTGGGTGAGGGCGCCGATGGAGATGAAGTCAACGCCACAATCAGCATATGCCCGCGCATTGGCCACGCTGATGCCACCAGAAGCCTCGGTTTCGTATTGCCCATCAATGCGGGCCACCGCTGTTCGCAGGTCTTCAAAGCTGTAATTATCGAGCATAATGCGGTGCACCCCGCCCATGCGCAGTACCTCTTCGAGTTCCTGTAGATTGCGGGTTTCGATTTCTATTTGGAGATCAAGCTGCTGTGCTACTAAATAACTTTTGGTAGCACTGATGGCTGCTTCAATGCCGCCTGCGTAGTCAACGTGATTGTCTTTAATCATCACCATATCGTACAAACCAATGCGGTGGTTGGTGCCTCCGCCAAGCTTCACAGCTTCTTTTTGCAAGAAGCGATTGAGTGGGGTGGTTTTGCGCGTGTCGAGCACACGGCATTTGGTGCCTGCTAACGCCTGTACTACTTGTGCAGTGGCAGTGGCAATGCCACTCATCATCTGCATGATGTTGAGGCTTAAACGCTCAACAGCCAGTATGTCTCGTGCGCTGCCTGACAAGTAAAAAGCAATGTCGTCAGGTTTTACGTCTTGGCCATCTTGCAAGCGCAAGTCGAGCTTTAAATGGGGATTGTACGCAGCGTAAATGGCCTCGGCGATTTGGATGCCAGCGATGATGCCAGTGTCTTTAACAAGGAGTTTCGCTTGGCTTTGAGCGGTGGCGGGTATGCAGGCCAAACTGGTATGGTCGCCGCTGCCCAGGTCTTCAGCTAGTGCTAAACGGATGAATGTATTTAAATCCATCCTGCAAATTTACTCAAATCGCAGCTGCTGTATGTAATAATGGCCATTCTTTTCGAGCAAAACGATGCTGGTACGGAAATCGGTGTCGTTTTCGCTGACGAACAAACCGATGAGGTATTTACCGCCTTTTTCGGAGGAACCGCGATGCATTACCTTGAAGCTTTTGGCTGGGTATTTATTGAAAAAGTTTTTGAGGATGATTTCAGCTTGGGCCTTGCTATAAGAGTTTTCGCGCTCTTGAATGGTTAATTCTACCGTTACGTCAAAAAAAGCAGAGAGCTCTTTTACTTCACCAGCTTTGATGTGGTTCGAAATTTCCTCGATAACATCGGTTTTAGCATCGGCTTTAGGGTCAGGCTGCGCTTGAGCTACCGCTAAAAACAGCGTAAGTACGAAACTGAGGAAGATTTTCATAAGAGTGAATTTCCAGAAATTTACCATAAATGATGCCAAAGCACCAGTACAAAATTAATTAAGTTTTTGAGAGTCCAAAGTGAACCAGAGATTTTGCAACTTTGAAAATGAAATTATTTATGCACAGATGTGCTTGGGTGCTGGTAATGAGCATGTTTTTGAGCTCTGGTTGTAGTAAAAATGTTGAAACAGCGCGTCCGCTGCCAGAGTGGGCCCAAGCCATGCAGGTTGAAGGCCAACTTTTGGCGCAGCAACAGCCCTTAGTGCGGCTACAAAATGAAGCGCTTGGTGCTCAAGAGCAAGTGGATACCAATTTTGTTGCGTGGGAAAGTGTTTATTCTATTTTTTTGGATGCTGCAGTACCCGAAGAAGCCATGCAAAGTGGATATGTGCTGAAAACGCATGTGAGCGGCACCGATAGCATGTGCAGCTGGACGGCTCAAATGGCCAGTCGCAGGCCGCAGTTGCTGCGCTTGATTTACAGTCGTGAAGATGGTTCGCTAAAAGGGGTGCAGATCGATAACAAGGCGGATAATATGTTCTATGAGTCGGCACAAAGCCTGCGGTATGCTAAGGGCGATAGCATTTTGATTGAGGGGATGAATAAATTACGGTGGCAGCCAAGTAATAGCTACCGGCAACACATTCGTTTTATGCCTTGAAGTGCAGGAGTTAGCACATGCCGCTTTATACTGTTTAAGGTAAGAGCTTATCGATCGTGCTGCCGTTGAGTTGAAATAAGTTTGGCAGATAACGGATGCTGTCGTTTTTTACAATATAAAGTACAGGTACCGAGTTGCCAGCAAGCTCCATAAAGGGAGCAGCACCTAGCAAGGTGTACGGAATATTTTGAATGCCTTGTTCATTGCGGTATGAGGCTACGGCTGTACTGTCGCCATTGAGCACCAAAAAAATGTTCATGTCGGGATAGCTGTTTTGAATGTGTCCGAGTCGTTCAGCAGCGATGCGGCAGTGACTGCAACTCATACTCAAAAAGCCAATTAAATAGTCTTCCTTTTGCTCAAAGGGATAGGTGATGGATGGGAAGTAACCCTCTTGCTCTAAAAGACTACGATTAAAGTACTGGGGTTGTTGGAGTGGGGCAGGACTTGAACCGACAGGAGGTAAGGTAAATGAGGTGGTGCCTATTGCCAAACCGGCTATGAACAAGCTATACCAGCCCTTCTTTTCAATAAGTAACAAGGGTCCTTGCTCGAATATGTAAACCAAAACCAAAATGCCTAGGGAAAGCAGGTTTTTAACAATCGCTTGCCAAGGGGTGAAGGCAATGCTCTCGCCCATGCAGCCGCAATTTACATCGTTACCTTTGGTGGCTAAAAGCGCTAATAGGTAAATGGTGAATGCCATTAGGAAGCCTGCTGTAAGGTGATTGAATGCCTTGTTTTTGAAGAAGAAGCTCAAAAAATAGAAGCCAATGAGGTACTCGGCAAAAATAAAAGCAGCAGCGAGATATGGGGCGATTAGCCAACCAATGAGCTGTGTATCGAGCAACCTGAGCTCAAAACTGCTAAAGTCTATGGCTTTCGTGTAAGCAGAGAGCAAAAAAGTAGCGCTGAGCAAAAGCCGCAGCGCTACGTAAAGGAGCATTTTTGTATTCAATGATTTCAATTAGCGTGCTTCGAGTACGCAAGTAGTTGTTGTGGTGAAGCCGTTACCAGAAGATTGGGCATTGCCTGTTTCACAGTCGTCGCTGGCTTTGCCTTTTGTGCCGTTAATCACGGTGGCAGAACTTGATCTACTTAGTTCTCCACCATTTTGATCAGTTACTACAACGGAGCATCTACAGTTCCAGTCTTTACTGCAGCTCGTGAGCAGCATAAAGCCCACACTCATAAGGGATAGACCAATTAATTTTTTCATAATTCGCGGTTTTAGTAGTACGAATATAGTTAATTCGCTTCGCTAAAATAATGAAAGAAATACGGAATGGTCTCGATGCCTTTGTAGTAATTGAAAACACCGTAAGATTCATTTGGGGAGTGCAAGGCGTCTGAATCAAGGCCGAAACCCATCAAAACAGACTTCAGACCTAGTTCCTTTTCAAATAAAGCCACAATTGGTATGCTGCCACCGCCTCGAGTTGGAATTGGTGATTTGCCAAAGGTAGTTTCCATGGCCTTGGCTGCTGCCAAATAGGCGGGGGAGTCTGTTGGCGTAACCACCGGCTCTCCGCCATGGTGCGGTTTTACCACCACTTTGATGCCGGCAGGTGCAATGCTTTCGAAGTGGTTTTTGAAGAGGGTAGTGATTTCGTTTGAGCTTTGATTAGGTACCAAACGCATCGAGATTTTAGCAAAAGCTTTACTTGGAAGTACAGTTTTAGAGCCTTCTCCCGTATAGCCACCCCAAATGCCGTTTACGTCGAGTGTAGGGCGAATTCCTGTGCGTTCGATGGTATTGTAGCCTTTTTCGCCCCATACATCTGCAATGTGGAGGTCTGACTTAAACTCCTCTATGTCGAAAGGCGCTAAATTGAGTGCTGCACGTTCGGTATTGGTTAATTCTAGCACTTTGTCGTAAAAGCCTGGAATGGTGATGTGGTTGTTTTCGTCGTGCATGCTGGCAATCATTTTTGCCAGTATGTTAATCGGATTCGCAACCGCGCCGCCATACACTCCGGAGTGGAGGTCGCGGTTAGGGCCGGTTACTTCTACTTCTAAATAGCTTAAACCACGTAAGCCCACGTCGATGCTTGGGGTGTCGTTGGCAATCATCGATGTATCAGAAATGAGCACCACATCGGCCTTCAAACGCGCTTTGTTGTTTTTCACGAAGGTAGCCAAGTTCGAAGAGCCTACTTCCTCTTCTCCTTCAATCATAAATTTAACGTTGCATGGTAGCTGCTTGGTACGCATCATCAGCTCAAAGGCTTTCAAATGCATGTACATCTGTCCTTTGTCGTCACAGGCACCGCGGGCATAAATTTTTCCGTTTTTGATCACCGGCTCAAAAGGAGGCGAATCCCACAATTCGTATGGATCGGCAGGTTGAACGTCGTAATGACCGTAAACAAGTACGGTTGGGAGCTTCGGGTCTATGATTTTATGGCCGTAAACGATTGGGTAACCGTCGGTCGGACAAATTTCTACCGCGTCAGCGCCAGCTTCTTCTAATTTTATTTTGATGAAAGCAGCTGCTTCAAAAACATCATCCTTGAAGTCGGGGTTAGCTGAAACGGAAGGAATCCGGAGTAATTCAAAAAGTTCGTCGAGAAACCGTTGTTTGTTTGATTCAATGTAATTAGTAACGCCTTGCATGTTGTTCTTAATTTAAATTTCGTTGTTTCTAAGCTCCCATAGGGGCTTCATTTGCTAATATCGAGCTTTTCAGCAACGGATAATACGTTGATTCCGCAGCAATCGAGGTAAAAGCGAAATGAGCCATCTTTTAAAGGCTCGTAAAGTTAACGCTTCTTTTTAACCAATTCATAGGTTCATTGTCATTTTGACAACGATTAACATCCAGAGCCACTTACGCTAAATAAGTCATTAAGGAAGCGTGTTTATAACAGCCGTGAGCCATCGGTTGTTGCCAATAAAATGGAAGTTTGATGCGTTTTTTTTAGAGCGCTTCCCCCTTTATTCACGAGGATGGAGTATGTTTTTTTAGATTAGGTGGGAAGCTGCGTTTGAATTAAAGCTTCGATGAATTTTCTGCTTTTTTGCTTTTTGATGTAATTCTCTCGTTTCATGGCCTCACCACGGGTTGGTTATGTTTCAGAGTAAGCCAATACCCAGTCATTTGTGGCCTTTGTGCTTTTTGAGCCGGAGTTGGAGTGTCGAAAGAGGCGGTCGGAGAGCTGTCCTGTGTATCCGATGTAGTAGCGGTTGAGGGTGGCCGAGAAGAGAATATAGACGTAAAATTGATCCATAAACGAAGAAAGACTGCCTTATGGGCAGTCTTTCGGTTGGTGGAGGATATCGGAGTCGAACCGATGACCTCTTGCATGCCATGCAAGCGCTCTAGCCAGCTGAGCTAATCCCCCTTTTTTTGTTTCACTCAGTCGAACCGATGACCTTCCCGATACGGCTATGCCTATCGGGACGCTCTAGCCAGCTGAGCTAATCCCCCAATGGGAGTGCAAATATGAAAATAGAATTTGAAATCACAAAGCTTTTATAAAGTTTGAGAGCAAGGCAGCAGCACGGGCGGAGGCACCAGCACCGCCGAGTGTTTGCTGCAATTCTTTGTAGCCAGTGTTGAGCTGTTGCCGGTAAGCCGTGTTGTGAAGTAATTGCTCGGTTTCGTTCGCGAGTTTTTCTGCCGTACAGTCGTTTTGAATGAATTCTCTGACAAGTAAACGGTCTAGAATTAAGTTCACCAAACTGATGTATTTCACTTTCACCAACTGCCGGCCTATGGCGTATGAAATACGACTGCCTTTGTAGGCTACCAGTTCGGGACACGATAACAGGGCGGTTTCGAGGGTGGCTGTGCCAGAGGTAACCATGGCCGCCTCGGCATTCCGCAACAAATCGTAGGTTTGGTTGCGCACGGTGCGCATTTCTTTGCCTGCCGCTACTTCTGTATAAAACGAATCTTCTTGTCCTGGTGCCGCCGCCACCAATACCTGATGACCTGTAAACCTGCTGGCTGCGGCCAACATGATGGGTAATTTAAGTCGTATTTCCTGTTTGCGACTTCCAGGTAGCAAGGCGAGAATGGGGCGCTCATCGAGCTGGTGGGCGGCTTTAAAATCGGTTTGAAAAGGATATTTGGCCAGTGCATCGAGCAACGGATGGCCTACGTAGTGGGCTTTTACACCGTGTTGCGCAAACCAAGCTTCCTCAAAAGGCAAAATGCAAATCATCAAATCGATGTGTGCGCGGATGATTTTTACCCGGCCTGCTTTCCAAGCCCAAAGCTGAGGCGATATGTAATAAGCTGTTTGAATGCCTAAGCTTTTTACAAAGGGCGCTATCCTTAAATTGAAGCCAGGATAATCTATAAATACCACCAAATCGGGGGCAAAAGCGCGGATATCGTCTTTACAAAACTGCAAATTCCCTAAAATAGCGGGCAGGTTGCGCACAACTTCTGCAAAGCCCATAAACGCTAATTCGCGGTAGTGTTTTACGACCTCGGCACCTGCGGCAGCCATCAAATCACCTCCCCAAGCCCTAAATTCGGCATCAGGATGCAGCTTTTTGAAGGCGAGGATGAGGTTGGCGGCATGCAAATCGCCCGATGCTTCACCAGCTATGAGGTAAATTTTCATGCGCGGAACTTGAGAAATACAATGGTGATGCCCAAAAGCAAGGTGGCGAAAATCACACCCTTTACTTTATCGTATTGCTGACGTTGAATTAAAAGCCAGAAGCTACCTAAATTGGCTAAGGCGCAAAGGCTGAGTACGGGTGCGAGTAAACGGCCTTGGTTTTGCCGTGCTAAAAAGTCAATGAAGCTGGTATCACCACCTTTCCAAGCAAATAATAGCCAAAGGAGTCCGCCAGGACCAAGCAAGCCTAGCAGCAAACCCACTAAAATATTATTGACCTGCTTGCTCAAATTTCCAATTGTTGAGGTAAGGAATGGCGTGGTGGGCAGTCATGTCGAACTGTACTGGCACCATGCTGGCGAATTGGTTGGCCAGCGCCCACTCATCGGTGTCGGTGCTGTTTTCCAGTAAAAGGAACTCCCCAACCATCCAATAGTATTTTTTTTGATGCGGGTCGGTGCGTTCTTCAAAGTTTTCGCTCCATTTGGCAGCTGCTTGGCGGCATACTTTGATGCCTTTAAAGTCTGGTTCCGCTATTTTGGGGATGTTTACGTTGAGTAGCGTGCCAGGCATGAGTCCGTTTTGAAGGATAAGCGCTGCCACTTGCTTGGCAACTTTGGCGGCGAGCTTAAAATCGGCATCATAAGCAAAGTCGCAAAGCGAAAAGCCCACACTGGGAATGCCTTCGATGGCACCTTCAACCGCGGCCGACATGGTGCCTGAGTAAATTACGTTTACCGAGCTGTTTGCACCATGGTTGATGCCAGATACAAGTAAATCGGGCTTTTTATGGAGAATGCGATCCACAGCTAGTTTTACGCAGTCGACCGGCGTGCCTGTGGTTTCGTAGGCCTTATGCTTGCCAAACAAGCCGGTTTTTTCGTTGATGCGCAAGGGTTCGCCAATGGTAACGGCGTGTCCCATGCCCGACTGGGGTCGGTCGGGGGCTACAATTACCAGCTCGCCCAAGTGCTCAACAGCTTCAATAAGCGCTTTGATACCTGGGGCGTGGATACCGTCGTCGTTGCAAACTAATATAAGGGGTCGTGCCAAAATCGTTTTTTTACAAAGCTACATCATTCCATCGGCTGCCCGTATGCTGCTCGTAGCGCTTTTTGAAACGTTTAATATTTACTTCATCTTCGATGGTGCCGGTTGCGCAAAGCACCTGCGCAAATTGCCGTGCGAAATAGGGGGCAATCATCACGCCTTTGGTGCCAAGCCCGTTAAAAATACCGAGACGGGCTTGCGCAGGGTGGAAGCCTAACAAAGGCCGGCGGTCGGCAACGGTAGGACGGATACCGCCTTGGTGGTCGAGCACTTCGTAGGTGCCATGGTACACCGTCTCAAATTTAGCCAGTAGTTCGGCTTTGCCAGCAGCGGTGGGACCGGCTGCGAGCTGTTCCCATTCGTAGGTGGCGCCTAATCGGTAGCGGTCGTTGCCCAGCGGCAAGATGAAAAAGCCTGCGTTATAAATCTGCTCCAGTTTTATTTGGGGGATGTGCAGGGTGAGGATGTCGCCTTGCGCAGGTTTGAGCGGTAGCCAGTTGAACCAGGGGTGGTGGCGCTCAAATTGCCCGCGACAAAGTACCAGTTGCTGGGCGCAAATGTTGTTCCACCGAAGGCCATCGGGCGAAAAATGAACGTCGTTGAACTCAAAGGCCTGCTCAAGTAAACTGCCATCCACTAATCGATGGTCCCTATCTTTTTGCAAATAAACGGGTAAATTGAGCCAGCCCGCTTGTTTAACGAGTCCTTGTTTTTGTTTGAGTTCGATGTTATGCGGCAAGCTTGTGGGCTGTTCCGGACTCAAATAAGCTTCAAAGGCGGGCTCTTGCAAGCGCTCTTGCCAACGAATATCGGCTGATTCGTCAGGAAAAATGCGTAAAATATCGAGGTTTTGGAGCATAGAAATGCCCAAACGCGCACTTTCAGCGGTGTAAAAGTTAAGCGCAACAGGCAGCAGCTCATCGACTCGCCATGATTTTAAAAGCAAGCGAAAGGTGAGGGGGTTCCACATGCCAGAAGCCACTTGCGAGGCTGCGCCAGGCATCGGTTGGCTGATGATGCATACTTTTTTGCCCAGCTGTTCGAGCGCAGTGGCCAGGGTGGCACCAGCCAAACCGTGGCCAATAATGAGTACATCAATATTTGTGTTTGCTTGCATGATCAGGGTTGGCAAAGATGGCGAATCGGTTGCCTTCATTTATAATATAATGTCTAAGGGAGTAATTGTTTGTTCCATTTTATTGCGACTTTCAAATCGACTTGCACCATGGCCAAAGCAGGCGGTTTTGGTTCTAAACCTGCTAAGGTACGAGCACTAACCGCCGCAAAATTCCGAGGACGATGTTCAAGGGATGGGAGTTTGTACTTAAGTACTGTGGTTTTAATGCAATATTAAGCCAGGGCTTTCACAAATACAGCATCAAATCTGTACCAAGCATATGGCAAATCTTCGGGTTCCGGCAAAATTTGTAGTTCGAGTCCCAGCCATTCAGCCATCTTTTCAAATTCTTGGGGATGCCAAAACTTGCCCATGGCTTCGGTACCACGCCATTTTTGGTAGAAGTAGCGTATTTTTTTGATCGGACTGTTGTAGTAGCGGCCCCAGCGGCTAGCGTCGGGGGTATCGCCTATAAAGATGCTGCCGCCGGGCACGAGCAGGGCGGCCAGCTCACTTAAAACCCGAAGTCCGGTTTCGTAATCCTCAAAATATTGAAAGGAGAAGTAAAGGTTGATTTTGTTAAAGCTCCTGCCGAGTCCGCTTAACTGCAGGGCGTTGGCGCGACTAAAATGGAGGTTCTGTTGCTGGTGATTGGCTTTGGCCAGTGCGATTAGCTTGGGCGATAGGTCAACACCCATGCAAAAGGCCGTTTGGGGTGCTAGCAGGGTCGTGATTTCGCCATTGCCGCAGCACACATCAAGAAGATGATCGGTGGGTTGTAGATGAAGCCTGTCGCTTATGTGGGCAGCTATCCGGCTGTGCAACTGCTCGCTGGGCAAGTCCCCAGCATTGATGCGGCCTACTTGCGCTGCAGGCTTGTTGGCCTCGGCTTGTTTGTTCCAAAAAGCTTCCCAGTTCATGGTCAATGATAAAAAAAATCCCAGACAAAGCTGGCTTGTCTGGGATTTAAAACGGATTTGGTTTTTAGAAGCGCTCGAGGCCGCTAAAGAAGAACTGACCTTCGATGGCAGCGTTTTCGTCGCTATCACTACCGTGTACGGCGTTTTCGCCTACGTTGGCTGCATATAGTTTGCGGATGGTGCCATCAGCGGCGTCGGCTGGATTGGTGGCGCCAATGAGCGTACGGAAATCTGCCACTGCATTGTCTTTTTCCAAAATGGCGGCTACCAACGCACCAGAGCTCATGAACTCAACGAGTTCTCCGTAAAACGGACGAGCAGCGTGTACTTCATAAAATTTACCAGCCTGTTCGGCGCTTAATTTGGTGTATTTCATGGCCACAATGCGGAAACCTGCCTTGTTGATCATGGCTAAAATGTTGCCAATGTTGCCAGCGCGCACGGCGTCAGGCTTAATCATCGTAAAAGTGTACTTACCAGACATTTGTATATTCGAATTTGGCTGCGAAGATACGATTTATTCTACGTAATTCAATGGGGCATTTAGAATGTTTGTGTAGTCTTGATTTGGTTTTTCTTGTGTTTTGAGCAACTATTTTAGTGATGCTGATAGGCTCAAAAGGATCGCTTATTTTTAGGTTGAGAAACATGGATGCCCATTGACTTGATATTCCATTCTGGAATTTCAAGTTAATGGGTTTAAAAACGATTGCTTATGGAAAAGAAAATGGTTGAGCTTGCTTTAGATACGATCATCGCGAGCATTTATGAAATCAGGGGACAAAAAGTGATGCTGGATAAGGATTTGGCTTTTTTATATGGCGTAACTACCTGTAACTTAAACAAGGCCGTTAACCGTAATTTACAGCGTTTTCCACCTGATTTTTGAGTACCTCAAGCAGTTTATAGAGGTGCGCAGCCAGCCCAGAAAACAAATCGGCTTCCGAGCCAATGCCACGGAAGCCGATGTTTTAGAGGGGTAAATTGGGTTAAACCCGACGAATATGTGCGCCCAAAGCCTTTAAGCGAGCTTCGATGTGCTGATAGCCACGGTCGATTTGGTTTACATTGTCGATGATGCTGGTGCCTTCGGCTGACAGGGCGGCGATGAGCAGAGCCACACCGGCACGTATGTCGGGGGAGGTCATGCGGATGCCGCGCAGGCTGTAACGCCTATCCAGGCCAATGATGGTAGCACGGTGCGGATCGCAAAGAATGATCTGTGCGCCCATGTCGATGAGCTTATCGACGAAGAACAAGCGGCTTTCAAACATTTTTTGATGCACCAAGACCGATCCTTTGGCTTGGGTGGCCACTACGAGTACAATACTTAGCAGGTCGGGGGTGAGCCCAGGCCAAGGGGCATCGGCTATGGTGAGGATAGAGCCATCGATGAAAGTGTCGATGGTGTAACTGTCTTGCTCTGGAATAAAAATATCATCACCGCGGAATTCCATTTTGATACCGAGGCGCTTGAAGGTATCAGGAATCACACCCAAATGCTCAATACCAGCGTTTTTGATGGTGATGCTGCCCTTGGTCATGGCGGCCAATCCAATAAAACTACCCACCTCAATCATGTCTGGGAGCATGCGGTGCTCTGTACCGCCAAGTTTTTTTACACCTTCGATTCGGAGCAGATTGCTGCCAATGCTGTTGGGATCGATTTTGCCACCCATGCGGTTGATCATGCGGCACAATTGCTGTATGTAAGGCTCGCAGGCTGCGTTGTAAATGGTGGTAACACCTTCGGCCATACAAGCCGCCATCACTACGTTGGCCGTTCCAGTAACTGAAGCTTCATCGAGCAAAATGTGGGTGCCCTTGAGCTGGTCGCCGTACACCCGAAAAAAATCGGCCTTGGCATCGTACTCAAAGCGCGCGCCAAGCTTTTGGAAGCCAAGGAAGTGGGTGTCGAGGCGGCGGCGGCCGATTTTGTCGCCACCGGGCTTAGGAATGAATCCTTTGCCGAAACGGGCCAACAACGGACCTAAAATCATGATGGAGCCGCGTAAGCCCGCCCCGCGCGAGCGAAAGCCTTCGGAGCTGAGGTAGTCTAAATCGATGTTGGCGGCCACAAAACGGTAGCTGCCTTCACCTAGCTTGGTTACTTCCACCCCCATCTCTGCCAACAACTTGATGAGGTTGTTCACGTCGAGGATATCAGGAATGTTGTGGATGACCATTGGCTCCGCTGTTAATAAAACCGCGGAAAGGATTTGTAGCGCTTCGTTTTTGGCGCCTTGGGGTGTGATTTCGCCTTCTAAGCGCTGACTCCCTACTACTTCAAATGAATCGAGATTTGCCATTATCGGTTGTTGTTCTTTTTGCGGTTATTGTTGTTGTTGGTATTGCCAAAGCGGCCTTTGTTTTTAAAGTTTTTACGCGGCATTTGGTTGATGGGTGCATGACCGCCGTAATTGGTTTCAAGCACAGTGCTTTCGGTTGATAAAATGATTTGCCCGCGCGAAAGCTTTTTTAAATCTTGAAAAATGTCTTCGTCATTGATCACCACTTTGTTCCAATTCCGGTAGCTCATCTTCATAAAATTGGCGATGTACTCGCACAAACTTTGGCGCTCCGCACCTTCAGGCATGTCTACGGCCTTGTCTATCATACGTTCGATGATCAAGCCGTAGTGCCGAATTTTGATGTCTTGGTTAGGGTAGCTCAAGCGGTCGTTTTGATGAAAAACTACCTCTTTGTCGGGCTTCGGGAAAGGCGAATCTACATCCAAATCCTTGCCCGCTATCTGAAACAGGTGGTCCCAAAGCTTTTGCTTGTAGTCTACAGCATCGCGATTGGTGGGATTGAGCAGCGCCATCACATCGATTACCTGCGCCGTTGCGCGGTTGCGCTCGTTGCGGTCTTCAATTTCGTGGAGATGGCGGGCCATGCGCTGTACGTTGCGGCCGTATTCCGATATCACGAGATCGTCGCGCTCGGTATTGTATTCTAGTACCATGCTATAAGCTTAGGTGATTATTTTGATTTTGGCAAATTTCAACAAAATCTGCTTCTGTCCGAGCCCTTGAAAAAAGATTGTGGCCTTGGTGTCGGGGTGGGTGCCTTCTAAGCTCACCACCTTGCCCACGCCAAAACGCTGGTGTTCGATTTCCATGCCTACCGCCAAATCTACGGTATTATCTGGCACAAAGTCTGCCTCCGGTGTTAAACGTGTAGCCGCCAGCTGTTGGGCTTGGGGAGATGGCTGCGGTTTGCGCACGGCTGCAGTGCGGGTAGCGGGATTAGGCGCTCCTCCTGTGAAACCAGCAGTGGCAGGGGTTTGGCGCTGGGCTGCAGCCTGACCGACTCCAAAGCCATTCCAGCCTTGGTTCCAGCCGCCGCGATCGGTATCGAAGCCACCACCATGCTGAGGCGCACGGGCGCCCATGATTTCGAGGGTGGTGGGGTCGATTTCTTGAATGAAACGACTGGGTTCGCAGTTAAACAGACTCCCATGCCGAAAACGGGTGAGAGCGTAACTGATGGTGAGGTTTTCCTCGGCTCGGGTGATGGCTACGTAAAACAGCCGACGCTCTTCTTCCAAATCGGTGCGGGAGTTGAGGGCCATTTGCGATGGGAAGAGGTTTTCTTCCATGCCTACGATGTAAACCTGCTTGAACTCGAGTCCTTTGGCCTGGTGCACGGTCATCAAAACGGTTTTATCCGCGTTTTCGGGGTCTTTGTCGTTGTCGGCATCGGTAAGCAGGGCTACGTTTTGGAGAAAAGTGCCCAGACTTTTGTCATTGTCAATGTCTTCGCCTTCAATGATTTCGTCGTTTTCGGTGAATTCCTTGATGGCGTTGAGGAGTTCTTCTAAGTTTTGATAGCGACTCACGCCCTCTACGGTTTTGTCGGCATACAACATGCTGTACAAACCCGAATGTTTGGCCACATGCGCCGCCAAATCGTAGGCGTTCATCTTTTTTTCGAGGGCCTGAAAGCCTTGAATGAGCATCGAAAACTCATAGATTTTGTTGGCACCGCTGCCAAAATTGTAGGCGGCAATGTTACTCACGACTTCCCAAAGCGGTACGTTGTTTTGGTCGGCGAGCACAAAAAGCTTGTCTAAGCTGGTTTTACCGATGCCCCGTGTGGGGTAATTGATCACCCTTTTGAGCGCTTCTTCGTCATTGTGGTTTACTATGAGCCGCAAATACGCAATCATGTCTTTGATTTCTTTGCGCTGGTAGAAGCTCAAACCGCCATACACGCGGTACGGAATGTTTTGCCGGCGCAAGGCTTCTTCAAAGGAGCGTGATTGGGCGTTGGTGCGGTATAAAATGGCAAAATCGCCGTTT
Organism: Chitinophaga pinensis; assembly: GCA_945874665.1. Classification (GTDB taxonomy): domain Bacteria; phylum Bacteroidota; class Bacteroidia; order UBA7662; family UBA7662; genus PNNG01. The sequence goes on along the minus strand of CAMCHJ010000002.1, from coordinate 59,691 downwards.
TTGAGCTGATTTTGCATCTTTTTCTCGGCAATCTCCGTGGCTACAAAACGCCCTTCGTCATTGTCGCTGATGTTGCTGATGAGCCGAATGCGGTCGCCCTGCTGGTTGCCAGTCCACAAATTTTTCTCAAACTGGTGGATGTTTTTGGCAATCACACTGCTGGCAGCACTCACGATGGTTTTGGTGCTGCGGTAATTTTGCTCGAGCCTGAAGGTGTTGAGCTCGGGGTAGTCCTTCTCAAAATTGAGGATGTTTTGGATGTTCGCACCCCGGAAAGCGTAAATACTCTGCGCATCGTCGCCTACCACGCACACATTGCGGTTGGCAGCGCCAAGCATCTTGATCACTTTGTACTGAGCAAAATTGGTATCCTGGTACTCATCCACCAAAATATAGCGGAAGCGATGCTGGTATTTGTTGAGCACATCGGGATACGCGAGCATGAGCTCGTGGGTTTTGTAGAGGAGATCGTCGAAATCCATGGCGCCCGACTTAAAGCAACGCATGGCATAGGCTTCGTAAATGCGGTAGAGCTCGCCACGGCGCGCGGCAATGTCATCGGTGATGAGCTCAGGGGTGTTTTTGTACTCCTCGGGACTAATCAAGTTGTTTTTGGCGCTCGAAATGCGGTTGTAGGCGATGTTGGGCTTGTACACCTCTGGGTCGAGGTTGAGCTCTCTGATGATACTTTTGAGCAAACTCTTGCTGTCGTCGGTGTCGTAGATGGTGAAATTGCTAGGGTAACCGATTTTAGTGGCTTCTACCCGCAAAATTTTGGCAAAAACGCTGTGGAAGGTGCCCATCCAAATGTTACGAGCCTCATTGCCCATCACTTTTTCGATGCGCGCCCGCATTTCTTTGGCGGCTTTGTTGGTAAAGGTGAGGGAGAGGATGTTGAATGGATCCACCCCTTTGTTCATCAAATGCGCAATCCGGTAGGTGAGCACCCGGGTTTTGCCCGATCCGGCACCCGCAATGATCATTACCGGACCCTCAGTACACTCCACGGCAGCACGCTGCTCTTCGTTCAGCAACTTCAAATAGTCCATCGTTCAAAAATAAGGTTTGCACGCCAATTGCGCTGTGCAATGGCGTGCTTTTTAGTTAAAGGTTTTCCACAACCATAAATGCTGGCAAGGGGATGGGGCTTTAGTAGCTGAGTTTAGGCTTTTGGTCGTGACTTACCCCAGTTTCTCCTTCAAATATTGCCCCGTATAACTGCCTTCGCATTGCGCCAAATCCTCAGGTGTGCCGGCAAAAACGAGGTAACCGCCGGCATCACCGCCTTCGGCACCGAGGTCTACCACCCAGTCGGCACTTTTGATGATTTCTTGGTTGTGCTCAATCACCATCACGGTATTGCCTTGTTCAATGAGCGCATTGAGGGCGTAAAGCAGCTTTTTGATGTCATGGAAGTGCAAACCCGTAGTAGGTTCGTCGAATACAAATAAGGTGTCGGTGGCCTGGTTGCCCTTGGTGAGGTAGCTGGCGAGTTTGATGCGCTGGGCCTCGCCGCCGGAGAGGGTGGAGGAAGCCTGACCGAGCTTTACATAGCCCAATCCCACGTCTTCGAGCGGCTGCAAGCGACTCTGAACGGCTTTTTGTCCCTCAAAAAACACGATGGCCTCGCTCACCGTTAGCTCCAGCACTTCAAAAATATTGAGGTCGTTGTAGCGCACTTCCAGCAGCTCGTCCTTAAAGCGGTGGCCCTTGCACACATCGCATTCGAGGGTGATATCGGCCAAAAACTGCATGCTGATGGTAACGGTGCCTTCGCCCTGACAATTCTCGCAGCGCCCGCCTTCTACGTTGAAAGAAAAATGGGCTGGTTTAAAGCCGTTGATTTTGCTGGCTTGTTGCTCCGAAAAGAGGTTGCGGATGTGGTCGTATGCTTTGGTGTAGGTAACGGGATTGGAGCGGCTCGACTTGCCAATGGGGTTTTGGTCGACCAATTCTATGTTTTTGAGGCTCGTGAAATCGCCTTCTAAACGGTCGAAATTGCCTGATTTTTCGCTAAAACCGCTGGTTTGCTTTTTGAGTGCTGGGTACAAAATCTTTTTGATGAGGGAGGTTTTGCCTGAGCCACTCACGCCGGTAATGGCGGTGAAGCAGCCTAAAGGGAGCTCTACATCGATGTTTTTGAGGTTGTTTTCACGGGCGCCTTTGATGGTGATGCTCTTGCGCCAATTACGCCTCCGGGTTGGGGTTTCGATTTGCTCGCGACCGCTGAGGTAGCCGCCGGTGATACTCGCCGCGCTGGTTAGCAAACCCGCATAATCGCCTTGGTAAATGAGCTCGCCGCCGTGGGCACCGGCCATCGGACCAATGTCGACGAGCTGGTTGGCGGCTTTCATCACGGCTTCTTCGTGTTCCACCACAATCACGGTATTGCCGTTATCGCGCAGGCGCTCGAGCACCTTTATTAGCCGCTCGCTGTCGCGTGGGTGCAAGCCAATGCTCGGCTCGTCGAGGATGTACATGCTGCCTACCAAATTGCTGCCGAGCGAGGTGGCGAGTTTGATGCGCTGCGATTCGCCACCAGAAAGACTGTTGCTCAGGCGGTTGAGGGTGAGGTAGCCGAGGCCCACATCGCTCAAAAAGCCGAGGCGATTGGTGATTTCGGTGAGGAGGCGCTTAGCTACCAAGCTGTCGGTTTCGCTCAGCTCCAAGCCTTGAAAAAGCACCAGCAGCTTGTCAACCGGCTGCAAAACCAAGTCGATGATGCTGTGCTGGGTGCCGGTTTTGGGGTCGATGAGCTTCACATAGCCGGCATCTTTGCGCAGGCGGGTGCCGTGGCAGTCGGGACAAACCGTGCGGCCGCGGTAGCGACTCAGCATCACGCGGTATTGAATTTTGTAGGATTGCTCCTCGAGGTATTTAAAGAAGGCATTGAGCCCTTCAAAGTATTTATTGCCGGTCCACAGCAGCTTTTGCTCGGCCTTACTCAGGTCGCTGTAGGGTCGGTGAATCGGAAAATCGAAACGGATGCCATTTTTCACGAGCACCTGGTTCCACTCGCTCATTTTTTCGCCGCGCCAAGGGGCAATCGCTCCCTCGTAAATGCTCATGCTTTTGTCGGGCACCACCAAATCGTTGTCAATACCAATCACGCTGCCTAAACCCTCGCAGGTTTTGCAGGCGCCATATGGATTGCTAAAGCTGAATAAATTCACACTCGGCTCTTCAAAAGCAAGTCCGTCGGCTTCAAAGCGATCGCTAAAATGCTCCTGCCCTGCATCCGTTTGGATGTAACAATCGCCATGGCCCTCGTAAAAAGCGGTCTGGATAGAGTCGGCCATCCTAAATGTAAGCGCTTCATCGCTGGCATCGCTGCTGAGGCGGTCGAGCACAATGAAGAAGGGGGCGGTTTCGAGGCTGGTGTGCAGCGCCTTGTCTTCCAATAACTCCTCCACCCGGTAGGTATCCTCGCCGCTGAGCAAGCGGATATAGCCTTTTTGGAGCAGCACTTGCAGCTCTTGGGCGAGACTCCTTTTTTCGTGCCGCACCAAAGGACATAAAATTTGCACCCTGCTGTCTTTTTCGAGGCCATGGATGTAGTTCACTACATCGCTTACGTTGTGTTTACGCACTTCCAAGCCAGTTTCGGGCGAGATGGTTCGACCCACCCGTGCAAAAAGCAGCTTCAAATAGTCGTAAATCTCGGTAGAACTGCCCACCGTAGAACGCGGATTGCGGCTGCTTACCTTTTGTTCGATGGCCATGGCGGGCGAAATGCCTTTGATGTAATCGACCTCCGGCTTCTTCATCCGCACCATAAATTGGCGGGCGTAGCTCGAAAGACTTTCTACATAGCGCCTTTGGCCCTCGGCAAAGAGGGTGTCGAACACCAGTGAGGACTTCCCCGAACCTGACAAACCCGTAACCACCACCAGCTGGTTGCGGGGGATGGCCAGGTCTACGCCCTTGAGGTTGTGCAAGCGCGCATTTTTAATGATGATGTAATGTCGGGGATCGAGCTGGTCGACAGGTGTTGAAGTCAATGCCATTGTATTTAAGGTGCAAAGGTCTTAAACATTTCGGTGGGATAAAAGTTGCGTTCAAAATGGATGACTAAATGCGTCAATTTTTTGCCATTCGAACAAATTTTCTTTTAAAATGCTTGCACTGCTGTTTCAACTCTTTATATTGCACCTTAAATCTAAACAAGGAGGACCGCTATAGCCACAGCTTTACACTAACTTATTTTACTCATCAACTATGAAAACGCAAGTTGTGAGCGTTAGTGATCAGGAGCTGATCAAGCGCTATTTAGCTGGTAAAGAGAACGCCTTAGGTCTCCTTATCCAACGTCATAAATCCCGGGTGTACACCTCCATTTACCTTTTGGTGAAGGATCGTGATGTGGCCGAAGACATTTTTCAAGATGCCTTCATGAAGGTAATCGACACCCTCCGAGCCGGTCGTTACAACGAAGAAGGCAAGTTTTTGCCTTGGGTGCTGCGCATTGCACACAATTTAAGCATCGACCATTTCCGCAAGCAGGCCAAAATGCCAACCATTAGTGGCGATGAGGATTTCGATCCTTTTGCGAACCTCGATTTAAAAGAGGGTACCATCGAAGACAGCATCATGAAAAAGCAGTCGCATGCTAAACTGCGGCAGCTCATCCAGCACCTGCCCGAGGAGCAGCGTGAGGTATTGGTGATGCGCATTTACGGCGGGTTGAGCTTTAAAGAAATATCGGACGTTACTCAGGTGAGCATCAACACTTCATTGGGCCGCATGCGCTACGCTTTGGGTAATTTGCGCAAGATGATTGATCAGTATCAATTGAATCTCTGAGGTCTGTCCGCCAATCGACAGCGGCTATGTTTGCGGTCGATTGGCCCATGGGCTGATTTAAGGCAAATGCCTTAGACCGGGGCCGCCGAGGGGGTGGCTACCGGTCATTTTATTTTATGCCCGAGGCACGTGCACATTTGGTGGAAAAAGTGCTTATGCTTTTTCTTACTTTTGGACGGATTGATTGAAAGATGAGCGAAGAAACACCCATTGACCCCAGCGCAAACGAGGAAGAGCAGATTCACGACATTACACCGGTGTCGGGTTTATACGAAAACTGGTTTTTAGAATACGCCTCCTATGTAATCTTGGAGCGGGCGGTGCCAGCCATTGAAGATGGCTTGAAGCCGGTACAGCGCCGTATTCTGCATGCCATGAAGGTGATTGATGATGGGCGCTTCAATAAAGTGGCCAACATCATTGGGCAAACCATGCAGTATCACCCGCACGGCGATGCAGCCATTGGCGATGCCATGGTGGGTTTGGGTCAAAAAGACCTCCTCATCGAAACCCAGGGTAACTGGGGCGATGTGCGCACCGGCGATTCGGCGGCTGCTTCGCGTTACATCGAGGCGCGCTTGAGCAAATTTGCGCTCGAGGTAGCCTTCAACGCACAAACCACCCGCTGGCAAACCAGTTACGACGGTCGTAAAAAGGAGCCAGTAACCCTGCCCATGAAGTTCCCCATTGTATTGGCGCAAGGGGTAGAAGGCATTGCAGTGGGTTTATCCACCAAAATTTTGCCCCACAACTTTGTGGAGCTCATCGATAGCAGCATTAAAATCTTAAAGAAGCAGTCGTTTGAGCTGTATCCAGACTTCCTTACCGGTGGTTTTATCGACGTAAGCAATTACAACGAAGGCTTGCGCGGGGGCAAAATCCGTTGCCGTGCACGCATTGAAGAGGCCGATAAAAAGACCTTGTTGATCAAAGAGATTCCCTTTGGCACCACCACCACCGGTCTCATCGAATCGATTGTAAAGGCCAGCGAAGCCAACAAAATCAAAATCAAAAAGGTCATCGATAATACGGCCCGCGATGTAGAAATCGAAATCCAGTTGCCGCCAGGGGTGTCGCCCGACATCACCATCGATGCGCTGTACGCCTTTACCGATTGCGAAACCAGCATCTCGCCTAATGCTTGTGTGATTGTGGGCGACAAGCCTAAATTTCTCGGTGTGCGCGAAATGCTCAAGTACAACACCCAGCAAACCATGGATTTGTTGAAGTGGGAGCTCGAAATCAGGTTGGGAGAGTTGTACGACAAATGGCACTTCAGCAGTCTCGAGAAAATATTCATCGAAAACCGCATCTACCACGACATCGAAGAGTGTGAAACTTGGGAAGCGGTGCTCGAAGCCATCGATCGCGGCCTCGATCCCTTCAAAAAATTGCTGCGGCGCGAGGTGGTGCAAGACGACCTCATCCGCCTCACCGAAATCAAAATCAAGCGCATCAGTAAGTACGACAGCTTTAAGGCCGACGAACAGCTGCGGGCGCTGGAAGACGAGATGGACGAAACCAAGCACCACTTGGAGCATTTGGTGAACTACACCATCGCCTACTACGAAAATCTCCTTAAAAAATACGGCAAGGGTCGCGAGCGCAAGACCGAAATCCGCGTTTTCGACAATATCCAAGCAGCCAATGTAGCCGTGGCCAGCGAAAAGCTCTACGTAAACCGCGTGGAGGGCTTTGTGGGCACGGGCATCAAAAAAGACGAGTATGTGTGCGATTGCTCGCCCCTCGACGACATCATTGTGTTTCGCCGCGATGGCAAATGCCTCGTGAGCAAGGTCAGCGACAAGGCTTTTGTGGGCAAAGACATCCTCCATGTCGATGTTTTTAAGAAAAACGACGAGCGCATGACCTACCACCTCATTTATGTAGATGGGAAGTCGGCCGTGAGCTACGCCAAGCGATTTAACGTAACCGGCGTTACCCGCGACAAAGAATACGACCTTACCAAGGGCGAAAAAAACAGCAAAGTGCTGTATTTCAGCGCCAATCCCAATTCCGAGTCGGAAGTGGTAACTGTTTATTTGAGTCAGAATGCCCCGGCCCGCAAAAAAATATTCGATTTCGATTTTGGCGATTTGGCCATCAAAGGCCGATCCGCACAGGGCAATACCGTTACCAAATACACCCTCAAACGCATCTTATTCAAAGAAAAAGGGCGCTCCACCATTGGCGGTCGCCGCATTTGGTACGATGAAGTGGTGGGCCGCCTGAATGTGGACGAGCGCGGCCGTTTGCTCGGTAGTTTCGACGGAGAAGATGCCATCTTATGCATTTTCAAAGATGGCAGCTACGAGCTTACCAATTTTGAGCTCATCAACCGCTACGAGCCCGAGCAATTGCTGTTGGTGGAGAAATGGAACCCCAAAAAGCCAGTCACTGTGCTGCATTATGTGCCTGCCAATTTGGCTTGGTACGTAAAACGGTTCCTCATCGAAACCAGCACCATCAACAAGCGCTTCATCTTTATTGCCGAAGACAAAGGGGCTAAAATGGCCTTTGTAAGCAACCTCGATAATTTGCTAGTGGAAGTGATCACTGGTAATAAAAAGAAGAAGGAAAGTCAGCAAGTAAACCTCACCGACTTTATCGACATCAAAGGCTGGAAGGCGCTCGGCAACAAGCTCACTGCTGAGCCCGTATTGGAAGTGAAGCTGATTTCAGCGGCCGATGATACGCCTGAGCCTGAGCCGAGCCCTGCGCCCGACGATGAGCCGGAGGGTGGCGAACTGGACATGGATGTTGATACAACTGCCGAATTGGAGGCAATCGAAGCATCAGATTCAGAGGCTATCGCAATGGAAGAGGAGGAGGATAGTCCCGCCGAACCAACAGCCAGCGCACCCGCATTACCCGATAAAAAGACGATTGCACAGCCTGCGCCTGTTCCACCAACCGAAGCTGTTGACCCTGCACCTTCCATAGAACTCGGCACCACCATTGAGTTTGACGTAAAAAAAGAGCGTGAGCAAAAGGGCGGCAATGGGCCGCAGCAGCTTAGTATTTTTTAAGCCGCAGCACCCGCAGTGCTGTCTAAAGTGGGCCGTAAGCTTCATCTAAGGCCAATCGTTGGGCCTTGGTCAAACTGTTGCGTATAAGTTCATACGAATGACGAATCATTTCGCGAAGCAAGCGCTCATCCAAATCGGCATGAAGCAATACCGTATTCCAATGCTGTTTGTTCATGTGGTAGCCGGGCAAAATGGCATCCGGGTGCAATTCACGCAACTCAATGGCCCGTTCAGGATTACATTTGGCGTTGAAAGATTGGCCCTCATCCACATCGGTTAAAAGGAAAATTTTATTCCCCACCCGAAACACCAAGGTATTTTCGTCGAAGGGAAAATCTTCTGTGCAGGCAGGCAAACTCAGGCAAAAGTCACGGAGCGATTCAATGTTCATAGCTTTTGCGTTTAAACAGTTCTAAGTGCCCTTGCTCCGATCGGTAATAGGGTTGGTAGTGCTGTGACAAGAGGCTGTCGAGGCCGGCATGCTGCTGTTCGGCGTTTTGGGAGTCGTATTTCCAGCGCACCACCACATCCACCAAACTTGGAGCCAATTGCAGACTCTGTGCATCGGGTTGGGGCGGCCATGCCAAAAGTGGTCGCAGCTGCCTGTAATGCTCAAGTGTTTCGGGCTGAAAGCGGAAAGGGAAGTAATCGTTGGTGGCCTCGTAATTTTCGTACATCATGATTAGAGGTTTGTCGAGTCCAAGGAAATTAGAGATGTGCTCGTGGTACCAATGGGTTGAATAATTCAGCGTGAGCACCCTGCTGCGATTGGGCAGCTGCTTGCCAGCGGCTTCCCATTGGGCCACATCACGTGATAGGCCGTGCCAGGATTTGCCATAATGCCACAGCAAGGCGACCGAAAGGATGAGGGTTATGCTCCAGGCCGTAAGTTCGGTTTTCCAAGGCAGCGATTGCGATGCCATCCAGGCCAGGGCCAGACTGATAAAAAAGAGCTGCAGGCGCACGGAAGTAAAGCTCGCCCCCATGGAGGCATCAGGGACAAAAAAATACAAAGCCAACATTGCCCACATACCCAACGCCAGTGGGTGTAGGGGCAAGCGTTCATAGCGGACTTTTGGCCAGCTGGCGAGCAGTACCAAGGCCGCAATAACATACAGCCAGCGCAGAATTCCGAATTCTAAGCCTGTATTGAACAAAATCAAGGCATCCATTCGCCCCAATTTTTCAAGCAAAAGGGGAGTACTGAAGCCGCTGCTTGCACTTCCGCTGCGTTTAAGGAAGAACGATACGGCCATCGCCAAGCTAGGTAGGAAGAATAAAAAAGTAGCACCCAAGCTTCGTAAAGCGGGGGGTAATTCAAATCGTTTTTGGTCTTGTGCTCGCCACTGCTGGTTGATCCAGAGCAAGCCGCAGAGGAGGCCGGCTGCCAAGTACCCGGTTAGATGCGAAAAGTATAAAAGTATCGAAAGGACCAGTAGTGAGCTAATGTTCCGTACATTAAACTGGCCATTGATTCGTTCATAGTAGCCCATGATGAGCATCAACAATGGCAAACTCATGCTGAAATTGTACATGCCCGTTACATGGTGGTAAACCAATACGCCCCCGAGCCAGCTCAGCAGCTTAGTTTCAGCGCTGAACGACCGTACCAGGTAGCGAAAGCCGTACATCATGCTCATCACATAAAGCAACTGCAGTAGTTTGTCGGCACAAAAATAATTGCCAAGCGCACCAAACAAGGCCAAGAAGGGGTAGGTGATCCAGTTTGGTAGCGGTTCGTGCTGGAGGTAGATGAAGCCTTCGAGCCAGCTGCGGTCGGGACCGAACCACTCAACTAGCAATCGACTGTTATACAGGTGCGCTGGCCCGTCGTAAGACATAAAAAAAGCCGGTAGGAGCACTGGAAGGGTGTGCAGCAAGGCCCAAGCCAAGAAGGCCCTTGATTCGTGTTGAAGCAGCCAACGGTGCAGCTGTAGGGCGCGTTTTTGCATGCAAAGGAGATTGTGGCTGTGAAAATAGCAAAAAATGCAGGCTTCGGTGGTAACCTGGTTGCGTTTACTCCCTTTTCGCAGTTGCGATTCCCTTTTTCAGGCGCGAATGCTTAGCTTTGCACCCATGGTGCGGAGCTTTTTTTCGCGCTTTCATTTAAAATCTTTCGCTTATGGCATTTGGCATTTTTACCCCTCCTGTAGCAAAAAACGAAGTTGTACGCGCTTATGCGCCCGGATCGGCTGAGGCGGTTTCGCTTCAAAAACAAATTGAAGCCTTCCGCAACCAGGTCATCGACATCCCCATGTTTATTGGCGGCAAAGAAGTACGCACTGGCAAAACCCAAGCCATTGCGCCTCCGCACGACCACCAGCATGTGATTGCCCATTTCCACAAAGGCGATGCTACACACGTGCAAGCCGCCATTGAAGCCTCTTTGAAAGCCCGTGCTGAGTGGGAAGCCCTGCCTTGGGAACAACGTGCTGCCATCTTTTTGCGCATGGCCGATTTGTTGCAGGGCCCGTACCGCGACATCATCAACGCCTCCACCATGTTGGGACAGAGCAAAAATCCTTTCCAAGCCGAAATTGATGCCGCTTGCGAGCTCATCGACTTCTTCAAATTCAATGTGCAGTACATGGTGGATTTGTATGGTAACCAGCCCGAGAGTTTGCCGCTGACTTGGAACCGACTCGAATACCGCCCCCTCGAAGGCTTTGTGTTTGCCCTCACGCCTTTCAACTTTACGTCGATTGCTGGCAACCTGCCCACTTCGCCTGCCATGATGGGCAATACCGTGGTGTGGAAGCCGTCGAATACTCAGATTTACTCGGCCTACTGGCTCATGCGCTTGTTCCAAGACGCGGGTTTGCCCGATGGCGTGATTAACTTGGTGTATGTGAGCGGTCCTGTTGCGGGTGATGTAATTTTTGCGCATCCCGATTTTGCAGGCATTCACTTCACGGGTTCTACCGGCGTTTTCCAAGACATTTGGAAGACCATCGGCAACAACATCCATAAGTATAAGAGCTATCCGCGCATTGTGGGTGAAACCGGCGGCAAAGACTTCATTGTGGCCCACAAATCGGCCGATGTAGACATTTTAGCCACCGCCATCTCGCGTGGTGCTTTCGAATTTCAAGGACAGAAATGTTCGGCTGCCTCGCGCGCTTACATTCCCGCCAGCTTGTGGGAAACCACTATCAAACGTGTAAAAGCCGATTTAGCTGATATGAAGATGGGTGGGGTGGAAGACTTCACCAACTTTATCAACGCTGTAATTGATGAGAAATCGTTCGACAAACTCGCCAGTTTTATTGACCGCGCCAAGGCCGACGGACAAGAAATTGTGGCCGGTGGTAAGTACGATAAGTCAAAGGGCTACTTCATTGAGCCCACCATTATCCGCGCCAACGACCCGCAGTACATCACCATGTGTGAAGAGCTGTTTGGACCGGTGTTGACGGTGTATGTGTACGAAGACGACAAATACGAAGAAATCCTCGATACCTGCGACCGCACCTCCATTTACGCCTTAACAGGTGCGGTGATTGCACAAGACCGCTACGCCATTGATTTGGCAACCGAGCGTTTGCGCCATGCGGCAGGTAACTTCTACATCAACGACAAACCAACTGGTGCGGTGGTAGGCCAGCAACCTTTTGGCGGCGCTCGCGGCTCCGGCACCAACGACAAGGCCGGCTCGATGCTCAACCTCATCCGCTGGGTATCGGCCCGTACGGTGAAAGAGAATTTGAATCCGCCTAAGAGCTATCGTTATCCATTCCAAGGGTAAGCTTTGGATTACAAAAAAGCCGCTTTCTGATTGAAAGCGGCTTTTTTAATTTAAACCTAGGTCCACTTTAACGGCAAGGTGAACAGGTTCTTGTTGATTTGCAGTCATTTCTGTCTGTCCGATTTTTTTAGTATCTTTGCAAACCTTTTGCAGGTGATCGCGTTCTCGGACTTTTCGTAGCCCTCTGATGCCTGACCCTTCTACAGGCTTCATTTCATTTTAAAACATTTATGGGCAGATCACAAGAAACTTTTAGTAAAAGAGAAAACGAGAAAAAACGCGCGCAGAAGAAAAAGGAAAAAGATCAGAAGAAAGAAGAGCGCAAAACCAACAGCGACAAGGGTAAGACCTTGGAAGAGATGATGGTGTATGTGGATCACTTTGGTAACATTGTAGATACCCCACCGGATCCGTTGAAAAAGACCAAAGTGAATGCCGATGATATCGAAGTAGGGGTTGCGCGTCAGCGTGCGCTTACTGCCGAAGAATTGGTGCGCCGCGGTACCGTTACCTTTTACAATGCCGCCAAAGGCTATGGTTTCATTCGTGATCACGAGTCCCAAGAAAGCGTATTTGTACACGCCAACGGCTTACAAATCGACATCGCAGAAAACGACCGCGTTAGCTTTGAAACCGTAAAAGGGGTCAAAGGCTTGCAGGCGGTGAACGTACGAAAGTAAAAGTCTCAATACAATAAAAAGGCCGTCCACTGCTGTGTGACGGCCTTTTTTTATTTAAAGCGGCTTATTACCCCTTTGGTAACTCCTTGCTACCGTCGGCATGCAAAGCAAAGCGGCCTTCGCTGCGGGCATGTACTTGGTCGTAACGCGGCCAAGGCCAACCCCCAAATTGGGTGCGGTGGAAATCTTCGAAAGCCTCCTGAATTTCTTGCTTGCTGTTCATCACAAAAGGACCGTACTGAATTACGGGCTCGCCAATGGGCCGGCCTTGCAACACGAGTATTTTAGATGAATGATTGCCGTTGCGGATCACAATCGATTCGCTGGCCAGCACTTCTACACTGTGGTAGCGCGGAATTTTTTGTCCGGCCACCTCTATGCCTTCGCCTTGGTAGAAGTACAGGGTGCGGTTTACCCCAGCCGACGCAGCTGGCAAGCGCCATTCCACGTTAGGGTCGAGGTGCATGTTCCACACGCCCACTTCGTTTTTCGGGTCTGCCGCCCAAGAATCGGGTGGAGGGGCTGGAGCAGCCACAGTGCCGAGTTTACCAGCAATCACTTCTACCTCAACTTTACGGCCTTCTTTGTCGGAGGCTTTGTATTTGCCGAGCTTTTCTTTCCAAAACATCTTAAAATGCGGCTCTACCATTTTGCTTTTGCGTGGGAGGTTGAGCCAAATTTGGAAGAGCTCGAGTGGGTTTTCCTTTTCAGTGCTTAAGCAAGGAAACATCTCGGAGTGCTGCACGCCTTTGCCGGCAGTCATCCACTGTACATCGCCATTGCCGTAGCGGCCTGCGGCGCCTACCGAGTCGGCATGGTCAACCAAACCCTCACGCACCACGGTGATGGTTTCGAAGCCGCGGTGCGGGTGTCCAGGAAAGCCAGACACTTTTTTGCCGTGGTACATCCTAAAGCCATCCTTCACGATGAAGTCGTTGCCAATGTGTCTACCTGCAAGCGAGCTGGCAGGACCCATGTGCTCGTTGCCTTTGGGGAATTTGTCCTCGTGGTGCACGCAAAACAAAAAGGGATCTGCGGTTTCCCACTGAAAGCCGAGGGGTTTCACCTCGCGTACCATTTTCTGATTGGTATTTGTAGTTGTTTCCATACTGATGTCGTTTTTGGCCGATCCAGCAAAAGGCCAGGCCAGCACGGCTGAAACTCCGAGTCCGAGTTTGCCGAGAAAACCTCTTCTGTCGTTGCTCATAATTCGATGTTTAAACTTCGATTGAAAGATAACGCTTTTTTGAGTTCAAAGTTCAAAATTCAAAGTGGCGGGTTTTATCACAGAGGGGTTGGCTGGAGGAGGATTGGTGCGGGGTAACGGCTGTTTTTTGGTTTTTTATGGGGGTTGTTTGAAAAAATGCCAGCAAGGGCGGGTGCTATTTGCAGAATTCTGAATATTTCGAGCAGTTATGGTGGATGGCGAACTTTTACCGAACTTTGAAATATGGCCATACGCATTACAGGTACCGGTGCCTACATTCCCACCGAACGCATCACCAACGCTGACTTCGCAAAGCACGAGTTTTTAAATGAAGACGGCAGTCCTTTTCCCTACACCAACGATGTTGTTGCTCAAAAATTTGAAGACATTACAGGCATTCAAGAGCGACGATATGCAAGCAACCACTTGCTCACTTCCGACATTGCCACCTTGGCAGCGCGGCAGGCCATCGCCGAGTCGGGTATTGATCCTGAAACCCTCGACTATGTGATTTTGGCACATAACTTCGGAGATGTGCGGGCCGATGCCATCCAAACCGACATCCTACCAAGTTTAGCCAGCAGGGTGAAGCACGCTTTGGGCATCAAGAACCCGCGCTGTGTGGCTTATGATATTCTTTTTGGGTGTCCCGGCTGGATCGAAGGCGTTATCCAAGCCCAAGCCTTTATCCGGGCTGGCATGGCCCGCCGATGCCTGGTAATTGGTGCCGAAACCCTATCTCGGGTACTCGACCCACACGACCGCGACAGCATGATTTACAGCGACGGTGCTGGGGCCGCGGTGGTCGAATGGACCCAAGGCGAAGGCGGCATCCTCACCCATGCCACCTTAAGTTATACCGCTGATGAGGCTTATTTTCTGTTTTTTGGTGGGTCATTTAACAAAAAACTTGACCCCAACACCCGTTTTATCAAAATGCACGGCCGCAAAATTTATGAGTTTGCCGTGAGTAGAGTGCCCGAGGCCATGCAAATTTGCTTAGACCAAAGCGGCATTCCCATCGATGAGGTTAAAAAAGTCATCATCCACCAAGCCAACGAAAAAATGGATGAAGCCATCATCCACCGCTTTTTTAAGCGTTATGGCCGGGTGGCGCCAGCAGGGGTAATGCCCATGAGCATTCATAAACTCGGTAATTCTAGCGTGGCTACCGTTCCTACGCTGTTTCATATGCTGTTGCATAAGCAAATCGAAGGACAAAGCATCGCAGCTGGCGATGTGCTGCTGTTTGCTTCGGTAGGCGCGGGTATGAATATCAATGCTTTTGTGTATCGCGTTTGAGCCAACTTAGGTTAGTTGGACAACCTTACTTTTAATCGGGTTTTGTGCGCCATGTGCAACGCACTGGCCTATTGCAATAACAAATGCAGCTGATTTATTCAGGCAGATCGTTTAGTAACTCTCATGCTTATTGGCTTCAGCGAGTATTGAAGAAAATAGCAATTTCTTATATATTTGAACGCCATGCCAACTACCGACAACATTTCCCAATACCTGCAGGAAGTTCCTGAAGCACGCCGCGACCTATTTGAGCGCTTGCACAACGCCATTTTAGCTGTTTTGCCTCCAGGTTTTGAGCCCGCTATGGGTTCTGGTATGTTGGGCTATGTAGTTCCTCACAGTGTTTATCCCGCGGGTTACCACTGCAACCCCAAGGATCCGCTGCCCTTTGCCGGCATCGCTTCGCAGAAAAACCACATCAGCTTTTACCACATGGGCATTTATGCCGATGCTGATTTACAGGCGTGGTTTCAGCAGGAGTATGCAGCGCGTGTAAAGGGAAAGCTCGACATGGGTAAAAGTTGCATCCGGTTTAAAAAGCCGGAGCAGGTACCAGTCGAATTGCTGGCTGAACTTTGTAGTAAAGTCACCGTTGCAGACTGGATACGCACGTACGAAAGTCAGCTCAAACCCTAACCAAATTTTTTAACACTAAACCTACTTTTATGAAAAACCGTCGGCTCGAAATTCGCTGGGGCATCTATTTCATTGCCATGCAGCTCAGTTGGATGCTGCTCGAAAAGTTGTTCGGCTTTCATGATGCTAAAATTGAACAGCATGCCACGGTGAGCATGTTAGTGCTGATTCCTTCGTTTCTGATCTACTTTTTAGCCTTGCGGCAGAAGCGGTTGAAAGATTTCGGGGGTAAAATGAGCTTCGGACAGGGCTTAGTGGCGGGCTTAATCATCACTGCAACCGTCACCGTGCTCACGCCCTTTTCCCAATTAATAACGAGTTTGGTGATTACACCCGATTATTTCGGCAATATGATTGCCTATGCCGTGGATAAAGGCATGATGACCCAGTTGGAAGCAGAGGCGGAGTTTAATTTGACCAATTATCTACTCATTTCAACGGTTTTTGCACCCGTGGCGGGTATTGTGACTTCGGCGGTGATGGCCGCTTTGAATATGCGGAAATAACACGCAATGCTTTTCGGGCTGAGTTTTTTTTCACGTAGTTCATAATCAATTTAGCAAACGGCATGAAGCGTTACTTTTTGACAAGGCTGTTTGCATCACTTGGTTAAAGCCCATTGAATATCCCTGTATAGTTTATGCATGTAGATGTTTTTTACAGACCCTGTGGAAGATGTGCCAGCGAGCCTCGATTTTGGGCAGGTATATGAGCTCGGGCGCGTTAATCATTCAGCATTGCCCATCAATAAGTAGTGAACCAAATTCATAGCTAATGCGTATATTTATCCGTCGAATGTACGGTTCTTGCTGTCGCGACGTTTAGCTTCATAAATATTGAAAATGCGTAAAGTAATTTTATCTGCAGTAGTGCTTTTGGCTATGACCGCTGCACTCGTAATCGATCGCCAGCAGGATGCTCAGGCCCAACAAGGCAATGCGAGTCCAAAAATCGGCATGATGGCGCCCGATATCTCCTTAGAATCGCCGGATGGCAAGGTAATTAAATTGAGTTCTCTCAAGGGACAAATGGTTTTGATTGACTTTTGGGCCAGCTGGTGCGGTCCCTGCCGCATGGAAAACCCCAATGTGGTAAAGGCCTACAACGCCTATAAGAACACCAAATTCCGCAATGCCAAAGGCTTTACAGTGTACAGTGTGTCGCTTGACACCAACAAAGACCGCTGGTTGCAGGGCATCGAAAAGGATCAACTGAGCTGGGATTATCACGTAAGCGATTTGCAAGGCTGGAAAACGCCTATCATCCAAGAATACGGCGTTTATGGCATTCCAATGAGCTTTTTAATCGATGGAACGGGCATGATTGTAGGCAAAAACCTGCGCGGTGCGGCTTTAGAGGCCAAGTTGGCGGAATTTGTCAAGTAATACTTTCTCCCAAAAAATTAAAAAGAGGATCGCTAAGGCGGTCCTTTTTCGTTGTATAACCCCTGATTATCAGAATTTGATTGTATTTTTGCGCTCCGAAAAATTAGTAGATGTCGATATTATCTGAACAGGAAATCATCCGCCGCCAGTCGCTGCAAGCGCTCACCGATAGCGGTGTAAATCCATACCCAAGCGAAGCTTTTGCAGTAACGCACCACAGCATCGACATTAAACAGGCCTTTACCGACGAGGATGCTGCTGATTGGCAGGAAGTGCGTTTGGCAGGCCGTTTGATGAGCCGCCGGATCATGGGCAAGGCGTCTTTTGCAGAGTTGCAAGATGCCAAGGGCCGCATTCAGTTGTATTTGAACCGCGATGAGTTGTGTCCGGGGGAGGATAAAAGTCTGTATAACGAGGTATTTAAAAAGCTCAGCGATATCGGCGACTTTATCGGCATTAAAGGCTTTGTGTTTCGCACTCAAGTGGGCGAAATCAGCGTGCATGTGCAAGAGTTTACCTTTTTGAGCAAGAGCTTACGACCGCTGCCGGTGGTGAAGCGCGACGAGGAAGGGCACATTTACGACGGATTTACAGATCCTGAGCAGCGCTATCGCATGCGCTACGTTGACTTGGTGGTGAATCCCGAGGTTAAAGACATTTTTATCAAACGTTCGCAGCTGGTAAACACCATGCGGCAGTTTTTCAATAAAGAAGGCTTTTTAGAAGTCGAAACCCCCATCCTCCAGCCCATTTACGGGGGAGCGGCGGCGCGGCCATTTAAAACGCACCACAACACGCTCGACATGCCCCTGTACTTGCGCATCGCCAACGAACTCTACCTCAAGCGCCTCATTGTGGGTGGTTTTGATGGGGTGTATGAGTTTTCGAAGGACTTCCGCAACGAGGGCATGAGTCGTTTTCACAATCCTGAGTTCACCCAAGTAGAGCTGTATGTGGCTTACAAAGATTATTTGTGGATGATGGACATGACTGAGGCCTTGGTGGAGAAGATAGCCCTCGAATTGCACGGTAGCACCGAAGTGCAGGTGGGTGATAACAAGATCAATTTTGCGCGGCCTTGGAAGCGTTTTAGCATGTACGAGGCCATTCAGGAATATACCGGCATCGACATCAGCGAAATGGACGAGGCCACCATGGGCGCCACCGCTAAAAAGCTGGGGGTGGGTGTCGACAGCACCATGGGCCGCGCCAAGCTCATCGATGAGATTTTTGGCGAATGTGTAGAGGGCAAGCTCATTCAGCCCACTTTTATAACTGATTATCCCGTGGAGATGTCGCCGTTGGCTAAAAAGCACCGCAGCAAACCAGGCATGGTAGAGCGTTTTGAAGTGATTTGCAACGGCAAGGAAATCGCCAACAGCTTCTCGGAGCTCAACGACCCCATTGACCAGCGTGCGCGTTTTGAAGAGCAATTGGAGCTCGGTAAGCGTGGCGACGAAGAGGCGATGGTGTTGGATGAAGATTTTCTGCGTGCGCTCGAATATGGTATGCCGCCAACTGCTGGTATAGGCATTGGCATCGACCGCCTCAGCATGATCATGACGAACAGTCACAGCATCCAAGAAGTCCTCTTTTTTCCGCAAATGCGGCCTGAAAAGAAGGCGGAAGCTAAAACTGAAGGGGAATAATTTTGCAGATACCAGCGCACCATCCCGAGCATTGGCAGGACTACGAACTGCTTGACTGTGGCAATTTTGAGAAGCTCGAACGCTTTGGGCAAATCGTGTTGATTCGGCCCGAGCCTCAAGCCCTTTGGCAGCCGGTTTGGTCGGCCGAAGAGTGGCAAAAAATGGCGCACGGTCGTTTTGAGCAGCAAGGCAGCAATGCTGGATCTTGGGTGGCTTTGCGCAAGGGTTTGCCTGAGCATTGGTATTTAAAATACAACAGCGAGCAGCTTAAGCTCAAGTTTCGCTTGGCCTTAACTGGCTTTAAGCATGTGGGCATTTTTCCTGAGCAGGCCGATAACTGGGAGTACATTGCCCAGCAAGTGAAGCGTTTGGGCCAAGGGGCGCGGGTGTTGAACCTGTTTGCATACACGGGTGGCGCGAGTTTGGCGGCCAAACAAGCGGGTGCCGATGTAATCCACCTCGATTCGGTAAAACAAGTGGTAAGCTGGTCGCGCTCCAACATGGAGCTCAGCGGCTTAACCGACATCCGCTGGCTGGTGGAAGACGCCCGTAAATTTGTGCAGCGCGAAGTGAAGCGTGGCCGCACCTACCAGGGCATCATGCTCGATCCGCCTGCCTACGGCTTGGGACCCAATGGCGAGCGCTGGAAACTCGAAGAGCAGCTTGGTCCGATGATGGAGGATGTATTTCGTTTGCTCGATCCTGAGGGGCATTTTTTGGTTTTAAATGCCTATTCTTTGGGCTTGTCTTCCTTAATTGTAGACAACTTTTTAGCTCAGCACTACGGCTTAGAGCAACGCGAAAGTGGGGAGCTTTATTTGCAGGCTAGGTCTGGCATGAAGTTGCCGTTGGGTGTTTTTGGCCGGGCTTCTTTGTAGCCGTTGTTTTGTAATCAATGATGAGTCGCCCTCCTTCCTTTGTATTATTAAGGTAAGGAGTTATACGTATTCACACATCATTTGCAGGGTATTTTGAGTGGGTTCAGCTCCTTTTGTTAGATTTCGGTTAAATTTGAATCACAAATAAAATCAGTCATGAAAAAAATCCTGCTCCTCCTTGCGGTAGTTTTTGCTACGGCAACCATTTCTGAAGCACAAATAGCAGCCGGTAAGTACATGATTGGCGGCAGCGCTAACTTGCAATCGGCAGGGAAAGCTTGGCAATTGAACCCAAGCGGCGCCTATTTTTTAACTGACGATATCGCCTTGGGTGGTGATCTCAGAATTGGCGACAATGGTGCTGTCTTTTTCACCAATTTGGGTGTTTCGGGCCGTAAATATTGGAGCATTCTCGACAATACTTTTCTTTATGGTCACGCAGGGGTGAATTTTGGTGTTGTAGGCGGTGGCGGTGCCGACTTAATCTTATATCCAGGCGTGATGTATTTCTTCAACGAGCGTTTGGCTATTGATGGGGCTTTGAACGGTATTGGTGGCGGCGGCATTGGCTTGTCGCTGTTGTTTTAGGCCTTTATTAATATTGGATGCCAAAAGGCATTTGGTTTTTTAGACCTGTACCAAATCATGTATGGGCGCGTTCTGAGGTTTTTGTTAGCCGCCAAGCTGTCCGTTTTACATATTTTCTGTTGATAAAAATCGGGTGGTGAAGCCAGCCTTTGGTTGTAAATTTGGAATTCAGCCATTGCCCATGTATTTAATTTTTGACACCGAAACCACGGGTCTCCCACGCGACTACAATGCCTCCATTACCGATACCGACAATTGGCCGCGGATGGTGCAATTGGCGTGGCAGTTGCATGATGCGGAAGGACAGTTGCTCGATGTTCAGAACTTTATTGTGCAGCCGGAGGGTTACACCATTCCTTTTAATGCCGTAAAAGTCCATAAAATAAGCACCGAGCGGGCGCAAGCCGAAGGCATGCCGCTTGAATTCGTGTTAGCGCGTTTTAACGAGGCCATGGCCCGGTGTACTTTCATTGCAGGCCACAACATTAGTTTTGATATCAATGTGGTCGGATGCGAGTTGGTGCGAAAGGCGATGGATAGTCCGCTCGGTAGCCTCACCGCCATCGACACCAAAGACGCTTCCACTGAATTTTGCGCTTTGCCGGGAGGAAAGGGGAAATACAAATGGCCCACGCTCACCGAATTGCACCAAAAGTTGTTTGGAGAGTCCTTTGGGGAAGCGCACAATGCCTCGGCCGACGTAGAAGCTACCACCCGCTGCTTTTTAGAACTCATTCGTTTAGAGGTGATAAAGCCAGCTGTGGTGGGTTTAGATGCGGAGGGTATTCAGGCCTTTAAAAACGCCAATCCAAAGGCCATTGCGCTCATAGGGCTTAATATTGCACCGTATAAACCTCTGCCAACAGCTGCTGAGACTGCAGTAGAAGCGCAAGTAGCAGCTACAGGGATGCCTGAAAAAGAGGTTTCTGATGCCAAAGGCTTTGTGCATTTGCATTGTCACACCCAGTTTTCACTCTTACCGGGTACTTCGCGGGTAGATGAATTGGTGAATCACGCCAAGGCTGTTGGGGCACCGGCCATTGCCATGACCGACCACGGCAATTTATACGGGGCTTTTGCTTTTGTAACGGCTGCACACAAAGCCGGTATCAAACCCATTGTTGGTGTTGAGTTTAATGTGTGCCGCGATTTTAACGATAAGGCCAATAAAGACAATGGCTACGCACAGGTGTTGCTCGCCAAAAATAAAAACGGCTACCAAAACATTGTCAAATTAGCATCTCAGGCCTTTTTAGATGGCTATTATTACGTGCCGCGTATCGATAAAAAGTTGTTGCTTACCTACAAGGAGGACCTCATTGCTACTACGGGCGGTATTACTGGTGAAATCCCTTCTTTGATACTCAATGTAGGCGAAACGCAAGCAGAAGAGGCTTTTTTGTGGTGGAAAGAGCATTTTGGGGAGAACTTTTACGTGGAATTGCAGCGACATGGCCTTGATGAGGAAGTCCATGTAAACGACATTCTCCTCCAATGGGCGCGCAAATACGATGTGAAGTATTTTGCTAGCAACAACACCTATTATAATAAGCAGAGCGACGCCGATACCCATGATACCTTGTTATGTATCATTGATTCGGCTGTAAAAAGTACGCCTATTGGCAAGGGCCGTGATTGTCGTTTTGGATTTGCCAACGACCAATATTACCTGCGCTCGCCAGAGGAAATGGCGGCTTTGTTTGCCGATTTGCCAGAGGCTGTAAGTCAAACTGTAGAGATTGCCAACCGCATTGATTCTTACGAACTCAAGCGCGATGTGCTGCTTCCCAAATTTGATATTCCCGAAGGTTTTGAGGGCGAAGACGACTATTTGCGGCACCTAACCTATGTTGGTGCGAAAAAACGTTATCCAGAAATTACGGATGTGATTCGGGAGCGCATCGACTTTGAGTTAGAAACCATCCGCAAAACGGGCTACCCGGGTTATTTCCTCATTGTACAAGATTTTACCACAAAGGCCCGTGAAATGGGCGTTTCGGTAGGGCCGGGAAGGGGCTCCGCAGCTGGTTCTGTGGTGGCCTATTGCACGGGCATTACCAACGTAGACCCCATACATTACGACTTACTCTTCGAAAGATTTTTGAATCCCGATCGGGTAAGCATGCCTGATATCGACATAGACTTTGATGACCGCGGTCGGGGTAAAGTAATGCGTTACGTAATCGATAAATATGGCGAAAAACAAGTAGCCCAAATCATCACTTATGGTACGCTAGCGGCCAAATCAGCTATTCGCAACTCTGCTAGGGCTTTAGAATTATCGTTGGCTGAGGCCGATGTATTGGCCAAAACCTTTCCGGAAGAAATCATACAGATCAAGGCATTCTCCAAAGCCCCCATGCGTACTTTGGTAAATCAGCCGCAGTTGTTGGAGGAGAACAAAAAAGAGCTAGCGGCCGATGAATATAATCGTGCTAAGGAATTTTTGGCTTTGGTGCAGGGCGACAACCTCACTGGGCGTGTATTGCGCCAAGCCGGTAATTTGGAAGGCGCCATCCGAACCACGGGCACCCATGCCTGTGGCGTAATCATTACCCCCGAAGACATCACCAATTTTGTGCCGGTAAAATTGGCGCAAGATGCTGAAATTAAACTTGTAACCCAGTTTGATAACGATGTGGCAGAGTCGGCTGGCTTGCTCAAAATGGACTTTCTAGGTTTGAGCACGCTTACCATCATTAACGATGCCATTGAAATCATCAAAGAAAAGCATGGCATCACCATCGACCCGGATGCCATTCCCCTTGACGACCTGAAAACCTACGAATTATTTCAAAAAGGAGATACGGTAGGCATTTTCCAGTACGAAAGTGTGGGCATGCAAAAGTACATGAAGGAGCTCAAACCCGATAAGTTTGACGACCTCATTGCCATGAACGCCCTGTATCGACCGGGTCCCTTGAAGTACATTCCAAACTTCATTGACCGCAAGCATGGGCGCGAAGAAATCACCTATGATTTACCCGCCATGGAGGAGTATCTGAAGGATACTTATGGAATTACCGTATATCAGGAGCAAGTGATGCTGTTGAGTCAAAAATTAGCGGGCTTCACCAAAGGGCAGGCCGACGAGCTCCGCAAGGCGATGGGTAAAAAACTGCGTGAGAAGCTCGATAAGATGAAGCCGCAGTTTTTAGAAGGTTGTGCAACCAATGGTCACGATACCAAAATTGCCGAAAAGGTGTGGAGCGACTGGGAAGACTTTGCCGCTTATGCCTTTAACAAGTCGCACTCTACCTGCTATGCTGTGGTGGCTTTCCAAACCGCCTACTTAAAAGCCAATTTTACAGCTGAATACATGGCGGCGGTGCTCAGTAATAACCTCAATGATATTGCCAAGGTAACTTTCTTCATGGAAGAGTGTCGCCGCATTGGATCGGATGTATTGGGGCCTGATATCAATGAATCGTCGTACCGCTTTACCGTAAACGAAGACAACCAGATCCGTTTTGGATTAGGTGGTATCAAAGGCGTAGGTGAGGGAGCGGTAGAAGCCATCGTCAATGAAAGGCAATCAAATGGGCCTTTCCGCACCATTTTTGACCTTTGTAAAAGGGTGGATTTGCGTCAAGCCAATAAAAAAGCGCTCGAAGGATTGGCACAGGCCGGGGCCTTTGATTTGCTGGCAGGTGTGGAAGGTAACCGCAGGTTGTTTTTCAACAACGAAGACGGCAGTACGCTTATAGAAAAAGCCATTCGTTTTGGCAACCAATACCAAACCTTGAAAATGCAGGCGCAAACGTCACTTTTTGGTGATGCAGGCGTGAGCAACATTCCCGAACCAGAAATTTTGGCCTGCGAACCATGGCCTTTACTCGAAAAACTGCAGAAGGAAAAAGAGGTGGTGGGTATTTTTATCACCGCGCATCCGCTCGATGCTTTTAAATACGACATACAAAAATTTTGTAATGCGGGTTTACGCAACCTTGAAGATGAGATTGGGCGGGAGCTCACGGTAGCAGGTTTAATTACCGATGTACAGTATTTTCAAGATCCACGCACCAACAATGAAAACATCACCTTTACGGTAGAGGATTATGATACGGTACGTAAGCTGCGTTTAAAAGGTGAATTTGCCCTCAAGCACAAGCATTTGATGGAAGTGGGTAAGTCTTTACTCATAAAAACCAAGTTTGATTCGTTTACCAACAAAGAAGGCAAAGAAGTGAACTTTTTACGGGTGAACAGCTTGGATTTATTGGCCGATTTGCGTGAAAAGCGGTTTAAACAGCTCATTGTGCGCATGCGCATGCAAGACGTTACCCCAAAGCTCATGGACGATTTGAGTGCTGTTTTTGCAGCGCATCAAGGCAGTGTAAAACTGCACATAAAGCTGTTTGACGAGCAAGAAAAACTGCAAGTAGACATGCGATCGCGCAGCATACGGGTAAATCCAGAGAATGCTTTGTTGGAGGTCCTCGAAAAAATGCCTTTGGTGGTGGAATTGAGCGAGTAGTGTTGTGTTTTAAGCCTTTTGTTTCGTTTTCTGCGCATTTTGTGTTTTTGATTTGTCCTGATTAACATCCTGTTGTATTTTAGGAAGGTGCGGTCCTTTTTGGGGCACCAATGCTATGCAATCGTTATTAAGTATTCAGGAAATTCAAAATTGTATTTTCACTGTAAATGGACAGCAGGTGATGCTCGACAGTGATTTGGCTACGCTTTACGGGGTTGAAACACGTGTTTTAAATCAGGCCGTCAAGCGAAATATTGAGCGTTTCCCTGCTCATTTTAGGTTTGAAGTTAGTTTTGAGCTGCTTCAAAACTTGACATCACAAATTGTGATGTCAAGTTTAGGTCCCCATGGCGGCCGCCGACATCAACCCCACGTATTCACAGAGCAAGGGGTGGCCATGTTGTCGGCAGTATTAAAAAGCGATGTCGCAGTTAAAGTAAGTATTCAGATCATGGAGGCTTTTGTAGAAATGCGGAAGTACTTGATCAGTCATGCAGCTATTTTTCAGCGTTTGCAGCTTGTTGAAAAAAAGCAACTCGAGGCAGATCAGCATTTTGAACAAGTATTTAAAGCCTTGGAAGCAGGCTATCCCACCAAACAACAAGGGATATTTTATGATGGACAAGTATTTGATGCGCGTGTATTTATTTCCCAGCTGGTGCGATCAGCCCGAAAATCGATTGTTCTCATTGATAATTATTTGGACGAAAACACCTTGACCTTATTTACCAAAAAGCAAAAAGAGGTACAGCTAACTATGTATAGTAAGCATTTTAAGTCTTCTTTTTTGACTGATATAGCTTTGTTTAATACCCAATATGGTGGTTTGAAGTGCGAAAAGATGTCCTTGGCGCACGACCGATTTTTAATTATTGACGAGCAACAATTATATCATTTTGGAGCCTCCTTAAAAGACTTAGGCAAACGCTTGTGGTGAGCTACGTCGAACCATGGTTTCCTTTTTCACGCATGGACTCTTTTACTCAAGACCTCCTTCATCAGCTGCAAATCGCGAAATAGCATGTCAGTAAATTGAAAATTGAACTATCTTGCTGCCATAAAACTTATATCTCCATAAAATAAGCAATAAAATGGCATTAGAATTAACAGACAGCAATTTTGACGAGCTGGTGCTCAAGAGCGACAAGCCCGTTTTGGTAGATTTTTGGGCAGAATGGTGCGGTCCTTGCCGCATGGTGGGTCCCATTGTAGAAGAACTCGCAGGTGAATATGAAGGCAAAGCCGTTATTGGCAAAGTCGATGTAGACAGCAACCCAGGCATTTCTACTAAATTTGGCATCCGCAACATCCCAACTTTGTTGGTATTCAAAAATGGCGAAATTGTAGACAAGCAAGTTGGTGCTGTGCCTAAGCACATCCTCAAAGGAAAGCTCGACGCTCAATTGAGCTAAGCGCAACAAATGCATATAAAACCGGCTTAGGCCGGTTTTTTTGTTTCCGGCCTTGGGCTTGGCATGTGTATCTTTGTGAGCATGTTAGGACTCAAACTCCCCACCGACCCGCGTTGGGTGAACATAGCCGAAAAAAGTATCGGCGATATTTTAATTGACCATGCCTTTTGTGAGCAGAAGGCCGCCACCACCTGCATATCAATCATTGTGCAATATGCCGACAGGGAGGTGCTTGTAGATAAACTATCGCCGATTGTGGCGGAAGAATGGGGCCATTTTCGCAGGGTGCTCAAAGAGATGAAGGCGCGTGGCGTGAAACTCGACAAAAAACGTAAAGATGAATACGTAAACAAGCTCTTGGCATTTCAGCGCAAGGGACTCACCGAAGATTTAGTGTTGCTAGAAAAGTTGCTCACCTGCGCACTCATTGAAGCTCGCTCTTGTGAACGATTTAGATTATTGTCCATAGAATGCTTGGAGCCCGAATTGCGCCAATTTTACCATGAATTTATGGTAAGCGAGGCGGGGCATTATCGCTTGTTTATGGATTTAGCCGAACATTTTTTACCAAAAGAAGTGGTTCGCAAACGCTGGCAGGAGTACCTTGATTTTGAGGCAGAAATGTTACCCACATTGGAACTGCGCGGCGACCGCGTGCATTAAAACACCATGGCAGAATCACTATTTTTCAGTAGAATCGACAAAGCCGGGCGATATGCCGAGCTTTTGCCGCAATTGGAGGCCTTGGTACAAGGAGAATCCGATTTAACCGCCAACCTCGCCAACATTGCCGCAGCTTTAAAAGAGGCTTTTGGTTTTTTTTGGGTCGGATTTTATGAGGTAAAAGCCGGAATGCTGGTACTGGGGCCGTTCCAAGGCCCCTTAGCCTGTACCCGAATTCAGCTTGGCAAAGGGGTATGTGGCACGGCTTGGGCCGAAAAGCGCACCCAGCTGGTGCCTGATGTGGATGCCTTTCCAGGCCACATTGCCTGCAGCAGTGCTTCGCGCAGTGAAATTGTGGTTCCGATTTTTGGGAAAGACGGCGAAGTACGCCTGGTGCTGGATGTAGACAGCGATCAACTCAACGATTTTGACGCAGACGATCAGCAATATTTAGAGCAATTGAGTGCGCTGTTAACCCGACTTTGTTTATGAACCAGCCTGATTTGAATGAAATTATTGCTTGGCTCAAAGGCCTGCAACACCGTATTACGGTAAATATAGAGCGTTTGGATGGCCAGGCTTTTGTTGAAGATGTATGGGAGCGGGAAGAAGGTGGCGGCGGCCGGTCGCGCCTGCTGCGTAATGGCAATTTGGTAGAAAAGGGCGGGGTTAATTTTTCGCATGTGCACGGACCAGTGCCAGAATTTTTAAAGAAAGAGAGTCCTGCTGCCTCCCGTTTCGATGCCACAGGCGTTTCCCTCGTTATCCATCCCCACAACCCGCATGTGCCCCTCATCCACATGAATGTGCGGTATTTTGAAACCGATGCGGGCGATTGTTGGTTTGGCGGCGGCATCGACCTCACGCCTGCTTATCCTGTAGAAGAACAGGTGCGCTGGTTTCACGAGCAACTCAAGACCATTTGTGACCGCTTTGACGTCGCGTGGCACCCGCGATTTAAAGCTTGGTGCGACGATTATTTCACCATCGCCCACCGCAACGAAATGCGCGGAGTTGGCGGTATTTTTTACGACCATTTACGGCCGGGTGAGACTGCCGATCGTGCCACGCTTTTTGCTTTTATGCAGGCGGTTGGCGATGTTTTTAACGATATCTACACCTATATGGCCGAGCAAAACCGCGCCAAGCCATGGAATGAAACCGAAAAAACTTGGCAGAAAATCCGCCGCGGCCGTTATGCCGAGTTTAATTTGGTGTATGACCGCGGCACCACCTTTGGCCTCAAAACCAATGGTCGTGTAGAGAGCATCTTGATGTCGCTGCCGCCCGAGGCCATCTGGGAGTACAATCACCAGCCGGCTGCTGGTTCGCCAGAGGCTGCAGCTTTAGCCTTTTATCAGCCGCAACACTGGGCTTGAAGCAAGTACCATCTTCCCAATTAAGTTTATCTTTGCCCCATGCCCACTCAGCGTCAATTGTTTCTCAAACACCTCGCCCAAACCAGTGATTTTCCGCTTGGATTGGAGATTGAGCGCGCTGAGGGCATTTATATGTACGATGTGCAGGGCAAGCGGTATGCCGATCTTATTTCGGGCATTGGCGTGAGCAATGTGGGTCACCGGCACCCGCGGGTGGTGGCAGCCATCCATGAACAAGTGGATAAATACATGCACCTGATGGTATATGGCGAGTATATTCAGTCGCCACAAGTGCAACTTGCCAAGCGCATTGCTGAGGTGATGCCGCCCGGACTTGACAATGTATACCTCACCAACAGCGGTACCGAAGCGGTGGAAGGGGCCTTGAAGCTGGCCAAACGTTATACCGGTCGCACTGAACTCATTACTTTTAAAGACACCTACCACGGCAGCACGCATGGCGCTTTGAGCGTAATGGGCAATGAGCACTTTAAAAATGCTTTTCGGCCGCTATTGCCAGATATACAAATTTTAGACTACAATGTTACTGCTGAGCTGCAGCGCATTACCGAGCATACAGCGGCCGTCATTGTAGAAAGTGTACAAGGCGAAGCTGGTTACCAAACGCCCTGTACGCCTTGGATGCAAGCCCTGCGCGCGCGCTGCAGCGAAGTTGGCGCCTTGCTGATACTGGATGAAATCCAAACCGGCATGGGACGCACTGGCAAAATGTTCGGTTTTGAGCATTATGGCATCCAACCCGACATTGTAACCTTGGCTAAAGGGCTCGGTGGCGGCCTACCCATTGGGGCTTTTGTTGCATCTGCAACAATTATGGCGAGTTTTAAAACCGACCCCATCCTTGGTCACATTACTACTTTTGGCGGCAATCCCGTTTGTGCAGCAGCGGCTTGTGCTGTTATTGATGTGCTGCACGACGAACAATTGATTTCCCAAGTGCCTGCTAAAAATGCCTTGATGCTACAGATGTTGCAGCATCCTGCTATTTTGCGGGTAACGGGCAAAGGACTGATGCTGGCTGTAGATTTGGGTAGTTTTGCCTTCAATAAAGCGGTAATTGACCGTTGTTTAGAGGCGGGCGTGATTACCGATTGGTTTTTGTTCAACGACCGCAGCATGCGGCTCGCGCCACCGCTCACCATCTCCCTGCAAGAACTAAAAGAGGCCTTGGACGTAGTTTTAGAGGGCATTGAACTCGAATATCAACAAGCAAGGTTATGAGCAACGAAGGGCCTCGTTTTAGCACCATGCCATCGAGCACTACCGAACGTATGCTAGATTTTGCAGCCCTTTTGTGCTTTGGAGCAGCTCTTTTGCTCAGTTTTAGAGGTTTCAGTAATCATTTTTTGGTAGAGCATGCCACCTTGCTAGGTGAATGGCCCCTGATGGTTTTGCCTGGCATCGGCCTGCTGGTGATGTACCTCGTTTTTAGAATTCAGAAATCTGACTGGCCTATCAGTCTGCCCTTCGCCATCCAACCCACCTTTTACGAAAAAACACAACGTCAAGTCCGCCTGTTGCTTCGCCTACTCAACAGCTGGATGCAGCTGGTGCTGGCCGCGATGCTTTATCTTTACAGCAGCCAAGTGCCGCCTGCCTTCCTGCTTTTGGTAATGGTTACGGCCCTGCTGGTGGATGTGGTGCTTTTGTTGTTTTTTATCGCGCGACTCAGTCGTTATGCAGCACAGGGCTGAGGCAGCCCATTCCTGTTTTTGCCTCAAAAAGACTAACTTTGCCTAAATTTTCAGCATGAAACTAGTCTCTTACCTCTACGATACCGATGCCCGCTTGGGCTTGTACCTCGACGGTCAAATTTATGATCTCCACCAAATTGATACCAACATCCCCTATACCATGGGTGAGTTTTTATTTGCCGGAGAAGTGGCCATGGAAGCTGCCAAAGCAGTGGAAACTGGCCTGAAAAACGGCAGTTTGACCGCTGAGCCGCAAGAGGTTCCAGAAGATTTTTTGTTGGCTCCCGTGCCTTTCCCTACTTCATGCAGAGATGGCTACGCCTTCCGCCAGCACGTGGAGGCTGCCCGCCGCAACAGGGGCGTGGAAATGATTCCGCAATTTGACGAATACCCGATTTTTTACTTCACCAACCACAATGCCGTGCAAGGCCCAGGTGAAATACAATGCATGCCCGACCATTTTTTGAACCTCGATTTTGAGCTCGAAGTGGCCGTAGTGATTGGTAAATCTGGGCGTAATGTGCCGGCTGCCGAGGCCGACGACTACATTGCTGGCTTCATGATTATGAACGATATGAGTGCCCGTACTTTGCAAATGGAAGAAATGTTGCTCAATCTTGGGCCCGCCAAAGGCAAAGATTTTAGTACCGTTATTGGCCCTTGGTTGGTTACGCCCGATGAATTGGCGCCTTTCAAAGTGGCAGCCAAACCTGGTCACACCGGCGCGGCCTACAATTTAGGCATGAAGTGCTGGGTGAATGGCAAATTGGTATCGGAGGGCAATGTGGCCGATATGGACTGGACCTTCGCAGAAATTATTGAACGTTGCGCTTATGGCGTCGATATACTACCTGGCGATGTGATTGGTTCGGGTACCGTTGGCACGGGTTGTTTCCTCGAGCTCAACGGCACGGGCAAGCGCCTCGATCCGGAGCATTTTAAACCGCAGTGGCTGCAAGAAGGTGATGTGGTGAAAATGGAAATCACTGGTTTGGGTACGCTTATAAACACCATCGTGCGCGAAGAATCGAATTTTTCGATCATGGCCCTCAAAAAGAAATAAGATGTACAAAAGCATTTTGCCGGCAGATTTAGCGGGACCCGCTTTACAGGCTTTGTTGCAAGGGGCTGTAGCACCTCGTCCAATCGCCTTTGCCGCCACCGTTGACGCCGCTGGCAAGGTGAACTTGAGTCCTTTTAGCTTCTTCAACATCTTCAGCAGCAATCCCCCAGTGGTTATTTTTTCGCCAGCCCGTAGGGTCCGCGACAATACCATCAAGCATACGCTCGAAAATGTGCTGGAGGTACCTGAATGCACCATTAATATTGTGAGTTACGACATGGTGCAGCAAACATCGCTGGCCAGTACTGAATACGAAAAAGGCGTAAATGAGTTTGTAAAGGCTGGTTTTAGCATGGAAGCTTCCGATTTGGTGAAGCCGCCGCGTGTGGCCGAATCGCCGGTGCAACTCGAGTGCAAGGTGTTGGAGGTAAAAGCCCTTGGCACCGAAGGTGGCGCTGGCAATTTGGTGATTTGCGAAATCATCAAAATCCATGTAAAAGAAGCAGTACTCGATCAAGCTGGCCGCATTGATCCCTATAAAATCGACCAAGTATCGCGCTTGGGTGGCGATTGGTACAGCCGCAGCAATGCCGGCTTGTTTACCGTGGCCAAACCCCTTACCACCAAAGGTATTGGGGTAGATGCGCTACCAGAAACCGTACGTATGAGTCGCGAGCTCAGCGGCAACGACCTGGGTCAGTTGGGCAACGTAGAAAAGCTACCCACGGCCGACCAACGCGAAAAGGTAATGCAAGATGCCGAGGTGCAAGAGGCTTACCGCAGGTTTTCTCTGCATGCCGAATCACTCGAATTTCACTTGCACCAACTGGCCCATCGCTGGATTGAGGAGGGCAGGGTAGAAGACGCTCTGGCTTTGGTAATGAGTTTTTAAGATGCGCACCTACGATATTTTGATTTACGGCGCTTACGGTTACACCGGCAAATTGGTGAGCGAACAGGCCCAAAAGGCAGGTTACAAAGTGCTTTTGGCAGGTCGTTCTGCTGCGCCTTTGCAGGCTTTGGGAGCAGCGTTGGCCTTGCCTTACAAACAAGTATCGCTGGATGATGCTGCTGGGTTAAAGGCCGTTTTGACAGAAGCGGTACTCGTTATCCATTGTGCGGGTCCTTTTTCGCGTACTGCCAAACAAATGATTGTGGCTTGTGAAGCGGCGGGCACCCATTACTTAGACATCACCGGTGAATTGGCCGTGATTGAAATGCTGTACAGCAGACATGCGGCTGCCCAAAAGGCTGGTATCATGGTGATGCCCGGCGTTGGTTTCGATGTGGTACCGACCGATTGCGTAGCCAACCGACTCAAAGCACAAATGCCTGATGCCGATACCCTCGAATTGGCCTTTGTGACCATAGGAGGCGGCATTTCGCACGGCACGCTCACGTCGGCAGTAGAGCGACTCGGCACGGGTGGTCACGAACGTCGTGCCGGAAAATTAGTAGATGCTCCGATGGCCAAACACGGAAAATGGATAGATTTTGGGCTGAAAAAGCGCTTTGTCATCTCTATTCCTTGGGGCGATTTGTGCACGGCATGGCTCAGCACTGGCATTCCCAATATAACTACTTATACGGGGGGAAGCGCGCGACTTTTTCCGTGGCTCAAGTTATTGCCTATCATTAATCCGTTATTGCGGATGCAGTGGGTTCGCAATTTGTTGCAGAAGCAGGTCGACAAAAAAGTAACGGGCCCAAATGCCGAGCAAAATCAGAATGGCTATGCATTGGTATATGGCCAGGTGAGCAATGCGGCTGGTGAAATTTTGGAGCAACGCCTGCGGGTAAACGAAACCTATCTATTGACCGCCCAAACCGCAGTTCTGATAGCAGGTAAGGTGCTAGCAGGAAATACATCAACTGGTTTCAGAACGCCCGCGATGCAGTATGGCTCAGAGTTGATTACCGAGGTAGAGGGTTGCATGTGGTTGTAGCCTTAGGGACTCGTTTAAGCGCAAATTAAGCGTACTTGCACCCAATGAATTATCCAAAGCAGCTGCCTATTCCAGCGATTTACGTAAAGCTGCCTCGCTGCGATAGGTATCTATGATTTTGCCATTGCTGTCGATTCGTACAAAAAACGGAGTCGCACTCAGGAGGTAGTTTTCAGAGGTAGCTCCACCCCAACCTTTAGGGTCTCGGAGGTGCTGCCAGCCCTCGAGCTGCAATAGTTCCGCTTTCCAGCCTGTCTCCCAAGCATCAAGGGCAACCGCGGTAACCCCTAATTGGGGATGGTTATTTTTGAGCCAGAGGTGCAAGGGCGGTAGGTCGCGCAAGCAGTGGGGACAATCGGCTGTCCAAAACACCAATATACCAGGAGCCACCGCTTGCGTGTTCACAGTGCTTCCATCTGCTTTAACCAAGTCTGTTAAGGCAGGTGCCGCAGCACCAGGCGCCATGCGTATAGGGAGCAGGCGCTCATGTTGCTGGGGATTGGCGCAGGCATTTTGAGTGGCTACCTTTTGGGCAATGAGTTGTAGGGCACGGGGTTGGTTCATTTGTTGAAATCCAATCCTTAAAAAATCGGCCACGCCATAAAAATACATGGGATGAAGTTCGAGTTTATCGAACACCCGATTGATAAAACTAATCGCAAGCACTTCCTCATCTTCATTTTCTGTAGGTTCGAACAAACGGTAGTAAGCAACCAACATTTGCGGCACCAGGTTAAAATGCAATTGCACGGTATCGCTGAGATCAAGTAAATCTAGGTATTGTTCTCGCGTGTAGGTGGCAGCCATGGTGGTTGGATTGGTAGCCAAAAATGGCAGTTCAAATCGAAGGTGCCGATAGGCAAAGTTGTTGTTTGTTTGGATGCTTTTGACCAGTCTAGCCTCTGCTTTTGCTAGCTTTTTGATTTGTTTACTGGCAATTATAAGTGCTCGACTTTCACCTTCATACGCTTCGATTAGCTGAGTTAAACGGCTTTGATTGTCGCGCAGACGCCGTAAACGTTCTTTAGTTTGCCTGTAAGTTTGCCAATGACTACCTCGCAGAATGTTGAATTCATTAGCATGTGTTTGTTCAAAACTAATGGCTTCGCCAGCATACAATACATCCACAAAACCACCTTCCCACACCAAGCGGTAAAAGCCGTGGTAGGCATTTTTAGGCAGGGGCATTAAAAACAGACTGTCCAGGCCGCTTTTCACTTCTCCAACCGTGTCTGATACATGCAGCCGATAATCATACAAGTACAAGGTGGTACCGGCCGGTGCCAGCACCTTGCCACGGATAGAAGTGGCGTATATTAAAGCTGAACTGCTCAGCAGTAAGGCAATAGTTAGGAGGTATTGCTTCATAAGAACAAAAATAAAATAGCATTGCACCTGCAATCATTTGGTTGAAAGGCGCTTTTCTGAATAGGTAAAGATACTTTTCTTCAAGAGGATTATCAATTGAAACCAAACAAAAGACTGCTGTAGGTTCAGGTTGGACCATTACAAAAAACTACTAAAGGCATTTAATGGCTGTTTTCGATTTGTAACTTCAGCTTTTTGGTGTTTACCCATCAGAGACATGCGTACTTTAGCAGCGTGTGCACAGGAAGAGATGGCTATGCAGAAGAAATAAAAACGAGTAATTTCATCTTCCAATAGGCTATTTGCACTTACCGTTATTTGAATAACATCATGAAAATCTGGTTTTACACAATGCTGTTGCTTGTGACGGCACAATGGCCGATCGTGCATGCCCAGCAGCTGATTGAAGGCCGGGTGTTGCAAGCGGCCGACGGTCAGCCTGTGGCTTATGCCGGCATCATTGCCAACCAGAGCGGTTTGGGTACCGTTAGTAATGAGCAAGGCTATTTTCGGTTGCTGTTGGCGGCTGGTGACGATAGTTTATTGGTGCGATTTATAGGCTATAAAACGCTGCATTTGGCCATTTTGCCGCACAGAAGCTTTTATCAATTACACCTTGATTTTAGCGTGCAACAATTAAGGGAAGTAGTGATAGTGGCTAAAGAGGAGTTGTATCTCTACGATTTGCTCCGTAAATGTAAGCTGCAGGCTGGCAAGCTAGAACAGGAGGCCCGGGCCTATTTTGAACTGCGAACACAGGTAGACACGCATCAAGTGGAGCTGGTGGAAGGCTTTTACAACGCTAGTTTTATTGGTGCCGATGTGGTTGACTTGCAGCTTAAAGCTGGGCGTATTGCTTTGCAGCCTATTCAAAACCGACTTTTTGCGAGCATTCAAAGTTCGGATGCGCTGCGGATGATGCATACTTTTAAGTCAAACAGGTACTTCCCCACAGGTCCGTTCGAACTTGGGGCTGCGCAGCTCAAAAAGCGTTATTTTTTATTGAGTGAAGGGGCTTATCGTAACGAAATGGGCGATTCGATTGTCATTATCCGCTTCAAACCACGCAAAGAGGCACGTAAATACTTTGAAGGCAGGGCTTGGGTAGATGTAAACCGGGGCAACTTGTTGCAACTGCAACTTAAATGCGAAAATGCCAGCATGTACCCTTTTTTGCCGCTTTTTCCAGACGATCAGATTCAAGGCGTTGATTTCGAGATTGAAAGAGCTTTTGAGCATGCAAATGGGGCACCTCGCTTACAACGGGTGAGTTTTGATTATCGGATTAATTACGCCAATCGACGGGGTGAGTTTTATAAAGTGGCAACCAAAGCGGTTTTATTACCCTATCGCTACGAGGCTCCGTTTGTGTTACCACGTTTTACACAAGGTGAAAACGTACCATCGGATTATATGCGCATCAACGCCTTTCCGTACAATGCTGCGTTTTGGACCAAAGGTGATGAGGTACGCATTAACGACCAGCACGGCGAAAATGAGGCCTTTTTTGCTGATGTCCGCAGTTTAACCAATGTGGACTTAGCCGGTACTTTAGGAGAGCGCGGTTTACTTGAAACGCCTTATGTGCGTTGGGATGCTCGAAAGCGCATTATTTTTAACCAGGTAGACCGGCCACTGCCTTTTGATACAAATAAGCGAGATGTACGGGTAGATGATTACCACCTGCAAGTACATTTGTTTATGGATCTGAATCCGCTAGCCGATACCTTACATTGGATAACAACCACCATTTTTGACCCCTATCAAAGTTATTTTTATTTGCCTATGACCAAAGCGGCGCGCTGCTTTATCAATATGTATTTTGATTTGATGGAAATGGAGCGTAGAAAGTTGGAGCAACGGCTGCTACAAACCGTTCGGAGCGAGGAAGCTTTCTTAGAGGCGTACGCCCTTTCGGTCGCCGAAGCAGAAGTGCTTTCGGAGCGGTTTTTTAAGGAGGTGATGATTGGCAACAATCAAAAAGGAATGCTTTATTGGAACGATCTAATTTTTAAGGCCTTAGAGATTGATAACCTGGCTACATTCATGCCATTTGAAGCCCAAAAGCCTTAAACATTTTAGCTGCGAAAGGCATTGAATGACAGATTTTAAGGTTTTGATGAAACCTTGAGAAAGGGTAGTTATTTTTCCAATGCAATTCACTTTTGTGAGAACCAAAAGTGAATGCTGCTGTTATTATAGTAATCTTTTGTATGTCTGATTCCATAGTAGAAGTCCGTCACCTCACCAAAGCCTACGGTAAATTCCAAGCCCTGCATGAAGTGAATTTCGAGGTACATCGCGGGGATGTTTTTGGCTTTTTAGGCCCTAACGGTGCAGGTAAGAGCACCACCATCCGCATCTTATTGAGTTTGATTAGCGCCGATAGCGGTACTTTGTCGCTTTTTGGAATGCCATTGGCATCACATCGGCGTGAAATATTGCAAAGAATCGGCTGCATTGTCGAAAAGCCCGATTTTTACAAATATCTGACCGCACGCCGTAATTTGGAAATTTTTGGACGAGCATCGGGTGCTGATATAAGCAAGCGCAGCATCGATGAGATGCTCGCTTTTGTGGGTCTCGATGGGCGGGCAAATGACAAACTAGGTGGATTTTCGCACGGCATGCGGCAGCGGCTTGGTCTCGCACAAGCACTGCTGCACCAACCCGAACTCATAGTGCTCGATGAGCCTACAACCGGTCTCGATCCACAAGGCATCATCGATATCCGAGAACTTATTTTGCAATTGAGCCGCGAACAGGGTAAAACCATCATCTTGTCGTCGCACTTATTGTCGGAGATTGAGCTCATTGCCAACCGCATGGTGATTATTAACAAAGGCCGGAGTTTGGCTGAAGGATCGGTAAGGGAGCTGCTCAATGCCGAAGAATTGGTAGTTACTTTCGAAGTAAATGATGCCCCCGCCGCGGTGGCCCTTCTGCAGCAAAAGCCCGAAGTGCTGGTCCGCGAACAGCAAGACAACCGACTCACGTTGCAAATCAATCGCGAAGAAGTGCCGGTGATTAACAACTGGCTGCAAAGCCAGGGCGTGCTCATTTATGCCATCGAAAGCAAACGTAAACTGGAAGATTATTTCCTTAAACTGGTCAACAACTGATGTTCGGCAAAGCTATTTATAACGAATTTATCAAAATCGCTGCCAAGCCACGCTCTTACTTGGGTTTGGTGGCCATTACTGTTTTGGTAGGGGTGATTTTGTTTGCGATGAAGG
Organism: Chitinophaga pinensis; assembly: GCA_945874665.1. Taxonomy (GTDB): domain Bacteria; phylum Bacteroidota; class Bacteroidia; order UBA7662; family UBA7662; genus PNNG01. The sequence goes on along the minus strand of CAMCHJ010000002.1, from coordinate 22,530 downwards.
TCGACGGCCTGACTTATATTTCATTTATCACGGCGGGTTTTGAGCAATCGTTGTTGTTTGAAGGCGATATCCTCAACGGCAATTTGATGGGTTTTATCGTATTACAAATGCTCATTTTTCATGTTCCGCTGCTTATTGCCTTGGTAACCGGCGACCTCATTTCGGGGGAGGCTGCCATGGGGAGTCTACGAATGCTAGCCACCCGGCCTATATCACGGACGCAGATTTTGCTCTCGAAGTTTGTGGCCGGTGGGTTGTACACTTTCTTAATCTTATTGTGGCTCGGCGTAATGGCCTTGGGCGTCAGTAATTTGATGTTTGGTCCCGGTGATTTGATGGTGCTCAACGGCGATGGCCTAGTAGTTTTGTCACAAGACGATGTGTTGTGGCGCTTTTTATGCGGTTTTGGCATTGCGTATTTATCGTTGCTTACAATTGCCACACTCAGCATTACACTCAGCTGTTTTTCGGATAACAGCATTGGTCCTATTGTGGCCACCATGGCCATCATTATGCTGTTTACCCTCATTGGCACACTGGATGTGCCAGTTTTTGATGCGATAAGGCCGTTTTTATTTACCACGCACATGGCCGCCTGGCGCAGTTTTTTTGAAGATCCAGTAGATTATGCTGCCATCCGTATTTCGGCCCTTATCCTGGTGGCACACATCGTGGTGCTGCTGGGCATTGCTACTTATCATTTCAAACGTAAAGACATACTTTCATGAAGTCAGTGAAGATTATCTTGTTGTTATTCGTCATTTCTGCGCCTATTCTGGCACAAGACCGCGGCCCGGAGCTCGTAAAAGCCGTTTATGCCAAGATGAAGTTGGTGCAGAAATATGCTGCTGATGTGCATATCGATGCTGATATTCCCAACCTACGCATGCGTTCGGTAGATGCAAAGGTGAATTTTACGCAGCCCGACAAACTCAAGGTTGATTCGCGTAGTTTGGCGGTTTTGCCTAAGCAAGGTTTTGCTGATTTTGGAAAAATCATCAGCGATACCTCTGATTTTACAGCCGTAAAAACGGGAGATGAAGTGTTGAAAGGTGTAAAAAATAGCATCGTGAACATACTTCCGGGTGACCCAACGGGCGATTTAATATTGGCCAAGTTATGGATTGATCCTGTACAAAAGCTGGTGATGCGCTCACAGTTAACATACCGAAGCAGCGGCACGGTGCTCATCGATTACACGTATGGCAGTCAAAAAAAATTCGGCTTGCCCGACTTACTTCAGTTCACCATGGACATCCAAAGCATGAAAATACCCAAGGCCATGATGGCTGATTTGCATAAAGGCAAAAAGGAGGGAGCCGCCGACAAAGACCCTAATCGACCAGCAGTGATTTTGGTGCGATTTACGAATTATGTTGTGAATTAGGTGTTTGGGATATCTTATTTGGTTCTTGTCAAATGACAAAAACGCAAAATGATTACAATACCCTTGGCATCGAATGGACACTGCTTTGTTTTGGACTATATTTACATTAAAACACCTCTTATGCGATATACGAAGCTTTGGGCTTGGCTTTTACTATTTGCCTTAGCTGCTATGAGTGCACCAACGCAGGCTAATCCGCCTGTTTTTTGGAAATACAAAGGTCAAAAAGTACCTGTTAATCATTTTCTCACTACCGGTGGAGGGTTAGGTGCAGTGGCTTACCGCGATCAATTATCTTCACAACGCGCTTTTAATGGCATCAGTACAGGGCTGTTTCAATCGTATGAACTCCGTACCCTTCGAAAACTGTTCGTTGTGGATGGCATGGTGCAATTTGGTGCGGCAACCGATGGCAGTGGCTGGGGAGGCAGTACCGCTGCGACTATCCTAATAAATCATACCGCCGCTTTTTTATTTCACGTCCCTTTCGAAAAATCCCGGCTTAACTGGCATTTTGGTCCTGCTGCGCAGTTTTACGGCATGTTTCGTCCTAACACTTCCTTTGGCAATGGTGCCTTGGGCTACGATGTGCTCAGTGGCTTGGGTGTTCGCTCACGATTAGAGTTACCCGTAACCTTGCGTACTAAAAGTGAACAAAAGTGGTGGATATTTAAGATTCGTAAAATCCAAGAGCGCACATTGCGTTTTGGCTGGGAGATTGATTTGCCTTTGATGGCTCTCAATTCAAGACCGCCTTTTGTGGGTGTTTTAGATGGTGTGGGCAACGACCCAATCAGTACAGGCGTTATTGACTTTATGGAAAATACCCAATTTGGGATTGTGGGTAGGTATTTTTATATGAACAGTCGCCTGTATGCCCAGTATCCGCTGCGAAACGGTAATCGTTTGCAAATGAGTTATCATTGGCAGGGTTATCAGTACAATTACCAAGACCAGCCAGTGCGCACGGCTGCTGGTGCCTTGATGTTTTCATATATGTTCAGATTAGACGCTAACAAAGACCTCCGATGAAAAATATAGCATACATACTTTTATTGGCAGCCGGATTAATGAGCTGCAGCAAAGCTTTTGTGGGTGATCAACCATCGGCCGAGCCGCGGGAAGTTTTTGAAGAATTGTGGGAGCAAATTGAGGTCAAATACAGCTTCATGCAGTATAAGGGCCTCGATTGGCAGGCGGTTTACAACAAATACAGTCCGCGCGTGGTGCCCGGCATGACCGATATCGAGCTTTTCAGAGTGCTCGAAGGTATGATGAACGAACTGCGCGACGGTCATGCGAATGTATTTGCGCCCTTCAGTTTTTCGAATTATTACCCGGTTTTTTTAAACAGTCCCGAAAATTTTGATGGCCGACTCTTGTTAGAAAATTATTTACGTCGTTATCCCGACAAGCACTTTATTACTGGCCCTTTTCAGCATACGGTGCTTGATACTTTAGGTGTAAAAGTGGGCTTAATGACCTACCGCAGTTTCAGTTCGACGTTTAGCGATGCTGATCTCGACTTCATTTTTGAGCGTTTTCAAGGCGCCAACGGCATTATCATTGACATGCGCTCGAATGGTGGGGGTTTGATCAACAATGTGTATCAGTTATCTGGTCGTTTGGTTGATGCAGAACGCATCAGTCACTATAATCGCCTCAAAAATGGCCCTGGTCCCAACGATTTTGGTCCCGAAACCACCATCAAAGTCATCCCTTCGAGCAGCGAAAAGCGTTTTACAGGAAGGGTTGTACTGCTCACCAACCGTGGTAGTTATAGTGCTACCAGTATGTTTGCCTTACAGATGCGTGCCTTGCCAAATGCACGCATTATTGGCGACACCACGGGAGGTGGCTTAGGGTTACCGCACGGTGCTGGCTTGCGAAACGGCTGGAGTTACCGGTTTTCGGTGGGACAAGCCCTCAGTTTTGAAACCAATGCCAATAACGAGCGCTACAATTGGGAAGACGGCGTGCCTCCGCACATACAAGTAGATTTAGACCCAGCGGCAGCTGTACAAGGATTTGATAGCATGGTGGAACGGGCAATTGTATTTATTCGAGATGGTAATTGAAAGCTTTGTGCTAAAAATAACCTCATCATAGCATGCGTAAAGTGAGGTTTGAGCGCATGCTAATGCTAGGATAGAGGACGCTTCTTACATTGCTTTTGTGACACCACTAGCGCTTTCAAAGCCTCAGGAAATTCCCAAACTCGCTTCGTAACGTGCTGCAGCGCGTACGTACATCAGTTCTTCGAAACTGAAACGGGTATCCACCACCTCGCGCATTTCGTTGAGTTTCATTTCGCGGATGCTGGGCAAGGTTTCAAGTATTTCTTCGCAGCGCTGCTTGGGTACCAGATAACGTATTTCTAATAGACCAGCTTCTACGGCATCCTGCAATTGCATTTGAACGGTGCTGCGCGCATAATTACGTTTCAAGGCAATTTCTTCAATGGTGTTGCCTTCTCGGTAAAGCAGACTGGTGGCTTGTAAATTGGCTTCTTTGCTTATTTTTTCGCCTTTTTGGGGGATTTTGCCAAGAATAGGATGATCGGCGCCCAGGGATTCAGCTGCTGGAGCGCCACTACTCGTGCTGCCTTTCTTTTTTGAAGTGCTTTTATTGGAGTTGGTTTTGGTTGGATGCAATTTGTTGAAGGTGGCTCGCAAAGCAGTACGCCAGTCGCTGTTGGCTGCTGCCAAAAGTCGGTTTTTATCGAGCGGTGTTTCGCCAGTAACTGATTGCAACAGCAGCGGGGCTTTTACCAACAGCTCCCACTGCCGAAACAGCTGCGCATCGAGTTCTTCTAGTTCGTTAGCATAGGTTTTCATGCCTTTTTCAGCTGAAACTTCCTGCTGTTGGATCAGGACTTGGCAGCTCAACGACCGCAGCAGCGGCTCGGTATTTTGCAAAACACCGGCAAGTAGTTCTTTGAGCTGCCCCAAGGCGGGTGGTTGTATTTTAAAACAGTTATTGACATCATTCTGAGCGATTTTGCTGGACGCCTCGAGGGGTTCCAATTGCCGCAGTATGTCAAGCACCCAGGCTTTATGTGCCTGCTTTTGCGAGCGCACATCGTTTTTATTGTATGTTTCTAAATGCCTGCGCCAGCTGTTTAGCAAGGGTCTGTAATTTAAGCAGTTGAATAAATAATTGTGGAGGTATTGTACCGACAGCTGCCCGATTTGTTCCTGCGAAGGTGCTTGTCGTGGGGCGGTTTCGAAGCTCTGCAAGCGTTCCGACATGGGCACAGCCGCCCGTGGGAATTTGCTATTGAGTACCAAACCCTCTGCGGATCGGAGGCGCGACATGGCCACATAGGCTTGTCCACCCGCAAAAGCCTGCTGCACATCTAAAATGGCCCGGTCAAAGGTGAGCCCCTGACTTTTGTGCACTGTAATGGCCCAGGCCAATCGCAATGGATACTGCTCGAAGCTGCCAATTTCTTCTTCCATCACCCTGTGTGTATCTGCTTCGGTTTTATAGCGGATGTTTGGCCAACTGATGCGCTCCACTTCTAATTCAGATTGATCTTCAAAGCTTACCAAGATATGTTTGCTGCTTATACTTTTTACCCGTGCTAGTTTGCCGTTAAAAAATCGGTTACCTCCGCTGCTATCATTGCGCATAAACATCACTTGTGCACCTTCACAAAGTTGCAGTTTGGATTCACATGGAAACATGAGCTCGGGAAATTCACCTTTCACTTCTGCCTCAAAACTGAAAATGGGCCTTTTGAGGTCAGCCAAAGCCCCTTGGTTAATACGATCGGCTTGTTGGTTATGCGTGGTGAGGGTAATCCAAGCTTTGCCATCCTGCGGCTTAAACTGCGGCTGCACTTTATGATCGAGCCACTGGTAGTCAGCTTCCACCAATTGGTTATAGCGCAATCGGTTAAGTAAATCGGTGAATTGCGAATCGGTTTGGCGGTAAACCTGCTCGAGCTTGAGGTAAACAGGTGGTTTTTTATGCAAGGCTTGCGCCTCAAAAAAGTAGGGTGTTTTGTAATGCTGCTTTAAAACCTCCCATTCTTCATTTTTAGCTACTGGCGGCAATTGCATCATATCGCCAACGAGCAATAGCTGGAGGCCGCCAAAAGGCTCTTGGTTCCTGCGCACATAGCGCAACATGGTATCGATGGCATCGAGCATATCGGCGCGTACCATGCTTATTTCGTCGATGATGAGCAGCTCTGCGCTGTTAATGACCTGCCGTTTTTCGTTGCGCATGCGTGTGTGGCGGGGAATGCTTTGCGCGGTTTCGAATTTTAAATTGCCCTGCAAAACAGGCTCGCCTTGAATGGGCAAAAAGCCCCCAAAAGGCAATTGGAATTGTGAATGCAGCGTTACACCACCCACATTGAGGGCGGCTACACCTGTAGGGGCAGTAATGAGCAGCTGTTTGTGGCTATGGGCAATGATGTGCCGCAAGAGGGTAGTTTTGCCTGTACCCGCTTTTCCTGTTAAAAAGATGTTTTCACGGGTATGGTTTACCAGTTGCAATACTTTTTCAGCGAGGGGGTTGTTAAAATCTACAGACATTTGAGCATTTTGGAATCTGACGGCAATTTACCAAGGCCTACTGCGGCTTCCTAACAATTACCCGAAAATTGAAAAAAGTTGCGCAGAAACAATAGATTAGCATAGTTATTGGGCCATTTGCGAACCAACATTGCTGTCTGCCACCAACGAGCTCATAAGAGGCAGGCAGCAAGCAACTTACCAGCTAAAAATATCATACGCATACCTGGTAATCATCAGTGCTACCACCACCAAAAACACAATTCTAACAAAACCATTACCCCGTTTAAATGCCATGCGGGTGCCGCTGACGTTGCCCAGCATATTACAAATGGCCATTAAAATGGCTAAGGGTAAGATAAAGTGGCCAGCACTAACAAATACGATCAAGGCCGAAAGGTTGGTTACTACGTTAATGGCTTTGGCATAGGCAGAAGCTCTGATGAATTCGAAGCCGAGGATCAGAACAAAACCAAGTACGAAAAAACTACCCGTTCCAGGACCAAAAAAGCCGTCGTAAAAACCCACCAAAAGCGCGAGCAAACTGCCGTATATGGCTTGTTTTGTAGGAGAGAGTTGTTTGGTAGGGGCATGACCGAGGTCCTTTTTTACATAGGTATACACCAGCATTACCACCAAAATAATGAGAATGAGTGGTTTGAGCGCGTTACTGTCGAGGTAAGTGACGGCCTTTGCTCCTAAAAACGCGCTAACGAAGGCCATTAGCGACAGCAATGCCAATAGTCTATAATCGAAACGAATGCGTTTGGCATAACTCACAGCGGCTACTGAAGTACCTGCCAAAGCAGCGATTTTATTGGTACCCAAGAGTGTTGCCACTGGCGTTTGCGGCAATTGAATGAGTAAGGCAGGTAATTGAATGAGGCCGCCACCACCGACTACGGCATCTAAAAAGCCAGCCACAAAGGCTAAAAGCGCTAAAGTAACGAGCGTTATGGTGCTGTATTCACCTAAAAAACTAAGCAGATCCATGCTTGCAAGGTTACGAAAATACCACCTCATTTTTGTTGCTGCGCGACGATAAATGGCAGCATTTGGGGCCAATGCTTGGCGCAATCAAAAATGATTTGTGGTTTCCAGCGTTTTATTTTCGGGGTTTGTCGGTAAGCAAATAGTGGATGTACAAAGCACTCAGGCTTAAGAAGCCTACTAAGGCTGTTGTGGAGGCTATTACACGCCATTGCAGCCCGGAGTTCCAGCTGATTACAGTGTAGTACCCCGACCAAACCGTGCCGGTCATCAGCGCAAAAACAATAAAGAGCTGCGTGTTTTTCATGCTGTAAAGGTAGGTAAGGAAGGTGGCTTTTAATTGGCCAATGCCAAACCATCTTTTCCTTTTCGGTAATGGGCAATGGCACGGTGCATCACCCTAAACCAGAGGGGCGGCACCAAGGCAAGTAAAATCATACCGGGGTAGCCGGTGGGCATTTGCGGGCTTTCGTCGAAGTGCCGCAGTACTTGGTATTTGCGACTGGCCAAAAAGTGATGATCGGAATGGCGTGATAGTTCCAACAGCACCAATCTGCCCATCGGGTGGTTCGAGTTCCAGGAATGGATGGGCAAGGTACGCTCGTAGCCTTTGTCGGTTTGCTGGCGCTTTAAGCCATAATGTTCGATGTAGTTTACCGCTTCGAGGAGCAAAATACCAACCAATGCGGCGGCTGCAAAAAGCAACAAAGCCATCCAACCAAAAAACAAGGTTATGGCGGTAAGCAGTGCGAGTTGCCAGACCTGAAAACGCAACATTTCGTTTTCCCAGCTCCAAAATTGCTTGCCTAATTTTTGAAGCTTCGTGGCTTCAATGTGCCAAGCCGATAACCAGCTGTTGCCGATGCTACGTGGAAAAAAGGCATAGATCGATTCACCGAACCGGCTCGAGGCTGGATCTTCGGGTGTGGCTACTTTTTTATGGTGTCCGCGGTTGTGCTCGATAAAAAAGTGCATGTAAAGCGTACTGAGCAATAAAATTTTACTCATGTTTTGTTCGTGTTTGGTGGCGCGGTGCCCCAGCTCATGTGCCGCGTTGATACCCAAAATACCACAAGCCATGCCATAGGAGAGGGTAAGGCCAACCAGCTCTGTAGTCGTCAAGCCTATGTCCTGCACGCGCAGCAAAAACACCAACAGGAGCACGTACTGCAGCGGTACCAAGCTGTAGAGTAGCCAGTCGTAAAAGCGGTCAGACTTGCGTACCACTTCCTCTGCTTCCTGCAAATTGGTGGTACTGCCTTTGGTAAAGAGTTCGATCAGTGGCAGGAGTCCAAATAAAACCAGTACCGAAACCCATGTCTGCCAATTTTCAGCCAACAAGGAGTAGGCTACTACTGCAGGCGTTAAATACACAAATAGGTATGGCCACTTTTTCATTTTACGAATGTAAGCAATTAACTGACCGAAGATACTTGGAGGCAGCCGATGATTTAGCTCGAAGGATGCCTATTGGGGAGTTGTTTGATTGGAGTGCCGCTCGAGACTATCGAGCAGGGCTTGTTCAATAGCTGATTTGAATTGCACAACGCTGTCGCTGAGGGCATTTGGAATCGTCATCGACAATACATACTGTTGGATTTTCCAGCCTGCTGTTGTTTTAACAAGCACCCCGCTGCCCCTGGCTATTTTGGCATAGGGGGCGTCGAGCAATTCGTCGAACCAGGCTTGCTCTCGGTTGGCGCTGAGGTAAATGTGGCGGTCAACGGCTACATAATTCCAGCCTCTGCCCGCAGCAAAGGGTGCTCGGGCATAGGCTTGAAAACCGGCCTTGTCCCAGCGCTCAGTGGCATCTGTACCTATAAAAATGGCATCTTCGGTAAAAAAGTTGAAGTAGCCCTCAAAATCGGAGCGACCTGCCGCCGCGTGAAAATGGTTGAGGGTTTGGGTAACGGCAATGCTGTCGGCGTTATTTGAGAGGGTATTTGTACCCTTAGGATATTTTTCGGCTGCGTTTTTACAGCTGATTAGCAGGGAAAAACCTAGTAGAAATAGTAGCGACTTGTACATAAGCTGTGATTGGCTTTGCTAAGCTAAAAAAGAAATGGCAGTCCTTTGTTGAATATATTATCGGAGAGCAGCAGCTGCATAACATCAGGAGACTCTAAGCACGTTGCGTTCCCTTTATGGGCTTTGCAAGTCTTCTAAACGCAAAGAGCCAAACCGGAAGGTTTGGCTCTTAAATAGGACGACCGTCCGATAAAAATTAATAAATCAAATCGAAACGATCGAGGTTCATTACTTTGTTCCAAGCCGCTGCAAAGTCTTTCACAAACTTTACTTTGGCATCGTTGCTGGCGTATACTTCGGCCAAGGCACGCAATTCCGAGTTTGATCCAAAAATCAGGTCGGCGCGAGTAGCTGTGTATTTTACTTGGCCAGTGGTTCTGTCGCGACCTTCGAATACCTCCTTGGTAGCGTCAGTGGCTTTCCACTCGGTGCTCATGCTAAGCAAATTCACGAAAAATTCGTTGGTTAAGGCGTCTTTTTTGTCGCTGAAGATACCATGTTTTGAGCCATCGTAATTGGCCCCGAGGGCACGCATGCCGCCTACCAATACCGTCATTTCAGGTGCTGTTAGGGTGAGCAGCTGTGCCTTGTCTACCAATAATTCCTCTGTAGTGAGGGTGTACTGGGTTTTGAGGTAGTTGCGGAAACCGTCAGCCATGGGCTCCAATACAGCGAACGAGTTCACGTCGGTTTGTGCTTGGGTGGCGTCGGCACGACCAGGTGTAAACGGAATCTCGATCGTTACACCCGCATTGGCAGCCGCCTTTTCAACGGCAGCATTTCCTGCCAAAACGAGGAGGTCAGCCATTGATACTTGGATGTCTTTCGACTTGCCGTTAAATTCCTGCTGGATTTTTTCTAAAGCAGCCAATACCTTTTGTAATTGCTTCGGATTGTTTACTTCCCAGTCTTTTTGCGGCGCCAAACGAATGCGCGCGCCATTGGCACCACCCCTGCGGTCTGAGCCACGATAAGTGGAGGCCGAGGCCCAAGCGGTAGTGGTGAGTTCGCTGATGCTGAGGCCCGAATTGAGGATGCTCTTTTTGAGATTGTTGATGTCCTGTGTGCCAATGAGTTTGTGGTTAACAGCTGGAATCGGATCTTGCCAGAGGAGGTCTTCCTTAGGCGCTTCTGGGCCAATGTAGGTGCTGCGTGGACCCATGTCGCGGTGTGTGAGCTTGAACCAAGCCCGGGCAAAGGCGTCGTTGAATTCGGCTGGATTGGCTAAAAAGCGACGGGATATTTTTTCGTATACTGGGTCGAAACGCATCGATAAATCGGTGGTGAGCATGTATGGCAAGTGCTTTTTGTTTTTGTCGAAGGCATCAGGAATGATGCTGTCGGTGGTTTTAGCTACCCACTGGTGGGCGCCAGCTGGACTCTTTGTTAACTCCCACTCGTATTTAAACAAGAAGGTGAGGTAGTCGTAGCTCCACTTGGCTGGGGTAGAAGTCCAGGTTACTTCTAAACCAGAGGTAATGGCGTCGGTGCCTTTGCCCGACTTATACGTACTCTTCCAGCCCATGCCTTGTTCTTCGATCGAAGCGGCTTCGGGTTCGGCACCTACGTGGCTAGCAGGTCCTGCGCCGTGGGTCTTACCGAGGGTGTGACCACCTACAATCAAAGCAACGGTTTCTTCGTCGTTCATGCCCATGCGGCCAAAGGTTTCACGGATGTCTTTGGCTGCCAAAACTGGATCAGGATTGCCATTAGGGCCTTCAGGGTTAACATAAATTAAGCCCATTTGCACTGCTGCCAATGGATTTTCGAGCTTGCGGCCTTCTGAATAGCGCTTGTCATCAAGCCACTTCGACTCTGCACCCCAGTAAACATCCAGTTCAGGCTCCCACACATCGGCTCTGCCACCCGCGAAGCCGAAGGTTTTGAAGCCCATGTTTTCGAGGGCTACGTTGCCGGTGAGCACCATTAAATCGGCCCAAGAAATGCTGTTACCATATTTTTGCTTGATGGGCCAGAGGAGCCTGCGGGCCTTATCTAGGTTGGCGTTGTCAGGCCAGCTATTAAGCGGCGCAAAACGCTGTTGACCTGCACGTGAGCCGCCGCGGCCATCACCAGTGCGGTAGGTACCTGCGCTGTGCCAAGCCATGCGGATGAATAGACCACCGTAGTTGCCAAAATCGGCTGGCCACCAGTCTTGCGACTGTGTTAAAAGCACTTCGATGTCTTTTTTTAGCGCTTGGTAATCTAGTTTTTTAAATGCCTCGACGTAGTTAAAATCGGCTCCCATGGGATTCGATTGTGGAGCATTTTGGCGGAGTATGGTTAAGTTTAGTTGATTTGGCCACCAGTCACTGTTGGCGGTTGGGGTTGTTTTTTTCTTCCATGTGGCACCAGAATAAGCATCAGGGGCAGCGGCCTTTTTGACGGCGACTGCTTTTTCTTGCTCTGCTGATTTCGATTTCTTTTTGTCTTGCGCGAAGCCAACAAAACTACTCGCCACGATTAGCGCTGCTAAGAGTACGGTTTTTTTCATTTCAATAAAATTAGTTTTAGCGTTTTAGTTCAATGGGTACATAACCTATAGCTTTCCAATAAAGTTCTGTTATGGATAGCATGCTTTCTAATTTACTTGCTTGCTGCATGGGATTGCTGCTGTTCATTTAATCCAAAACAAAAGAAAATTATACCTGCTAACCGATTTTTGTTTGTAATGCAGGGCCTATTTTTTATTGAATTTAGCGAAGTGGCGACCGCTGTCGGTTTCTATCAGCAGGTGGTACAGGCCTGTGGGTAAAGCTTCCAGTTGATTGAGTACTATCAAATGTTGCTCTGAGGCAATTTTTTGATCCCTAAGAAGCTGTCCTTGTGTGTTGAACAGCCGTACAGTAACAACCTGGTTGGGGATATTGGGGAGTTCAATGGTGACCGCATCGTTAACGGGATTTGGATAGACCAATAACGGCTGCCGGCCTGCGATTTCAGCCACGCTGGTAACATCTAGTTGATAAACGCGCACATAATCTACAATCATATCGCTTTGCGTAAAGCTGGGCAGTATGCTGGGTTGGATGGCAATATTCAAAAGTAAATATTGGTCGGTTGTGAAAGGCCATGTACTGGCGTTTTTAACCGGTGGGTCATAAGTATAATGTACGCGGTTATCAATGCTGAACACCATTTTGGTAGGACTCCATTCGAGTTCGTAAACGTGATAAGCGCTACTTGCAGTGGGTATCATTTGGCCTCCCTTGTTGATGGTACCACCAAAGCTGGATGGCGTGTGCATAGCGCTCTGAACAAAATTTTGATTGTTACCCCAATGTTCCATGATGTCAATTTCGCCACAAGCTGGCCAAGGAGTGGTGCCAAACCCGTTATTGTCCCAATAAGCCCCATTTTCATCAATGTTTTTGCCAAGCATCCAAATAGCAGGCCACGTACCTATGCCGGTAGGCAGGATGGCGCGCACTTCGACACGCCCATAAGTGAAGGCAAATTTTGAGTTTAAACGGGCTGAGGTATGTGTTTTGGTATGTCCTTGGTTTGTGAAATTTTCTTTTTTAGCCGAAATGTGCAATGATCCGTTGCTTACAAAGCTATTGGCTAAGCGATTGGTGTAATGCTGAATTTCGCCATTATACCAACTTCCAATGTTTGGCAATTGGGTTTGGTGAAACCACTTGGAAGTGTCTATTTGTCCATTGCCGTTAAACTCATCCGACCAAACCAACTGGGTATAAGGCGAGGGAGTAGGTAAGGTGCCGTTAAAAAAAATGTCGTCCAGATAAGCCATGACCTGAAATGAGTTGTTTTCACCATTTACCTGAATGAGTACGCGGTTAAAGTCTGTGCGTTGTATCGGTGGCAGTGAATTGGGGTCTAAATTGATATACGGATCGTTTGAAAAATCAAAATGGAGGATTTGCCATTGGTCTAACACCACTGGCTTAATGATTTCAGATTGTGTGGCCCAAGGCGTGTTGCTGGCGCCATTTTGAAGCTTTAACGAAACTTGATTGGGTGCATTGCCGGTGATGCTGCTGCTGGGCACATATATTTTTAGGGAAAAGGTATGTTGATTAGCCAGGTCCAAGTTAGTGGGCACGTCAAAGCGTGCGTTGGCGAATTGGCTGCCTTGGTCGTGGTATTTTAGTACGTTAGCCGATGTGTTGAGGCCTTGCGGGTGTGGGTTTGCGAAGCTTGTATTCAGGCTGCAGTTGTCGCCATACCAGGTTGTGATATTGCCATTTCCTTCAAAATCGTCTGTTATCAGTTGTGCCTGGCTCGAAACAGGGGATTGTAAAATTGCTAAAAAAACCATGCACGTAGCCATAGCGCGGGTGAGGGTGGTGATTGCTGGTGTTGGTTTGTTTTTCATTTTTATTTGGTTGTGCCACACTGCTAACAAGTTAGGGTCTGATCTTTATTTTCATAAGCTGCAGTTTAGGTATCGATTTCTAGAACCATTAACTGCCGCCCTGTTACGGATTTAAGGTGTCGAATATACTTGTTAACTTCTACATTGCATCCATCAGTTTCGCAACAATCGCGGTCACTTCTGTTGCTGCGGCTTTTGGCAAATAGGCTGTATTGCTGATGCCTGAAATAACACGTGTAATATCGTGATCGACTTTGCCATGGTAATTCCAAGTGGATGCGGGTGCTGCAGTAATATAGACTGAGAAATTGCGGTGCATGGTACCAGGCCGCTCGCCAATGATATGAACAATACAATGTTTGCTCATTCCCGCTTTGCCAAAAAGGTGCTCCCCAACTTCGTAGCCAGCGCGCACACGTCCGTTCCGAATCACAATAGGCGCTTCAGCAATAGTTAAATTGAGTGCAGCCAAATTCTTGTAGATGGCAGGCAGGAATGTTTCGAGGTGCTCTTCATCCATAAGTGATCGGGTGTTCAAGCCGTCGGAAATGATAATCTGCACATCAGCGGGGTTCTTTTTGAGTTTTTTGCGGAGACTTTGTATGACTAATACACTCTCAGGCGAAATGCGCTCACCACTAGCAGGATGATATACATAGTCAATTCTGTCGCTCGACATCGATGATATTACAATGGCATTTCTGATAGACTGCAGATAGGCAAGCTCCCATTCAGTCCATAAACAATATTTGGCGTCTTTATATAGCTCCCGAATTTCCGTGTCTAATGACGGGGGCATTTGCCAAAATTTTTCCCCGTGTCCTTCGGCAATAGGCACGCCTCGTTTGCGGATGCGGTCCATGGCAGCTTTGCCTTCCATCAAGATGGCTTCATCGGGGCGCATATCGCCTTTTGCTCTACAATAGCGCAAATAAACGTGGTTAGGTTGGCCAAAATTTGCGGCGGGCTTATTGTCGATGCCAATGACTTCGATGCGCTTAAAAAACGCCCACATCGCATCATTTACCTTGTAGCCAAATTGCTCACGCACCCGCACATGGTCGGCAAAAGAGGTGGTGAGGTAGCTGAGCATTGGGTCGTTTTTCGTTGGAAGGGCCATAAAGTAGGCGGGATTGGCGGGCATAATCTGATCAATGCACCAATCAAGATCATCTAGGGTAACGTCCATGTGTAGCGTCGTGCAGATGTCGAGCCCAATCGTAAGCCCATGCAGCTTGCCCATTACCAAGTCTTCTAGGCAACAACGAACAAGTTGCTCTTTGGTCCTAAATACCTCTGGTCCAATAAAGCCAGCTACATCATTGAGAAATACCCAAGGCTCGGTATTGTTGATTTTTTGCTTATTCATGCGTTGCTTTAAAGCTCGCAAGAAGCCGTATTTGCGTGACTCATGTACAACCATATCAAAACCTTCACCATGGCCGTTGGTGGCGTCGGCCCCTTGGCCTGTTTCGGCATAAAGCCCATAGGGGTTGCCTGTCCGAGCATCGGCATGTGCCTGCATTTTTTCTATGGTCACATCAAAGGTTTGATTGGCATCAACCGTACCTGCGAGGCTTTGAAACCAAATACCAGTGGTGCCTGGCTGTATATTTTCAACATGCGATTGAATGTCAATATGTGAAAGCACGCAATTCGGCATTGTATGCTCCAACTCGAACGTAACAAGCAAATCGTGAAGCGCCGCTTCGATTTGTGCCACCATAATCGGGTCACTCGAAACGGGGTTGGTTCCAAGCACCAAATCGCCTACTCCATATGACCAAGCATCAAATACCTGCCATACTATATCTTCGATGTTATCCGTCGGCGAATTTGGCTGCACGCGTGCACTAACATAACCTTTTGCTCCAATGTTACTGTTGGGTAGTGGATTAAAGACTTTGCTGCTAATACGTATTAATTCGTCATTGGTTAGGAGTTTTACAGTTAATGCAATAACGTCGCTTGAAAGTGAAGGCATGATGATTTTGATGGCGGCTTCATCTGATTCAAGGAGAAATGCTTTTAATTGACGGAAGTTCATGCCCATCACTTTCTCGTCATGTACAGTAGTGCTTTGAATGAGGTCATACTGTTCGTCCTTAAAAAGGGGATGTTCGAAAACATCAGAAATCAGCGTATTGGCGATAAGCTCGCGTGCCATTTTTCTAGCACCCTCATGAGCAGCGGCAATGCCCGCAATTTCATCGCCTTCTTTGAATTCATTGGCCGCACCAACCAACTGTTTGTAAAGCAGTATGTCGAATCCTCCTGTGATTCGACGGATGTATGTGAAAATATCCTCCTCCTTTAGCGAGGCCTTAAAGTCAATGAGCCGATTTTTCGGAAAGGCCGGCATACCGAAAACATGAACCTTGGTAAGCATCATCGAAATGCCCACCAATCCCAGTTGAAGCAGGAAATCTCGGCGAGGAACGTAGTTAGAAAAGGCTAAATGTTGCTTCGGAGTCTCCTTTGCCTTACTGTGATGGAAGCCAAATCTGGTTTTATTCATGAGCTGGGGATATCATTTATCACTTTTAACATTATGGGTTGCGCCGTGGGCGATAGGATCATTCCACTCGAGTACCAGCACGATGTACTAAAGTACGAAATGGTTTGATTTTAGCACTAAAATCAGCTTGAATTCAAATACATTTTGTAGTTAGTACAATCTTTTATCTATTTGAAAGACAATAAATTATCTATACAAGCACAGGTTGATGTGCAAGGGCTTGCAGCTACCCTGAGGGTGGGGCTTTTCAGAACTATTTAAAAAGGCTTGGATTTAATGCTGTGCTTTCATGAAAGCGCCAAACTGCCGCTTTTTGAAAACGAATATCACCTATTGTTTTTATTTGTCGCTATTACTGAATAAACCATTGGTATTTTGTTATTTAAATGCTCAATTCTAAATTTATTCGGTTCAAACTCTAGGGTGTTCTGGAAGCAGTTGTATGGCGAATAATCAAATTCGTCAAGAGCATTGATTTCAAGCCCATTACTAATTAAGCTGTTTATTACTTCACTTAAACCATGATTCCACATTACATAGGATTGGGTTATGTCTGCTTTTTTGTCTGCGTAAGTTCCATTTTCTGTTTCTATAATGGCTCCAGAATTAAAATATCTGTAACTAATTTTATCAAAGTTATCGTCAAACATCCAAACAACAGGATGAAACTCTACAAATACAAACTGTCCATTTGGCTTTAAAAACCGGGATATAATTTTGGCCCACTTGTCCAAGTCAGGCAACCAACCAATGGTGCCATAACTTGTAAATACCACATCGAATTTTTCGTTTAAATGGTTTGGTAAGTCGTAAACATCGCAGCAAATAAACTTTGCATTTGAATTTGTGTCCTTTGTAATTTGTTTTGCACGGTCAATGGCTTTGTCCGACAAGTCAACGCCGGTAACGTCTGCACCAAGTCTTCCTAACGAAATTGTGTCTTGTCCAAAATGACATTGTAAATGCAAAATCGATTTTCCTTTTATGTTGCCAAGCAAGTTTAGCTCAATGTCATTTAGAGAGTTTTTCCCTTTCAGAAACCCGGCTTGGTCGTAAAATTCCGATTGTATGTGTATGTCGGTTCTGTTATTCCAAGACTGCCGGTTTATTTCTATATACTTTTGGTCTGTGTTCATTTTTCTAAAATCGGTTGTTTTAAAATAACAGCTAAGGGTTTCGGACTTTAGGTTGGAGGATTATGAAGCCAAAGCTGGAGACCAGCGCCAAAGTTTATTATTCACGCAGCTGTTTTTATTTGCGCTGTACGCCAAATGAAGCAAAATCCGTGTCAGTGGTTCATGCGATTGTACGCCATAGCTGTTGGCAATGTATGTACTAATTCAAAAAGTCACGCATAGTTTTTAGATAAAGTTCCGGTTGCTCCACTGAAATAGCATGACCTGCATCGGGGATAATTTTTAATTGGCAATTTGGAAAGTGCTCTAAATAGTCATGCATGTAGACCCATGGTTGATTGTCGCACTGTCATTTCATAATCAGGATAGGCATTTTCAGGCCTTTAAGTTTTGGTCTTGGGTCTTTGGTTTCACTGAAGCTCTGCACGGTCATTACTTGCACATAAAAACCTCCTCCACCTTCCGCTTTCAATGCTTTGGAAGTATCACATACGGTTGCTTTGTTCAATTCTTGATTAAGATGCGTTTGAAAATCATCTGCCTCTTTATCAGATGCAAGTTTTTTGCCGAAGGCTTTTGCCCAAAAGCTTACCACAGCAGTTCGGACGCTTTTTGATTTTTCATTGGCCTGTTTGTTTGAGTAAGGTGGGTTCCTCAAGTTCAAACTGTCAGGTGGGGTGGTGCTTCGCAAATCCACACGAAATGGTTGAATAGGCCCCGCCCCTGTGAAAATAACCTGCTGAACTTTTTGTGGATTGTCAGCTATAAATAATATAGCAAGTATAGCACCCCATGATTGTCCGATTAGGATTACTTGCTCTGCGCCTATCTTCTTTATGATTTCTTCCAAATCTTTTTTGTGTCGGTCAGCAGTATACTCCTTGATGTTTGTCAATCTGTCTGATAGCCCGCTACCGATTTGGTCATATAGATAAATGTCGTAGCCGTCTTCTGAAAGCGGTGCTAATGACTTAATGTGGCTGTTTGAGACAAATCCTCCAGGTCCTCCGTGCAAATAAATAATCGGATGCGGTTTCTTTGTGCCTTTGGCAGCTACTAAAGTGTAGGCAATCTTAGAACCTGTTGGTAAATCCCAATATTGCGTGTTTTTACGTTTTTGTAACTGAGGAACATCATAAACGCTAGGAATGAAGGCGATAAGTAAACATGCTGCTACACATAACAGCAAAGCGTACTTAATAAATTTGAAAAGTTCCTTACGCATTTAGTTGATTTCTTGCAGGTATTTTGGAGTTAGCTGCCTACCCAAGCATGACTGCTCACATTTTCGGGCATGGTGAAGAAGCGGATTTCGAAGCATTTGACCGTATGCTAGCACCAAACTTACTTAAATGTAAAAAGCTTGAATTTACCACTTCCCCGCCATAAGTTATAGATGCAGTTGAATGCTTTTTCTTAATTCCAAATATTAAACAAGCCCCAATACCCAAATGCTAAAATTAACACAATATAAATCATGTTATTAGAGACTAACATGGCCTTTATCCAAAGTTTTGTTTTGATTGATTTACTTTGTTTTAAGGTATATAAGGTAAAAGGAACAATAGTCAAGAGTAGTAAAAACGGCATGTAGGATGAGGCACTTATTAAATTTGAACTGTAATGGATGTAAGGCGCATCAAAATAGTAGATGTATAGATTGGTAGCTAATACAAACAAATAGCCTCCCAATAATAAATTCATCCCCGCTATGAGTATTGCTGCCCTGATAGAGATTCCTATGCTATTATTCCTGATTAAGAAAAGGCCTATGAGAAGGACGAAAAAGGTTAAAATTCCAACTAAGACTACAAGTGAGATTCTAAAAATAGGAGTATTATGAGGAGTCTTATAGTTAGCAAGTCTTTCAAATTCTGAGTTCTTTGGAAATAAATCGGGGATACTAAGGGTGTGGTCGCCTTTCGCCAAGGCTGCAGTCAAATTAAATTGTACGGTGGTATCAAACGAGTGGTAAAAGTATAGGTTAACCAATTTGTCCTGTGTGTCCCAAATAGAAGTAAGAAGTGTGCCATCTCCATTTCTGCTTCTGCAAACATGCATTGTGTCTGAAAGGTCTTTACAAAAAGATAAAGAGGCATTTACTTCACGATTATTTAAAAAATCTTCTCCATTTCTGTAGCGTTCGAGTTGTCTTGCTTGTTCACGGTCTGTAATCGATGGACAAAAATTAGAGAGTACATAATGCGATTCATTACCTTCTATTAATGTATATGGCTCTACAATCAAATAACTACCTGAGCTGTCGACATAGATAAACACATCATCTAAAAACACACTATGGTCGTATTGTTCAATATATTTCTTGACTTCTTTCACAGTTGCACATTTGTGTAAGATGCTTGTCAGGTAATCAACTTCATTTCCGATTATAAGTCTATTTGTAAATGTTTTTTTTTGCTTTGGGTAATATGCTGCCAATCGAGAAAATGCAAGTCCTTTTTCATTCATTCCTGATTGAGGGGCAGTTCTATTTGCTCCTACCTGTCTTGACCCTGTAAAGCCTGCGCCATATTCACGGCTGTTTTTAGCATTTTCAAACCAGATGCTTGAAGTTGTTCTCCAGGCATCTTCATTACAACCAACCATTGTTTTTCCATCAACGGTGATTTTATACATACTACATGCTTGAATCTTATACCCAAAGAGTGCTAAACTAAGAAAGGCAAATAGAATTATATAAGTTTTGTTAATCCGCATTCTTCAAAATGGTTTTCGGGCTTGGCGAAAGGCGGGCTTCGAACTTCATCGCTTGAATTTAGCAATAAAGTACAATAAAAGAACAACGCTCCAAGTTTGCACGCCACCCCGCTTGACGCAAAATCTGTATTAAGCGATTGCTTTTTATGCATTGTGCTGTCATTCTATTGTCCATTTACTCCGTTAATCACAGCGCGACATTTTGCAATAAATCCAGCATCAACGCCATTTATACTAAATTTCTTCAACTTGAATCAACTTGCTCCAATTCACTTTGGAAGTTTTGAAAGGAGGTCGTCTGAAACCTGTTGCATAAAACAGCCAAGCCATACGTGATCGTAAGCGGTAAATTTTGCCTACTTGATAAGTAAACGTTACATACTTGATGCCGGAATCTGTGTAAAAGATCACTTCGTGTCCTGTATATGCTGGTAGTGAGGCCTGAATCGACTGTGCCCCATTATAAACCCATAAGACGCAATTGTCTGATTTGTTTTTGTCACGATTACTCCAAATTCTCTTCACCTTGCTCCAGTTTTCTTTCCTCACAGCACGGCATAACGCACTTTTTGTTGGCTCATAAACGACAAGTTTTGGCAAAATTTCAAACGGATACTCCAAAAAATTGCTTGCAAAACTCCCCTCCCAAATAAAATGATCTGGATATTTATCTACATCATCTTCGGGAATAGGGTCTGTGTCTGTAATTTGGCGAAATGCATACTTGAAAAACGAAGAATTTTCTGGACAGTAAAGCACTTGAAATGCGTATTTCCCCTTTTTCAAATCAGGAATTTGAATGGATGATTCAAATCGCAATCTGGCATTTTGGGCGTCGTTTACAAACAAAGGCAAGGAATACCGCTCATTTGGTTCCAATTGCCAAAAACTACCCTCTGTTTTATATTTTGAGGTGTCCATATCCAAAAAATCTTGAGAGGTATAAACCAAATTATATTGACCCGCTTGGTCGATTTCATAAACACGTAGTTGAAAAAGAGGTTTTCCATAGTTTTGGGCATACGGAACAAGAATGCTACCACGATGATTTGAAACATTCTGAATGGTTATTCGCAGCGGGATTATATTCGTTTGGTGTTCTAAAACAGGAAGCTGCTCCAACGTAATTTTCAAATCCTGAGGACGTAAATCTTTGGCATACCCCAAGAAAGAGATAACCGAAAAAAGCAATAAAATTAGACCTCGAATAGCCATCGTGGGTGATTATGTGATTTGGATAAATCTACGTTTAAAAAGGCTGACCGAGACATCGCTTGGTTTTCAATCACTGAGGTGCCATTTCCATACAGTATAATGTGACAGGTGTCCATTTGGTTTTGTATGTTCATTTTTCAGCTATTGACTGTTTTTTGTTCAATCGAATAACGCACTTTTGATGAATATATTGATGTATCCGATTGCTGAGGATGGCACAGTTATATTAATTAAAGAGCCTGTAGGAAAAATTTGTTTCATCACAGCCAACTTTGAAGCCTTGCAGTTAAAGTGCCGCGCACAGGCGCCTAATCTTATCGGGATGCGCTTGAGCGCTGTAAGGCATGGTTATTTTAAGAGTGATTCAATTGTCTTATCTAAGTCTTTGACAGTAGTCGGCCCTAAGCCAATCATATAGTTTGAGATTATAGAATTCGTATCTATTACTAAATGGGTTGGATAAGAATTCACTTTATATAGTCCTGCTACCTCTTTACTGTCAGCAATTATGTTGTATTTAAAGGTTTTTGTTTTTAAAAAATTCTCAATTTTCGATTTGTCATTAGTGGCAAAACCAAGAAAAACCACTTCCTTTCCATTATATTTATCAACTAAGTCATTTAGCTCTGGAATTTCCATTACGCATGGTTTGCATTCAACGAACCAAAAATTGATAACAATTACTTTTCCTTTTAACTTATCAAGCGAGTACTTTTTGCCGGAAATATCTGTCACTGAAAATGGGAATGCCTCTTTTCCAATTAATTCACTTTTATTTTGTCCGGGATTTTGCATATTAGCTTGCATTTGCTTCATTTGCTCCTTCTCAAGCTCTGTTGCTTTTCTTAACAAGAAGGCCTTTACTACTTTATTACTGTCAATATAGGGCTCTGGAATATAATCCCCTGACAACATTATTTTTATAAAATCACCTTCTTTGATCAATATAAAATTTTCATAATACATTGGAGTAGTAGAAGGATTTAACATCATCGGCGTACCAGATTCAATATCGCCTGGCTCTGCCTTTTTTAAACTATTAAATATTTCAGGTTTTACTATTAATGTATCTTTCGGTTCATTTTTCACTTGAGCGTTTGCAATATTTACAAACGTTATTATTGCAAGCATAGTCACGAAGAATTTCCTTGTCATTTTACTTTGTTTTTAGTTTTCTACGATAATAAAAATTGCGCTTTGATGTTTGCTGAAACATTTACTGTTATTGGTTTTGTCTGTGCGGTGCAAACATTCATATGATTCTTTAATCTATTTTGCAGGTTGGATTGCACTTTACTTCAAAATTCACAGAATTGGCTATGTAGCATATTTCGTGAGCCTTGTGGTGCAATTCGATAGCTTTTTCGATGGTGCTTTTATCTGCAACATAACATATTGGATTTAAAGTTACTTCTTTAAAATTTCCGCCACCACTTGTCTTTTCAATCAGTATACCTGTTGCATTGTCGGTGTAAGCTGTAATTACAATTCCTTCTATTGCACAGAGATACAAGTAGGATAGCATATGGCAGGATGAAATAGCTGTAACCAATAAATCTTCGGGGTTCAATTTTGATTTGTCTCCAACAGCAGGGTTATCCGTTGTAAGGAATAATTCAGGTTTTCCTTCAATAGAAACTGTGTGGCTACGGTCATATTGTGTTTGCAACACG
>CAMCHJ010000001.1 GCA_945874665.1 Chitinophaga pinensis | reverse complement strand
GGATTAAACTCGCTCCATTCGAAAGGCGGAGGCGTCGGATTCTGCTGTGAACCGCCAATACCCCATCCAAAATCATTATCTGAACCGCCAGGGAACATGATGCCACTAGGAAGTGCCGTTGAACCTGCAGAACCAGGGTATCCATTACCACCAAACACCATTTGCTGGTTGTCTTTCCAACGACCAATCATGTAGTTGTACGCATGTTCCGCATTGGTGGGATTACCATTTGGAAGGCCATCATTGTTAAAGTATAAGAACTTTGCCATGATGATACGCTCGGTACGTGGCGTTGGATCGCAACCGGTAGCAATCAATTCATCCACATCCCCATTTCGGTTATTGTCGATGCCATCATTTGGATCAGAAAAAGGGCCTTCAAAGAAGTCTACACCTACTGATGGCGGATTGATACCGTAACCCTGAATACCCTCATCGTCATCGTCACCATTGTAACAAATACCCAAACCCCGTGGCACATCACAGCCAACAAAGTCATCGGTATAATTACCTAAATCAGGGTCAACCCACTGGGCCATGAAACATGAATCCAATCTTATGGTCGAACGATTGATGATTTTATTCGTGTAAAAAGTCATGTTGTTCAACTCATCATTTGACTGATAAGCGAAAGCCTGACTTTGAATTTCCATACCAATGGGCACAGAACCAGATCCTGGCGTATTTCCTTTGTCGTTGGTTACATACCAAATCGATTGGTCACCAAACACATCCGGATAATCACCCAAAGCTGGGTTATAAATACCGTCAGCATCTGCGTCTACATAAGGTGCCATGTTCGGGTCTTGACCTAAAGTTACATCTCCTTGCCAAGGCCAGTTACGAATGGCATCAGGAACAATGTAGGCAGGGTCGGCAGCAGCAATAGCAGCAATGTGCGTTTGAATCTGACTGCGCTCTACTTTCCAGTGCGTATCCCATCTACGGCACTCGTCACGGGTAATGTTCGCTGAATCTAAGGTAAGTGGTCCTGCCCACCAGCCAATACCCAAAGTACTTGCCTGACGATACGTTTGCGCAGCAATCCTCAACTGACCAGCCTGATAACCACCAACCCAAATTGAACCCGCAAATAACGAATGCTTCTTTGGTAGCGTTGGGTCATCGAGCTTTGGCACCTCATAGCGCGCATTACCGCTACCACCCTGGTCCCACCACATATCATTACCACGCAAAATCAACGTTCGCACATTATTAATATCCAAGTTGATACGCGCACCAGCAGGTGTACAAGTTGATGCCAAGCGCGCAATAAATTGTCTATTAGCTCCATCTGTACGAGGCTGCACCGCCAAATCCTCACGGGCAATGGCGCTATTCATACCGGCCAAGGTAAGTATCCCTACCCATGCCCATAATTTGCTACTCATTATTATTCCTTTCATTTTTTGTCTCCTTAGAAATTAAACCTCACACCTAAACGGGTTCTACGCGGCAAGCTGAAATTACCAGGATTGTCCATAGAGGCAGTGTACAAATCAAAGAAAGCTCTTTCGTTGATTACGCTCTGTAGCTGCTGACGACCCAAGTCGCTTGTCAAATAACCGTCATCTGCTGGATCACCGGTGAATTGGTAAACGTTAATGATGTTCATGTTATCAAAGAGGTTTAGTACTTGTACATACACATTGATTGTGGCCTCTTTAGCCTTACCATCTTTGTCTTTGCCAATTTTCATGGTCACATCCTTATCAACGCGGAAGTTCATACGGAACTGCCAAGGCAAGCGTGAACCATTGATACCACCTTTTAAGGTAGTTCGGCCTTGCAAACCTCCCACAACAGCTCCATCAGGAGTTGGAATCGTTTGGCGTGAAAATGGCGCACCACTGATGGCGTTAGCCACAAAGTTGAAACCAATACCTTCCATGATGCCAAAGCCGTTAATGCGTGGACCATTGTAGTTTTTACCCTCTCCAAAACGGAAGTCGAGCGTACCTACCAAACGGTGGCGTGCATCAAAATCCAATGGAATTGGCGTGCGTAAGTTGTCAATACCTGCCTGGATAATTTGAGCAGCCTGCTCAGGAGCAGAACCAGTACCATCAGCAAACTGTAAGGTGTAGCTGGCATTGATTCGTACGTTTCCAGTACGGCGCAAGTCGTAAGCCAATGTCAAACCTTTAACTGTTCCAAAGTCGATGTTACCATAAGTACGGTAATCAAGCGGGAACGCAAATGGTACGTTAATGATCTGAATCATATTCCGTAATTCACGGTAGAAAGCACTGATGGTCAAAGCAGATGTTTTGTTCAAACGCTGCTTGAAGCCCAACTGATAATCAATAGTGCGCTCTGGCTTCAAATCAGGATTGTTGATAGTACCACCAACTTGCTGTAAGAAATTGTACTGACGCGGATCAAAACGGAGGAAGCCGCTAGGACGCTGGGTCAATACATCATAGTGCGCAAAGAACTGTGCTTCGTCCGAAATAGGGAAAGAGAAGGCTACGCGTGGCATGATGTTGATTTGCGGCGTGTAGTCGGTGAAGGCATCTGCACGCACTTCATTTTGACTTGCGTCACGTAAAAATGGCGTTACACTACCTGTTGCCGAAGCAGCTGCAATGCCTGAAGCGTTACGAATCTCAGTACCTTGGGCTGTGTACCACTGCTGGCCAGAACGATATCCCAAAATAGTTGGGTTCTGCTGGGTGATGTCATTGACATAAACTACGGCATCGCTAGGCACGATACTTGGGTGCAAGCCGCCATTCTGGGTGTTCAAAGAACCATCAACTTCACCTACAGTTTTAGCACTGTATAGCAAAAAGCGATCTCTTAAAACAGGCTGGTTGGCGTCAAAACGGTCAACCCGCACACCCACACGGAATACCAAGTCGTCGAAAGCAAACTTATCTTCAATAAAGCCGGCCATATAGATTGGCTGGAAGGCAGGAATAGGGCGGTTCTCACGGTCGGTGAAGAAGTCTAATGCACCAGGATTTGTCTTGAGCTTATTGCCTAAGTAGTCATAACCGAAGTAGCCAACAAAAGAGTTACCCTCGTTTAACAATTCTTCCGCAGAGAAAAAGCTCAGCTGCAAATCCCCTGGATTCATGCCATCGATGTTAATAAAACGGAGGTCGTTAGCTGCAAGTCCCATCGATTGACGCAGATTGCGGTCGAAAGTGGATTGATTACTACCTAACAATCGGTTAAAATTAACAGTGTCTAGGTCGGTCAAGAAACCATTCGCATCACGATTTACAATTGGATTGTTTAAATCCAGCTCCAATAAGTGTCGATTGGTTAAACCACGTGCTAAACCCCACAAACCGATACCACCCGCAAAAGGATTCATCGAATAGCTGCGATCGATACGTTGGTCGTATTCAAAACCAAACTTAAGCGAGTGACCACCTATGTCAGCATTGAAAAAACCAGTTAAGCGGTACTGGTCGTTGTCTGAGTAGTTATACCCACCAAATTGGCGACCTGGTTCTGACCAAATACCATAAGCAGAACCCGGACGCAAACCATTGGTTAAGCCCCCGTTAGAACGTACGCCTGAGAGGTCATTAAATTCAGTTGCATTTAAAGCATTGAAAAAGCTCGTACCCCATACAGATAAAGTCGGATCAATATCACTTGCCTTAAAACGAAGATTCCGTTCTTGGAATCCTTTCAACACGTTCATCTGATAATCAACCTGAGATACATCATCAAAATACAATTCTTCCTCATAAATAGGTACCAAATCAAAATCAAACACACCCACGTGGCCATAGTTAAAGGCATTTCTGCCTAAATTTTCGCCACCATCTTGCGCGGTAGTTGACTTGGTGTAGTCGAATTGCAAAGTATAATAAGCGTTTTTGATGGTGCTGTTTTGATTCTCGCCAGCAGGAGCAAAGTTTTGACGCAAACGACCATACATACGGAAGGTGCTGTTGTCGAACGATCCCATATTGTCGCGGCTCATCAATGACAAGGCGCGTTGATAAATGCGGCCATTTGTACGGTCATAGTTACCTCCAATAGTTACACTGAAGAGGTTATTCGGCTGGTAATCTATTTTACCCGCAACAGAGATACGTTCACGATTGGCATTAGGACGAACATCCACCAATTCCATATGATCCATGTTAATAAACTCCGAGTTTCTATTAACACCTGAACCAAAAATAGACGGGCGATAAGGATCCAGCGAAAGAGCATTAAAAGCACTGTCATTTAACTGCCAAACACCAACTGCAGAAGGACTCGGGTCTTTCTCTGTTTCAAATTCCGCAGATAAAAAATATCCAAGTACCGACTTACCAGCCTTTTTCATCAAAGGACCAGAAAAGTTAAGTGCGAAGAGGTTGTAACCATATGGCTCCAATACAGCGGCTGAACTCAAGACCTCGGCACCACCAAAGAACTGACCAGATGGACCACGGGTGGTGATGTTAATGATACCACCTGTAACGTCACCATACTGAGCTGGAATACCACCGGTAATTACGGTTGTTTGCTCAATAGAGGCGTTCGGCAAGTTGGTTGAACCACGTACGCGAATACCATCAATGAAATATTCGGTGGCGTCGGCACGTGAACCACGTACGTTCAAGGCACCGCCTTCATCTTGCTGGTAAACACCGCCGGTTGTTGCCGCAATGGAGTTTACGTCACGCGTTGGCAAGGCTGCGATTTCTTCGCGGGTTACGGTACCTCCAGTAGAGGTTTCGTCCTTAGAAATAAGCGGCACCTCATAATCCACTACATCAATAATGCCGAGGTCTACACCTGAGGACATTTTGATGTCAACGAAGTTACTTCGGTCGGCCGAAACCAGCACGCCTTTGATAACGGCTGGATTGAAACCTACGTATGACACTTTAAGGTCATACTTTCCGGGTGCCAGGGCGCCAAATTTGTACTTACCATCGATATCGGTGGTAGTACCTCCTTTTTGTACGCCATCCCGCACGATGATCACGTTTGCGAAGGGAATGCCTTCTTTCGGCTTTAGCTCATCCACTACCTTTCCCTGTAAGGAACCGGTACCGGCTTGGCCAAAAGCTGCAAATGTGCCCATCAGCAGCAAGATTAAACTCAGGTAGAACTTTCTCTGCATAGTCTGAAATTTGCTTATTGATCTATTTGAAAATTTAAGTTAAATCATTTTGTCGTTGCTACAATGCCTCTCGCTATGTTTTGACGCATTTCTGACATAAGTCTTCTTTGCCTCTAAGCCACAGTTTTTGGAATTTCACAATTTTTTAACAAACTGGGTTGCAACTTAGGCACAAAAAAGTACTCATGCAAGTACTAATTTCAACTTGTTTTTAAGTTTTTTCATGGAACTTGTGGCATGAATAATCGCATAAGCTCTCTTTTTAACATAGATAAGCCTATAATTCAGGCAGGTATGATTTGGTGCAGCGGTTGGGAGCTCGCTTCAGCCGTAAGTAATGCAGGTGGATTAGGCATCATCGGTGCCGGCTCGATGTACCCAAAAATTTTAGAAGAACAACTTTTTAAGTGTAATCAAGCCACAAAAAAGCCGTTTGCGGTGAACTTACCTTTGCTGTACCCCGACATCGAGCAGCACCTCGAAGTGATCAGAGCAGCAGGTGTAAAAATTGTATTTACCTCAGCGGGTAATCCTGGCAAGCTTACCCCTTGGCTTAAAGATCAAGGCATCACCGTGGTGCATGTGGTTTCGAATGTAAAATTTGCACTTAAAGCACAAGCGGCAGGTGTAGATGCTGTAGTAGCCGAAGGATTCGAAGCGGGTGGGCATAATGGTCGCGAAGAAACCACCACCCTCTGCCTCCTGCCTATGGTGCGCGACGCTATCGACCTGCCATTAATTGCTGCAGGTGGCATCGGCAACGGTAGGGCCATGTGCGCGGCCTTTGCCTTAGGCGCAGAAGGCGTGCAAATTGGCAGCCGCTTTGTCGCCACTCCCGAGTCTTCGGCCCACCAAGCTTTCAAACAAGCTGTGGTGGACGCGCAAGAAGGTGATACCATCCTCACCCTTAAAAAGCTCACACCCGTACGTTTAATTAAGAATGCCTTTTACAATGCCGTGCAAGCCGCTGAGTTGGCAGGCGCCAATGCCGATAGTTTAGGGGAGCTGCTCGGTCGCGGCCGCGCTAAAAAAGGCATGTTCGAAGGTAATTTGCAGGATGGGGAACTCGAAATAGGCCAAGTATCTGCCTATATAAAGGAGGTAATGCCTGCCGCTGCGGTGGTTGATGAAATTTGGAAGGAGTTTTTGGAAACAAAAAAGCGCCTCGAGCAATTGCCTTGGTAAAACTGTAAGTTAAATTACACGACCTCTAACACCGTCCTAAACGCATAAGCGCGGTTGCCATACGCGGCAGCGTGCCGCTGTTGCAAAGCAGGCGCAAACTCCTCGAAATAGCGGTTGAGTGCCTCTTGGTTTTCGCAGTAATATTGAATGGCATAGGTCACCCCCTCTTCGGGCTTCGGCAGCAGGAGCTTGCAAATACGATGCGATTTAAAAATGCCAGTGGCCATTACTTCGGGAATGTGGACGGCTTTCATCCACGCGAGCCACTCGGCATGCACGCCCAGCTCTACGTTTACAGTGACGTTATATAGTAACATGTTTAATTGATCTTGTCGCCACGCAGCAACCTGTACCGCCGGCGTGCCTCAAAGGTAAATGTACTGTCGGGATATTTTACGAGCAAATCCTGAAAAAGGGACATGGCCTTTGGGCTGTCTTTAAGATAGTCTGCATGCAAAACAGCCAATAAATACAAGGCATCATCACCCAAAATATCGGCACCAAAGGATTGAAGGATGGCTTCGTACTTGATTGCCGCTGCTGCATAGGCGCCTTGCTTGACAAATATCTCGGCTTGCCTGAGCCAAATTTCATCGCTTAACCCATGGCCAGGGTAATCGCGTACCACGGCCTCAAAGGCAGCCTGTGCCAACGTATACTCCTTGCGAAAAAGCAGCAAATCGGCCGCAGCAAAGGCTTTCATGGGCAAAATGGTGGTGTCGAGGTCAAGGTTATCGCTTATCAAGAGCGATAAGGCCAAGGCGTTATTCGAGATAAGCTGACTCGTACTGGCCTTGAGCACGTCGAGCTGGGCTTGCGACCATTCGAACTCGCCCTTATAAAAAGACAATCGTGCATTTCGGAATTTCGCTGCTTGGCCAAGCGGATCGTTGGGAAAGTCTTTTTCGACCTGCCCGTACGTCAATGCAGCCTCCCACAGCTCGTCGGTGAGCAGGTACATATCACCTAAATCGAGTTTGGCCGCTGCCACCAAGTGGCGGTCACCCCCAGCCGCAATGGCTTTTTCTAACAACTCCACAGCATCCGCCAAACGTTTAAGCTCATAGCCGTATACCATGGCCAGGCGTTGTTTCATTTGTAGGATGTTGCGTTGTTGTGGGAAAGCAGTTATGTAGGCCTCATACTTGGCTGCTAAAGCTTGCCAATCGGCCGATAATGCTATTCCCGCTTGCAGACGCATGCGTTCCGCTTCGAGTATTTCGTAACGCGCATCGTAATAAACCAGGTAGTTAGGCCCTTTATCGATGAGATACTGCAGCATTTCAATCGCAGCGGTGTAGTCTTTATTCTCAACTGCGGCCCTCGACAAGGTTAAAATGCGATTTCCATTTTCCTGCATCCGCCTGTCAATCGCGCGCGCTTGGTAAAAAGCCTGTTGAAAATCGAGCTGCTGCACAAAAAACCATATCATGAGCTCTGAAAGCATGATGTCATCAGGCCGTTTTTGGATAGCAGTCAGCAAGGCCGCTCGCAAAACATCGTAATCTGCTTCCTCCAAACGCGCCTGCAACATGTTTTGTATGTAGCCTAATTGCTGTGGGGCAGCTGCTAAATAGTCTAGATAAGCCGCTATTAACTTGGCTTTTTGTCCAGTGGCATAATACAACTCTGCCAACTCTATCGCAAAAGCCATTGGCTCAGCCAGCAATTGCCTTCCTTTTTGGTAACTGATGATGGCATAATCGTACTCACCCCTTGCACGGAAGGCATTGGCAAGGAGGATGATTTGACCACGGTTGGCAAGGAGTCTTTTAACCAAAGCATCGTATTGCCCAATCGCCTTGCTCTCTTTGCCTTGTTTGCGCAGGGCAAAAGCAATGTCTACGGCATACATGACTTGACCAGCATCGCGTTTGGCCATGACTTGCGCCACTTTTTCTGCCTTTTCGAATGCACTGAGCTGGATATAGCTGTTATATAGGTAACCGTAAGCAGTGTTGTTCGAAGGTTCGGCCTCTAAAACAGCTGCTAACAATTCGGCTGCACGCTCAAATTCTGATTGCTGATAATATTGTATCCCCAGGGGCAGGCGGCCAAGCGGACCTGGTTGCCCCAAAACAGATAATTTTCCTAAAAAGAGAAAAAGAAATATGAAAAAAAATCTTAGCCGCATCATTATCGAACGAAAATAAGACTTTCCTGGTGTGAATGCTAAGGAAACTGGAATACGTGCTGAATATTTGGGAAAACCAGCCATTAACGTGGTTCAAACCAAATATTACCTCCTTTTGCCAAATGCGGGTAAGCGCTTAAAGAACTTGGACCTCCTAAATCTGTTGTTGAACCCCTGGTAGAAAAACGCCACGCGCTTTGTCATTCACAAGCACTGGCCGATGCGGATGTAGACCGATGGCAGCCAACACATCGCTCTCCTGGCCATGGCTGGCCTCCTTCATAACCGTATTTTACTAAAACACTGCTAAATTAACTCGCGTAAAAACCCTGTTAAGTTTTAAGCATAACGTTACTGCAGCACATTAAATCACTGCAGGATGGCAAGGATCGTACGATAAGGAAGCTTTTTTGAAAATTTTTGTTGAAAACGAGACAGGCATGCCTGCTATATTTACCTTTTTATGAGCAAACTCAAAACCGTATACATATGCCAGTCGTGCGGGGCACAATCGCCCAAATGGACTGGCAAGTGCAGCAGCTGCAACAGCTGGAATACTTTTGTGGAAGAAATCCGTGAAAAAAGCGGCAGTGGCACCGATGTGCGGGCTTTTGCAGGTACAGGCACCAAGCGCCAGGTCGATGCGCAACTGCTTTCGGAGGTGGCTACCGACCTTACCGAGCGCTGGACTTGTCCTGATGCCGAGCTCAACCGCGTATTAGGAGGTGGTATTGTACCCGGGGCCTTGGTGCTGTTGGGCGGCGAGCCGGGCATTGGCAAATCTACCCTGCTACTGCAATTGGCGTTGCAGCTAGAGGGTCATCGCATACTCTATGTGTCGGGTGAAGAAAGCGAGGCCCAAATCAAACTGCGGGCTACGCGCTTGGGCATGAAGCAGGACCATTGTTATGTGCTTACAGAGACCGAAACCACGGCTATTTTTAGGCAGGTGGAGGCCATTCGGCCCGAATTACTGATTGTTGACTCTATTCAAACGGTATTTTCGCCCCTCATTGAATCTGGCCCTGGCAGCGTTTCCCAAGTCCGCCAAGCCGCCGGCGAGTTCATGCGTTTTGCCAAAGAAAACCGCGTGCCTGTGTTTCTGATAGGCCACATCACCAAAGACGGTCAACTAGCCGGGCCAAAAGTACTCGAGCACCTCGTAGATACTGTTTTACAATTTGAAGGCGACCGCAACCATAGCTACCGCATTGTGCGCACCCTCAAAAATCGTTTTGGTTCCACCTCCGAGTTGGGTATTTACGAAATGATGGGCGAAGGTTTGCGCGAAGTATCGAACCCGAGCGAGCTGCTCCTCACCCGCCAATGGCACAGTCAAAGTGGCATGGCCATCGGTTCCACCCTCGAGGGCAACCGTTCGCTTTTTGTAGAAGTGCAAGCTTTGGTAGGCGGGTCGGCCTTTGGCACACCGCAACGCAGCACCACAGGTTTTGACCAGCGCAGGCTCAGCATGCTCATTGCCGTGATGGAAAAACGCTGTGGCTACCGCATGAACCAGCTTGATGTATTTTTGAACATCGCCGGTGGTTTACGGGTAGAAGATCCAGCGATTGACTTGGCAGTTTGTGCAGCCATGGCTTCTTCTTTGCAAGACATGCCCCTGGCGGGAGAAGTTTGTTTTGCGGCGGAAATTGGCTTGGGTGGCGAACTCCGGCCGGTGGCCCGTATCGAAAACCGCTTGGCAGAGGCCGCAAAGCTAGGTTTCACCAAAATGTTCCTCTCCGAACATCAGCAAATACAACATCCCCCCAAAGGCATGCGGCTCGAAAAGGCTGGGCGTTTGGATGAGTTGATAGGAAAAATTTTCTAATCGACTTAAATACACGATTTTTGCAATTGAATGATTCAAAAAAATCTACTTAAAAAAGAAGTCGCCGTGCTGGTGGGCATCATTACCCAAGAACAACCGGCAGAAAAGGCGCAGGAATACCTCGATGAACTGGCATTTTTAGCCGAGACGGCCGGTGCCACCACCAAAGCCCGCTTTGTGCAACGCTTGCAGCGCGCCGATCCACGTACCTATGTGGGCACGGGCAAACTCGAAGAAATCGAAATATATGTGCGCGAGCATGAAATAGATTTGGTACTTATCGACGATGAGCTCAGCGCTTCGCAAATGCGGAACATTGAGAAGGTGTTTAATCCCGATCCGCTAGAAGCAACGGTAAAAGTACTCGACCGCAGTACTTTGATCCTGGATATTTTTGCTTCTCGTGCACAAACAGCACAAAGCAAAACGCAAGTGGAGCTGGCTCAGCACGAATATTTGTTGCCGCGACTTACGCGCATGTGGACCCACTTGAGCAAGCAAAAAGGCGGTATCGGCATGAAAGGTCCGGGTGAAAAAGAAATCGAAACAGACCGACGCATCATACGCAACCGCATTATTTTACTCAAAGAACGCCTCGAGCTCATCGATAGGCAAAACGCAACGCAGCGTAAAAATCGTGGTAAAAGCATACGTGTAGCTTTGGTAGGTTATACCAATGTGGGCAAATCAACCCTCA
Organism: Chitinophaga pinensis; assembly: GCA_945874665.1. Classification (GTDB taxonomy): domain Bacteria; phylum Bacteroidota; class Bacteroidia; order UBA7662; family UBA7662; genus PNNG01. The sequence goes on along the minus strand of CAMCHJ010000001.1, from coordinate 521,703 downwards.
TGAACCTCATCAGCAAATCGGAAGTATTTGCCGAAAACAAACTTTTTGCCACCCTCGACGCCACCGTGCGCAAGGTGGTAGTAAACCATGTGCCTTTTTTGCTGAGTGATACCGTGGGTTTTATCCGCAAGCTACCGCATCACTTGGTGGAGTCGTTTAAAAGCACCCTCGACGAAGTGCGTGAATCAGATATTTTGCTGCATGTGGTTGATTTGAGCCACCCCAATTTTGAAGAGCAAATGCAGGTGGTGCTCGAAACGTTACAAGAACTCAAGGCAGCTGATAAGCCCATTCTCACGGTTTTTAATAAGATTGATCGCTGGGAAGAGGCGCGGGCGGCGCGGCACGATGACCCCGAGTTCATAGAAGGACACCCGCCGGTGGAGCAGCTGGCGCAGACTTGGATGGCCAAAACAAATGGCAACGCGCTTTTTATTTCGGCCACTTCCAAAATAAATATTGAAGATTTGCGTACGAGGGTAAGCGACATGGTAAAAACCTGTTGGTTCGAAAAATACCCACATAGTCACGATTTCTTTTAAAAAACTACCATTAGCCTCCTAAATTAAAAAAATGAAAAAATCACTCCTCCTCCTCGCTGCCGTCATCATGCTCGGCAGCTGTGTAAGTCAAAAAGACCACAACGCCGTGGTAGTTGACCGCGAACGGCTCAACAAGGAAACCCAGGCACAACAAAAGCAAATCGAGGGTTTGCAAGGCGAAAAGGACATGCTCAGCACAGGCATTGAAACCTTACGCAGTGAAAAAGCTGGGTTAGAAACTGATACCGCGAATATCGGCTTAGAATTGCGTCAGGCACAAGGCCGTGTAACTCAGCTAACTGATTTGGTGAACGACCTCATCAAAACAAATGAAACCATTTCGAACAACAGCATGAATGAAAATGCGCGTTTAGCGAGGGATTTAAAGCAAAATGAATTACTGGTGAAGCAAAAGGAAGCCGAACTCAACACGTTAGAAAGCAAGCTGAAAGTCTTGCAAGTAGATTTAGAAGCACGTGAGAAAAAAGTAAATGAATTGCAGGCCACACTTGCTGCCAAAGATGCTGCTGTAGCCAAACTACAGGAAACAGTGGCAAGAGCACTTTTGGGTTTCCAAAACAGCGGCTTAACGGTGGTGCAGAAAAACGGCAAGGTATATGTTTCCTTGTCGGAGCAATTGCTCTTTAAAACAGGCAGTTCCACCGTTGACCCCCGTGGTAAACAAGCCATTCAGGAACTCGGCAAGGTGCTCGAAACCAATACTGACATTAGCATTTTGGTAGAAGGCCATACCGATGACTTAGGTAGTGACGATGTAAACTGGGATTTGAGCGTGCGCCGGGCCACGAGCATCGTTAAAATCTTATCTGAAAACGCGAAAATCGATCCGGCACGCATGACAGCAGCTGGTCGTGGCAAGCACATGCCCATTGATCCTGCCAAAACTACGGAGGCCCGCACTAAAAACAGGCGCACCGAGATCATATTGTCGCCTAAACTCGACGATTTGTTCCGCATTTTGGATGCCAATTAATGATAAGAACAGGCCAATGGCGGGTTTTAGGGATGATGTCGGGCAGCTCGCTCGATGGTTTAGACCTGTGCCTCGCAACCTTTGCCGAAACCGAAACCGGGTGGACCTACGCGCTGGAGAGCAGCGAAACGGTGGTCTATCCGGTTTTTTTGCAACAAAAACTCGCCACCGCGCACCAGCTCAGTGCTTTGGGCTTGATGCAATTGGATGCTGAACTGGGTGCTTTTTTCAGCGCTGCTGTCGCTGACTTTTTGCGCGGAAAACAGGCTCCTGTACTGCTGAGTACGCATGGCCATACTATTTTTCACCAGCCCGAAGGAGGTTTCACCACCCAAATTGGGGGTGCAGCACGGTTGGCAGCGGAGATACGTTTGCCGGTGGTTTATGATTTTAGATCGGCTGATGTGGGTTTGGGAGGCCAAGGCGCTCCTTTGGTACCCATTGGTGACGCCCTGCTCTTCAGCGATTACTCGGCCTGTTTGAACCTCGGCGGTATTGCCAACATCTCATTTGAGAACCAAAACAAGCGCATCGCCTACGATTTGGGTTGTTGCAACATGGTGCTCAATACGGCTAGCCAGCTCTTAGGTCATGCTTATGATGCGAGTGGAAAGTTAGCGCGAGCCGGTGCCATTCTTCCTGAACTGTTAGCGCTGTTACGCAAACTCGACTTTTACCAACAAGCGCCGCCCCGCTCTCTGGGTCGTGAGCACTTTGAAGCTCAGCTTCAACCTTCGCTTTTTAACGGAGCTTATGGCCCACAAGATGTGCTTGCCACTTGGTGTGCGCATCTCGGCGAAATTGTAGGCGGCGAGCTCAGCAAGTACCAAGTCGATGGTCGCATTTTGGTTACAGGCGGGGGGGCGTACAACGACTTTTTGATGGAGCAGCTGCGTAAACACAGTTCGGCAACCTTCCACCTACCTTCAGCGGAACTTATTGAACAAAAGGAAGCCTTGATTTTCGGCTTTTTAGGCTTGTTACGCTATCTTCGGAGGTCGAATGTGCTTTCGGAGGTTACTGGCAGCAGCAGCAACCATTGCGCAGGGGCATTAATTGAACTTTTTTGATGGTACTGGTCACCGGAGCAACTGGATTTGTAGGCGAGCACGTGGTTGCACAACTGCTTGCGCGCGGCTATCAAATACGGGCATTGTACCGCAGTAAATCAAAAATAGGGAGTCATAACATCTTAACCACTAGCCAAATAGCGAGTATAAATTGGGTGCAATCCGATGTTACCGACTATTTTGCCTTAGAAGATGCCATGCTCGGCATCGACAAGATATTTCATTGCGCCGCGTTTATCTCTTACGACCCCAACCAGCGCGATTTGATGTTCAAAACCAACATCCACGGCACGGCTAACGTTATCAATGCCGCCCTGCATCAAAAGGTAAAAAGAGTGTTGTTTGTGAGCAGTATTGCAGCGCTCGGACAAGCCGCCGAACCGCACCTACCCATCGATGAAAACGCATCTTGGAAGGGTGACAAAGGGCAGTCGAATTACGCCATTTCAAAATTTAGATCCGAAAACGAAGTGTGGCGAGGTATGGAAGAGGGCTTAGAAGTGGCGGTGGTTTGTCCATCGGTGATTCTAGGGCCAGGCCAAGTAACCTCCGGTAGCAACCAGCTCTTCCGCAAAGTGTATCAGGGCATGCCTTTTTACAGTCCGGGTGCCACCGGCTTCGTCGATGTACGCGATGTAGCCAAGGCACTCTGCCTATTAGACGAGCAGAACATTGTTGGAAAACGCTACGTGCTCAATGCGCATAACCTCAGCTATCAGCAATTATTCGCTGAAATGGCCGAGGCTTTGGGTGTGAAGGCCCCAAGTTTACTGCCGCCCCGGTGGATGGCCGAGCTGGCTTGGCGTGTAAATAAGCTCGTAGCGATGTTAAAAGGCAAGATGCCTTTCATCACACGAGAAACCGTGCAGTCGGCTTACAGAAAAAAGAGTTTTGGAGGCAGCAAAATTTTAGAAAAGGTGCCAGGTTTTACCTACACGCCGCTTGCCAACACCTTAAGTGATGGGGCCAGCTTTACAATTGCTCAATTAAAGAGGTAGTTGCCTAGACCGTAAAATACGCCTAGCCAAATCAGTCCTTTTATCAGGAAGAATAGAAATCCTGCCCAACCCAATTTCTGAAGCCACTTTGGCGCTTTGCCTTCCATGTTAACAAGATATGGTTGGTTTTTGACATTTCTATGCGTGCACAACAAATATCTTAATACTTGTTTATCAATGATTTACAAAAAAAGTGTAGAAAAAATCAAAAAATTAACACACTTTAGTTAACATTGAGTTAATATTTCAATAACTTTGAAATAACAATCAAGGAGGAATCATGAAATTACTATTTACATTAACCATCTGTTTAGGTCTAGGAGCCCTCACCGCTGGTGCCCAACATACAGAGCTGATCCCATCAGCTGCAACCACCGAATTCACAGGTTTAAAAGTGAATTATGATGCGCAAGGGAACAAGACTACAGAGATCGAATTTCAGAACGGTCAAGCACAAGGAAAAATAAATCGTTTTCATACCAATGGTCAATTGCGTGAAACCGGCTATTATCTCCAGGGCAAAAAACATGGCAGCTGGTCGAGCTATAACAACCAAGGCCAGTTAATGACAACCGCCCATTTCAACGAAGGCAAGAAAGACGGCGAGTGGATGGTTTGGGACAACCAAGGCAGCCTGCGCTACAGATTGACCTACAAAAATGGGTCTCCAGTAGGCGAATGGGCAATGTACGATGCACATGGTAAGGTGAGCGAGCGGAAAGTACTTGAAAACGATAGTCGTAACGCACAAAGCGAATAAAAGCACTCCATTTTTTAAAAGGCGACACTAAGTCGCCTTTTTTTTGCTTAAAATTTAGGCCCGCAAATGTGCAGTTGTCATGCTTTTGGCCGCTTTCAAGGCTGGATAAAGGGTGCACAAAACACCAATTAGCAATACACCTCCAAATACCAACAGAATGTCGGTAAAGCGCAGAGACACGGGATAGGCGCTCACCACAAAAGCACCTTCCCCTGCAAATCGAATGAACTCGTACTGCTGTTGCAGGGTGCATAAAAGCGTGCCTAGACCAATGCCCAAGGATGCACCAACCAAGGTGATGAGTGAACCAACTGCCATAAATATGCCAAAAAGCACAGGCTTTGAGGCGCCAAGGCTGCTTAAAATAGCAATGTCGCGCTGCTTTTCAATTACCAGCATCGATAAGGCGCCTACTAAGTTGAGGGCCGCCACCAACACAATGAGCAGTAAAAAAAAGTAAGTCCACCACTTCTCTGTTTGGAAAATCTTGAAAATGGCCTCCTGTTGTCGATAACGGTCTTTCACCTCAAAATCACTGCCCAGAGCCGTTTGTAATTTTTTAGCAAAAGAAGCGGCATGCTCTCCAGACTTTAGTCTAACCGCCACCTCTCCTACTTGGTGTTCAGGAATACCCATTAAATCGCTCACAAACACCAAGGGCACCAGCACATATTGTTGGTTAATTTCAGGCTGGATGTCAAAGATACCAGCAGGTTGCAAAACGCGTTTTTCAAAACTCGTCTCTGGCCGCAATAAATCTATTTTTTTTCCGCGAGCTGGCATGTACACTTCAATGCCTTGTCGGTAATCGTTCAAAGAAATCTGCAGTTGATACCCGATACCCACGCCCAGCATCGCATAGGGCAAACCAAAGCCGTCGCGTAGTACATATTCGCCCCGGACCATGGTTTGATTTACTTCAGTAAGCTCCACAAAAGCGCTGTCTACGCCTTTAATTACACCCACTACCTCCCTGTCACCATACCTAAAAAGCGCGTTTTCTTCGATGCTATAAGATATGCCATTGATCTGCGGGAAGTTTTTGAGTTGGGCCGCCATCTCTCTGCGGTCGAAAAGCTTGCTGTTCAGTGGCCTCACACGTACATCAGGATTAAACTTGCTGTACATGCCCTGGGTGAGTTCTTCCAAGCCGTTGTAAACGCTCAAGACAACAATTAAAGCCGCAGCACCTACCAATACCCCACCAAAAGAAATACCGGTAACGATGTTAATAAAATTGGTTCGCTTCTTCGCAAACAGATATCGGAAAGCAATAAAACGAACAACTGACACGGCTTCTACACTTTATAGGCACGAACCACCAGCTCGCTACCACTCAAATGTACAAAGTATGCGTCAATGCTGTTGAGTACAAACACCAGCGGGTAGCACAGCAGGTAATACAACGGCATCAAGTACAAAAAATACCTGCTTTTGCGTATCAAAATTTTGGGAACACTCACGCCCAAAACAGTTGAGATGCGGCCCGATGTCCCGTAGGCATAATGTGCCTTTATGTGCTTAAAGCCAACTTCTTTTAAGAGTTTTTTTAACTCTAGATTGTTGTAGCGATGGGCTACATTTTTATTGCCAAGCAGTTTGTTGGTGAAATTTGGCTGTACTACACGCGATTTATCAGACTGCACAGAAATGAGCAACATACCGTCCGGCTTTAACGCCTGGTAAAAGTTCTGCAAAACGAGTTTGTGGTCGTCGATGTATTCGACTACGTTTACGGCCAACACTAAATCAAAAACATCTTTCTTACAAAGGGTATGCAAGTCCTCAGTTCTAAAAAGCACCCTTTCGTACTTTAAACGATGAAAAAAGCGGTTGCACTCACAAATTTCATTGGCGGATACATCGGTGGCATAAATGTTCCAATTGGGAAACTTCCGGGTGAGGTAATACACATATTGCCCCAAACCAGTGCCGGCATCGAGTACATGTACAGGACCAGTGCGGGTACGCGCAAAGGACAAAATACCCCGGCGTACATGCCAAAAGCTAACAATCAGTATATCAATGAGTATGTAAAAAACAGAGCGTAATTGCGGTCTGTTTTTGAATAAATCGGTAAGTGTTTTCCGTAACTCGTCGTGTTGCATACCTAAAGCTTACCGTCTTGTTCTGGATCGGTTAACAAACGCTCAATGTTGTCGATATAATCCAATGAATCATCTAAATAACATTCTAATTGAGGCACAATACGCAGTTGATTTCGAATCCGCTGACCTAATTTAAGACGCATTTCAGATCTTGCATTGTTCATGCCATCCACTAAAATCAACTTTTGACTGCCTAAAACACTCACATAGTAACGAGCCAGGGATAAATCAGGTGTCACACGTACCTTCGTAATGGTGACCATGTGGCCAGCAACCAAATGTGGCAATTCACGCTGTAAAATTTCCGCAATTTCCTTTTGCAAGAGTTTAGCGACCCGCAATTGCCGCTTCGATTCATTCATGCAGCGAAAATACTGCTAAAACAATTCAATTCAAAGCATAAGTGGTTCGATGTCAATTCGTAGAGCTTTTTTAACCTCCATGTGGTGCTGCTGGGGCAGTGGCCTTGAATAAAATCCTTTGCACTTCCAACTGTATCTTTCAACCAGAACCACTCATTCTATGGTGAGCCTTCATGCTGACCTTTGTTGCGCACGTGCCTCTTTGCGCGGCATGCCAGGAGTGCTTATGGAGGCTAGCAGCCGTCCATCCAAACCTGTTGAACCCGAAGCAAATCCAGCAGGTTTTAAGCGTTACGGCAGGCGGCTTGATAAATGTCTTCACCGCCATTTTCCAATCACAAACCACTTCTGAAAATGCTGTCATTTTCGACTTACATACACGGGCGATTGGTGGGAATTGTTTTTCTTTGTGGACGTTCACAACCAGCATTGTTGGAAGCCAAGAGATAGTATAAAAAACCGATCCCCATGAATAACGAGCAAGAATTCGACAGGAATTTATTTCTATTTCACAGCCCTATTCACATCCGCTGGGCCGATATCGATGCCTTGCAGCATGTAAACAACGCTGTTTACCTCAGCTATTTTGAGCAAGCGCGCATCGACTATTTTAGAGAAGTGGTGCAATGGGACTGGGACAAAATTGGCATGATACTGGCCAGCAACACGGTGAATTACCACAAACCTTTGTTTCCTCGCGACAAGGCCTCGGTGTGGATGCGGACATCGCGCATTGGCAACAAGAGTTTTGAAATGGAATATTTGGTCATTCGAATCAAAGGGGAGCAGGAAGAGATTTTAACTTCGGCAAAGGCGGTACTGGTTGCCTACGACTACCGCAAGGACCTCACTATCAGCTTGCCAGAGGCTTACCGAGAAGCAATTATTGCCTTCGAAAAAGACTAATTACCCGCTCCAAGTTCGTTTATGGCCAACCAAGCCATCAAACCACAACCCGTTTCTAAAGCTGCTTCATCGATGTCGAAGGTAGGTGTGTGCACTGCCGATACGATGCCACGGGCTTCGTTGCGGGTACCTAGGCGGTAAAAACAGGCATCGGTAACTTGGCTGTAATAGGCAAAATCTTCAGCAGCCATCCATAAATCGAGTTCCACTACATTTTCAACGCCCATATAAGCTTCGGCAGCGGCTCGAGCACGTGCTGTTACCTCCGGATGATTCACCAAAAACGGGTAGCCTACGTTTATTTGAAAGTCGCATATAGCACCCATGGAGCTGGCCAAATCTTCAGCAATTTGCTTCATGCGTGCATGGGCTTCCTTGCGCCATACCTCATTCATCGTACGAAAAGTACCTAGCACAACCACCTCGTTGGGAATGATGTTAAAGGCACCATTGGCTGTAATTTTGCCAAACGACAGCACCGAAGGAATTGTGGGATTGGCATAGCGACTCACCACTTGCTGCAAGGCCACCAAAATTTGGGCGGTTACCATCACCGTATCAATATTCATGTGTGGCATTGCCGCATGCCCCCCTTTGCCATGAACAATCATGGTAATTTCATCAGCTGAAGCCATGTACATACCTGAGCGAAAGCCTACTTTACCAACGGGTAAAAACGGCATCACATGCTGACCAATGATGCTCGCTGGTTTTGGATTTTCAAGCACCCCCGCTTTGATCATCAGTGAAGCACCGCCTGGCAAACGTTCTTCTGCTGGTTGGAAAATAAGCTTAATACTGCCTTCAAACTCGTTTTTTACTTGATTTAGGATTGCAGCGGCGCCCAAAAGACTAGCCGTATGGGCATCATGCCCGCAGGCGTGCATTACCCCTGCATTCTGAGAGCGATAAGGCACATCGTTGGCTTCAAGTATGGGTAGCGCGTCCATATCTGCACGCAGCGCTACTACTTTTTTGGTGGGATTTTTACCTTCAATCAGCGCCACCACACCATGACCTGCCACATCACTTTTAAAATCAATGCCCAAAGCAGCCAACTCGGCCTGTACAAAAGCAGCGGTGTTGGCTTCTTCGAACGACAGTTCAGGATGCCTGTGCAAGTGCTGCCGATTGGCTATTACCTTGGGAACAAGCTCTTGCGCGAGCTTATGGATCTTTTCGTTCAGCATCTTCAATAGTTTCAATCGGTTTTGGCGCCAAAACTGGATTAACGAGCACCTCATCAGGCACAATAAAACTCGATGGATACTGCTCTTTAAGCTCCCTAAGTAGCTCCTGGGCTTCAAAACGGCTTTTGAAATCACCTACCCTCACCCGAAAAGTTGGCTGCTTGTAAATGAGATAAGCGGCATAATCAGTGTAGGCTACCGCCACTTCGGTACGTATCTGCATGGCTTGCTGGCGACTGTTGCCTGCATAAATTTGTACCCGAAAGCCATCCACAGTAGGTGGTTTAGACCGCGTGAGTTCTTTTTTCTTTTCAAGTTGCTGCTCTTGGGTAGAATCCGTTCTAAAGCGACTGGTGTCTTGAGGCAACGTGCCAGAATCAATGACGCTAGTTAATGACCTACTTGTGTCAGCGGGATCTTGGGCCCAGCTGTAGCCTATCCCAAACAAGGCCAAAAGTAAAATTGCGATGAGCCTATTCATGGTAAAATCATTTTTGTTCCAGAGGACGTTCCGATGCGATCGGCACCTGCGGCCAGTAAATCAAGTGCAAAAGCACGATCACGGATGCCGCCTGATGCTTTAATTGAAATATTTTCAGGCAAGATACGACGCATTTCACGTACAACAGCAACATTCGCGCCTTCTTTACCAAATCCTGTAGAGGTTTTTACATAATCTACCCCTACTTCGGCGCAGACATGGCATAAATCGGCCAATTGTTGGGCATTGAGATACCCGGTTTCTATAATGACTTTTATAAGAGCTTGTTGTGAATGAGTTAGAGCGGTAATGGAAGCTATTTCGTTGCGCACATACTTAAAATCCCCCGAAAACCAAGCAGCTTGGTTAATAACAAGGTCAATTTCTTTAGCCCCCAAACGCAATGCCGTTTCGGCTTCACGTTTTTTTACAAGGCGAGGGTAATAGCCAAAAGGAAAGCCTACAACGGTACACGCTTTTACACCGGAGCCAGCCAAGGCATCGGCCATGTCGCGGGTAAAGTAGCTTGGCACACATACGGCGGCAAATTCAAAATCCATGGCTTCATTACATAAGCGCAGCACGTCAGCACGCTGCATGTTCATCGAAAGCATGGTGTGGTCAATCCTGCCAGCCAAGAAGTCCATTAGGCTTCTTCTTTACCGTGGCAAGACTTAAACTTTTTGCCGCTACCGCATGGACAAGGATCGTTGCGGCCTACTTTGGGTCCAACGTGCACAGGACTCACATGTGGTGCAGGGGCTGGCATGCCAGGCTGTAGCGCAGCTTGCGGTGCAGCCGAACTGCTGCTGGTATAAGCCGGCTTATTGGCCTGCAAAGCTGGTTGCGGGGCGCGCGCTACTTGACGTTGCTCGCGCACCTCGTCTGCCTCTTGTACAGGGATGGTGCCTTGAAAAAGCATACCAACGGCCTCGCTGTTTAACTCGCTAAGCATGCGCTCAAAGAGGTTAAACGACTCCATCTTGTAAACCACCAAGGGGTCTTTTTGCTCGTAAACGGCGTTTTGCACCGATTGCTTGAGCTCATCCATATCGCGCAAATGGTTTTTCCATGCCTCATCGATGAGCATCAGCATGATTACCTTTTCGAATTCCGTTACAATTTCGCGGCACTCACTTTCGTAGGCCTTGCGCAGGTTTACACCCACTTGCATGCCTTTGCTGCCCATTTGGAAAGGCACCACAATGTTTTCTACCTGCTCCCCTTTGTCTTGGAAAACGGTGGTAATTACCGGCATGGCCATCTTAGCAAGGCGCTCGTTTTTAGCATCGTAAGCTTGTAACGCTTCTTGACCGAGCTCTTCAAGTAGTGATTCAATTTTATTTTTGCTGAAGACTTGAGCATTAATTTTGGTGTCCATCGCAAAATTGCGAATCACATCCAACATAAAGGCTTCGTAATCCTCGTTCATGCGGTGACGCTCTACCAAATCAGCAGCCACATCGCTGATCATGTTGCGGATATCGGTACTGAGGCGCTCACCATACAAAGCATGACGGCGCTTGCGATAAATCACTTCGCGCTGCGAATTCATCACGTCGTCGTATTCGAGCAAGCGCTTGCGAATGCCGAAGTTGTTTTCTTCCACTTTCTTCTGAGCCCGCTCAATCGAACGGGTAATCATGGAGTGCTGAATCACTTCACCTTCTTTGTAACCGAAGGTATCCATCACCTTGCTAATTCGCTCGGAGCCGAACAAACGCATGAGGTTGTCTTCAAGCGATACAAAAAACTGCGAGGAGCCGGGGTCTCCTTGGCGACCGGCACGCCCGCGCAACTGGCGGTCAACTCGGCGCGACTCATGGCGCTCGGTACCGATGATGGCCAAACCGCCAGCAGCTTTTACGCCTGCACCCAATTTAATATCCGTACCACGACCGGCCATGTTGGTAGCGATGGTCACCGTGCCAGCTTGTCCTGCCTCCGCCACAATATCCGCCTCGCGCTGGTGTTGCTTGGCGTTGAGTACGTTATGCTTTATTTTACGCAGGGTAAGCATGCGGCTGAGCAATTCTGAGGTTTCCACCGAAGTGGTACCAACTAAAACTGGCCGGCCTGCTTCCACCAATTTTACCGTTTCATCGATGATGGCATTGTATTTTTCGCGGATGGTTTTGTACACCATGTCCTCAATGTCGTTCCGCACAATCGGGCGGTTAGTGGGAATTACCACCACGTCGAGTTTGTAGATTTCCCACAATTCACCAGCTTCGGTTTCGGCCGTACCGGTCATACCCGCCAATTTATGGTACATCCTGAAGAAATTCTGCAAGGTTACCGTGGCGAAAGTCTGGGTAGCAGCCTCCACTTTTACGTTTTCCTTGGCTTCAATGGCTTGGTGCAACCCATCGCTGTAGCGGCGCCCGTCGAGTACGCGACCCGTTTGCTCATCTACAATCTTCACTTTATTGTTGTCAACGATGTATTCTACGTCGCGCTCAAATAAACAATAAGCCTTGAGCAATTGATTCATGGTGTGTATCCGCTCCGACTTCACCTGAAAATCGGCCATGAGTTTTTGCTTACGCTCAGCTTTTTCAGCGGCAGCAAGTTGACCTTTTTCAATTTCAGCCACCTCAGCCCCCACATCTGGCATGATGAAAAAACTAGTGTCTTCGCCCGAAGCAGTGATGAGCTCGATACCTTTTTCGGTGAGCTCGATGGTGTTGTTTTTTTCGTCGATGGTAAAGAAAAGCGGCTCGTCGGCCTTGTGCATTTCCTTTTGTTGGTTTTCGAGGTAGATGGCCTCTGTTTTCTGCAACTGCGCCCGCATTCCAGATTCGCTGAGGAATTTGATCAGGGCTTTGCTTTTTGGCAAACCACGATAAGCGCGGTACAGTGCTAAGCCGCCTTCTTCGTTTTTGCCTGCAGCAATCAACCTCTTAGCATCAATCAAAGCGGTATTAACGAAGCGTTTTTGGGCTTCTACCAAGCGTTCGATGCGTGGCTTGAGCTCTTGAAATTCATGAATATCGCCACGTGGCACAGGACCACTGATGATAAGCGGCGTACGCGCATCGTCGATGAGTACCGAATCCACCTCATCCACCATCGCAAAATGGTGCTTGCGCTGAACAAGTTCGCCTGGCGTATGCGCCATGTTGTCGCGCAGGTAATCGAAACCAAACTCGTTGTTGGTGCCATACGTAATATCGGCTTGGTAGGCCTTGCGGCGCGCCGGTGAATTGGGCTGGTGGCGGTCAATGCAATCTACCGTAATGCCGTGAAACTGGAAAATAGGGCCGTTCCACTCTGAGTCACGTTTGGCAAGGTAATCGTTTACCGTAACCAAGTGTACGCCTTGTCCGCTCAACGCATTGAGGTAAGCCGGCAAGGTAGAAACAAGGGTTTTACCTTCACCTGTGGCCATTTCGGCAATTTTACCGTTGTGCAACACCATGCCACCGATGAGCTGAACATCGTAATGCACCATGTTCCAAACTACCTCGGTGCCCGCGGCTTGCCAGCGGTTTTTATAGATGGCTTTGTCGCCTTCGATACGCACAAAATCCTTAGTAGCGGCCAAGTCGCGGTCTAATTCAGTAGCCGTAACCGTTAATTCATCGTTTTCGGTGAAGCGCCGCGCCGTTTCTTTCACCACTGCAAATGCTTCGGGAAGCAAGGCGTCGAGGAGCTCTTCGAGCACTACGTCTTTTTGCTTAACGAGCTTATCGATTTGCTCGTAGATTTCAAATTTCTGGTCAACCTCAATGGATGAAACCTTTTCAGCTTGCGTTTTTAGAGCTGCAATTTCTTGCTCAAGTGCCGCTAAGCCCGTGCTGACGCGTTCGCGCAACGAGCTGGTTTTGGCCCGAAGCTGGTCGTGGCTCAGTGCTTTTAGTAACTCAAATTGTGCATTTATTTCGGCTACTCTTGGGACGAGGAGTTTGATATCGCGATCGGATTTATTTCCGAATAAACTGTTGATGGCTTTACTAACGAATCCTAACATGGAAGGGGTATGCTTTTATAATAACTAAACCTGCCAAAGTTAATAAATAGGAAGCAGCTATGCGGCTATTACCTGCCATTTATCCCTGACATCGGTTGAGGTGCAAGAATGAAGCCAGCCATGGAATGGGTAGAGTTACTGGACAAAATGCCTAAAAACTGCCATAATGACCGCTAGGGATAGCAAGCACGGCTATCGCCTCCCATTTTCTTCTAAAATAGCACATGCGTTTTGCTTGTTTAACACGATGTGCGCAGCTCAAGGTGGTTGATTTTATCCTCTTTAACTTCGGCATTTGATACTGATAAGGGCAACCTAATTACGTTGCTATCTTGCCGCAGTAACTCCGTCAAAAAGCCTTCTTAAATCAAAAAATCAGCTTTGTTTCGCAACTAGCGTTTCATGGCCCCCTCAAAACTGCTGTAGTTGCGCCCAACTTTGGGGGTTCTTGCCATGTTGCAAAAATGCAAAAAGCGGTAAGCGCTAGTCGGTTTTAACAGATACAAACGTTTACCAACGGCTTACTGCCCGATTTTGCTAAAAGCTAACATTTCGCTTGCAGCCTACCTGAATTCTTGCTTACATTTGCCTTGTCTTTAGGGGTGCCTCGTGAAAGCGCGGCTGAGATTATACCCATTGAACCTGCTCAGGGTAATGCCTGCGAAGGGATGATGATTTTTTTAAGCTATTTGTTTGCTTACTTGCCCCTGGTGAGCATTTGTTAAACCATTTTAATGTTTCGCAAATGCGTAAAACCATTTTAACGGCCCTATTGGGCTTGATCGCGCTGCCTTTGCTGGCGCAAAATTTCCAAATTTCGGGTACCGTGCGAGATGCCGCCACCCAAAACGTATTGGCTGGCGCTAGCGTGCTGCTCGAAAATTCTTTCGTGGGTACAGCTACCAATGCCGAAGGTCGCTATGTACTTAAACGCCTATCTGCAGGTAGTTATAAGCTGCGGGTGCAGTATTTAGGCTACAAAACGGCGCAGTTAGAAGTGAGCTTGCGTGCCGACCAGCAGCTCAACTTTGAGCTGGAGCTACAGCGCATGCTCACCGATGAAGTGGTGGTAAGTGCCACGCGAGCCACGGCTGTTACGCCTATGGCTGTAACCAATGTGTCGAAAGCGGAACTGGCCAAGCAAAACCTGGGGCAAGACCTCCCCTATTTACTACAGTTTACCCCTTCGGCAGTAGTTAGTTCCGATGCTGGGGCTGGGGTTGGCTATACGGGCATCCGCATTCGGGGCTCTGATGGCACACGTATCAATGTAACCATGAACGGCATCCCTGTAAACGATGCCGAATCGCATGGGGTATTTTGGGTAAACATGCCAGATTTTGCCAGCTCGGTCGACAACATCCAAATACAGCGTGGCGTGGGCACCAGTACCAATGGCGCAGCGGCCTTTGGCGCCAGCATCAACATCCAAACCAACCAATTGATTGATACGGCTTACACCCATGTAGGATTGAGCCACGGTTCTTTCAATACTTGGCGACAAAACGTGAATTTTGGCACCGGCCTCCTGCAAAGCGGCTGGGCTTTTGATGGCCGGCTGAGTAACATAACCAGCGATGGTTACATCGAAAGATCAAACAGTGAGCTACGCAGTTACGCCTTTAGCGGCGCCCATTACGGCAAAAAAAGTATTTTGCGCTTCAATATCTTTAGCGGCGACCAAAAAACCAACCAGGCTTGGTACGGCATCCCCGAGAGCCTGTTGAACACCAACCGCCGGTTTAATCCAGCAGGACAATACACCGCACCCGATGGCAGCACACAGTTTTATGAAAACGAAACTGACAATTACAAGCAAGACTTCTACCAACTTTTTTATACCTATCAGGCCAGCAGTCGGTTGAGCATCAACAGTGCAGCCTTTTATACCTATGGAAGAGGCTACTACGAGCAATATCGCAATAATGAGCGCTACTCGCGGTATGGTTTGCCCAATTTGATAGTAGGAAACGATACCATCACAAGAACCGATTTTATTCGTCAACGGTGGCTCGACAACCATTTTTATGGTGCCCTCTTAAATGCCAATTATAAGCACGAGAAGCTCAATGCCACCTTTGGCGCTGGCTGGAACCGCTATGACGGCGACCATTTTGGGGATGTAGTTTGGATGCGTTTGTTAGGTGACAATGCCCTTACCACGCGTTATTACGAAAACAACGCGCTCAAAACTGAATTCAATGTATTTGCCAAAGCTGAATACGAACTAAAAAAAGGGCTTTTTGCCTATGCTGACCTGCAGTACCGCGGCATTGACTACCGTTTTGAAGGTTTCAACAACCAAGGCTTTAATGTAACCCAGGAGGTGCCATTCGGCTTTTTCAATCCTAAGGCTGGTTTCCATTACCAACTCAACGCTAAAAGTCAGGTTTACGCCTCAGCAGCCGTTGGCCACCGCGAACCGGTACGCGACGACCTCACCGAATCAAGTCCCGAAAGCCGTCCAACAGCTGAGCGGATGATCGACTATGAAGCCGGCTACAAGCGCCAGGGCAGTCGCTCCGCCTTCGCCGCCAACTTTTACTACATGGATTATTACAACCAATTGGTGCTCAATGGCCAAATTAACGATGTGGGCGGCTACATCCGTACCAATGTAGACCGCAGTTACCGCACGGGCATCGAGCTTGAGTACGGCATTAGCGTCACCAAGTGGTTTCAATGGAACGCCAATTTGAGCCTGAGCCGCAACCGCATCCTCGTGTATGAGGAGTTTGTGGATTTGTACGACGAAAACTTCGATTACCTCGGCAACGGCATTAACCGCAGCTATGAAAATACCCCTATTGCCTTCTCACCCGACGTGGTTGGTGCCAGCATACTCAGCTTCAAGCCTTTGAAAGGCCTTGGCATCGACTTCATCAGCAAGTATGTAGGGCAACAGTACCTCGATAACAGTGGCGACCAAAATCGTGCGCTCGACCCCTATTTGGTGCATGACTTACGACTCAATTACAGTATCGTGCCCGGAAAAATGGCCAAACAACTGGTTTTCGGCTTGCTCATCAACAACATTGGCAACCTCATGTACAGCGCCAACGGCTATACCTATCCTTATGTGTTTAATGGCAATTTTATGGCCGACAATACCCTGTATCCGCAGGCAGGAACTAACTTTTTAGCCAATGTACAACTGCGATTTTGAGGCGTAAAACCTCATCAACAAAAAAAGGCTGTCCGATTTGGGCAGCCTTTTTTTTTAACAAGTACATGCGCTAAATATCACTCGGAATGAGCAATTCGTAGCGGTATGAGTAAAAGGCTACATCGTTGGCCTCCACCTTCACTTCATACTCAAGCTGAAACATTTCTTGCTTGGTTTTGCCTTCGAGGTCGACAAAACTATTGGCAAACCAATAGTTGCGGCGCGAATCAGGTACCGCATGCTTGATGATCCGCACCCGGCCGGCTTCACGACTGGTATTGCGGATTTCGATGCGCCCCACGTATAAATAGCTGTCGTACTTCATGCCGTTTAAACTCACCGCCTTTTTGACCACTTTCACCAAACGGGCATTGTCAGTGAGCAGATAAGGAGAAGGGCCGTACTCCATTTTTACGCTCGCCTTTTTTGGCACTTCGGGCAATTTGGAGGGAATGAGGCCGAGGCTTAAGCCCTTGCGCTCGTACACCGCCGCTGAAAACCAGTCCATCATGCTGTTGTTCGACAAGCTCAAATAGCGCTTTCCGCTACTTTTCATAGATAAATTTTGGTTGAGCGGCTCCCAAGCGTCCACATCAAGCTCGTCGCTGAGCTGCAACGGCACCTCTGTTGCCAACACCTGGTAGGTGCTGCGGGTGTTAGGCAAAATATTGACGCCGGCCAAACGAAAAGCCGCATGACTCGAAAAGGAAGCTACTTCGCGCTGCTGAAAAGCGTGGTTGTAGTATAAAACATCAACTTCCTCGAGCTTTAGTGGTGCTGTTATCGTTAAATCGAGACTAAGCTCAGGCTTTGCCTTATCAAAATCGAGCAAATACCGGGCATCGCTATCAAAACCCAATACGGGTACAAGTACCGTTAGGGATAAATTATTGTAGTCACCTACCAAATACACTGATAAGGTGGAGGTATTTTGAATGGCTGTTTTAGAAACATTCAAAGCCGTACCCCCGCTGATGTGCATGATGGTAGGAATCGGAATGATTTCAATGCTGCTCGCTGTTCTCAAAAAAAGTAATTCGCCTGTCGAATCAATACGCAATACCTCACCAGCATAAGACACCCCTTCACTGCCTTCAAAGCACTCTACTTTAAGATTATTTCCTTGATTATTAGCCAAAAAAGCCAATTTGGTGGCCAAGGGCTGCTGTACTTCGGTACCCACTTGATGCACCAAGTAGTTCACCAGCTTTTCACGGTCATCGACCCGAACCTGCACCCCCTGCGGCATGGTTCCTGCGGGCAAAGGCATTTGAAAACAGGCTTGACGCGTTGCAACTTCACCCGCATACTCGAGCATGGCGGCTCCATCGCGGTACAAATGTACCCTGCGTAATTTAAAATCAGTTTGCGCCTCGGCGACGGTCGCAAAAACTAGAAACAAAAATAAAATGAGCGTCTTTTTCATCTTTACCAATATTTATCTCCAGCACTGCGCTTGAGATCGAGCAGCATGTTTTTGATTTCACCTTCTTTGTCTCTGGGGCAAATTAACAGGCCATTCGGTGAGTCGGCCACAATGTAATTTTCGAGACCGTTAATGATAACGAGCTTATCGCCAGCCACTTCTACCAAACAATTTGAGGCGTCGTACATGGCCACTTGAGCGCCTGTAACGGCATTACCCATATAATCCTGTTCATGGGCACTGTATACCTCTCCCCAAAGTGTGATGTCGCTCCAGCTAAAATCACCCAAAATCACCTTTACATTAGGCGCGTTGTATAAAATCGCTTGTCGAAACGGCAGCGTTTCACATTGTGGGTATATTTTGTCGATACAGCGTTCCTCCTCATCGGTGTTGAGATAGGGCCGTGCTTCTTCGAATAGCTGGGCGGTTTCAGTTAAGTATTGTTCAAAAAGATCGAGGATGACCTTGATTTTGGCGATTTTGATCCCTGAATACCACAAAAAGTCGCCCGAGCGGTGAAAAGCATTGGCTATTTCTTTTGTCGGTTTTTCAGTGAAGGTTTTTACTGGATAAATGGGGCCTGTGTGGTCTTCTTTTAGGTATTGAATGTAGCCATAATTCACTTCAGGCCTGCTCACTTTGATACCTACCGTCAAGATTTCCGCATGCTTAGCAACATGCTTGATGGCTGTTTTGATGGTTTGTTGGAATTTTCCAGTATTCAAAATGATGTGATCACAAGGCATAATAACAACATCGGCAGTGGGGTCGAGATTAGCCACCTTATTCACGGCATAAATGGTTGCTGTGGCTGTGTTTTTACGCAAAGGCTCACCTACAATCTGAAATTTTTGTAAGGTTGGCAATTGTTCTTCTACCAAATGTAGCCATTGACGGTTAACAACTACCAAAATATGGTCATCAACTGTGAGTAAACGCGCCCTTTCATAGGTCAGCTGCAAAAGCGACTGTCCCAAACCAAGCAAATCAAGGAACTGCTTGGGCTTTTGGTGCGTGCTGATGGGCCATAGGCGACTGCCAATGCCCCCAGCCATGATGATGACGTAGGGCTTACTCATGTTATTTGATTAGCAAGATAAGCAGAAAAGCACACATAGCTACAGGATGCCTTCCTTCAATAAGTCGTGTATATGCACCACGCCAGTATAATCGCCTTTTTCATTTACGACTAACAATTGGGTAATGTTAAAGGAACGGATGAGCTGCAATGCATCTACCGCGTAAGCACCCATTTGGATGCTCCGGGGTTTTGGACTCATTACATCGGCGGCTGTAAGTCCGCTGAGGTCGTTGTGCTTATCAAGCATGCGGCGCACGTCGCCATCCGTGATGATGCCGAGTACTTTACCAGCTTCCACCACCGCAGTTACGCCTAAACGGCCCGTGGTAATGCTTAAGATAACTTGCTTTAAATCGGCCAATGGCGCTACTTGCGGCTGCTGGTTGTTGCGTACCAAGTCGTCAACCCGCAGGTACAAGCGTTTTCCCAAGGCACCACCGGGATGGTAGCGGGCAAAATCTTTTTCGGTGAAGCCACGTTGCTCGAGCAAACAAACAGCCAAAGCATCCCCTAAGGCCAATTGCACAGCGGTAGAGGTAGTAGGGGCTAACTTTAACGGACAAGCCTCTTCATCGATGGTTGATAATAGTACCAAATCGCTGTTCGTGGCGAGGTAAGAAGCGGGATCACCGGTCATGCCAATAAGCAAATTACCTGCATTGCGCAACATGGGCAGCAGCAGCTTAATTTCGGGAGTATTACCGCTTTGAGAAATGCAAAGCACAATGTCGGCCTGCTGTATCATGCCCAAATCGCCGTGCACGGCATCGGCGGCATGCATAAAGACTGCCGGCGTACCCGTGGAATTAAGCGTGGCCACAATTTTGGTGGCGATGATGGCGCTTTTACCGATCCCGGTAATGACAAGTCGACCTGAGCACTTTAAAATTTTTTCGACCGCAAAAATAAAATCATCACTAATCTGCTCAGAAAGGGCTAGAATAGCATTTCCTTCGATTTTCAACGACCTCTGTGCTGCTTTTTTTATATCGCTATGCATATTGAAGGCGAATTTTTATTATCTTGACTTGCAAAAGTATTGAATTTTGATGCGCGAGGGGTTATTAACCATGGATTCCAAACAGAAACTACGAGAAACGCTAAAATCGTTCTTTGGTTTTGATACGTTTAAGGGTCAACAAGAAGAGATTATCAACAACATCTACAACGGCAAAAACACCTTTGTAATCATGCCTACGGGTGCAGGCAAGTCGCTGTGCTACCAACTACCGGCCATCGCCAGTGAAGGAACAGCCATCGTTATCTCCCCATTGATTGCCTTGATGAAAAACCAAGTGGATGCTATCAGGGCTTTTTCGGGTACAGATGGCATTGCCGAGTTTCTCAACTCATCTCTTAACAAGGCAGAGATAAGAAGGGTGAAAGATAATGTGACCAACGGCCATACTAAACTCCTTTTTGTAGCTCCCGAATCACTGGGCAAGCTCGAAAACATAGAATTTTTACAAGGGGTGCCCATCAGCTTTGTTGCTGTGGACGAAGCCCACTGCATATCGGAATGGGGCCATGATTTTAGACCCGAATACCGCAAAATCAAACAGATGGTGCAGCTCATTGGCGATGTACCCATCATTGCGCTGACGGCCACCGCTACACCCAAGGTGCAGCTCGACATCATGAAAAATCTGCAGATGTCGGAAGCCACCACTTATAAATCGAGCTTCAACCGCCCCAACCTGTATTACGAGGTGCGGCCCAAAATCAATGCTACCAAAAGCATTATCAAATACATCAAAGACCACATGGGCAAATCAGGGATCATTTACACCCTGAGTCGCAAAAAAGCAGAAGAAATTGCCGAAACACTTGTGGCCAATGGCATCAAAGCCGCGCCTTACCATGCCGGCCTCGATTCGCACGTGCGCATGAAAAACCAAGACGCCTTTTTGATGGAGGAAGTGGATGTGATTGTGGCTACCATTGCGTTTGGCATGGGCATTGACAAACCAGACGTCAGGTTTGTAATTCACTTCGACATTCCGAAATCGATCGAAAGTTATTACCAAGAAACAGGCAGGGCTGGCAGGGATGGTTTAGAAGGCGTTTGCATTGCTTATTACAATGACAAAGACATCTTGAAGCTGCAGAAATTTATGAAGGACAAGCCGGTTTCTGAAAAGGAAATTGGGCATTTACTCCTAAATGAAGTGGTGGCTTACTCTGAGTCAGGCGTTTGCCGCCGACGCCAAATTCTGCATTATTTTGGAGAAGTATATTCCGAAAAAAACTGCAACCAGATGTGTGATGCTTGTCGCCATCCGCAACCCAAAGAAGTGGTAATCGATGAAATGTGCATGCTTCTGCAAACGGTGAAAGAATTGGTCAAAAAATTCGATTTCCCGCATGTTGTGGCCTATTTAATGGGTGAAATTACGCCACCCATAGAAGCTTATGGCCACCACCGCATGGCCAGCTTTGGGGCAGGAAAAGAGAAAGGAACACGTTTTTGGAAAAGCATCATCAAAGTAGCGTTGTTCAACAACTTCCTACTAAAAGACATTGAAAACTACGGCTTGCTGAAGGTAGGTCCGTTAGGCGATAAGTACCTCGCCGATCCATATGCGTTAGATGTACCTCTCGACCATGACTACGAGGAAGCTGGTCGCGACGAAGAAATCGAAAGTCAGCAATCCGAAGCCCTCGACACCCGGTTGTTCGATTTACTGCGAGAATTGCGCAAAAAACTGGCTAAAGAGAAAAATTTGCCTCCTTATGTCATCTTCCAAGACCCCTCATTAGAGGAAATGGCCACCAATTACCCTACCAATATGGTAGAACTGCAGCAAATCAGCGGTGTTGGTCCAGGCAAAGCCATAAAATTCGGAAAGGCATTTATTGAGCTCATCAGCAAATACGTTGAAGAAAACGAAATCGACCGGCCGGCCGACTTTGTGGTTAAGAGCACCGTCAATAAATCCGGCGTAAAAGTCTTTATCATCGGCGGCATCGACCGTAAAATACCACTTCAAGAGCTAGCAAGGAGCAAAAACCTCAGCTATGACGAAATTCTCGAGGAAATTAAAACCATCGTAGACTCGGGCACAAAGGTAAACATAGACTACCACATCAACGAGGTAATGGACGAAGAGCTGCAGGACGAGGTATACGGCTATTTCCGCAGTGCACCCTCCGACGACCTTACCGAATGTGTGCGTGCCTTGGGCGATGATTTTTCGGAAGAAGAGCTGAAGTTAGTGCGAATCAAGTTTTTGAGCGAGCAGGCCAACTAATTGGCCGATAGTCATTGCTTATTGTACGCGCTTAAATGCAACGGCTATTACCACCTAGCTTGGAGTAAATTTCGCCAGATACTTTTGCGAAACCCACAAAATCAGCCCAAAAGCTGCTTCTTGAGGTTATCCAGCATTTCATCTACCATGCCCTCAGTGTCGAACTGGTGGTTCCACCCCCAGTCTTTGCGAGCAGCACTGTCGTCGATACTCGATGGCCAACCGTCGGCAATGGCTTGGCGATAATCGGTTTTGTAGCCCATTTTAAAGTTCGGCATCCGCTTTTGAATCGATTTGGCTAGCTCGCCTGGGGTGAAACTCACGGCGGCAAGGTTGTAGCTGGTGCGTACCTTGATGTTTTCGGCTGGCGCTTCCATCAATTCAATGGTAGCACGAATGGCATCATCTACAAACATCATCGGCAAAGCCGTGTTTTCGTGCAAGAAGCAAGTGTACTCGTTCTTTTTTAGTGCTTCATGGAAAATTTCGACAGCATAGTCTGTCGTGCCCCCGCCTGGAGGCGTTTTCCAGCTAATGATGCCAGGGTAGCGCAGCGAACGCACATCGAGTCCGTAACGATTAAAGAAATACTGGCACCACAACTCGCCGCTCAACTTACTGATGCCGTAAACGGTGGTTGGATCCATGTAAGGCAGCTGCGGGGTATGATCGCGCGGGGTGGTTGGTCCAAACGCCGCAATCGAACTCGGCCAAAACACCCGATTTACCTTGTGCTTCACGGCAAAGTTGAGCACATGCAGCAGACTGTCCATGTTCAACTTCCAAGCAAAATTAGGATTGGTTTCGCCCTTGGCCGACAAAACCGCGGCCAGCAAATAAATGCAGGTGATATTTTCCTCAACAATTACCTTTTCTATGGCCTCAGCATCGAGCACATCGAGCTCCAAAAAGCGGCGATCGGCATCAGGTTTACCATTTCGAATATCACTGCAAATCACATTTTGCAAGCCATGCTTTTGTTGTAAGATTACCGACAACTCGGAACCGAGCTGACCTTCAGATCCTAAGATTAAAATACGTTCGTTGCTTGCCATGCCTGCTTTTTAAGGTAGGGCAAATTTAACCGATTTGGTTGGACTTAGGTAGTGCGAGGCTGTTTTTAGACTTTCGACGGCTAATTTTGCACCATTAGGTATTTTAAATGTTTGATAATCACTAGAAGGCTGTAAGTTTACTTGAACATATTGAACGCTGATGGCCTTTTATGTGCGTTAAAATGAAATAAACCATGCTAAAACGACTTTTTGGAGCCTTGTTGTTAGTGGCAGGCCTGCAGGCTTGTTATTATGATAACGAGCAAGACTTATATCCCGTGGTGCCCGGGGGTGGCTGTGATACTACGGCCATCAGCTATGCAAATACCATCCAGCCCATCATTCAAAGCCGTTGCACCGCCTGCCACAGTGGAGGTTTTCCTTCAGGAGGACTGGCGTTAACAAATCACGCCGAAGTGGCTGGAAGTGTTAATCGCATCATCGACCGCATTACGCGCAACGCAGGCGATGCCTTGCTTATGCCGCAGGGTGCTAAAATGGATGCTTGTAGGATCGATCAAATTGTGGCTTGGGCCAATCAAGGCGCGCTGAACAACTAAACTATGAAGCCATTTTTTCTATTTACCATGGCGCTGCTGCTCTCTTGGGGCACCGCAAAAGCGCAAGATGAGCTTGAAGACTTGCTCAATACCTTGGAAGAGCCGAGCGTGGATTATGCCAAGTATGCCTTTAAATCTACCCGCATCATCAACGCTCATTCGATCGAAAATGTGTCAGCTGGCGTGTTAGATTTTCGAATTTTACACCGTTTTGGAGCTGTAAATGGAGGTGCATACGAGCTTTTTGGTCTCGACCAAGCCAATATGCGCATGAGTTTCGACTACGGCATCACAGATCGGCTCCAGGTGGGTGTGGGTCGCAGCAACATCGGCAAGCAATACGATGGCTTGGTGAAATACAAATTTTTGCGGCAATCTACCGGTGCGATCAACATGCCTATTTCGATGAGTTGGGTGAGTGGTGCCATCATCAGCAGTTTGCGCTGGGCCGACCCTGATCGCGAAAATCTCTTAACATCCCGCATGGCCTTCTACCACCAATTGCTTATTGCCCGCAAATTCAGCGATCAGTTTAGCCTACAGCTGAGTCCTACCATAGTTCACCGCAACCTTGTGGCTACACGCAACGAGCCCAATGATGTTTTTGCCTTGGGCGTAGGCGGTCGTGTAAAGCTCAATAGCCGTATTGCTACTACCTTCGATTATTTTTACGTGCTGCCAGGACAACTGCCGAATCAAAACAACAGTTTATCGGTAGGTATAGACATTGAAACAGGCGGCCACGTATTTCAGCTGCACTTCACCAACAGCCGTGGTTTAAACGAGCAACAGTTCATTACAGGGCAAAACGGCCGCTGGGGCCAAGGCGACGTCCATTTTGGATTTAACCTTTCTCGCGTATTTACCATCCGCAGTCCAAAAGAACATCGCTAAATTTTTATGAAAATTTAATGACAATTAATTTCGTGAACAACGTAATTTGCCAAATAATAGCCTAATCTCAGATGATTAAAAAAATTACCCTGCTCACCAGCTTGCTCTTCGTTATCGGCATGGCCATTGATGGCATGAATAACCAAGCACATACCAATCCCTTTGGTGCTCCTGCTGGTCGTGTTGGTGCCCCTGCCGATAATGGAAACACCTGTGCCACCGCAGGCTGTCACGCCTCCACGCCTCAGAATGCGAGCAACCTATTCGCAGTAGGAGTGCCTGCCGCTGGTTACAACCCTGGCCAAACCTATTTGGTGCAAGTAAATTTCAGTGGCACGGGCAACAAAGGCTTTCAAATCTCTCCACAAACTGTGGCAGGGGCTCTACAGGGCGAGCTCATCAATATGACTACCTCAGGCAGCAGCGGCACACAAACCGTTGGTGCAGGTAAATACATAACCCATACTTCACCGCAGAGCTCGGCTTCAGGCAGCTGGACTTTCCAATGGCGCGCTCCGCAAGCAGGCACTGGTGCCGTTACCTTTTACGGTGCCTTTGTAAACGGCCGTAATACCGGTTTGCGTTTGTCGCAGCAGGTAGTGCAAGAAAATTTAGCGGCTTCTGTAGCCGATAATGGTAAGTTGAAGAACTTCCGTATTTATCCAAATCCGGTAACCGACAAAGTAACCATCAGCTACACACTCGATCGCAGTGAAAAAGTAAACATCAAGGTATTTGACATTATGGGGCGCCAAAGCTTGCTGTTGCTCAACAGCAGCGAAGAAGCGGGCGAGCACCAACACAACTTTGAAGTAAAGCAGGCGTTATCAGCTGGGGTCTATTTCATCAGCGTAGAAGCGGGAAGCAAACGCTTTAGCCAAAAAATGTTGGTGAAGTAATTTCAAAACCTTCCTAAAGTGAAAAACCAGCTCTAGAGCTGGTTTTTGTTTATGGGGTTTCCGCTTTACCATGGCGCAACAAGTTATTCCACAAGGGGCAGTGTTGCTATAAAACCAGGCTTTTAAGTGCGTTTAATGACAAATCCAAAGCACCAAACCCCTACAGTTCTTTATCTAAGCACTTGAAGCAGCCTTGAGGCATGCACTCCTTGCCGTTCAAGCCAAACCACGTACAAACCAGAAGAGAGGTTTCGTACATCCAACATCCACCTGCCTTGGTCGCTTTCGGCGGGCACACTCACTTGCCTACCAGCCAGGTCGCACAAACGTATATTTAAATCTGTCCATTCGCTATCCACCCAAAAATAGGCTGCTGTTGGTGATGGATAAATGTGCATGAATTTTGGATGGATACAGCTTTCAACGGTCAAAACAAGGTTAAGGCTTCAGCTAATTTCAAATACCAAACCACTCGTTAAAAACTGGCAGCCAAAATCAGACCTCCTCTAACCGCGCCAGCAAAACCCACCGCTCACCTTCGCAACTTAACAAAAGCACCAACTACTGCTTGGCAGCAAACACATCGCCACAAAAAAACGCCAACCCTTTCGAGCTGGCGTTGTAAAAACAAATACAGATGTGCTTACATCGACTTCAAACGTGTGATTTCCTTGGGTGTAAGGTAACGCCAGTTGCCACGCGGCAGGTCTTTTTTGGTGATGCCAGCATAAAATACACGGTCGAGCTTTACCACATCATAGCCTAAACTTTCAAAAATGCGACGTACAATGCGGTTACGCCCGCTGTGAATCTCTACGCCTACTTCACACTTATCTTCAGGATTTGGATACGCAATCGCATCTACCGTGGCCAAGCCATCGTCGAGGGTAACGCCCTCAGCAATTTGCTCAAAATGGGCTTGGGTGAGCGGCTTGTCGAGCACCACATCATACACCTTGGCTATATTATTGCTCGGGTGTGTAAGCTTTTGGGTGAGTTCGCCATCATTGGTGAGCACGAGCAAACCAGTGGTATTGCGGTCGAGCCGGCCCACAGGTACAATGCGCTCTTCGGTGGCGTTTTTCACCAAGTTCATCACCGTGCGGCGCTCTTCTGGATCGTCGAGGGTGGTGATAAAGTCTTTCGGCTTATTGAGCAGCACATACACCAAAGTTTCGAGGCTGAGGGTGCGGCCAGCGTAGGTTACCACATCGCCTGGCTGCACGCGGCTGCCTAACTCGGTTACAGCGGTACCGTTGATGAAAATTTCACCAGCAGTGATGAGCTCATCGGCCCGACGGCGGCTGCAAATGCCTGAGTTAGCAATGTAGCGGTTCAATCGCATAGGCTGTTCAAACACGATAGTTTGGGGTTTCGCTGGGAAATCCAAATCGGTTAGTCTGCCTCTGCGACGGCTGTCGGGCGCGTTAAAACCCGAACGGTTGTCGCGGTTACCGGTCGACCGGCGGTCGCCAAAACGGCTGTTGCCACGGTCGTTGCGGTCGTTGCTGCGATTAAAAGCAGGTCGGTCACTACCACCTTCGCGGCGAGGCGTAAAGCCTTCGCGGCGCTCGTAGGGACGGCCACCTTCGCGGTTAAACGGAGGACGGTCGCCAGCTGGGCGCTCAAAATTGCGGGGACCACCTTCGCGGTTAAATGGCGGGCGGTCGCCAGCTGGGCGCTCAAAGTTTCTTGGACCACCTTCGCGGTTGAACGAAGGACGGTCGCCACCACGGTCGTCACGGCGCTCGAAAGGCGGACGGCTATCGCGGTTAAAGGCCGGGCGGTCGCCACTTGGACGGTCGCTGCGGTCGAAGTTTCTTGGGCCACCTTCGCGGTTAAACGAAGGACGGTCGCCACCACGGTCATCGCGGCGCTCAAAAGGCGGACGGCTGTCGCGGTTAAACGACGGACGATCGCCCTGGTTATCATCTCTGCGTTGGAAAGGCGGGCGTGAGCGGAAGCCTTCTCCTTGGTCGTCGCGACGGGTGCGGGGCTTAAAATCGCCTCCACCATTTTCGTCACGGCGCTGGAACGGTGGACGGCTATCGCCATCACGGCGTTGGAAAGGCGGACGGCTATCGCCATCGCGGCGTTCGAACGGTGGACGGCCCTCGCGGTTAAACGATGGACGCTCGCCACCACGGTCGTCGCGGCGCTCAAACGAGCGGCCACCTTCGCGGTTAAACGGACGGTCAGTACCGCGGTCGTTGCGCTCAAAGCGACCAAACGGACGGTTACCTGAAAAATCTGGTTTGTTTTGCTGGCGGTCTAAATCTCTGGAGATCAGTTTTGATTTCTGATCGTCGCTACCCGATTCCAGCGTATGAAGTTCCTTTTGTAAGCGCTCTAAACGGGCTTGACGGTCTTCATTAAAAGCATTTGCATCTTGCTGGGTGCGCCTGCTGCGGTCATCGCGACCGTAATTCTCATTGGCGTTCATGAAAAAATAATTAAATATTCCGCAAAGGTAATGATAATTATTCACATTGCCGCGCTGGGAATGTTAATAAGGTCTAGTCCCACGGATTGAACAGGAGCTATGGACTATAAACTACCGCTGCACAACTTGCTTCCTTAGCAGCGGGATACCAATATCAAAAAGCAAATCGGTCTGCTAACCGATACTATTCTCATTTTGCTCCAACTCCTTTAACTGCGGTAGCTCGTTGAGACTATTAATGCCAAAATACTCCATAAAAAAATCGGAAGTGCCATAAAGGAGCGGGCGACCGGGACCATCACTTTTGCCTGTCATGATAATCAAATTTTTCTCTAACAACCGCTGGATGCTGTAATCGCAGCTCACCCCACGAATGCTCTCGAGCTCCGATTTGATCACAGGCTGCTTATAGGCTATGATCGACAGGGTTTCGAGGGCCGCCGTCGATAACCGCTTCTTCGAACGTTCAGCCACCGCCATCGCCAGCAAAGCTTGGTGCGCGGGCTTGGTGTAAAAGGCAAAGCCTCCTCCCGCCATCCGCAATTCAAAACCCCCAGCACGTGCGGCATACATAGCTTGCAGCTTTTCCAACTCCGCAGCCAAATCACCCTCTGAAAGGGCTTCTTCCCTGAACATTTGCAACAAACGACACAGCTCCGCCAAGGGCAACGGCTTGTCAGCCGCAAAAATAAGGGCCTCAGCCTGGGCCAATAAGGGGGATATCTCGGGACTTTGAATCATGAATCGCAACAAATCTATTCATTTTAGGCCAGTAGATTTATGCTCACGGGCACAACTTTATAAACTTATGTCAAAAAATAATCGCTAGCTCATTTTCGCTGGAATTATAGTAATGAAGAAATATACGATGATAAAGAGGCCTAAGGAGCTACTGTGTTTTTAATGGGTGGATGGCGTGTGGGAGAAACCATCGAGAAAAAGAATGCTGTTGTCCCAGATATAGGTTATGTAGTATGCCCGGTGCAAGCTTGCGCCACTACCCTAACAATTCCCTATACTCACTCATACGCGCAATTTTATCCTGCACATAGGCCTTGCCCCATTTTTCTTCCAGCGAAATAATGGGTTCGGTGGCTTGCCAGGCAGGCGGGCGCTGGCCCATGGTGAGCCGACTGTAGTGGTGTACAAACACCCCAGCAGCCACATAAATGGGTTTTACATCGCCAATACGCTGGGCGCGCTCCCAGGTGCGGAAATAGAGATCGAAGTCCGCCTCCAAAATACGCTCGTCCCAACGCCCCAATAGCTCCACTCCCTTTTTACTAAACAACAAACTGTGACCGCTGAAGCCTTCTACCAGCAAATCCTCAAAGTTAAGCTTGCGTTGCGTGCAAAAACGATTCCAGTCGCCGTACATGAGCTGCATGCGTAGCCGCAAACTCCAGTGCGCAATACCCAAAATTTTAGTTAGTGCTTTGATGCGGTTCCAGCGGCGCCGCAGCATACGCCCGCTTTTGCGACTTTCGGCCCGGTCGATGGAGGTAGGGCTGATGATGTCGAGTCCTTTGGCCTGCATCAGCTCAATCAACTGGCTATCCCAATGCCTACTCACCACCACATCATTATTCAAAAAAGCCACATAATCGCCGGTGGCCACTGCTAAGCCCTGGTTTTGGGCCACGGGATAGGCCATGTTAGCGGCATTACGAATTACAATGGCTCCTGCGGCTTCAAAAAAATCGGCACTGTCATCGTTACCCGCGTTGTCAACCACAATCAACTCAAAACGCTGGGCGGTATGTTTCATGAGCGCCTCCATAAACAGGCGGTTCATGGGCAATTGGTTGTGGATGCAGGTGATGATGGAAAGCATAAGAAAAATCTCAACGAAGATAAGCGCTTTCTGAATTCTGCACCACCTATTGTCAAAAGCAATTACCTTTGAAAAGTGAAAACCTATTTTAAGATCCTCAGTTTTGCACGGCCGCTGCGCAATTTTATTCCGCGCTATTTGCTGTTGTCGCTGCTGAGCATCGTTTTTGGGATATTCAATTTCACCTTGCTCATTCCGCTGCTGAACATTATTTTCGACACGGTAGAAACGGTCCCAGAGCAATTGGTCCTGCCCGCATTCAGCTTCAGCGCAGGCTATGTAAAAGCAGCTTTTAACTATTATTTCTACGACATCCTACAGTCCAGTGGCAAAATTGGCGCCCTTCAATTTGTATGTGGGGTGGTGCTTTTCACCGTATTGATGTCGAATATTTTTCGTTACTGGAGCCAGCGGGTGCTTACTGGCATGCGCACCATGGTAGTGATGAAGCTGCGGCAGGCGCTCTTCAACCGCTTGGTGAGTTTAAACGTGCGCTACTTCAACAACCAGCGCAAAGGCAACCTCATTTCAGTACTTTCGAACGATGTTACCGAAATCGAAAACTCGGTAGTGAGCTCCATTCAAACTGTGTTTCGGGAGCCGCTTTTGCTTATTGGTTACATCATTTTGCTGTTCACCATCTCAGTAAAACTCACCTTTTTCAGTTTTCTGGTACTTCCCATTTCGGGCTTTGTAATCGGTAGTATTTCCAAAAAGCTAAAGCGGTCGTCGACCAAAGGACAAGAGCAGCTTGGCAGCATCCTATCAATCATCGAAGAAACCATCAGTGGTATCCGCATCATCAAGGCCTTTAACGCACAGGAGCCGGTAAAGGAGAAATTTCAAGCCGAAAATAGCGGCTACCGACAAACGCTCAAAAGCATATTTAACCGAAAGGAACTGGCTTCGCCTTTGTCGGAGATCATGGGCATTGGCGTGGTATTGAGCATTATTTTGTATGGAGGTCAGCTGGTAATCAGTGGCGAAAGCGAGCTCAGCGCCAGCGAATTTATCACCTACATCATTTTGTACTCGCAGTTGTTGCCGCCGGCGAAGGCCATGACCACCGCCATGACCAATCTACAACGCGGCTTAGCGGCTGCAGAGCGGGTTTTTGAGGTGCTAGACACTGAAAATCCGATTGTAGAAGCGCCTAATGCCTTGCCGGTGCAAGATTTTAAATCGGGCATCGAGCTCAAAGGCCTCAGCTTTAAATACGGCGATGAATGGGTATTGCGTAACCTCCAACTGCGGATTCCTAAAGGCAGCATGGTGGCTTTGGTGGGGCCTTCGGGCAGTGGTAAAAGCACGCTTGCCGACCTCATCCCCCGTTTTATCGACCCCCAACAAGGGGCTGTTTTGGTGGATGGCCAAGATGTACGGCAGCTCAAAATCAAAGAATTACGAGCACTGATGGGTATCGTTACCCAGGAAAGCATTCTGTTTAACGACACCATAGCAGCAAACATTGCCTTTGGTATGGAGCAGCCTAACCGCGACCGCATCATCGAAGCCGCGAGGGTGGCAAATGCCCACGAATTTATAATGGCACTCGAAAACGGTTACGATACGGTGATCGGCGACCGGGGCGCGCGGCTCAGCGGCGGTCAGCGGCAGCGCCTGAGTATTGCCCGGGCAGTGTTCAAAAATCCACCTATACTTATCCTCGACGAAGCTACCTCGGCCCTCGATACCGAATCGGAAAAGCTGGTGCAAGAAGCTTTGGCCCACCTGATGGAAAACCGTACGTCGATTGTTGTGGCGCACCGACTGAGCACCATCCAGCATGCCGACCTGATTGTGGTGCTGCAGCAGGGTGAAATTGTAGAATCGGGTACCCATGAAGGACTCATGCAAAGCAGCGGAAGCTACAGGCGGTTGATTGAAATGCAGCAGTTATGACCCGCTGAATTGCTATATTTGTAGCAAATTAAGGGCATGCAAGTATCACACATGGCCGATCAGCTGATCGGATCCGAAATCATCAAACTCGCCGGTGAAATCAACCAAAAAATAAAAGCAGGCGCAAAGATTTACAACTTCACCATTGGCGATTTTGACCCGAAGGTTTTTCCCATTCCCTCCGAACTCAACACGGCTATCCAACAAGCTTACAGCGCTGGCCATACCAATTACCCGGCCGCCAATGGTGTAACCGAGCTGCGCGAGTCGGTGCGCGATTTTATGCATACCTACGGTGGACTCGACTACGCTGCCGACGATTACCTCATTGCTGGAGGCGCCCGGCCGTTGATTTACGCCATTTACCAAACCTTACTCGATCCAGGCGACAAAGTGGTGTATGCCGTGCCTTCTTGGAACAACAACCACTACTGCCATTTAAGTCGCGCCCAAGGCATTGAGCTGCAAGTAGGTCCGGCCGAGAATTTTATGCCCTCCGCTGCTCAAATCGCGCCCTACATCCAAGAAGCTACGCTGGTGGCAGTTTGCTCACCACTCAATCCTACCGGCACCGTATTTGACGCTGCTGAATTAGGCGAGATTTGCGACCTTATTTTAGCCGAGAACAAGCGCAGGGGGCCAGATCACAAGCCTGTGTACCTCATGTATGACCAAATTTACTGGATGCTGACTTTTGGCGGTACCCAGCATTTTGACCCAGTGAGTTTGCGGCCAGAGATGCGTGCGTATACTATTTTTGTAGATGGTTTATCCAAGGCCTTTGCGGCGACTGGTGTACGGGTAGGCTGGACGTTTGGTCCACGCCCTATCATCGATAAAATGAAAGCCATTTTAGGCCACGTGGGCGCTTGGGCACCCAAAGCTGAGCAAGTAGCCGTGGCCCAATACCTGCGCGATGGTGCCGCAGTAGATCGCTTTTTGAGCAGCTTCAAAAGCGAGGTGCACAACCGCCTCGATGGTTTTTACCAAGGCTTCATGCGCCTCAAGACAGCTGGCCACCCGGTCGACTGCATCGCTCCGCAAGCCGCGATCTACCTGACCATACAGCTCCACTTAATTGGCAAAACCACACCAGCGGGCAAGCAGCTCCACAGCACCCGCGACATCACCGCTTTTGTACTCGAAGCAGCAGGATTGGCTGTGGTGCCCTTTTACGCCTTCGGGGCCAGTGAAAGCAGTACCTGGTACCGCCTCAGCGTGGGCACCTGCAAAGCCGAAGAGGTACAATTGGCCTTGGCATCGCTCGAAAAAGCCCTTAATTCGCTGAAATAAAGGCACTCCACAGCGCCTCGAACACATCAAACAAACTAGTTTAAAATGACCCGGCTTTGAACTGCTGCCTGTAAAGCCCTATGATACTGGAACGGGTCAAATTGCGTCAATCGCAACCCGAATAGCTCACCTCGCCCAGTGAGCGGATGATCTGCGGCTCGTAGCCTGCATATTGCGCCTCCACCTGCCGCAGCAGCTGCCTAATTTCTTCGGCATCGAGACTTTGTACCATTTGCATGCGGTATTCCTTGAAGTTCGGGTAGCCCTTAAAGTAATTGGTATAGTGCCGACGCATCTCTAAAATACCCAGTTTTTCGCCTTTCCACTCCAATGAACGCTCAAAATGACGCAAACAAACATCAATGCGCTCCACTGTTGTGGGAGCCGCCAGGTTTTCGCCTGTGGCCATAAAATGTTTGATTTCGCGGAAAATCCAAGGGTAACCGATGGCGGCGCGACCAATCATGATACCGTCAACACCGTAGCGGTTTTTGTATAAAACTGCCTTTTCTGGACTGTCGATATCGCCGTTGCCGAACACTGGTATGTGCATGCGGGCATTGTTCTTTACCTCGCCAATAAGCGTCCAGTCGGCCGATCCCTTGTACATCTGCACCCGCGTACGGCCGTGAATGGCAATGGCCTGCACCCCTATGTCTTGCAGCGCCTCAGCCAAGTACACCACCTGTTTGCTGTCCTCATCCCAGCCCAAACGTGTTTTAACAGTAATGGGTAGCGGACTGCGTTTGACCATGGCCTCCGTAATTTTGAGCAATTTAGGAATGTTGCGGAGCATGCCAGAACCTGCCTCTTTGCAAACCACTTGCTTTACCGGACAACCATAATTGATGTCGATGAGATTCGGCCTGGCTTCGGCAACTTTGTCGATGGCCCGCACCATGGCGTCCTCCTCTCCTCCAAAAATCTGAATCCCCATCGGCCGCTCATCGTCGTAGATGTCGAGTTTTTGCAAGCTTTTGTGGGCATCGCGCACCAAACCTTCCGACGAAATAAACTCGGTATACATTAAATCAGCGCCATTGGCCTTGCAAACCGCACGGAAAGGCGGATCGCTCACATCCTCCATGGGAGCCAGCAACAACGGAAATTCACCTAATTCAAGTGCACCAATACGAACCATAGCCTAAAAAATCGTGTAAATTTACGCAAAAATTGATCGAATGCTGTCAGATAAGTCCTTGCGCGAGCACCCACCCTTCCTCCAAATGCTGCTTTTGGTGCTGTTGTGCATGCTGAGCGGTGGACTTTTAGCCATGATTGCCCTCAGCAGTTCGCTAGCGGTTACTGGTTTACCTGCCACCGCCATGATGGACGG
This sequence comes from Chitinophaga pinensis, assembly GCA_945874665.1. GTDB lineage: Bacteria > Bacteroidota > Bacteroidia > UBA7662 > UBA7662 > PNNG01. Next base: position 487,176 of record CAMCHJ010000001.1, on the reverse strand, counting down.
TAACTTAGAGGACCCAGCCATCATTCCCCTCATTTGGTACCTGCAAGGCATTACCGCCATCGGTGTATTCCTGGTACCCGGCCTCATTTTTAGTTATTATTGGGATTTTAACACCCCCTTTGCCACCTTCGGTCTGCAGCACAAAGTCAGTTTTACTACCTATGCCGCAGTTTTGGCTCTCATAGTAGGTAGCATCCCCCTCATCTACACCGTTTATGGCTGGAACCAGGGCATTGAGCTACCCGCCGCCTGGACCGAGCTCGAAAATCAACTTCGGGCCAGCGAAGCCCAAGCAGAAAAAACTATCGGCTTGCTCATGCAGCGCACAGACATCACCGCCTTGCTCATTAACATCGGCATTTTGGTGCTGCTACCAGCCGTTGGCGAAGAAATCATTTTCCGCGGCATCCTGCAACGTAGCTTTTTCCAAGCCAGCCGGAACCCGCACATCGCCATCTGGGTAACCGCCATCCTCTTCAGTGCCATTCACATGCAATGGTTTGGGTTTTTGCCCCGTATGCTGCTCGGCGCGTGCTTTGGCTACCTTGTTTTTTGGACGGGAAGCCTTTTACCCGCTATCTTTGGACACTTTGTAAACAATGGCGTGGCCGTACTTGGCGAATACAGCATGCGCAACGGTTGGGTGAGTTTTGAAGAAGAACAGCTGAGTGCGCTTCCCTTGTGGACGGTTATTGCGAGTGTGTTATTAACTATTTTATTGCTTTATTGGCTGCAGAGCCGCAAAAAAGAAGGAGCATTTGAGCGACTGGATTAAAATTTATGAAACTGAAGTCCCTTGGCAGGCCGAATTGGTAAAAGCCTACTTGGATGAAAACGAGGTGCAAGCCATTGTGATGAACCAGCGTGATTCTTCTTACCAAGTGTTTGGTAGCGCTGCTGTGATGGTACCTCCCAGTCAACAACATACCGCCGAAGCGCTGCTTTTATTAATGGAGCGCAACCAATAATTTTTTGAGATGAATAATTTGGTGCAACGCATACTGACGGGGGCTGTCCTCATGGGACTAATTATTTTCAGCCTCACCGCTGGCTTCTACTATTTCAGTTTATTTTTCCTGTTTATCAGCTTGGTGGGCCTCTTCGAGTTCTACCGAATGGCAGCGCCTAAGGTCAAAAAACGGGATTATTTTGCCTCCCTTTTTGCCGGTGCCAGCATTTATGTATTGTGCGCCTTAACTGCCGCGCAGCTCGTTCCCTTTGAATGGCTAGAGCTGCTTATTCCCATCTGCGCCAGCTTTTTTCTCGTGGAGTTGTATAAAAACCGCGACAAGCCTTTTGAGAATATCGGCTTAACGGTGCTTGGATTGCTTTACATCACCCTGCCCTTTGCGCTATTAAACTACATGGCCTTTTTGCCCTTCGGTTTTTACAATTACGAATTGGTATTAGGGATCTTCATTTTTCTCTGGGTAAGCGATTCAGGAGCCTATGTGGTTGGTCGGGCCATCGGCAAAACAAAATTATTCGAACGCATCTCTCCCAATAAGACCATTGAAGGCAGTTTAGGTGGCATTGTGGCGGCTTTGCTCTTTGGTTGGCTGGTGGTAGCGCCCATGTTTGATAGCTTAGACCGCCTCGACTGGGTGGTTATCGCGGCCATTGTATCGATAAGCGGCATTTACGGCGACCTCATCGAATCGCTGCTTAAGCGCAGTTTTGAGCGCAAAGACTCAGGCAGTTTATTACCAGGACATGGCGGTGTGCTCGACCGTTTCGACTCGCTTATCCTGTCGGCTCCCATGGTGTACGCCTACATCCGCCTCATCCAAGTATTGTAAAATCCAAGTAATCAGCAAATTAGAATTTCATAAAAAAAAGGCGCTCGAAGCCACAAGGCTTGTGCAAATTCATAACTTTGAGCTGTTTTTTAACGATTTCTTAATCATTAACCTAAACCAGTACCATGTCAGCAAACGCTGAAAACCAAAAAGTGGCCGAGAATCCATTCGATTCCATGATGTCGCGCTTCGACATCGCAGCCAAAATCCTCAACCTCGATGCAGGCTTGTATAATGTACTCAAATCGCCCGCCAAACAGGTCATCGTAAGTCTCCCTGTTACCATGGACGACGGTCACATCGAAGTTTTCGAAGGCTTCCGAGTGGTACACAACATCAACCTCGGTCCTGCCAAAGGCGGTATCCGTTATTCGATGGATGTGCACCTCGACGAAGTAAAGGCTTTGGCCGCTTGGATGACTTGGAAGTGTGCCGTATCGAACATCCCTTTCGGGGGTGGCAAAGGTGGCATCAAATGTGACCCGCGCAGCATGTCGGCTAACGAAGTGGAGCGCCTCACCCGTGCTTACACCCGTGCGATGATCGACGTATTTGGTCCCGAAAAGGATATTCCAGCGCCCGATATGGGTACTGGTCCCCGCGAAATGGCCTGGCTCATGGACCAATACAGCAAATTGGTGGGTTACAGTTCGCCAGCCGTTGTAACCGGAAAGCCTTTGGTAATGGGCGGCTCTAAAGGTCGTGTGGAAGCTACTGGTCGCGGTGTAATGGTAGCCACGCGCTCAGCCATGTTAAAAATGGGCTTAAATCCATTCAAATCTACCTGCGCTGTGCAAGGATTTGGCAACGTAGGCAGTATTTCGGCCAAGCTCATTGAGCAGCAAGGCTTGAAAATTTTGGCCATTAGCGACGTAACCGGTGGCTATTACAATCCCAACGGCATCAATGTAGACGAAGCCATTGCTTACAGCAAGGCGAACAAAGGTCAGCTCGACGGCTTCCCAGGTGCTGAAAAAATCAGCAACGACCAATTGCTTGAATTAGATGTAGATGTTTTGGTACCTGCGGCCATGGAAGACCAAATCACCAAGCACAATGCGGCGCGCATCAAGGCGAAGTTGATTGTAGAAGGTGCCAATGGTCCTGTTTCCGCCTCCGCCGACGATATTTTGCACGAAAAAGGCATCATGGTAGTACCTGATATTTTGGCCAACGCTGGTGGTGTAACTGTCTCTTATTTTGAGTGGGTGCAAAACCGTTTGGGCTATTTCTGGACTGAGGAGCGCGTAAACCGCCGTGCCGACCGCAACATGAAAGAGTCGTTTGAGCAAGTATACCAAGCCAGCTTGCAGCACAACTGCAGCATGCGCATCGCGGCTTACGTGGTGGCCATCGACAAGGTTGCGCAAGTAACCTTATTACGTGGCGGCATTTAATTGCTGGTGCTTTCAATACAAAACACGAAATTTGAGGCCGCGCAAAAAGCGCGGCTTTTTTTATGATACATCGCGAAGGCTATACCATCATTGCCACCACCCTGTTACTTGCAGGTGTGCTGGCTTGGGTCGTGAACCATTTTCTCGGCCAGTACAAAATTATTTCAGCCGCTGGCTACCTGGTCATCCTTACCATGGTGGTGTTGGTGGTGCAATTTTTCCGCAACCCAACCCGCAGCACGGTTGTTAATCCGATGCACGTAATTGCCCCTGCCGACGGCAAAATGGTAATTATTGAAGACGTGGAGGAGCCCGAATACTTCAAGGGCAAGCGCTTACAGTTGAGTATTTTTATGTCACCGCTCAACGTGCACGTAAACCGCAACCCAGTAACTGGGACGGTGAAGTTTTTTAAATACCATCCAGGCAAGTACCTGGTAGCTTGGCATCCCAAGTCCTCCACGCTCAACGAGCGCACCACAGTGGTAGTCGAAAATGAAGCGGGCATTCCCGTGCTCTACCGCCAAATTGCTGGTGCAGTGGCACGCCGCATCCGTTGGTATATCAAAGAGGGCGATCCGGTGGTGCAAGGACAAGAGTACGGCTTCATCAAATTTGGTAGTCGCATCGACATCTTTTTACCTGTGGGTACCAAAGTAAATGTGAACATCAACGATAAAGTGCGCGGAGGCGAAACCGTTTTGGCTACTTTCGAATAAAAAATGGCCCCGCCTAAGAGCCAACTCGGCATCATCTTTTTTACCACTTTCCTCGATTTGCTTGGGGTGGGTATCATCATACCCATCATTGCGCCCTTGTTTTTAGATGTAGAGCGCCATTTGCTACCCGACCATTATAGTTTTCAGCAGCGAACCATACTGATGGGCGTGCTCATTTCGAGCTTCTCCCTCATGCAGTTTTTCGGCTCGAGCTTCCTGGGGGCGCTCAGCGACAAATTGGGACGTAAAAAAGTGCTTTTTGGCTCCATCATCGGCACCACTGTGGGTTACCTCATCATTGGTAGCGGCATTGAGCTTGGTGCCACTTGGATGTTGTTTGCTGGCCGGATGCTCAATGGTTTTTGTGCCGGTAATTTGGCGGTTATTTATTCGTCACTGGCCGACATCAGCAAACCGGAGGATAAAAGCAAAAACTTTGGGATGGTAGGCGCTGCTTTTGGGATTGGATTTGTGATTGGGCCGTTTTTAGGCGGACAATTGGCCAACAACGAGCTCGTAAGCTGGTTCACCTATGCCACCCCCTTTTGGTTTTCGGCCGGCTTAGCCGTAGTTAATTTGGCGCTTATCTACTTCCGATTTAGAGAGACCATTGGCGCAAAGGTCAACCGCTCGCTCAATTTTACCACGGGCTTTCGCAACATCCGAACGGCCTTCACCAACGAAAGTCTGCGCAGTATTTTTGCCGTCTCGTTTTTATTCATTTTCGGCTTCACGTTCTTTACCCAGTTTATTCAGGTTTATTTAATCGAAAATTTCGACTACCGAGAGGCCGATATTGGGCAGTTGTTTGGCTATATGGGCATTTGGATAGCACTTACACAAGGTGTTTTCATTCGTCCCGTGTCAAAACGATTCACCGCACCCCAAGTTTTACGTTTTTCACTTCCCTTGTTGGCGGTAGCGATGTTGCTTTTGTTGGTTCCGAACGTAAGCTGGCAGCTGTTTTTGGTGTTGCCGTTTATCAGCATTTTTCAAGGCCTTTCGTCGCCAAACATCACAGCTACGGTGTCAAATTTGGCAGGACCGAGCATCCAAGGCGAAATACTGGGAATCAATCAGTCGGTAAACGCCGTAGCGCAGATGCTGCCGCCTTTGATTGGGGGCGTGATTGTAGGCCTCGACATCCGCATGCCGATTTACGGCGCAGCGTTGTTTATTGCAGCCTCTTGGTTGGTATTGACTTGGGTGCTGAGCAAGCGCGCTAATCGGTCAAGCCATGCGCCTGCTCCATCAATTCCTGGTTGAGCTTTACCTCAAAACCAGCTGCGGCAAGGGTTTGAACCACCATTTCAGCTTTGTCAGGCTCAATACGGTAGATGAACTCGTGGATGGGATGGCGGTCTATTTGACCCAAATGCTCCTGCAAATCTTCGGGCAGCCATGCGATCATTTCTTGCGCGAAAACAGGCATATAGGTCCCTTCTTCAAAGCCAGGTAGGAGGTCTGTGCTAAAGGCATCTTCTGGCAGCGGCAAATACAAATTGGTGATGTAGCTGCTTAAATCTTCCCCCATCAAATACTGCGTGTACAGCGCCTCGTGACCCAAAACCTCTAGTATTTCGAGCATGAGTGCATCGAAAGTCTCCTGAGATGTAAAATCGATGAAGTCCTGCCAAGTCTCCGCATTTTTAATCGCATGCCAAAGTCTTGCCTGAGCCATTGCCTCCGCCTCAGGGGCCAGTACCAAATTATCTTCTATGATCCCGTAAAGGAGGGTTTGTTGCGCTTCCATGCAGCAAAAATACGTTTAAAGCACCAAAAAAAATGGCGAAAGTACTGCCATCGCCCAAAGTACTTCGCACTTGGCTGTGGCCGCTCCTGGCGTCCATCGAATCGTAAGCCCGTGGGCAGCGCATGTCGTTTTGATTTTCTGTGTTCAATAAACGGAGCTGACCGTTTTAATCACATCACTGCTATCGCACGTTCGATAAAGCCACAAAGGGCTTGTGGAAGAGGGAGGCCAGTCCTCCCGTTAAATCCCCTCCTTTCCATCGCCAACATCTGGCGTGAGGAGAAATGAAGCCTCCACTTGGCAGCTTAAAAGCAAAAAAGCAGCTGAAAATCAACTGCTTTTTTGCTTAAAAAATGGCTCAGCGGCCTTTTTCGAACTTGTCCATTTCCTTGTCGAAGGTCTCTTTGAACTTTTCATAATCGTAATCGATGCGCAGCCGCTCGTCTTTGCTCAAACGGTCGTTCATGCTCTTGAGGAAGTCTTCACCGCCTAGTTCAATGGCCACATACGACTTAAACGTACCCTGTGGGGTTTTGGTGAGGCGCTCGCAAATGGTGCGGGTGCCATTGAGCTGTTGGTTTACAACTTCACGGCTTAAGGACTCAAAACGCTCCAACACTTCTTCTTTGTTGTTGAACTCGCGCGAGTTTACGTAGTTGTCGGTGGTGGCTTTGATGGTGGTTTGGATAGAAGATGCCAACTGCGTGCGGGCCTCGTTGAGGGCCTTGCGCTTGGCTGTGTTTTGGTCCATGCTTTCACCTACGGCATTGGCGCGAAACTGTTCTGCGGTACTGAAATATTCATCGCCAGAGCAATATAGTTTTACTTCAATTTCACCTTGTGAGGAAGGCGTGATTACTTCGGCCTTTTTCTTGCTCTTACAGCTGGTGCCGGCGAGGGTGAGGGTAAGCGCGAGGAGAACCAAGCTGCTTTTGAGGAGGGTAATGCGTTTCATGGTTTGGTTAATTTAAAGGTTATAAATTACGTTTAACATTTTTGGTATCACGGTTAATTCCAGGTCTTCGGCCGCCCTGCGGTAAGCTGCTTCGGCTGCTCGTGGGTAATCGAGTTGTACGCCGCGAATGCCACTCAGGGTTTGCGCATACTTTTCGTTGCCCTGCGCATCAATCAGCACTATTTTTACATCTAACAGGGCGGTGTACATGCCATTGGCCACGCCGCCTTGTCGGGTGTTCGACTCTATCACCAACCGGTAATCAACCGCTTCGCTGCGTTCCGAAAAGCGGATGCCTTCTTTTGAAAGGCGTTGCTTGGCCGCTCCTTGGAGGAGGTTGACTTGACGTTCATTGCCAAACTGCCGCTCGTTGCCTAAAACGTGGAGTACGGGCCGACTGACTTCGATAATCACCTTTTCGCGGGGGAGCGACTGTGGATCGATGATCTTGAGCCACATTTGCCGCGCCGGGTCGTTTGCGAGTAAGCCTTCTAAATCTGGTTCTATCAATAATTCCTGCAACGCGTCTCGTGCAGTGATGTTAGCAATGCGAATGCGGCAAACTCCATCCTTATCTGTTACGCTGTTACCAATTATTGTGCCAGCACCTTGGGTGAAGTAGATTTTAAGCGGAAAATTTGCGGCAGGCTTGCCATTCACCCGCGGGTGGGCCACGCTGATGAGCAATTCTTCTGGAACCGTCATCCCCACACGGGTTTTTACGTTGCTTACATTTACGCGGATGGCGATGTTGCGGGATAGTTGATTGATGGCCGACAATAAGTCATTGCCTAAAAAATGCTGACTACCGCCCGTTTCGTAACTCAAAGGTTCCCCCACATATACCTTCACAGCCTCCAACGCGCGGAAGTAAAAGTCGTACGCCTCCATCAAATTACCCGCCTGCTCTGCATTTTTGGCGCGACTCATCGCGTTTATGCTTTGATCGATGGCCGCCCGCATGCGGCGCTCCTTTTGCTCGCGGTAGCTGGCCGTCGACAACCGGTAATACACCCAATATTCAGTTTCGTTTTGCCAGCTGTTTACCAGCTCATAATCTTCTATGGCCACGTTAGAGGTGAGGCGGGTAAAGGACCGGAACTCATCGCTGAACTCGCGGTTGCGCTCTAATTGCGATTGAATGGAGTTGGCTTGTACCGTTACTTGTATCTGGGATACCAAGTCATTGAAGGCATTTTTTTTAGCCTGCTCCAGGTGATCGAAGTCCCCATTGTTTTTACGCACCACCCCAATGCCTGTATAGTACCCTGGCTCAATCGGGCGCTGCAGTACCCAGCTGGGTCGCGGTTCAGGCTGCTGCACCACTGGCTTGGTTTTAGGTGCACAAGCCGCAAGGGTGAGCAAAAGCACTAGGTAGGAGAGCTTTTTCATTGGCCGCGTTGTATTTCGTACTGTACCACTTGCTGGGTGAGTTTGCTGCTGATGCGGCCTTGTACATCGATAAGCATATTGTTCATCGGTCTAAAATCGCGCTTGCCGCTGAGCAACTCGTCTACCTTGCGCTTTTCGGCAAAACTCTGGTAAACCCTGTCAGAGGAGTGGATTTCGTTGCGCGATCTCCAAACCCCAGCAAACAAATTGCGGGCATTGCCATCGTAACTGATGTAAGCCACTTCATCGCGCTCCGCCTCCACAAAAACATCTGAAAGCAATATTTTACCTGTTTCGGCATTGATGAGCTGGTATTGCACTTTCATGCGTACCGAACTGGCCCCGCCAAACTCGGTGTACATTACTTTGCGATAGCGCGTGATGTTTTCGGTGCGTTTTTTCTCAGCGTTATACACTTTTTCGATGTATGACTCGTAGCCCGTCTTTTCTTTTTGCTGTAACTCGGGATTGATAATGCCTAAGTCGAGCAAACGCCCGGTGAGAATCAGCTTGGCACCCATCAACTCCCCTACGCGCATGCTGCTGCCTTCATCACTCCCAAAAGCGAGGTTAAACTTCTGCTCTTTGATGATTTTATCGGTGTGCTCACGGTCAATTAGCACCAAAAACTCATTGTTGGCTTTCGACAGCTCGCTTACTACAAAGGAGGTGATATTGGTAGCATAAGCGTAAGAAAGGCTATTTTCGAAAGGCATCACCGCAATGGTAAGGGTGGCACGCTCTTTAGCCACACGTCGCAAAGCAGCCACGTCTTCGTGATTGGGATTGAGCGCAAAAACATCATTAAAATGATTGTAGGCCTTTCGATATTGCTCCGCTTCAAAAGCGAGTTGGCCCGCAACGTAGGCAGGAATGATTTTTGACATCATTTTCAAATTGCCTACATCTTTATAACCTGGCCGCAAAGTGTTGATTTCATTAAAGAGTGCTTCTGCCTCCGTAAAGCGTTTGGCTTTGAGGTGTCCTTGACCTTCCACATACATGCCTTCCAAATAAATGGCCAGGTCCTCTTCGTAGTTCTGTTTGTAATATGGGGGGAATTCTAAGTCGATATTGAGCGCCGTTACACTCACGTAAAATTGATCGGCCTTGCGGTAGGCGTACACCGATTCTTTATATTGCTGCTGTCCGTGCGACCTAAAAAACCGATCTAAATACGTATTTAAAGCCTGTTGACCAGATAAACGCAAACCCACCCGCGCATCAATGTTAGCGCGATCGTGGCCCAAAGCCTGCATAAATGCCAAACTGGCTTCGTCGTGCAAACCTGCAGTAGCTAACTTTTTACCCTGCTTCGTGAAACTGCGACTTGGCGAACAAGCGAGAAGCGCAGTGGCAAGAAGCAGAAGCAGCAGCGGTTTGAGAGAGAGTGACATAAGTCTGACTAAGTTAGATATTTGGGTTTTAATTTAGATGCATTGAGCAAAACAAGTATTGTACCAAAAAGCTTAAAGCTTTTGAAAAATATGGTAAAACACTACAACTGCATAGGCAAGTTTCATAAATACCCCAGCAACAAATCCCATGAAAGCACCCAGTGCAGACTTAAAAGCACGGTTTGAAGGGGTTCCTGCCATTATTTCGGCGAGCAACGCACCCACAAATGGCCCAGCGATAATCCCCAAAGGCCCTAAAAAAAGCCCGATTACCAAGCCCACCGTTGCCCCTCTTGTCCCTGCCGGTGTGCCGCCAAAACGCTTAGTGCCGTAAATGGGCACATAATAATCGAGCAAAGTAATGCCTGTGGCCGCAAAAAGGTGCATGCCCAACAGCTCAGCACTCGGTTGGTATTGTTCGGTAAACCAAAGCACCGCCAACCCTAAGAACGCAAGTGGCGGTCCTGGCAAAATCGGCAAAAAACTACCTAAAAGACCTGCTGTGGCCAATACAAAAGCGATTACCAGGAGGGTGGTTTCCAAAACGCAGGATATTATACTAAGTTTACATGCAAAATACCAATTATCTGAAAAACTCCCTACGCATATTTCAAAGTCCGTTAATTGGTCATTTTTTCTCCATGTCGGCCGTGCAAGCTTTGAATGTGTTGATGCCGCTTTTTACCATACCCTACCTTATCCGGGTAATGGGGCTTGAGGTTTTTGGTGTCTTCAATTATTTATTAGCTGTTGCAGGCTTTTTGGTGGTTTTGGTAGATTATGGGTTAACGCTTACTGGCACCCGAGATGTGGCCATGAAGCAAAACGATCCTGCAGCGCTTTCGCATATGTTTAGTGTAAAGTGGGTAACCCAAGTATTGTTGCTGATTCCTGCTTTTTTGGCACTGCTGCTTTTGTACAGCTTGTTGCCAGACCGAAAAATCAGCTTTGATCTTTGGGTATTGGTGTTTTTGATGGTGCCTGCCAACATGCTGCTCCCCACTTGGTTTTTACAAGGCGTTCAAGCCTTTCGCACCTTGGCTTGGCTCAGCTTTTTCAACAAAGCCTTGTATGTATTACTCGTCTTTATGTTCGTTCGCGCGGCAGATCAGCTTTGGCTTTTGATTCTTTTTTATGTAGGCAGTCATTTTTTGACTGCTGCAATGGGCTTTTTTTTTGTGCTACAACGCTATCGACTGCAATTCACTGTACCTAGCTGGACCGCTATTTGGCACAGCTTAACAAGCGGATGGCCGGTTTTTGTAAGCAGTTTGAGCGTAGCCATCTACACCAATAGCGCCTTGGTAATTTTGGGATTTTTTACGGGTGACCGCAATATGGGTGTGTTTGCGGCGGTTGAAAAAGTATTGCTCGTTTTCCGGCTCGGCCTAAGCACCTTGTTTTCGGTCATTTACCCTAAAGTAAGCCAATTGGCTGCTCAGGGGTTGTTACAAATCAGACAGTTTCTTCGGAAAATATTGGCAATGTTGCTGTTTGGCGTTGTTTCAGCAGTGCTTATACTTTATGCATTGGCCCCGCAGTTGGTCGAAATCATCACTGGAAATGCCGATACCGCCGTGCTTCGACTGCTTTACATCCTCCTTCCTTTGCCGGTTTTGATCGCCTTCAACATGCCTTCCTACCAAATGCTTCTTGCTTCAAACCGCCAAAAATGGTATGCTCGGGTAATGGTCATCGCGGCCGCCACTGGTGTGCTTTTAAATATAGCACTCGCGCCCAGCTTACAAGAAATTGGCACGGGTATATCGTTATTAGTTGCAGAGCTTGTTATAGCTTTGGGGTTAATTTGGGGCACTGAGGTGCGGCACCCTGAGTTACGTATTTGGAAATCCACCCTACCCTTATGAATACAACCTATTACACACACAACCGCGAAGAGGTAATGGCCCTGGTACAACATGCGCCTAAACGCTTGTTAGATGTTGGCTGCGGTGAAGGTCGCTTTGCTACCGCTTTGTTGCAGCAATTTGGGACTGAAGCGTGGGGCATCGAAATGGATGAGCGGGCAGCCGTTGAAGCACGCAAGACCATGCATCAAGTACTCCACGGTACTTTTGAAGCCGTGGGTTCACAGCTCCCCAGAGGCTATTTTGATGCCGTTTTTTTTAACGACGTACTCGAACACATGGTTGATCCTTGGCAAACTTTACGCGACATTCAGCCCTTTTTAGCTCCTGGCGCACGGGTATACGCCAGCATTCCCAATTTTTTGTTCGCTGAAAACATCCTCTTGCTTTTTAAAAGCAAAGACTGGGTATACACCGAATCGGGCATCCTTGACCGCACGCACATGCGCTTCTTCACCAAAAAAAGCATTGTCAAAATGTTTGAAGACTGTGGCTATCGGGTACAGACTTGCGCGCCTTTGAATGCCATCGATAGCTTCAAATGGCGGATGATGACGGCTGTGACCTTCGGTTATACCCGTGATTTTTTACCCATGCAATATGGCATTGTAGCACAGTTATGAGTAATCGCGTAAGTGTTATCATTGTTTCGTACAACTGCTCGGCATATTTGCGAAGTTGTTTGCAAAAACTGTCGATTTACCTACAAGCAGCTCGCGATGAGGTGATCGTGGTGGATAATGCCTCCGAAGATGATACCGTACACTGGTTACGTACAGAATTTCCATGGGTGAAATTGATTGAAGCCGGCGGAAACTTGGGCTTTGGCCGCGCCAATAACTTAGGAATGGCTCAGGCTAGGGGTGACTACTTTTTTTTGCTGAATCCTGACACGGAGCTGCTAGGTGATGCCATGGGCGCTGGCTTGTCGTTTTTTGAAAGCGAGCACAGTAGCGGCGTAGGCGTTCTTGGCTTTCCACTAGTCAGTCAAAACCTCCAGCCCGAAGTAAGTGCCGGAAATTTCCCTGATTTGATTCGCCTCACGTTAGATATGTTACCAGCAAATTTCTTTCCGTATGAGCTGCAACTGCGCCAGCAAGCGCATTACAGCATGGTTGATTACGTATCAGGTGCTGATCTTTTTTTACCACGCAGCACTTATGAGCAGTTGGGTGGCTTTGATCCCGTATTTTTTCTCTTTTACGAAGAAACAGAATGGCAGTTTAGAATGCGGCAGCATGGGTTGTTGCGGGTGCTACTACAAGGGCCTCAAATCATGCACCACGTAGGCACGAGCGATCACAAAGTGAGCCTCACCAAAATATTACTTTTTGAAAAAAGCAGGGTGTATTATTACCGAAAGCTTTATGGACGTATGGCCAGCTTGTATTGCCGTTTTTTGCTAAGCTTTTTCTATTTTTCGCGCTCCTTTCAACCTGGTAAAAACTATTACCGAGAAGCAGCAAGTAAAATGTGGTATGTATAACACCATCCGATTTTCGGTAATCATTCCGCTTTACAATAAAGAAGCTACCCTCCTGCGTACCTTGGAAAGTGTAGCAGCCCAAAAGACAGTCGCTTTTGAGATTTTAGTAGTGGATAATGGCAGCACCGACACGGGACCTGCGCTTGCAACCGCTTTTGGTGCCCCAGTACGTTTGCTGCAAATAAATGAACGTGGTGTGTCGCAGGCACGCAATGCTGGCATAAACGCAGCCCAGGGCGATTTTATGGTGTTTTTAGATGCCGATGATAGCTGGGAACCCGATTTTTTAACCACACTTCAAGCCCTCATAAACGATTTTCCCGAGGCAGGTTGGTATGCTATCGGCTATGCTTTTAAATGGGAAAACCGACTTAAAGCGCCGCAGCAGCCGCTCCCCAAAAACTTCTCAAGAGGCTATCTGCCCAATTATTTCGAATTAGTAACCAAAGGTGATATGGTTGCAACGGCTTCCTCAGTTGCCATTGATGCAAAGGTATGCCAAAGTATGGGTGGCTTTGCGGTGGGAGAGCGTATAGGCGAAGATCAAGACCTGTGGGCGCGCATTGCTTTGCAGTATCCAGTAGCATTTGACAAAAAAGTATGCGCCTATTATCACCAAGACGCCTTAAATATGGCCACGCGAAGTGAGGTGCAAACCCAAGCTTGGCCTTTTGTAAAGCGCATTGCCCAACAAGCGGCAGCGCTTCAGCATCCCCAATTGGAGGCAGTGTACGATTATTTGGGGCGGCATTTAGTAGGACAAGCCAGTCAATTGGTGCTCGCCAAAAACTACAAAGCCGCGCAACATCTTTTGCAGGACCCACTTGCCGAAAGACAAGGAATGCGGTATTTTTTCTGGAAATTGCGGGCATGGCTGGGCTTATAAATACCATATCTCCTCAAAAATTGCTAGCTGTTTTAGTTAGTTATGGGCAAGCACCACAGCAGAGCCGCACTTGGCAATCGCTGCATGCCACCGCAGCTGGCAGCAGCATGCATTGGCTGGTGTATGACAACAGTCCAGCTGCCACCAACAACCTCCCCACCAACATCCACTACGAACATCACCCCGAAAACCCAGGTGTAAGTGCTGCGTATTTACGTGCGGCGGCGGTTGCAGCGGACTTAGGAGCAACGTGGTTGCTGTTACTAGACCAAGACAGTGATTTTGCGGCTGATTGGTTCGAGGCCTATCAAGAAGCCGTTCAAAAGCATCCCGACACGCCGCTTTTTACACCCTTAATTTACCACGAGGCAAAAGTAATATCACCGGCTCCTTTGCGGTGGGGGCGTACTTGGGTTGCAGAAAACGCGCCGCCCGAATTGTATGCTTTAACTGAATTCGCGCCCATTAACGCTGGCATGCTCCTTAGGTTATCGGCCTACACCCAAGCGGGTGGCCACCGGGCAGCAGTAACCTTGGATTTCAGTGATTTAGCATTCACCTATTTTTTTCGCAAGTCCTTTCCAACGGCCGTTTTGGTACCGACTACCTGAGAACACCGCTTATCGGGAGTGGAAAGCGCCACCTTTGAACAGCGTTTAGCCCGATACACTGTGTATTGTCGCGATGGCTGGGCCTTCATCCGCACTGGCGGTCCACGCTGGTCGATTTTGAGTTGGATGCTTTGGCGTGCCTTTGTATTAGGCGTACGATATCAAAGTCTTACATTTTTTTGGGTATTTTCGCGGGCATCAAGCACATATTGAACGAACGGAGTACATACAACTGGCGGACAATTTTACTAATTGTCAGCCTCACAGAGCTATTTGTGGGAGGTGGTGGTCGTTTTTTAACCCTAGGGCCGTTGAGCTTACGCATGTGGCTTTTTGGCATCACCCAAGCGGTAGTTTGGTGGGATATACTGCGTAATAATTACAAGCCACAGAAGGAAATTTACCTCTTCATAGGGCTGTTTTTTGGAGTCACCAGCATTTCTGCCCTCAATGGTTTCCTCTCTGGAGCACCGGTGAAGCTTGTTTTAACTGACATCAAACCCCTCTTGTATTGGTTTAATTTGCTTTTCTATGGCATGGCCATTGTTGGTGCGCGCGAAGTAGCCTTGGTACGCACTTGTCTGAAGTGGAGTGCTGCTTTTTTAGCTGTGGGCTATTTATCGTTACTATTGTTGTGGCGATTTGAAGTGTTTCATGGCTTCTCCTTTTACATGCTTGCCTTGCCTACGGAAGAACTGAGCTTTAGAGGGAGCCTAGGGTTCTTTTACAAAGGCTTCATTTTCCTGCCTATTGGCATCTTTTTTTGGCTACAAGAAAAAACTCCTCGCAAGTACTTTTGGGTGATTATAATTTATTTAGCCATCCTATTAACTTTCACAAGAGGTTTTTGGCTCCTGGTTTTCGGTATTCACCTTGTTTATACAGTCTTTTTTGACTCAAAAAACACCATCAGTTGGCTGGCCATCGTGCTCATGTTAACAAGTTTGTATTCGCTAGGAGTATATGTGCAGCAAGTTGAGCAGCAAAATTTCCCTGAACTCATGCACTTTCAAGAAAAGCATGTGAAGCGATACCAAGCAAAAGACCTCAAGCCTTGGCAACGCGCCATGGCCAGTAAGTTCACGCAAGGTTTTGAGGCACGTGAATCTTCCATCATAGACCGCATCATTCAAATAGGCGAAGTAGAAAACAACCTGTCTCCCAAATCAATACTCATTGGCAATGGCTTCGGCATGGGCATTCCATCGCGGCCCATTCACATGGAAATATCGTACCTCGAAATTTTTCACAAACAAGGCATACTTGGCTTGAGTATTTGGGCATGGCTCTTTGCATCGCTTTGGAAGCGGTTTTATATACGAATTGGACGAGATTTCAAGCAGATTAACTATAAAGACGAAACATTTGCGTTCTTTATCTCTGCTGCCTTTATGTTTGCGATTTCACTTACCAATCCTTTTATCAACAGTCCTATGGGCTTAGGCATGTTAGCTATTGCTCTAATTTGTCTTCAAATCCCCCCTAAAGAGGTGCAAAAATGAAGAGAATCAGTGTGTGCATGCCTGTGTATAACGGGGGTAAATTTTTGAAGGAGCAGCTAGACTCCATTTTGATACAACTCGACGAAAGTGATGAGGTGATCATTTCTGACGATGGCTCCACAGACAATACCTTGGCCATCATTGCTGAATTCAACGACGACCGCATCCGTGTGATTTCAGGCACAAAATCAAAGCATCCGAGTTACAACCTTGAACGCGCCTTAGAAGCTGCAAGCGGTATTTATATCATGCTATCAGACCAAGACGACGTTTGGAAGCCTCATAAAGTTGCTCAGATACTAAAAGCACTTAAGGGCAGCAGTTTGGTAGTGCACGATTGCGAGGTAGTAGACCAAAACCTACAACCCCTGCAGCCTTCCTTTTATAAATCCCATGGGTCAAAAGCCGGATTTCTAAACAACATCGTTAGAAACAGCTATTTAGGCTGCTGCATGGCCTTTAAAGCTGAGGTGCTAAAAAAAGCCCTGCCCTTTCCACGCCCCATTGGCATGCACGATATTTGGATTGGTTTGGTGGCAGACATGTGGCACAGCACTGTCTTTATAGACGATAATTTGTTGTATTACCGACGTCACGACAAAAATGCAAGCACCGCATCTAGTGCCAGTCGTTTAAATTTGAGGCAGCAACTGTTGCTTCGCATTCGATTGGTTTGGCAGCTCTTTACCACCTTATTTCGTTGATATGACTTCTCCCCGATTGAGCATCATTACCGTTTGTTACAACAGCGTAACAACCATAGGTGATACTTTGCGGTCGGTAGCCCAGCAAAACTATCTCGATTACGAGCATGTTTTGGTGGATGGTGGCTCTACCGACGGGACCGTGGAGCTCATCGTACAATTTGCAGCGCAACATCCTGAAAAGCGCATCCGCTGGAAAAGTGCGCCAGACAAGGGGCTGTACGATGCCATGAACAAAGGCATTAACTGGTGCGAAGGTGACTACATTGGGATTTTGAATGCAGACGATTTTTATGCGCACAACGAAGTGCTTAGTGAGGTAATGCGCACTTTAGATAAAAACAATGCTTTGGCTTTGTATGCCGATTTAGATTATGTAGATGCACAAAGTGTCCATAAAACTTTGCGTAAATGGCATTCGGGCTCTTATAAGCGTAACTCTTTTTTATGGGGATGGATGCCCCCACACCCTACCTTTTTTGTTCATAAAAGCTTGTATCAACAATTTGGCACCTTCCGACTCGACCTCAAAAGTGCCGCTGATTATGAACTCATGCTGCGTTTTATACACAAGCATGAAGTAAAACCCGTGTATTTACCCGATACCATCATCCACATGCGCGCGGGAGGTATAAGCAATGCCAGTTTTGGCAACCGTTTGGCTGCTAATAAAATGGATCGAAAAGCCTGGAAAGTTAACGGGCTGAGTCCTTACTTTTTTACATTGTGGTTGAAACCTGTACGTAAAATAGGTCAGTTTTTTTCGCGCTGATTATTCTTTTTCAGCTTCATTCACCACATCCGTGCTTGCTTCTTTTTTTTCAGTGGGAAAATACCTGTTTTGCCACACCAACAACATGCCTACGCCCGTAGAAATAGCCATATCCGCGATGTTAAACACGGGTCTAAAAAAGATAAAGTAGTCGCCCCCTTTAAACGGCACCCAATCAGGTAAATAGCCTTCCCACATCGGAAAATACAGCATATCTACCACGCGACCGTAGAAAATACGCTCGTAGCCAAACAATACGCCATAAAATACCGAGTCGAGGATGTTGCCCAACGCCCCGGCCAAAATGAGGGAAAGTGATACAAGTGCACCCGAGCGGGTATCTGGCTTTTGGACCATGCGGTAAAGCATGACTGCTAAAAAAACCACAGCCGCAATGCGAAACAGGGTGAGCAACAGCTTGCCATAATCACCGGCAAACTCGTAGCCAAAGGCCATGCCGTTGTTTTCGATAAAATAGATCTGGAAATATTTGCCAAGCACGTTAAAATGCTCGCCTAGGAACATTTGGGTTTTTACCAAAAGCTTAGAAGCCTGGTCTACAAGCAGAACCAGGCCAATTACCAATGCAGGTATCAGTGACTTCTTCAAACAGCTGCTATTATTGCTTGAGCTTGGCTTCCATCGACAAAGTAGCGTGCGGCACAGCCATCAAGCGCTCTTTTGGTATTAATTTGCCCGTTTCACGGCAGATGCCGTACGTTTTGTTTTCGATGCGAATGAGTGCATTCTCCAGGTGATCGATGAATTTGCGCTGGCGAGATGCCAACTGGCTGTAGTGCTCTTTGTCCATGGTAACAGAACCCTCTTCCAGCGTTACATAGCTGTTAGAAGTGTCTTCTGTACCATTCACATTGGCATGCAAAAGCTGGTCCTGGTAGTATTTAAACTCGTTGCGAGCTGCATCCAGCTTATCGAGTATCAGCTGCTTGAACTGCTGGAGTTCTTCGTCGCTGTAGCGGTTTTTTTCAACTTTGTTATCCATGACCTTATCGTTTTACTACAATTTTAAACGGACGCTCATCTATTTCAATTTCCTGCGGAGCTGTATCAAAGGTTTTTACCAGTTCCAGATCCGTAGCCAAAATTTCGCTGCAAATATACGCTTTATATTGACTTACAGCGAGCTTCACATATTCATCATCTTCAAGTAATACCACAATTTTATCAGTCACTTCAAAATTGCTGTCCTTGCGGAGTTTCTGAATTCGGTTCACCAATTCTCGCGCAATGCCTTCGTTTTTGAGCGCCTCGGTTACCAATATGTCGAGCGCCACAGTTAATTTACCCGCGGAGGCAACCAACCAGCCTGGTATGTCTTCCGAGAGAATGT
Organism: Chitinophaga pinensis; assembly: GCA_945874665.1. Classification (GTDB taxonomy): domain Bacteria; phylum Bacteroidota; class Bacteroidia; order UBA7662; family UBA7662; genus PNNG01. The sequence continues at coordinate 468,584 of CAMCHJ010000001.1, read as the reverse complement.
CCACATCTTCGCGGGTTAACGTGCATATTTCACCTGCTATATCGATAGATATGCCCTCATTACGCTCAAATTCAGTGATTTGCTGCTGTGTAAAGGCGCCTAAAAGAACAGCAATGTCCTTCATTTGCTTGGGGTAGCGCGGCCCTAAATTTTTGAAGTTGGGCTTTATTTTTTTGGTAACAACACCCGTTGCATCGGTTAAGAACTCAATGGCCTTCACATTTACCTCGCTTTGGATAAGCTCCGCCACCTGCTCAATGTGCTGCTGTTGCACCGGGTCCAGTACTGGAATCATGATGCGCTGCAACGGCTGACGCACTTTGATGTTTTCTTTTTTGCGTAGCGACAACACCATCGAACAGATGTCTTGCGCCAGCTGCATGCGGGCTTCCAGCGCTTTGTCTATCTGAGCAGCATCGGCCTTCGGAAACAAAGCCAAGTGCACCGATTCGGCAACATTACGCTGGGTGATGCCATTAAGATCGCGGTACAAACGCTCGGCATAAAATGGCGCTACTGGAGCCATCAATTGACTAATTACCTCCAAACAGCGGTACAGCGTTTGATAGGCTGCTTGTTTATCGGCGCTGTCGTCGCTCTTCCAAAAACGGCGGCGGCACAAGCGCACATACCAATTGCTGAGGTGCTCATCCACAAATTCTTGGATAGCCCGCGCAGCGCGGGTAGGTTCGTAGGTGGCATAGGATTCCTCCACGGTTTGGATGAGGCTGTTGAGCAACGACATAACCCAGCGGTCGATTTCAGGGCGCTCAACAAGTGGTATTTCCTTACTGCTGTAGTCAAAACCATCGATATTGGCATACAAAGAAAAGAAACCATAGGTGTTGTGCAGTGTGCCGAAAAACTTGCGCTGTACTTCTTTTACGCCTTCCAGATCGAATTTGAGGTTGTCCCAAGGCTGCGAATTACTCACCATGTACCAACGGGTAGCATCGGCTCCATATTGATCAATGGTGATGAACGGATCAACGGTATTGCCGAGACGTTTCGACATTTTGTTGCCTTCCTTATCGAGCACCAAGCCATTGCTTACCACATTCTTAAAGGCCACCGAGTCAAACAGCATCACCGCAATGGCGTGAAGGGTGAAAAACCAACCACGGGTTTGGTCAACTCCCTCGGCTATAAAATCGGCGGGAAAAGCAGCACCTCTTTGAATGAGCTCAGGATTGTCGAACGGATAGTGCCACTGCGCGTACGGCATGGCGCCAGAGTCGAACCATACGTCGATGAGGTCGGTTTCGCGGTACATGGGTGCGCCATTGTAGGCCACGAGCACCACCTCATCTACCTGCGGCCGGTGTAAGTCGGTGATTTCGGCGGGATTGGCAAAACCAGCTGCTCGGGCTTTGTCCATTTCCGCTGCCAGCTCTGCCATCGACCCAATGCATTTGCTGTGGGCACCATCATCGGTGCGCCAAATCGGCAGCGGTGTGCCCCAGTAGCGCGAACGACTGAGGTTCCAATCTACCAAATTCTCTAACCAATTACCAAAACGGCCAGTTCCCGTGCTTTCTGGTTTCCAGTTGATGGTTTTGTTAAGCTCCACCATGCGCGCCTTGTAGGCGGTGGTGCGGATAAACCAGCTGTCGAGCGGGTAGTATAAAATCGGCTTGTCGGTGCGCCAGCAATGGGGGTAGCTGTGCTCGTATTTTTCGATTTTGAAGGCCCGGTTTTCGAGCTTGAGCTTGAGCGTTATGAGTTCATCCACGCTCAGGTATTTGCTGAGGTTGGGGATGATGTTTTTGAGTTTTTCTTGCTGAAGGACAAGGATTTCGGCCTTTTCTGCTTCGTTGAGATAGGCTTCTTTCACAGGCATCCCAGCCAAGGGAAAGGTTTCGTCGGCCATGCTTTCTACAAAGCGACCGCGGCGATCAACCAGCGTTAAGCTGCCAATGCCGTTTTGTTTGGCCACCCTAAAGTCGTCGGCTCCAAAACTCGGCGCAATGTGCACGATGCCTGTACCATCTTCAGTGGTTACAAAATCACCGGTAATCACCCTAAAAGCATCGCCATCTTCGGGCTGCGCATAAGGCAGGAGCTGCTCGTAGCGGAGACCGGCCAGATCGGCGCCTTTCACTTTACCTAAAATTTGATAGGGAATTTGCTTCTGTCCTGCCTCATAACCCGCCATCGGCAACTCGGCCTGTTCGGGTTTAAAGTATTTTCCCAATAGAGGCTCCGCCAAAATGAGGGTTACAGGCAGGTTGGTGTAGGGATTAAAACTGCGAACCACCGCATATACAATCTTCTCTCCCACCGCCAAAGCCGTGTTCGAAGGCAATGTCCAAGGTGTGGTGGTCCATGCCAAGAAAAACAGCTCGCTGTCAAGCTCTGCGCCTACCAAACTTTGAATCTTCAACTTTGAATTTTCGTCAGCCTTAAACTGCGCCACCGCACTGGTATCCTTTACATCGCGGTAGGTGCCCGGCTGGTTCAGCTCATGTGAGCTTAAGCCCGTACCCGCCGCAGGTGAAAAGGGCTGGATCGAAAAGCCTTTATACAGCAATCCTTTGTCGAACAACTGCTTGAGCAACCACCATACACTTTCGATGTATTTGTTTTCGTAGGTCACATAGGGGTCTTTCAAATCGACCCAGTAGCCCATTTTTTCGGTCAAATCCTCCCACAAACCAGTAAATTCCATCACATCCTGTCTGCAAAGGCGGTTGTACTCTTCTACAGAGATGCTTTTGCCGATGTCGTCTTTGGTGATGCCTAACTTCTTCTCTACCTGCAACTCGATGGGCAAGCCGTGCGTGTCCCAGCCGCTTTTGCGCTTCACTTGCTTGCCTTGCATGGTTTGAAAGCGACAAAAAATATCTTTAATCGCCCTGGCCATCACGTGGTGGATGCCAGGAATGCCGTTGGCCGATGGTGGCCCCTCGTAAAACACGAAAGTAGGCGCACCCTCCCGTTCGCTGATGCTGCGCTCAAAAATGTGCTGCTGCTTCCACCAAGCGGCAATATCGCGGTTTACGGCGGTGAGATCAAGTTGCTTGTATTCAGGATATTTCATGAGGTAAGCTTAACGGCTTCGTCGCGTTTATGTTGGCGCATTTTGTCGCGCCGGTCGAAGGATAAAATGAGTGCCGGCAGCAGCAATAAGTTGCTGAGCATGGCCACAAGTAACGTAGTGCTGGTCATCACACCCAAAGCCACCGTGCCTCTAAAATTGGACGCTCCAAAAATGATGAAGCCAAAAAAGAGGATGATGGAGGTATAAATCATGCTAGCCCCAGTTTCCCGCAAAGTCATAAGAACAGTTTTTGGGATATCCCAGTTGTGTCGCTGCAGCTCTTGGCGGTATTTGGTAAGAAAATGGATGCTATCGTCGACCGCAATGCCAAACGCGATGCTGAAAATGAGCACCGTGCTGGGTTTGAGCGCCACGCCGAGGTAGCCCATGGCACCGGCAGTAACGATGAGCGGAAATAAATTGGGGACGATGCTGATGATGATCACCTTCCAAGAGCGGAACAGCAGCGACATGATGACGCTGATGATGGCAAAGGCTAAGACCAAGCTACTAACCAAGGAATTGATGAGGTATTGGTTGCCTTTGAGGAAAATGAGACTTGTACCTGTGTAACTTACTTTGTTGTTGGTGTCTTCAAAAATCGAATCCACCCGCGGCTTGATGTCGTTAATCAAACGACGCATGGCTACGGTGCCAATGTCAGACATGTTTAAAGAGATGCGGATGATTTGGCGACTTGAGTCTGTAAGTCGGTTCAGCGCAGCCTCGTTTTCTCCCCGTGAACGCAACAAGAAAGGCAACACAAAATTGCGTTCTTGACTGTTCGGGAGGCGGAAATACGACGGTTTATCGTTGAAATAAGCTTGATTGGCCGCCTTGGCCAATTGTACCAAGGAAAGCGGTTGTGCAAACTCAGGTCGGTTTATAAAAAGTTGCTGCACCTCGTCCGCTTTTTGAAGCTGGGCGTTAGATTGAGCACCACCTTTGCGACCGGTATCAATCAAAATCTCGAAGGGCATGACACCAATAAAGTGCTCCTCAAAAAATTTAAGGTCGCTGTATACCTTATCTTCTTTCGGAAAATCATCTACAATAAAGCTCAGCGCATGTAAGCGCAGGGCACCAACCATGGCAATCACAGCCAACACAACCGTTACCCAGTACACCTTGTTGCGGTGATTAAAAACAATGTTTTCAAGTATGCGTAGGATGCCCTTTACATTGTTGTTGTCGAGGTGACGAAGCTGCTGCTCGGCAGGACTAGGCAAATAGGTAAAGACGGCAGGAATGAGGATGATGCTTACCACAAACACGAGCATGATGCTCAAAGAAACCACCAAGCCAAATTCCTGCAAAATAGCACTATCGGTAAAGTAAAACACCCCAAAACCAATGGCTGTGGTGGCATTGGTAATGAGCGTTGCGATGCCAATGCGCTCGATAATGCGGCTCAGCGATTTTATTTTGTTTCCGTGCTTGCGGAACTCGTCGTGGTACTTATTTAGCAAATACACACAATTGGGCACCCCAATCACTACAATCAGCGCAGGAATGAGGCCGCTTAAAATGGTAATCTTAAATCCGAACAAATGAATAAGCCCCATGGCCCATACCGCCCCAATTACCACCACCAAAATGGGGAAAAACACGGCGTAAAAAGAGCGGAAAAACAGGAACAGCACAAGGGCGGTTACCAAAACGGCTAGCAGACTGAATAGCTTGAGTTCGAGGGCTACTTTGGTGGCAAAAATGGTGCGTACGTACGGCAAACCCGAATAATGTACTTCTACTTCGTTGCTTACAGCGAAGGCATCCATGATCCGCACTACCTCATCTACCGCTTCCACACGTTTGGCACTGTTGAGTACCTCTTCGCTAAAAGTGATGGCCAACAGGGTGGTGTTGGTTTCGGCGTTGAGCAGCACACCATCGTACACTTTATTGTCGATGAGCCTTTGTTTGATGGCTGCTAAATCGTCGGCGTTCTGCGGCAATTCAGTTACAATGGGTCGAAAATCAAACTTTCGCTCTTGCTGGTTTTTAGTGAGATAAGGCAGGTTGGCAATGCTCACCACGCCTTGGGTATTGGGCAATTTGGAGAGGCGCTCGGTAACCTTGCACCATTCATTAAAAAACTCCAGTTCAAACAAATCGCGGGTTTGTACGCCCACCACCATTACATTGCCGTCGATGCCAAAAGTCTTTTGAAACTCTTTATAAATAAGCAAATCAGGATCACTGTCGGGTATCAGTCGGTTGCCGTCGTACGACATCCGCACCTGCGACGCCTGCCAGCCCATGAAGGCCGTGGCGAACGCCAGCACCACTAAAAGCGCGGCGCGGTTACGAAGTATAAAACGGGCAATAAAAGTCCACATGAGGCAAAAAATTGCACAAAGATAGGGATTTTATAGCGATCATTTGTTGAGCTCAGCATCCAAAAAAGAACCACTTGGAATAGGTTTAAACCGCATATAATGGTCGCAAAGCGTAAAATTATACCCCTAAAATGACGCGGTACGGTACCTGTTCTGCTGCCATTCGATAGTACTTTACTGCTTCTTTGAAAGTCAAAAAAAATCCCCCGAATGGCTTCGAGGGATGGTTTTGATTGTTAGGTGGTTTAGAGCTTGGAGAGGATCTCCTGGCTCATGGGACCTACCGAACTTGGATAGCTATCGATGAGGTTTCCGTTTTCATCGACCAAAAACTTGTGGAAGTTCCAGCGCACTTGGCTGTCTTTTAAGCCATTAAGCTCTTTTTGGGTGAGCCATTTGTAGATGGGATGGGTTTTGTCGCCCTTCACGGTAATTTTTTCGGCCATCATAAAGGTTACGCCGTAGTTTTTTTCGCAGAAAGCAGCGATTTCTTTTTCGGTGCCGGGTTCTTGTCCGCCAAAGTCATTGCAAGGAAAGCCAATGATGACCAACTTTTTGCCATGCTTCTTGTGGAGTTCTTCAAGTTGCTTGTATTGTGGGGTGTAGCCACATTCAGAAGCGGTGTTTACGAACAAAATTTTCTTGCCTTTAAAATCGGCCAGTTGAATGGTTTTACCATCAATGCTCTTAAAGCTGTAGCTATGCACTGGCTTGGCAGGAGGTGTGAGCATGGTGCTGAGGGTGATTATAAGGGTGAGGAACATATGCGTGGTTTTAAGCATACATAACTCTTTATGCAGGCAAAATGTTTCGAATCGGCCCAATTATCTCGTATGAGACCTCCCTCAACATTAGGAAGCAGCTGGCTGCACCACCATGGCCTTTGCCACCGCAAAACCTGCACTCCAAGCAGCTTGAAAGTTGAAACCACCCGTAAGCGCGTCGATGTCGAGCAGCTCGCCAGCGATGTAGAGGCCGGGCAAGGACTTGCACTCCATGGTGCGGAAGTCGATTTGATCGCGCGCCACCCCGCCCGAGGTCACAAATTCTTCTTTAAAGGTAGTTTTGCCAGCGGCTTTGAACTCCTGGTTGAGCAAAAGCTCAATGAGCCGATTGATTTGTTTGTTATTGACCTCGCTCCAGCGCTGCTCTGACTGGATACCGGCCATTTGCAGGAGGTGTAGCTTGAGGCGTTGCGGCAAGGCTACTTCAAAGCGATTGGCAATTTGGGCGGCGCCAGCATATTGCCGGTAATCTTCGAAAAGGGCACGTAAACCCTCAGCATCTTCATCAGGCAACCAATTTACCAGCACCCGAAAATGATAATTACAAGCTTGCAGCTCGCGGGCTACGAGGGCCGAAAGTTTGATGATGGCAGGGCCGCTGAGTCCCCAATGGGTAATGAGCAACGGACCACTGTGCTCCTTTTTTTGCTCCGGCAAACGGATGCGGGCCTGGGGCACACTCACGCCCATGAGTTCTCGTATCGGATCATTAGGTAGGTTAAACGTAAACAAGGAGGGCACAGGCGGCACAATTTTAAGTCCGAGCTCCGCCAGCCAATCATACCCGCTCAATTTAGGATGTCCACCTGTAGCCAGCAGCACTTTTTTGGTTTTGATGGGTTCGGCCTTGCGCATCTCGAGCTGCCAGCCATAATCCTTAGCAGCCAAAGCCACCACATCGTGCTGCAGCCGCAGCTCCACGCCAAACTTTTGCGCTTCACGCAATAAACAATCAATAATCGTTTGGCTGGAATCGGTCACGGGAAACATGCGACCGTCGGCTTCGGCTTTGAGCTTCACGCCACGGTCTTCGAACCAGGCCACGGTATCACCCGTGCTAAACCGTGCAAAAAGCTGCCGCAACTCGCGCGCACCTCGGGGGTAAAACTTAACCAACTCGGCAGGGTCAAAACAGGCGTGGGTAACGTTGCAGCGCCCGCCGCCCGAAATACGTACTTTGGCCAAAAACTGGTTCGACTGCTCCAGCACCACCACCCGCAAACCGGGCTGCAGTCGGGCCGCATTTACAGCAGCAAAAAATCCAGCGGCACCGCCGCCAACAACAGCCAAGTCGTATTGCATGCCGCAAAGATAGTTGATTGCATGGCTTTTGATTGTTCGGAAAAAACAGCCATCGGTGACCAAAATAGCCTTACAAATACAAAAATTGATAAAGCAACCTAGGGGTTCGTTGAATAAGTCCCCTTTTACGGCCCAAGTGGCTCCACCAGTTGGAACTCTGCCGATGTATTGGCGTATAACTTGAAGTAGCCCAAAGCATCACCGCTAAAATTAGAAATGGGGTTGGCAGGCGAAGCGCTCGATTGGCCAATATTGGTATTGAGGTTGGTAAGATAGCGGAACACCGCCTGGTCAATGTGGTGTAGCTCTACCCGAATGCGGCCATTGATGTAGGTTTGCACAAAAACGGGACTTACCTGAAATAACCCGCTGTTTACCTCATCATTGTATAAAAACAAGTTATCGGTCACCGTGTCGTTTTGAAAGGCCTGTATTTGGTAATAATTACTAGCGGCTGGCGGGTCATTGTAAAAGGCATACAATAAGGCATTCCGCTGGTTCGTGGTATCAGCGCGGTTACCTGGCAGTCCACCTGTCCCAAAACTTGGATCAATCACCAACGAATCAATAGGAATAGGTTGCGGCATGCGAGCGGTAGCCCGGTAAAAATTGCCTTGATGGGTAACTTCAAAGGCATATTCTTCCCCGTAAACAGGCACATAATTCGGCAGTATATAGGCACTATCGGGGAGCTGTTGGAGCGTATCGCGACTGCTGTTCGAAAGCCGCACCAGCACCACCAAGGCGCCAGACTGCACAGGATTGCCGATGGTATCGCTAAAATTTACAGTTTGGGTAAGCTTTACCCAAGCGCCTTTGCCCGAATCGTCTAGTAAGGCTTCAATGACCAATTTAGGGTCGGTACTGTTGAGGTCGATATCGATTTCCTTCTCGCAGGCAGTTAAACTGCCAAGCAACAAGAGACTGAAAATGAGACGTTGCATCATCGCTTAAAATTTAAAATTCCAACTCACCGCAGGTACCCAACGGAAAAGAGCCGTTTGCACGGCTACAGTGCGGTTGGGATTGGTAGCGCTTTGTTCAAAATTAATGAGGAATGGGTTTTGGCGACCATAAGCGTTATACAGACTAAAGGCGAGCTCGCTGCTGTATTTTCGTTTGGGCTTGAGTTGATAGGTGGCGCCTAAATCGAGGCGGTGGTATGCTGGCATGCGGTAGCCATTGCGCTCGGTGTAAAGCCAAACCACTTGGTCGGCAATGTTGTATTTACCAGCTGGGAAGGTCACCGCATTGCCTGTTTGATAAATCCATGCCGCAGAAACATTAAAGCGCTCTGAAATCTCGTACAACGCCACAACCGCTACATCGTGGGTGCGATCTTGGCGCGCAGCATACCACGCACCTTTATTAATACCATCGATGCGGCGCTCGGAACGCGAAATTGTATAGCTCAACCAACCGGTAAACCGACCTTTATTTTTTCGAAACAGCCATTCTAAACCATAGGCCCTGCCATCACCAAAAAGTAACTCCGGGTCAATAACCGTGGCTTGGTCGTTGGCACCGTCTTTATAATCCAGCTGGTTTTGCATCCATTTATAATAGGTTTCCACGCTAAACTCGTACGTGTTTTCCTTAAAATTACGGAAGTAGCCAATTGAAAACTGATCCCCAATTTCAGGTGCCACATTGTTGGTTGTCATCAACCAGCGGTCGGTTGGGGTAGAAGCAATGGCGTTACTAACCAAATGTATGTGCTGGGTATTGCGGGTGTAGGAGGTTTTGAGACTAGACGTGGTAGTGAGGTTATAATTGACGGCGATGCGGGGCTCGAGAAAGGCGTATTGTGCGGCCACACCGGCGGGATTGAAAGTATCGATGACGGTGCGATTGGCATCGAGGGTATAATAGTTGCTACCACCGAGGGCTGCAAAATGACTAACCCGCAATCCTGAAGTGATGTTAAACCGCTCCGTAGGCTTCCAATCGTGACTTACATAAGCAGCCGACTCCAAGCCACGTTTCTGTAAGCTGCTGATGTCGGTGTTTTCGGCATTCACCAAACCCGGCGTAACCGTGTGGTAAATGACGTTGTAACCTACCTTCCACTGTTGCGTATTGCTGGCAAAATACTGTAGCTCTTGCTTGATATTCCAGTCCTCAATGCCCGAATTAATATTGATGTCCAGCGCGCTGGTCGAAAAACCGATGTTGTAATCGTAATTGCTGTAAATGAGGGAGCTATTTAGAAATAATTTATCGCTGATGAGGCGTGTATAGCGCAAGGTACCGGTAGCATTGCCCCAGTTAATGCCAAATTGATCATCGAAACTGAACACATCCCTGCCAAAATAGCCCGAAAGGTAAATATGGTCTTTGTCGGTAAGCCGATAATTCAGCTTGGCATTAAAATCGTAGAAATACAGAGAGTTGTTGGCAAAATCATCGTTCAAGCGAAGAAATACATCGGCATAGGTACGGCGGCCTGACAATAAAAAGGACGAGCGTCCTTCTTGAATAGGACCCTCCACATTGAGGCGAGAGGCAATCAATCCTAAACCGCCCGATACGTTGTACTTCTGGTTGTTGCCTTCTTTCATGCGCACATCGACCACCGAAGCCAATCTTCCCCCAAAATTAGCGGGTGCTGTACCTTTGTGCAGAGTGAGGTCTTTGATGGCGTCGGAGTTAAAAGTTGAAAAGAAGCCGAGCAGGTGGGAGGCGTTGTAAACTGGCGCATCGTCGAGCAAAATGAGGTTTTGGTCGAGATTACCGCCCCGGACCGAAAAGCCGCTTTGTCCCTCGCCACCAGCCTTTACCCCTGGTAAAAGCTGCATCGACTTAAGTACATCGCGCTCACCAAACAAAATGGGTAATTTATTCACTGTGGCAATGTTCATTTTTTCGACGCCCATCTGACTTTGGCGCAGGCGCTGATCATCTGCTTCGCCCGTCACAAGTACTTCTTTGAGTTGCTGTTGTGCAGGTTTTAATTCAATATTGAGTTTTTGAGAAGCGCGCATGATCAAGGATTGTTTGAGCATGGTGTAGCCCAGGTAGCTCACTTGAAAATCGTAAGTACCCGCAGGCAAGCTGAGTACATAATAACCATATACATTGGTAACAGTACCTCTCGCGGGTGCGCCACTCACCGCCACAACGGCGCCAATCAAGGCTTCACCTGTTTTGGCATCTTTGATGTATCCGCTGAGGGTAAAATTTTGAGCAAAACTGTTTGATGTGGCCAAAAGCCCTACAAGCAAAAGGAGGTAGCGCATGCGCGGAAATAAAGAAAAGGTGACTATTAAAAAGAATGTACAAATGTCCTGGTTTTAATTGAAACTGAAGGCCATTTTGTGTTAAAATATCTTTACCAGGCATGCTTTACCTGTTGTATTTGGTTCATCGACAATGGGTGGTTTCATTTTTTGAATGAACAAAGTTGTTTGTTACTAAAAAACAAAGATGTTCGTTTATAAAAAACAATCTCGTTTGTTATTAAAAAACACTTTTGTACATTTGTAACAAACAAGATTAAAAATGCTCAAATCCACCCTCAAAAACGTGCTTAAAACGCAGCTTTCACAGCTTCAAACGAAGTCGAGTGGACTAGAGCGGCGCGTTCATCAACAGCTTTTTTTACCCGAAAGTCATGCGCTCATCGTAAGCGGTGTGCGCCGAAGTGGAAAAAGTACACTCCTGCACCAGCTTTTGAGCAGCACCGGTGAAGGCAGCTATTACCTTAATTTTGAAGACCCTAAGCTGTATCCTTTCGACAAATTCGACTACAGTCGGCTGGATGAACTATTAGCAGAAATGGGCTGCAAAACGCTATTTTTAAATGAGATACATGTAGTAGAAGACTGGGAACGCTACATACGGCACCTGCTCGATACGGGCTATCGCGTGGTCATCACGGGCTCCAATGCCTCCTTGTTGAGCAAAGAACTCGGCACCAAGCTCACGGGCCGCCACATCTCTTTCGAGCTCTTCCCCTTTTCGTTTGGCGAGTATCTAGCCTTTGAAAAGAAAGTCGCTAGCGAAAAAACCCTGCTCAAATACCTCCATCAAGGCGGCTTTCCAGAATATGTGAAATACCAACGCGACGAAATATTGCAACACCTGCTCGAGGACATACTGCTACGCGACATCGCGGTGCGTTACGCCCTGCGCGACGTAAAGAGTTTGCAACGCCTCGCCTGGTACTTGCTTTCCAATGTAGGCAAGCTGTTCACCGCCAGTCGATTGCTCAGCCTCATCGACCTCAAATCAAAATCCACGCTCCTCGAATATCTTAGCTACCTCGAAGACGCTTATTTGTGCTTCTACCTGCCTAAATACAGTCCCTCCGCCCGCAAGCAACTGGTTAATCCCCGAAAAATATACGTTGTTGACCCCGGCATCGTGCAGGCCAACAGTGGTTCTATGCAAGAGGACCTTGGGCGAAAACTCGAAAACTTGGTGTTTTTAGCGTTGCGGAGGTTGAGTCAGGACCTCTTTTACTTCTCCGAAAAGCACGAATGCGCCTTTGTGATGATGCAGCACGGCCAATGCCAGCAATTGGTACAAGCTTGCTATGAAGTAACGCCTGAAAACCTCGAGCGGGAGGTGAACGGCTTGCTCGAAGCCATGGCCTATTTTGGCTTCAAAACTGGCACAATCGTTACTTTCAACCAAAACGACCGGCTGAGCTACGACCAGGGCAACATCGAGTTAGTGGCGGCACACGACTGGCTACAACGCCTAGAAGTGCATCCCCAAAAGCATTAAAAATCTTCGCTTCCATGCCCTTTTTTCATATCTTTGCACAATTTTGAAATCAGCACTTTCACATAATCTATCGTTCCATGCCTAGGGATCATTCTATCAAATCAGTACTCATTGTCGGCAGCGGCCCCATCGTCATCGGTCAGGCCTGCGAATTCGATTATTCCGGTTCACAAGCGGCGCGTTCGCTCAAGGAAGAAGGGATAGAGGTAGCCTTGATTAACTCCAATCCGGCGACCATCATGACCGACAAAGTAACAGCAGACCATGTGTATCTGTTGCCATTAACGGTTGAATCGATAGAACAAATCTTACAAGAACGTCAGATTGACGCAGTGTTGCCTACCATGGGTGGTCAAACAGCGCTCAACCTCTGTAAAGAAGCAGATGAATTGGGGATTTGGGAGAAATACGGAGTGCGGATGATTGGGGTAGACATTGCTGCCATTGAAACCACTGAAAACCGCGAAGAATTCCGCAAGCTGATGAGCCAAATCGGCGTAGCGGTAGCGCCAGCTAAAACTGCGAACTCCTTTCTTGAAGGCAAAGAAGCGGCTGAAGAAATTGGTTTTCCGTTGGTTATTCGGCCTTCCTATACCTTGGGCGGCTCAGGCGGCGCAGTAATCCGCCAAAAAGAAGATTTCGAAAAGGCCTTGGTGCGTGGCTTGGCGGCCTCACCTACGCATGAAGTAATGATCGACAAAGCCGTTTTGGGCTGGAAAGAATACGAGTTAGAGTTGCTACGCGACAACAACGACAACGTTTGCATCATTTGTACCATCGAAAATTTTGATCCGATGGGCATCCATACTGGTGATAGCATTACGGTGGCACCGGCCATGACCTTGAGTGATGCTGCCTTCCAAGATATGCGCAACCAATCGATCAAAATGATGCGTGCCATTGGCAATTTTGCAGGAGGTTGTAATGTGCAGTTTGCGATGGACCCTGAAACCGAGCAACTCATCGCGATCGAAATCAACCCGCGTGTTTCACGTTCCTCTGCCCTTGCCTCGAAGGCCACAGGCTATCCGATTGCTAAAATCGCGGCGAAACTAGCCATCGGTTATAACCTCGATGAGTTGCCGAACCAAATTACGATGAGCACATCGGCTTATTTTGAGCCGACTTTGGACTATGTGATTGTTAAAATCCCGAAGTGGAACTTCGACAAATTCCCAGGTGCCGACCGCACCCTCGGTTTCCAAATGAAATCGGTGGGCGAAGTGATGGGCATTGGTCGCAGCTTCAACGAAGCGCTCCAAAAGGCTTGTCAGAGTTTAGAAATCAATCGCTTAGGCTTAGGTGCGGATGGCAAAGAGGAAAAAAACCTCGACAAACTCATGCACAGTTTAGAGTTTGCGAGCTGGGATAGGCTGTTTCACGTGCACGATGCCTTGGCTTTGGGTGTGCCTGTTAAATCGGTGCAAAAAGCTACGCGCATCGACCCCTGGTTTTTGCGTCAGATACAACACATTGTTGATTTACAGGCTGAATTACGCCGCTATACCCTGAGCAGCTTGCCCAAAGGCTTGCTAGATGAACTCAAGAAAAACGGTTTCGCCGATGCCCAAATCGCCCATGTTTTAGGCGATACCACTTCCGAAGCCGATGTACGCGCCAAGCGCAAAGAGCTAGGCCTGAACCGTGTTTGGAAGCTCGTAGATACCTGCGCCGCCGAATTTCAGGCCGAAACCCCCTATTACTACAGCACCTACGATACCGAAAACGAATCTATTCGTACCGATAAAAAGAAAATCATCGTGCTCGGCAGCGGTCCCAACCGCATTGGCCAAGGCATCGAATTCGACTACAGCTGCGTACATGGCTTGCTCGCCGCACGCGAAGTGGGTTACGAAGCCATCATGATTAATTGTAATCCCGAAACGGTGAGCACCGACTTCAACATGGCCGACAAACTCTATTTCGAGCCAGTATTTTGGGAGCATTTGCTCGACATTGTAGAGCATGAAAAGCCGGAGGGCGTGATTGTACAATTGGGCGGACAAACTGCCTTAAAATTAGCAGAGCACCTAGAAAACGCGGGTGTTAAAATTATCGGCACCAATTTCACCAATATGGATTTGGCGGAGGACCGCGGTCGTTTTAGCGATTTGCTCAAAGAACTCGACATCCCTTATCCAAAGTATGGGGTGGCTGAAACCGCCGAAGAAGCCCTCGAAATTGCGCGTGAAGTGGGTTACCCTGTTTTGGTGCGCCCGAGCTATGTGCTTGGTGGACAAGGCATGAGCATCGTGATCAACGAAGAAGAGCTGGAGCATGCGGTGGTAGATTTGCTGCGGAAAATTCCAGGCAACCGCATCCTCATCGACCATTTCCTGGACAGGGCCATGGAGGCAGAAACCGATTGTATCTGTGACGGCGAAGACGTGATGATCTGCGGTGTGATGGAACACATTGAGCCGGCGGGCATCCACTCTGGCGACTCGAATTCAGTACTGCCGCCCTTCGGTTTGTCGCCCCTGGTTGTTTCCCAAATGGAAGAGTACACCAAAAAATTAGCACATGCCTTAAATATTTCTGGGCTCATGAATGTGCAGTTTGCCATCAAAAACGACATGGTATATGTGATTGAGGCAAACCCCCGTGCGTCGCGTACGGTGCCTTTTTTGGCCAAAGCTTACGATGTAGCCTTTGTTAATATCGCTACCAAGGTGATGCTTGGCACCCACAAACTCAAAGATTTCGACATTAAAAAACGATTAGAAGGTTGGGCAATCAAAGAACCTGTGTTTTCTTTCGAGAAGTTTCCGAACGTAAACAAGGAATTGGGCCCTGAAATGAAGTCGACTGGCGAGGCCATTCGTTTCATTAAAGACTTGAAGGACCCGTATTTCCGTGACTTATACAAGCGGAAATCGATGTACCTTAGTCGTTAAGAAATGAAAATACTTGTAGTAGAAGATGAGCGGAAGGTAGCAGCCTTCATCCAACAAGGCCTCGAAGAGCTTGGCAACCAGGTTGATGTGGCCTTTGATGGTCTTACTGGCAAAAAAATGGCAGAAGAAAAACGTTATGATTTTCTAGTGCTCGACCTTCTTTTACCTGGCATGAGCGGCTTGGAAGTCTGTAAGGCCCTCCGCGCCAAACAACCCCGCTTGCCCATCCTGATGCTAACGGCCTTGGGCACGAGCGAAGATAAACTAGCTGGCTTTGATTCGGGCGCCGACGATTACCTCGTAAAGCCCTTCGAGTTTAGCGAATTGGTAGCGCGCATCAAAGCCTTGGTACGCCGTGCCAATCCCGACATGGAAGGCAACAAACTCGTAGTAGGCGATTTAGAATTAGATACCGACAAAAAAATGGCCATCCGTGCTGGACAAACCATTACCCTTACTGCCAAAGAATATTCCCTGCTCGAATACCTCATGCTCAACAAAGGCAAGGTAGTTTCGCGTCAGCAGATCGCAGGAGATGTGTGGGACATCCACTTCGATACGGGCACCAATGTGGTTGATGTTTACGTAAACTTTTTGCGTAAAAAGATCGATAAGGACTTCGATACCAAGCTCATCCAAACCATGATTGGAATGGGCTACATGATTGATGCCTAATGCAAATACGCAGTCGGCTCACCTATCAGTTTGTGGCCATTGTGGCCTTCATACAGCTTTTTTCATCGCTGGCCATCTACCTTAACTCTGCGGATTACCGAAAATCCTCTTTCTACGAACAACTCAAGGCCAGCGCACTCAACAAAACTGTGCTACTCATGGAGCTCGAGGGCCTCGAGCCTGAGCGCCTCGAAGAACTGCGCGAACTGGGGGTGGCCTCGCTCACAGATGAGCGTTTTTTTGTGTACAATTTCAAAAATGAGTTGTTGTACAGCAGCGATGTCGACAGTAGCATGCGCATTACCACTGCTATGCTAGACAAAGTGCGGGTAGCTGGAGAGTTGCGTTTTGAGCAAGGCGACTACGAGCTTGCGGGCATGATGTTTGCCGACCGTTACAATCGATTAGTTGTAGTGAGTGCCGCCAAAGACCTGGTAGGTTTTGAACAGCTGCGCAACCTCTGGCGGGTTTTGATTGCTGTTTTTATTTTTAGCTTGCTTTTTTTGATGATTTTAGCTTGGATTTATGCCGGACAAGCACTGCGACCCATCAGAAGTATTATTGGGCAAGTGGATCAAATTACCTTCACAAACCTCAATGAGCGGCTCAACGACAGCGGCTCTAAAGACGAGCTGAGCAGCCTGACTGCCACCTTCAACAGCATGCTCGAACGCATCGAAGGCAGTTTGGCCATGCAGCGCAACTTTGTTGCCAACGCCTCGCACGAACTACGCACGCCACTCACTGCCATTCAAGGTCAACTCGAAGTGGTATTACTCAAAAGCCGCAGCGAGCAAGAGTACCGCGACAAAATACAAAGTGTACTCGACGACATCCGCAACCTTACCGGCATCGCCAACCGCCTACTTATGCTCGCACAGGCCGATTCAGAATATGCTGCGCGCCTTTTTAAACCCATTCCTTTGGTAGACGTTTTGTGGCAGTGCCAAGCCGACATCCAAAAACGCCAACCCAAGGCAGTCATCCACATTACCTTAGACGATGATTTAACCCAGGCGGAAGACCTACAAGTGCCAGGCAACGAGCAGTTATTAGGCACCGTTTTCACCAATTTGATAGAGAACGCCATCAAATTCAGTCACCGCAAGGAAGTTTTTGTAGACCTCAAGGGCAACGGTCACAGCATCTTGGTTGCCGTTCGCGATGAAGGCATCGGTATTCCCGAAGCTGAGATGGAGCAGGTATTTCAACCTTTCTTTCGCAGTAGCAATGCACAACAAATCAACGGACACGGAATAGGCCTGTCGTTAGTAGAGCGCATCCTCCGTTTGCACAACGGCAAAATCAAAGTTCAATCTAAAGAAGGGCGCGGTACCACCTTCACCGTTCAACTGCAAAAATGATTTAATCTTATTTTAATCCCTAAGCACTAAATTGCTAGCTATTTCTTTAAATATTTGTATTTACGGCCATTATGACATATTCGAAGCGCACTAAATTATTTACGGGACTGGCAGCAGGGGCAGTAGTACTTTCCGTAACCAGCATACTCAGTTTTTTCATGCTTTTTTTGAACAAAGAGCAGCTTCGACAAAACCTCGATATTGCCAAACTCGAACAAGAGCGAACACTCTCTGAAAAGCTTTTGGCAGATAAAGATTTGAGCTTCCTTCAAAAGGAATTTAACACCCTTGACGCTACAAACAAGCAACTCAGCAATTATTTAGACAAAGCTGCAACGCAGTTGACATTAAAAGACCTCACCATAGGTGACTTGCAAAAGGATACCAAGGAGCTCAGTAATCTCAAATCGAATCTCAGCAATCTGAAAATCGACCACAGTCACATTGAGTCACAAGTCCAGCTGCTGAGTAAAAGCATCGATTTGCTCATCAAACGCAACAACGAAATGATTGGCCGCATGAGTGAGATGGCCGAGGAGCAAGACCGCATGCGTGCTGAATTTGAAAACGCCCCCGCACAAAAGGGTATCGGTCGTGCTTTCAGAATTGAAGCCCTAAAAGGCAAAAAACTAACCAGCAAAGCCCGCAGAGCCCGAAATCTCGAACTCAGCTTTGAGCCCATCGACCGCAAAGAATTTATGAAGCTGCGCGAAGAAAACTTTTATGTGGTGCTCAGCGATCAGTCTGGCGCCGTGTATAACCTTATGAAAAGTCAAAAAGCTACCATTTACCTCAAAGGCAACGCCGTCGACATCATGCCTTCCTTTAGTTTAAGCGCCTCGCCCAGTTCAGATAAAATAAATCGCATCTCCTTAATCATGGAAGACGTAAAGTTAAAACCGGGAATTTATAATTTTGAAGTGTATGCCAGCAAGGCCTTCGTTGGAAATACACAAATCAGATTGAATTAGCGCCTCGCTAATGCATCTAATTAGTTAATTTTGGGGCATGCTCAAATTTATCCTGATATTCATCTTGGTAGTAATGCTCGTAAGGCTGCTACTCAGGCTATTTTTACCCACCATCGTTAAAACCATCTTCAGTAGTCTGCAACAGCAGCAAATGAAGCAACAGCAACAGCCCCGCAAACCTGAGGGCTCCATTTTTGTAACGGGAGAGCCAAAGAAAAAAGGCTCCCACGACGACGATGGAGAATATGTTGACTACGAAGAAATCCGCTAAATCCTACCTACATGTCATTTGATTTCAAAAAATCCCTCCCCCACCTGTACGTGATCCTCGCTTTGGTGGCGGCTTCCTTGATTTACAACAGTCCCGTTTTAACCGGCAAAGGCCTCAAAATGGAAGACATGACCCAAGTGGCGGGCATGTCGAAAGAGTTAAACGACTTCAAAGAAAAAGATGGGGTATACCCACTCTGGACCAACGCACTATTTGGGGGCATGCCGGCCTATCAAATTGCCATCGATGTTCCCAATATGTGGGTGGCCAAGCTTGGCGGCGTCGTGTACAAATGGCTGCCAAACCCCGCAAACCTACTGCTGCTCTACTTCTTAGGATTCTATGCGCTAATGGCCATTTTGAGATTCAACGTTTGGCAGGCGTTGTTTGGGGCATTGGCTTTTGGACTTTCTAGTTACAACCTCATCATCATCGACGCTGGCCACATTACCAAAGCCATCGCCATTGGTTTTATGCCACCCGTATTAGGAGGTCTCATACTCTTATTCCGCGGAAAGTGGCTCCCTGGCTTTGCCTTGTTATCGTTGATGCTGGCCTTGCAATTATACGCCTATCACTATCAAATTACGTATTACTTGGGCATGCTCATTGGTATTTATGTGATTGTAAAAGGCATTGAAGCCGTACAGAAAAAAGAATACCTCAACTTTATAAAAGCCTCAGGATTGGCGGTTGTGGCCCTCGTAATTGCCATAGGAGCCAATTATACAAGTTTCAGCATCACCCGCGAATACACCAAAGAAACGATGCGTGGTGGTTCAGAATTGCGGCAAATCGAAGACCCGAATGCTTCTACAGGTTTAGATAAAGAATACGCGCTCAAGTGGAGCAATGGCGTAGGTGAAACCTTTACCCTGCTCATCCCGAATTTTTACGGTGGCGCCTCGGTAAGCGACATAGGTACCAGCAGCAAAACCTACGATGTACTAACCCAGGGCGGTGTGGGACGCAGCCAAGCAGCTGCTTTCGTAAAGCAAGCACCTACCTATTTTGGCGATCAACCAGGTACGGCTGGCCCTACCTACTTTGGAGCCCTCATTTGCTTCCTCTTTGTATTGTCTTTGTTTGTGGTGAAGGGCCCCGCCAAATGGTGGCTCGCTACCGCGGCGCTGTTATCGATTGTGCTCAGTTGGGGCCGTAATTTTGAGTTGATCACGGATATTTTCTTCAATTACGTTCCTTTCTACAACAACTTCCGTGCGGTGGCCATGAGTTTAGTCATTGCCAGCTTGGCCTTCCCACTTTTGGCGGTGATTTTACTGCGCCGTTTAGAAGAAAATCAGATCGACAAAGCAAGTCTCAAAAAGGGCCTGCTCTATGCCACCAGCATAGTAGGTGGTTTTTGTCTGCTTTTTGTAGCAGCACCAGGCGCATTTTTCGATTTCAGCTCGCCATCAGACACCAATTTCGGTAATTTCCCTGGCTTGGTAGATGCTTTGATTGAAGACCGTACCAGTATGCTGCGCAAAGATGCCTTCAAATCGCTGCTGCTGGTTTTGGTAGGTGCGGGTGGCTTGTGGTACTTCTTGAAAGATAAAATTTCGTTGCAGCGCTTAGTAATCCTTTTTATAGTAGCGAATACGGTGGATTTATGGATGACCGACAAACGCTACCTCAACGAAGACGACTTCGTAAACCAGCGCCAAATCGATCAGCCTTTTGAAGCCAGTGCTGCAGATTTGCAGATTTTACAAGACACTGCCCTGCACTACCGCGTATTCGACCTCGGCAACCGAAATCCTTTTAATGAAAACCGCGCTGGCTACTTCCATAAATCTGTTGGTGGCTACCACGCTGCCAAATTAGGGCGCTACGAAGATGTAAAAGTGCGTTGGCTCGAAGGTCAAATCAACATGAATGTGCTCAATGCCTTTAACACCCGTTGGTTTATTGTGAACCAAGAGGGCCAGGGCTTGTTGCCCCAGTTCAATACCGAAGCCTATGGAAATGCCTGGCTGGTAAACGAGGTGCTGCTGGTGCCTGATGCAAAAGCTGAAATAGATACCTTGGGCGGCACCAATTTACGCAAAACCGCCATTGTAGACAGCCGTTTTGAAGACTTCTTGACAGGCAAAAGCTTCAGCTACGACAGCACCGCTAGTATCGCATTGAGCAGCTACCATCCCGACCTCATGACGTATAGCTTTACCGCAGCCAGCGAGCAGTTGGCCATCTTTTCAGAAGTTTACTACGACAAAGGCTGGAATGCTTATCTAAACGGCGAAAAAGTCCCTCATTTCCGTGTGAACTATCTGTTCCGAGGCTTGGTGGTGCCCGCAGGCAAGCACACCATTGAATTTAAATTTGAACCAGCTACTTATTACACTGGCGAAAAAATCAGTCTCGCCGCCAGCATCATCCTCTTGCTTGTGAGTGTAGGCGCTATTGCTATGAATTTTAGAAAGCCCAAAACGGCAGCCTAAGCCTGTCTTACCTTTGAATAAAAAATCGCCCTTAGGGGCGATTTTTTTTGCTCACTGATCAAGCTTGGTATAATGTCTAAATCGAAAACGATCGCTTTGTTCAATGGCATCCATGATTTGATCCATGATATCGCCTGCTGATGCCTCATAGTCGATATTTAGAGGCGGCTTAATGGTTACTGACAACTTGGTGCCCTTTTTCTTAAGGTTGAGCCCGTGCTTATCAAAAGCCCTCCTAAAGCCATTAATGACCACCGGCACCACCACTGGCTTGTTTTTTTTGATGATGTGAGCAGTGCCCTTGCGCCCCTCGGCATAAGCGCGCGTGGTGCCTTGTGGGAAGGTAATGACCCAGCCATGCGACAAAGCCAGATCTATTTTTTGGGTATCAGCGGTGTCTACCTCACGGTCCACATCTTTGCCATTGCTGCGCCATGTTCTTTTAACAGTGATGGCGCCTGCAAGCGTAAACAAGCGGGGCAGCCAGCCACTCTCCTTCATGGTTTCTTCCGCGGCAACATAATAGACCTTGGTTTCAGGCCAAAAAAGATAAAATGGATGCGGAAGTCCGTCATACATCTTCCATTTAGCTGCACAAATCACATGCAACATGGCGGCTACATCGCGGTAATAGGTTTGGTGATTTGAAACAAAAATAACGTTGGAATCGGGCAAATCGGCTAATACGCGACTGCCCTTCACCTTCATGCGGTTGCGGACATTGAGGCCAATGTAGCTAAACAAGCCGATGGTAGCGTAAAGCAAGCGCTTTACCCAAACGTAATATCCAAAAACGTCTTTCTTCATAGGCCTCCGCAAAATAGCAAATTCAGTCGTACGACTGCTTACAAATTTGGCCTAATAGGTTTAGCTTATGGTGCCACCATTGTTAGCCGAGGCATTCGGTGCAACAAAAAGCAGTTTACCATCCTTGTTTTCGGCCATTAAAATCATGCCCTGTGATAGGATGCCACGGAGTTTTCGAGGCGCTAAATTGGCCAATAGGGTTACTTTACCTCCTATGATTTCATCTGGTGTAAAATGCATCGCAATACCGCTCACCACCGTGCGCTGCTCAAAACCCAGGTCTATGGTAAGCTGCAAAAGTTTATCGGCACCAGCCACTTTTTCAGCTGCCAGCACCTCCCCCACTCGCAAATCGAGCTTGGCAAAGTCTTCATAAGCGATTTCAGGCTTAAGTGGGGTATGGGTAGGACTAGGTGTTTCCATAATTTCGGGGGTTTTTACCAATTTGGCGCGCTGGGCCTCCATCATTTCATCTTCTACATTTCGAAACAACAGCTCAGGTTGGCCTAGCTGATGTCCTGCTTCGAGGGGTTTTACAGACTGCTGCTCGCGCCACCACTGTCTGCGTACTTGCGTATCGGGCTCCCATTGCAGTTGCTCGAGTAAACGGCCGCTGGTATACGGCAAAAAAGGCTCGCAGGCCAAGGCCAATTGGGCACAAATTTGTAAAGCATGGTCGAGGATCACCGCTACAGCGGCAGCATCGGTTTTGTAGAGTTTCCACGGCTCAGTTTCGGCCAAAAAGCGATTACCAGCACGGGCAATGCTCATCATGGTGGCCTGTGCTTCGCGGAAACGGAAGTCGGTAAGCGACTGGATCATCTCTGACTGATAGCCTTCAATCTCTTCTACGCTAGCCCGAATGGCATCCATAACGGCAGCACGCTCGGAGGTGTCTGGGCGTAATTTATTGCCCGGCACAAGCCCTTCGAAGTATTTATGCGTTAATACCATCACCCTATTCACAAAATTGCCTAGGATCGCCACCAACTCGCTGTTCACACGGCCTTGATAATCTTTCCATGTAAAATCGCTGTCCTTAGTCTCTGGCGCAATGCTCGTAAGTGTATAACGCAGCTCGTCTTGCTTTCCTGGAAATTCTTGTAGGTATTCATGCAGCCAAATGGCCCAGTTGCGGGAGGTGGAGAGCTTGTCGCCTTCCAAATTCAAAAATTCGTTGGCAGGCACTTGGTCAGGCAGGTTGTAATCGCCATGCTCGTTTAAAATCATCGGAAAGATGATGGTATGGAACACGATGTTGTCTTTGCCAATAAAATGCACCAAACTACTGCTCGGGTCTTGCCACCAGGTTTTCCACGCTTCTGGCTCGCCTTTTTCGGCAAAATACTCGCGGGTAGCGCTGATGTAGCCGATAGGCGCATCAAACCAAACATACAATACCTTGCCTTCAGCACCTTCTACTGGCACAGGAATCCCCCAATCGAGGTCGCGGGTCATGCTTCGGGGCTGCAGTCCTTGGTTAATCCAAGAGTTAAACTGTCCTTTTACATTGCTCTTCCAGCCTTCTACACGCTTGGCGTAGGCTTTAAAGCCCGGCGCCTCCGCCAACTCGTCCATCGGCAAAAACCAATTTTTGGTGATGCGCTTGATGGGAGCGGCGCCACTGAGGGCGGAGCGGGGATTTAGGAGCTCATCAGGACTCAAGCTGCTGCCACATTTTTCGCACTGGTCGCCGTAAGCACCGTCGTGGCCACACTTCGGACAAGTGCCCACAATGTAGCGATCGGCCAAAAACTGCTTTGCTTCCTCATCGTAAAACTGTTCGGTTTCTATCTCCTTAAACCGTCCGTTATCGTATAGTTTTTTGAAGAAGGCTTGAGCTGTTTCGCGGTGAATGGGCCTGCTGGTGCGTGAAAAATGACTGAAGTCAATCCCGAAGTCTTTAAAAGAATCGCGAATCACTTCGTAATATTTGTCAACAACCGCTTGCGGGGTCGTATTTTCCTTGCGGGCTTTGAGTTCAATGGCCACGCCATGCTCATCGGTGCCGCAAATAAACAGCACTTCCTCCCCCTTGGCCTTTAAAAAGCGGGTGTAGATGTCGGCCGGCAAGTAACAGCCTGCCAAGTGACCAATGTGAATGGGGCCGTTCGCATAAGGCAAAGCGGCCGTAATCAGATGTCGTTTTTTCATGCTTGGTAGGCCTCCTGTTCGGCATTCAAACGCTGCAAAACAGCCTCCATACTCACCAGCGACTCCAGCAATGCAGGCAGCTGCGCTATGCTCACACGTTCTTGCTGCATGCTGTCGCGGTGGCGGATGGTTACCTGCCCGTCTTCCAAAGTCTGGTGATCGATGGTGATGCAAATCGGTGTGCCCAGCGCATCTTGTCTGCGGTAGCGCTTACCAATGCTGTCCTTTTCATCGTATTGTAGCTGAAAACGGTACTTTAGCAGTTGCATGATTTCGCGGGCTTTCTCTGGCAGGCCATCTTTTTTTATCAACGGCATGACTGCGGCTTTTACTGGCGCCAAAAAATACGGCAGGCGTAAAACCACGCGCTCACTACCATCTTCGAGCTTTTCTTCTGCATAGGCATGCGAAAGCGTAGCCAGAAACATGCGGTCGAGGCCGATTGATGTTTCTACCACATACGGCACATACGATTCATTGGTTTCAGGGTCAAAGTAGCGTAGTTTTTTACCGCTGTGCTGCTCGTGCGCGCCCAAATCGAAGTCGGTACGTGAATGAATACCCTCCAATTCCTTAAAACCAAACGGAAACTCAAACTCTATGTCGGCCGCAGCATTGGCATAGTGTGCCAGCTTGAGGTGATCGTGAAAGCGGTATTTTGATTCTGGGAAGCCCAGCGCTCGGTGCCAACGCATGCGCGCAGCCTTCCAGTAGTGATACCAGGTCATTTCAGTGCCTGGGCGCACAAAAAACTGCAGCTCCATCTGTTCAAATTCGCGCATGCGGAAGATGAACTGCCGAGCCACAATCTCGTTGCGGAAAGCCTTCCCTGTTTGAGCGATGCCAAAAGGGATTTTCATGCGACCGCTTTTTTGGACATTGAGGAAGTTCACAAAAATGCCTTGTGCCGTTTCAGGACGGAGGTAAATTTTGCCAGATTCGCCACTTACAGCACCCATTTCGGTGCTAAACATGAGGTTAAACTGCCTCACTTCGGTCCAGTTGCGGGTACCGCTAATCGGACAAACGATCTCTAAATCAACAATCAACTGCTGCAAATCAGCCAATTGACCGTTTTCCAAGGCGGCTTTCATGCGGCCATTGATTTCCTCAATTTTTTCGATGTTACGAAGCACATTGGGGTTTGTAGCCCTAAATTGCGCCTCGTCGAAGCCTTCGGCAAAGCGCTTACTGCCTTTTTCGACTTCCTTTTCGATCTTCCCTTCAATTTTAGCGATGTGATCTTCGATCAAAACATCCGCCCGATAGCGTTTTTTTGAGTCTTTGTTATCAATCAAAGGATCATTAAACGCATCCACGTGCCCTGAAGCCTTCCAAGTGGTGGGATGCATAAAGATGGCGGCATCTATGCCAACAATGTTTTCGTGCAATTGTACCATCGCCTTCCACCAATAATCTCGGATGTTTTTCTTGAGCTCAGCGCCCATTTGTCCGTAATCATAAACGGCTGAAAGACCGTCGTATATCTCACTTGATGGAAAAACGAAACCATACTCCTTGGCATGGGAAATCACGTTCTTAAATTGCTCTTCAGGAATCATGCCGCAAAGATAAGGAATGGCGGCGAAGGTCAAGCCGCAGCAAAGGCCCAAAGGCCATTTGTGCTGCCTAACTGCCTTTTTCTACATGCACCGTGCGGGTAGGAAAAGCGAAATTGCTGCCATTACGTTGCACAATGTCATAAATTTTAAAATTGATCTCTTCCCGCACCTTTACGTACAAATTATAATCGTTCGAGTTTACGAGGTAAGTAATGAGAATGTTGAGCGATGAGTCAGCATATTCAAAGAAGCGTACCACCGGCTCATCAGTGGTATTTTCATGCTGCAAAAGCTCATTGTGGATCTCTGAGATGATGTTTTTCATCACCTGCGGATCGGTATCATAGGTTAAACCAATGAAAAAACGGGCCCTGCGGTGCGTGCTCTCGGTGATGTTGTTGAGCGGCGCGCCTACCAATGATTTGTTGGGAACCGTCACATAACTTTTATCCAAGGTACGAATACGCGTTGAACGGAACCCTACCTTTTCAATCGTGCCTACAATGCCTTGGAAATCGACGGTGTCGCCAACGGTAAAAGGCTTATCGAGGAAAATGGTGAAGGACCCAAGTAAATTGGCCAAACTCTCTTGCGCAGCTAAAGCCACCGCCAAACCACCAATGCCTAATCCCCCCACCAAAGCCGTTACATTGGCTTTAAAGATGGCTCCGAGCACAAACATGGCAGCAAAAATCACCAGCAGCACCTTGATGCCATCTATGGCAAAAGGCACAAGCTGATCGTCGAGTTTCGACTCGGTTTCCGCCGTTTTTTCGAGCCAACGCTCTCCAACATATTCCGTTACCCGCAATAAGATGCGTGTAAAAGCAATGGTTAAAAGCAAATTGGTGATGATCGACAGGTAAAATTGAATTCGAATCTGCTCATCAAATATGCTAAGCACTTTAGGAATGGTGAGGATGGTTAAACTCACATAAATGGCCACCATTAAGCCAAAAAACTGCATCGATTTGCCTACCAATTCATTAAAGCGCTCACTGCTATCTATGCGGCCCTTTTTGCTAAAAATGCGGTAAAGTAATTTGTTAGTCACTTTTGCACCCCACACTTTAAGTGTCAACGCGCCTAACATCAATACCGTAACAATGATGAGCTGGTGCACCGATTGACCCAAAAGAGTCAGTGCCATGAATTGATCGTAGGTCATATTAATTGCTTTAAAGCGATTTCAAAGGCGGTTTCTGTGATGTTAGTTTTACCTGGATTCAAAGCATGAACCTTGGCCATGGCGTTACCAATGATTTTTGAAACATCACCGAAAATAGCATCGTCGCTTATTTCTACATCTTTTTCCATCAAATAGGCAAACACCCGAGCCATGCCACAATTGGCAATAAAATCTGGGATTAACGCTACTTTTTGGTCTACATATTGGGCAATGGGACCAAAAAATATTTCAGGATCAGCAAACGGCACATTGGCTCCACTGCTCACTACTTCAAGACCTGCCGCGATGAGGCGCTCCATCTGCTCCTTGGTAACCAAGCGCGACGCTGCTGCAGGAATAAAGATATCTGCTGGCTGGTCCCAGATGCGGCCATTCACTTCGTCAAAGGATAGCATGTTAAAAGCATTGAGTTTGTTGCCTTGCTTGGACAAGAAAAGTGATTTCACGTCTTCATAAGTATAACCCGATGGGTTGATTAAGCCACCCTCACGGTCTACAATACCAGTAATCAATACCCCCTGCTGGGCTAAGTAATAAGCCGCTGCAGCTGCCACATTGCCCCAGCCTTGGATAATGGCCTTTTTGCCTAAAATAGGTTCCCCTTGTGTTTTATAGTAGTGAATCACCGATTCGGCCACGCCATACCCTGTAATCATATCGGCAACCACGTATTTTTTGGCGGGATCAGGTGAATAATGTGGGTCTTCTACCACCTTGCTAACGCCCAGGCGCAGCTGGCCAACACGCCGAATTTTTTCTCCTTCAGGTGCGTTGAAGTGACCATTTACCACGCCTTCTTGTGGATGCCACAAACCGTAAGCCTCAGTAATAGGAATTACCTCGTGTATTTCGTCCACATTTAAATCGCCACCAGTACCGTAATAGTTCTTGAGTAATGGCATCACCGCTTTGTACCAGCGCTGCAATACTTCCTTTTTTCGTGGGTCAGCAGGATCAAAATTGATCCCTGATTTAGCGCCGCCAATAGCAGGGCCGCTAACCGTAAACTTGATTTCCATGGTTTTAGCCAACGACTCTACTTCACGCTTGTCAAGCCCCTTACGCATCCGCGTACCACCACCTGCCGCACCACCACGCAGTGAATTGATTACTACCCAGCCTTCAGCCTCCGTTTCGGCATCTTTCCATTCAAAAACAATTTCAGGGGCTTTGTGCTCAAAGCGTTTTAGTAAATCTTGCATGATAAATTAAATTCTGCGCAAAAATACAAATTAAGCTAAGAGTTACGTGTAAAGCTGGGCATATCTAGTCAAAACGCACCAGAAACGAAAAAGCCTCACTTTTTCAAGTGAGGCTTGTTGGCCGACCAGGTCTCGAACCTGGACTCTTCTGAACCAAAATCAGACGTGTTGCCAATTACACCATCGGCCAATTGCAATTGGACTGCAAATATAGGATTAGCGATTAATAAGTCCAACTTCCTGCTAAAAAAAAACGCAGGGCCTACTTTTGACCTATTTTACTACCTCTACGGTGATGGTATTGCTCAGGCCTTCGCCATAGCTCAAATGCGCGCCATTGGCAAATTGCAGGGTAAGTGTGTGCTTGCCAGCAGCCAAACTGTCGAGCTGAAACTCGGTTTGTCCCTTGCCAAAATGGATGTGTTGACCGTCGAACGGTACGCTGCTCCCTGCGGCCATAAAGCTACCATCGATGATGATGTGATGGTGGCCGCGACCGTAATTGATCTGACCAGCTGGCTCAACTTCCATGCCCTCTACACCCATTTGAAGGGCAAACGGCAAGGTAATTTGTTGGCCTTCTTCGAGGTTAGCGAAATAAACACGACCCCCTTCAGGATAGGCAACGCCCAAACCCGTTGTGTCGATTGTGCCTTCACCGTGCGCCATGGCACTGTGGTCGTGACCGCTGTGATCCATGCCCTCAGCAGCTTCTTCGGTATTGTTGTTGCCACAAGCCATTGCCAAAGCCAAAGCGGGCAACATAAATAGATGTTTGATTGTCATTGTGTAAAATTTAAAAGGTAAAAAAAAGCCCCTCGAAAGGGGCCTTTTGCTTAGTAGCGATACATATCTGATTTGAACGGCCCTGCTACTTCCACTCCGATGTAATCGGCTTGGATGTTAGAAAGGGTTTCGAGTTCTACCCCAATTTTGGCGAGGTGTAACATAGCCACTTTTTCGTCGAGGTGCTTCGGCAATACATAAACATCGTTTTTGTACTGATTGTTGTTGCTCCACAACTCCATTTGTGCCAAGGTTTGGTTGGTAAATGAGTTTGACATTACAAAGCTCGGGTGACCCATGGCACAGCCCAAGTTCACCAAGCGACCTTCGGCCAAGATGATGATTTCGTTGCCATTGATCTCATACACATCCACCTGAGGCTTCACGGTGTATTTGGTGTGCTTATAATTGTTGTTCAACCAAGCCATATCGATTTCGTTGTCGAAGTGGCCGATGTTACAAACGATGGTCTTGTCTTTCATCTTATTGAAATGCGCCTCACTCACGATGTTGTAGTTACCTGTGGCAGTTACCACGATATCTACCTTGTCGATCACATTGGCAAGGCGTCGCACTTCATAGCCATCCATGGCAGCTTGCAAAGCACAAATCGGGTCAATTTCAGTAACGATTACGCGGGCACCAGCGCCGCGGAACGACTCTGCAGTACCTTTACCTACGTCGCCGTAGCCACAAACTACAACCACTTTACCAGCCATCATGATGTCGGTAGCGCGACGAACCGCGTCTACTGCTGATTCGCGACAGCCGTATTTGTTATCGAACTTAGACTTGGTAACCGAGTCGTTTACGTTGATAGCTGGCATTGGCAGGCTGCCTTCGCGCACACGCTTGTACAAACGAGCTACACCCGTAGTAGTTTCTTCTGAGATGCCTTTGATGCCTTTGGCAAGTTCTGGGTTGCTGTCCAATACTACATTGGTCAAGTCACCACCATCGTCCAAAATCATGTTCAACGGCTTACCGCCTTCAAAAGCATAAAGCGTTTGCTCAATACACCACTCGTATTCTTCTTCGCTCATGCCTTTCCAAGCATAAACTGGAATGCCAGCAGCGGCAATAGCTGCAGCAGCATGGTCTTGGGTAGAGAAAATGTTACAGCTCGACCAGCTTACTTCTGCACCCAACTCAATGAGGGTTTCGATGAGTACAGCGGTTTGGATGGTCATGTGCAAACATCCCGCGATGCGTGCGCCTTTGAGCGGCTTAGAAGCGCCAAATTCTTCGCGCAAAGCCATCAAACCTGGCATTTCGGCTTCCGCCAATTTAATCTCTTTACGTCCCCACTCTGCGAGGGAGATGTCTTTTACTTTGAATTTTTGGGCACTTTCAATCATGAAATATAAACTTTTATGTTTTTCTAAGGAAATGAGGTGCAAAGATAACCTTTTTTAGGCAAAATAGTTTGTGTTAAATAGATAAAGAGCGCAGGTTCAAGCTCTTTAGTCGAAATGCAGCCGTTTGCACGACTTGCACACCTCAAAAAAACCATGCCTTCGGTAAGTGAATTTTCGTGATTCATCTTAACAATGAAAGTCAACCATCAACAGGAGGATCAAAAACAAAAATGCGTTGCCAATTCGCTAATCATAAGGCACTTGATTTCTTGTATACTTCTGTATTGGCGACCCTTAGGCAGATTTTCATCAAATCGCCTCCGACTCCTTTTTTAACATTATTGAAGAGGACTCCGCGGGAGTTGAAACCTGCCTAAAATCCATTAACATTGCAAGGTGAAAGCCCTGCGCGATTTGACCTTTTTGTGTGCCCTTTTATTGGGTATGCTTTGGTTTACAACCGACCCTAGCACTGCCGTAGCCACCATACCTAGTGAGCAGCTGGTACCGGAGCAAGTCGCCAAGCTCTTGTCGGCAGATGCATTGCTACCCCTCAGCACACGCCTCCAAACAAGCGCACAACCCAACCTGCCTGCGTTCAAAAACGTAGGCAATCAATTGGCTGTAAGTCGCGCCTGGACCGTTGCCGATGCCTTTGCGCCTTTAAACGCCTTTTCACAGGCCGCTGCACGCAGTTGCGCTTCTCAGCAAAAAAGGCGCTTGCTGTTTCCATTCCACGAATTTAGTTGAGTAGCACTGTTTGTGCCCGGGCCATCAGCCCTTCTCTATATTAACTCAACTAAACAAACAAAATCATGGATACAGGTACCATCATAGTAACCATCATGCTGCTCGCCATCCTCGTGCTCCCTTTTTACGCAGCACAACGGTCGAAGCGCAAACAATCGAAATAAATTTTATCCACTAAAAATGGCCAGCAACCTGCACAGGAAAGCTGGCCATTTATTTTTCAATCACCCGCTAACAGCGCATTCAACAAAATGACGTTTTTGCTGTTATTTTTGTTGGTATGGGAAGTCGTTTTAGCATGATTTTGGGGGTGCTCCTCTTGCTGGCGCCAAGTAGCTGGGCGCAAGCACCCGCTTATTTTGAGGGCTGTAAACTCCATGCGCATACCAGTGCAAAAACGGCAGTGAGCGCAGATTTTAATCCTGTTCGGATTTTTAAACAGCACCTCAGCATTGCACTCAATCCTGCGGTGCGTCACATCAGCGGGCAGGTGCACTACCGCTTGCAACTCATTGAAGCGCGGCCGCAGTTGGCCTTAGACTTAGATGCCGCTTTGCAGGTAGACTCGGTTTGGAGTGGCAACCAAGCCATAGCTTTCTCCCAAAACGCCTTGCAACTGCTCTTGACTGCACCCAACGGCATGTGGCCAGCAGATTCAACCCTTGAATTCAGCGTGCAATACGCCGGGGTACCGCCTGTAAATACCAATGGCTTCGGCTCCTTTATGACCGCCAAGCATGGTCCCGATAGCGTGCCCGTGCTGTGGACCCTCTCACAGCCTTACGGTTGTAGAGATTGGTGGCCTGCTTTCCAAACCTTGGGCATTCGCGCCGATACCACCTGGCTGTCGGTCAACATCCCCATCGGCTACCGCGTTGGCGGACCGGGTTTGCTGCAGCGGATAGACACACTTGGCAGTCGCGTAGTTTACCACTGGCAGCATGTGTATAGCATGCCTCCCTATTTACTAGGGCTGGCCGTGAGCGAATATGAGGTGCTTGAGCAGCACATACCCATTGCCGGCAGCAACGATACCGTGTTTGTGCAAGACTATGTGTACCTCGAAGACACCGCCTACGCCTTTCCCCGTTTGCGCGAGCTGTTGCCCCCCATGCTCCAGCGTTTCACCGATTTGTTTGGCCCATACCCCTACCTCCGCGAAAAGTACGGCCACATGCAAATCAGCATTTTTTCGGGGGGAATGGAGCACAGTACGATGAGCAGCATGGGCAGTTGGGACTATAGTTTGATGGTGCACGAGCTCGCCCACCAGTGGTTTGGCAATAAAATTACGTGTGCCAGCTGGCGCGACATCTGGGTAAACGAAGGTTTTGCAACTTGGATGGTAAGTTTATGTCTCGAAGACCTGCTCGACAACGGCTTTTGGTGGCCCGGCTGGAAGGATTTGACGCGGAAATCTGCCTTGCGCGTGCCCGAAGGCAGCATATATGTGCGCGATACAGCACTCACGACCAACATTTTTTCGCAGCGCCTTACCTACCACAAGGCCAGCTTCGTACTGCATGGCTTGCGTTATCAAATTGGCGACAGCGCTATGTTTGCCGGTTTGCGCAGCTATATGAACGACCCGCAGCTGAGCTGGGCTTTTGCCACCACCGAGCACATTCGGTATTTTTTGGAGCAGGCAAGCGGGCAAGATTTGCGTGGCTATTTCGACCGCTACATCTACGGGGCGGGCTACCCGCGCTACCAAGTAAACTGGCAGCAGCAGGGGGGGCAGTTGCAGCTGCATACCCGACAGCTGCAGCCGCAAGGACTTTCATTTGCGCAAAGGCTACCTATACGGGCTTACGGCGCAGGCGATAGTCTTGATATTCACATCGACTTCCGCGGTCCGCAGCGCAGCGATGTTGTGACCGTGCCCTTTACCATCGACAGCCTGGTTTTTGACCCAGAGATTTTTGTGTTGAGCGAACCTGCCGTGGTGCAGCGCCTGAGCGGCTTGCAGCAAGGCGATTTTTTTGCCAGTCTGAACAACGATTTGTTACAAATTCAGCTGCCTTTTGATCTCCCACCCAATGCCGGGCTCCGACTTTATGACCTCCAAGGTCGATTGTTGCATTGGCAACTCGTGCCAGATGGTCAACTTTATCAGGAAATACGTTTAACACAATGGCTCAAACCGGGCATGTATTTGTTGCAGCTGCAATCAGGTAATGAACAGGCGACTAAAAAGTTAATACTCGCCAAATAATCACAAATGACCCGGGAGCACCCTAAATTTACAGCATGAAAAAATGGTGGTGGATTGCTTTGGTGGCAGTGGCTTGTCAGTCGCCCGAGAAGCTATACGAATCCGAAAAAAGCGCTTTGATGGCACGGGTGCCAGCAGTAGCGCAGGGCGTTTATGATTCTGCCACCATCGCCTCTTTGCCTCCTACCTTGCAAAGGTACCTACTGGCGGCGGGTTATATGGGCCGCCCCATTCAGCTCCAAGCCCAAGTACAATGGGAGCAAGCTTGGCTCAAAGTGGGCTTTGGCAGCCAGTGGGGTGAGCTGAAAATGCAGCAATTTAACAGCGCTGAACCGCTCGGGCGCTTGGCCCACATGGAATTCCTCGACATGCCTTTGTCGGGCCGCGACAAATACTTCGACGGTGAAGGGGAAATGAAAGGTAAACTCTTTGGCCTTTTCCCAGTAATTTCGGGCGAAGGCGGGGCTGTAACCCAGTCGGCACTCATCACCGCCTTTGCCGAATTTATGCTGATGCCAGCTTGCCTGCTGCAGCCTTATGTGTCGTGGGAAGAAATCAAGGCAGGTCAAGTACGGGGCACCTTGAAGCATGACCGCTTTACCGTGCAAG
This sequence comes from Chitinophaga pinensis, assembly GCA_945874665.1. GTDB lineage: Bacteria > Bacteroidota > Bacteroidia > UBA7662 > UBA7662 > PNNG01. The sequence continues at coordinate 435,133 of CAMCHJ010000001.1, read as the reverse complement.
GCGACTTTTATTTCGACGAAAAAGGGTTGTTCAAGCGCTTCGAAACGCAAGATCGCTTTTACGATCTCGGCCAAAACAAATACAAAAAAATGCCCTTCTTCGTATATGTCGATGCCTGGAAAAGCCATAATGGCCTTCAAATACCTAATAGCATGCGGGCGTTGTGGCAGCTACCTGAGGAAGGTGCTTTTGAGTACTTTAGGGGGCGGTTAGCAGGCATTGACTATCTGCCATGATTCACTGTTGTTTATAGCTTTTCTTTGGCTGCGTTGCAAAATCAATACATGTACGAAGAATCGGGTCGACTCCTTTGTCCTATATAGATGCTGAAGGGCAGGAAGTGGTAGTTTTATCGGCTTGGTTCTTTAATATCGGAAAAAATGAATATATTTGTTTCCGATATTAAAAGCAACATTGGAGGTGCCCTATGACAACAATAATTCAAACCTTGGCATTCGAAACTATAATGCCACTCATAGAACGCATCAATCTAAAAAAAGAGCAACTTGATAGTTTCAGGCCGCTTCCTACTTATGCACTTAGAAGTTTACAAAAAAGCTTACGAACAGAATTTTCACACCACAGCACGGCCATTGAGGGGAACACATTAACCTTATCTGAAACACGTCTTGTACTGGAAGATGGCTTAACTGTAAAAGGCAAGTTACTCAAAGAGCATTTCGAGGTTCATAATCACGAGGAGGCCTTGGCATATGTTGAAAGTCTTGCCAAAAAAAATGCTGCTTTACATGCTAATCAGCTGCATGAAATCCATTCGACACTCCTTCAAAAAATCGAGAAAGAGTTTTCGGGTCGATATCGAAATATGGGGGTTCGCATTACAGGAGCCAATTTTACACCGCCTAATGCGTTGAAGGTTCCTGATTTGATTGACAATCTTTTACAGGAAGTTGAGAGCATCCGTTCAACGGTACACCCTGTAGTATGTGCAGCATACTTTCATCATCGTTTTGTTTGGATTCATCCCTACTTTGATGGCAACGGGCGAACTGCACGATTGGCAACCGCCCTCTTGTTAATGCAATCTGGTTATCCGCCTGCTTTTATTCTTGTTCAAGATAGGAAACGGTACTATGCTGCTTTAAACGCAGCTAATTCAGGAAACTATGAACCTTTCATTCGTATGATGTTGCAAGCAACTGAGCGTTCCCTTGATTTGTACTTGGCCGTACTGGAAGACCGCACAGATGATTTTTTGCCCTTACAGCAACTGGTTGAAGACCCCGAGGTGCCGTACGGTGCCGATTATTTAGGCTTGATGGCAAGAAGGGGAAAACTAGCCGCCTACAAGGATGGTAAAACTTGGTACAGTAGCAAATCAGCGGTTAAAGCCTACATCAACTCACGTGAAAGGGTGAGGAAATTGCTGTAATCACCCCCAGGTGGACACGCTGATTTCAAATAACCGTTTCGGTAAAACTTTGACGCTTCGCTGGGTAATCGGTGGTAAAGTGCAGACCGCGGCTTTCGGTGCGTAGCCTTGCCGATTTAATGATGCAATAGGCCACTTTGAGCATGTTGCGCTGCTCGAGCAGGGGCACCGACAGCTTGCTTTTGGCATACAGCCACTCGGTTTCTTGGTGTAAAATGTGCAGGCGGTTCCAGGCCCGCTCTAAGCGCAAATCGTTGCGCACAATGCCCACATAGGCACTCATGATGGCTTGGGTTTCACGTAGATTTTGACTGATGAGGATTTGCTCATCGGGTACACTAGTGCCAGCATCGTTCCAATCAGGAATATCGGTTCGGAAATCAATTTGCTGCCAGCGTTCTTCCACATCCTTAAAAATACGATTGGCAAACACCACGGCTTCGAGTAGGGAATTAGAAGCGAGGCGATTGGCGCCATGTAAACCCGTACTGGCACACTCGCCACAGGCGTACATGTTTTGGATGCTGGTGCGGCCCCGCGCATCAACTTGGATGCCGCCAACGAGGTAATGCATGGCTGGCACCACCGGCACGGGCTCCTTGGCCATGTCGATGCCTATACCGAGGCATTTTTGGTAGATGTTAGGAAAATGCGACAGCATGGTAGCCTTTGGAATGTGGGTAGCATCAAGCAATACATGATTGGCACCCGATTTTTTGAGCTCGCTGTCGATGGCCCTGGCCACAATATCGCGCGGGGCAAGCGATTTACGCTTGTCGTATAGGTGCATAAACTCCTGCCCCTGTGCTGTTTTAAGCACGCCGCCATAACCGCGTACAGCCTCGGAAATTAGGAAGGCAGGGTGCTCTCCGGGATTGTACAAAGCCGTAGGATGAAACTGGATGAATTCCATGTTTTGCAACCGGGCTTTTGCCCTATAAGCCATGGCTATGCCATCGCCCGTGGCTATAAGTGGATTTGTGGTACTGCTGTATACTTGTCCCGCCCCTCCAGTAGCCAATATCACCACCCTTCCTAATATGGTTTCGATAGTTTGATTAAAAGTATTGAGGGCATAGATGCCATAACAACAAATATCTATCCGTTTTTTAGTTACTTCTGCTCCAAGGTGGTGTTGTGTAATGAGATCAACTGCAAATTTGTGGCTGTAGAGGGTAATGTTAGGATGGGCATGTATTTGCGCCAACAAAGTACGCTCTATTTCGAAGCCCGTCATGTCTTTGTGGTGCAGCACCCGCCCCACGCTGTGACCACCTTCCCTCGCCAAGTCATAGGCACCACTGTCGGTGCGGTCGAACTGCGCCCCCATCTGAATAATCTCCTGAATACCCGCTGGTCCTTCTTCTACCACCATTTGCACGACGGTAGAATCGCAAGCACCATCGCCGGCATCTAAAGTATCGGCCACATGCTGGTCGAAGCTGTCTTTCAACAAATCGGTTACCACAGCCACTCCGCCCTGGGCGTATTTTGTATTCGATTCGTCTTCGTCGCTTTTAGTAATGATGCATACTTTGCCCATGCGGGCTGCCTTCAACCCAAAACTGAGTCCTGCTATTCCCGAACCCACCACTATAAAATCGAACCGTTCTTGCATGCTAAAAAAACCACTCTGGCGCAACAAAGTTCTGAATATTGCGTATATTCGTTGTACTATTTCTAAAAACACATTTATGAAAAAGATATGGATGACGTTGGTGCTGCTCACAGCAGTTTCAGCAGTAACTTTTGCTGGCGATGGCGGCAAAAAGAAGAAGAAAAAGGAAGCTACTAAAACGGAACAAACCGACGAGAAAAAGTCTTGCGGCTCAGAAACCGAAGGCAAAGCTTGCTGCAGCAAGAAAAAAGACGCCTAAGCAGCATTTAAAATCAAAAGCGTCCTCCGGGGCGCTTTTTTTATGCCCGCATTTTTATAAAAACAGCCATAAGCTGCTGTCGAAGCCATTGGCCATGCTCAATGGCCTTGCCCTGGCGCCAAATTACTTCTTCTCACCAAAAGCCAAATCACCGGCATCGCCCAAACCCGGCACGATGTAAGCTTTGGCAGTAAGTTCGGCATCGACCGCAGCGGCAAAAATTTTGACCCCAGGAATGCTCTTGCGTACATAGTTTACACCAGCCTCAGACCCAATTGCGGTCACCACAAATACTTTGCTTGGCTTGCCAAACTGTAAAAGCGATTTGTAAGTGAGTACCAAACTGGTGCCGGTGGCGATCATGGGGTCGGCTAATATGAGTACACGACCTTCGATGGGCGGACAAGACGCATACTCTACTTTCACTTCAAACGAATGGTCTTGGTGATGGTAACGATAGGCGGAGACAAAAGCGTTGTCGGCCCCATCGAAATAATTGAGCAGGCCTTGGTGTAGCGGCAATCCTGCCCGTAAAATGGTTGCCAGTACCGGTTGTTGTGGCATCTGTGCCATACTGGCCACGCCCAAAGGAGTAGTCACCTCGCGCTGCTCATAGTCGAGCTCCTTCGAAATTTCGTAAGCACACACCTCGCCAATGCGTTCCATGTTGCGCCGAAACCGCAGGCGGTCTTTTTGCACTTGCACATCACGCAGCTCGCTTACAAACTGAGAAACAAGTGAATTTTTTTTACTGAGGTTAACCAACATGGAGGATACGGTTTAGCAAAGCCGGTAGGCGGCTGTACACCAACCGCATATAAAGATAAGGATTTGCACCGAATCCTGCGTAAAAACGCTGTAATCCTTCCAGCATGGAGCCTTCAAAATCGAACTCCAGTCCACTGCCTGCATAAGCCGCCAGCACATGGTCAACCAACCGGTGCATGGCCTGGCGCTCCTTACCCGCCTCGCTGCTCACCGCCCATTGGTACAGCAGCCGGTCGCCGCTATGCAAAATGTAACACGCAGCCAACAGCTGCTCGCCATCGGTTGCCGCAAACAGCTGTCCCCGCCGCTTAATACTGATCCAAGTAATCAAATTCGCCACCTTATCAAAAGCACTGACCGGCAAACCCGATTTTTTGGGTAATTCGGCCTTTAGCAACGCCATAAAAGCGGCTTGGTTGTTGTAAATGCCCAGTTGCATCGGGTCGGACTTTTTGAGGATGCGCTTGTGGTGACTGCTATATCCTGCCCGCAAATCGGTTACTTGGTTAGGTAGCGCTAAGCGGTAACTGATGCGTTCGGTTACCTTCCAGTCAGCTGGGAGCGTTGCTGGCGTGGGTAAATCGACTTGCAACTCCACCAAAGGCGCAAGGGTTTGAAGATGTTGGAGCAGGCTGTGGAGATCGAATGTTTCTCCAAAGCCTGGTAAAACTGGTCTAAAATGTTGTACAAACAAAGGCTGCCGAATCATCGAAAAGCCCCATTTGCGCTTCTGGCAAACCGGAAATTGTATGTTTTGCTCATTTTGAAGGATGCCCCAACCCGGCGCCACTTCGTCGAGGTAGCTGCTGTGCAAATAAATGCTGCTGCCACTTTGTCGCAAGGCCTGCGCATCCCAAACGCTGAGGTTGAGGGCTTGGGCAGACTGGTAAGTCCATTTACTCATCTGGCCTCGCTTGTTCAATGAGGTGCTCATACACATCACGCCAGCCCGTCCAATCACCTGTGTCATGCAGCGAGCTGTTGTGCCAAAGGCTCACAAAAGTGCCTTCCACTGCTTTTACCTCAGCAATGAGGCGGTCGATGCGTTGCTTGGCTTGTTCAGGACTAAGCGATAAATATTGCTGCAAAGTAGTATCCATCACACAGGTGGGGTACACCATCAAGGCCGTTGGTGCTTCGTAATCAAGGTCATAAAAGAAGTGTGGCGTAGCTGTTCCCGACCTAAAACCAGGATGACCAGCATAGGCCATGCTAAAATCAGCTTCAAAATCGCGCTTTGCCAGCTGCTGGTAGGTGCCAGGCAGGCGTACTTTAAGAAAATGTTGGCGACTCCAAATCACGGGTCTGTTGAGGATGTCTTCGAGCAGCTTACGTTCTCTATCCACCAAAACAGGCTGCGTATTGGAACGGTAAGATGGATGTAAACCCACTTTAAAATGATCAGCCGTGCTTTTCACGAGCTCCCGAAAGCTCTCGCGGAAGGGCGAATGGGCATTGTCGTGGCCTCCATAATCCCCCACCAAAAAGAAATAAACCGCTTCTCCCCCAGATTTTTTGTGCAATTGGAGCAGGTAATCATACGCATCAAAAGGGTCCGCTTGCCGCCCTGCCAATACTTCGCGACGCTCTTGAAAGAGGTCCCAGCGACTTTCCTGTATGGCCCTTCCAAAGCCATATGCACTTCTCAAAATTCCTTTTTCTCGGTAAGCATACAGCTGATCCACGTCGATGGTGGGCATAAAGCGGTAACGGCGGTTAGGCATCGGCAGCTCGGGCCAACGGCGCCGCAGTAAAACCGCAACCAGCAGGGCATAACGATCAACCAAGGGGGTTTCAAGCAGGCCAAGTTCCACCAATAAGTTATCGGAAGGGTCAAATCGATTGTGCCCATCGCGTCGGTGTGGTAAATACTCTTCGTAACGCGAAACCAGGTAAAAAATGGCAGCAAAAGGGTCGAAAGGCAGGTCATAGCGCTGATGCGTGCGAAAAAGCACTGGCAAATCATCCAAATAAGCTGGTGCCAATCTTTGTTCACGCAATCCTTTTTCAAAAAGTAAATCTAGCGCCTTGATGCGCAAGCCTACCTCCATTGAAAGCGGGTCGCTGGTATACACGAGCAAAGGGCCTTCGTGCGCTTGAGCAATCAGCCGGTCAGTGGTGAGCAGGTAAGGCATGCCGAGCAAAGTGCGAAATACCAAATCAAAGGTATAACGCAATCGAGCGCCGATTTTGTCGGTGTAAACGAGCACAGCAGGCGTAGTCATGCTACGAAGATAGGATTTCATCCCAATGCATCAAGCCTTCTCCCTCCGCTTGTGGCCTAAAGCCGTCAAAATGCGCGCTTTCCTCCCATGCACGGGCAATGTTAAAGTCAGCTTGGTGCTGATAACTGCTGATTCTCTTTTCGGCTAACCGCGTTGCCAAATACCATTGCTCCGTTTGTCCTGGTGTTGGCACAAAACAGGCCTTACCTCCCAAACGCCACAAGTCCATTACCGTACTGTAACCCGAGCGGGCCACCACCAATTCAGCCTGCTGAATAGCTAAGGCTAGTGCTTCGGGTGGCAGTGTGTTTACAAGATGTAGCTGGCCATCCTGCTCTTCGAATGGCGGGCCTGGCTTGCCTTGCACCAGCAGCGCAGGCTGATCGAAATACCGCAATTGCTGCCTTAAAAGGCGCTCAAACATGGTCCGCTGGGGCTCAGGACCCGATAAAACAACCAGCAGTGGATAGCCTCCCGCACTTTTTGGCTGCGGTTGCAGGCGCGAGAGCGGCCCCAAATACCGAAGGCGCTTGTCGGGCCAAGCATGCGACAATTCCCCAGCTAAACTGCCGAAATCCTCTTCAAAATCGGGGACAAGCACATAGTTAAAGGGCCGCAGCCAGCGCTTCAGCAACCATTGCAGCGAAGGCCGCATAAAAATCAAGCTTTTCGGAGGCAGCGGTGCCAATTGGTGACTCATAAAAACCGATGGCACGCGTTTGCTCCAGGCCCCATAGCGATTGTCGCTAAGCACCATGTCAATTTGATGCTTTTCAACCAGCGCTTCCAGTAAAACATGCTCATGCCGCACACCTCGTAATAAATTTGGCCCGATTAAAAGTGTGTCAAAAGCCGCATGCTTACCGTATTTAACAGCTACGCCAGGAAAATCGCAGTGCTCCAAATTGGGGTACTGCTCTTGCAAAAGCGCTGCTCCACGGCCATTTGCTGCGATAACTGGCACATGCCCCAAGGCCAGGGCCCTGTCGATCAGCGGCATACAACGTGTAGCATGCCCCAATCCCCAATCTAGGGGTGCAAAAAGTATACGTTTGGAGCTCGACATCATCCCAAAATAAAACATTCACTCCAAAATCACTGAAAAATTAAAAAACCTTCCCCATTGAACGCGATTTCTACTGCCAGTTCGTTTCTTTGTACATGCGAAAATTGCTTCTTCCCGCTTTGCTACTGTTGCTGTTTACAACCGGTTGTGCGTCTAAACGTGGCTGTAACTGCCCTTCTTTTTCAGAAGTTTCTGTAAAAGAGACCTCTCGCATTTGAATAGCGCCATTGGGTGTCTTCCCATAGTACTTTACCTTATTTTTTGAATTTTAGACCGCAGGGAACCATTCTCTCGGTCTTTTGCTTTTGGTAGATGTGGGTGTGGATAAGGCTTCGTATAGAATACTTAACTTAGCAGCACCCAACGGATTTTACCATGACGGACATCCTGCGGGAACATACCAAAGAAAGGAACAGCTTGAGCTTATCTCCCGAGATGAAGAACAAGGTTTTCGAGGTGGAGTTTTACCCCCACATGGATGCCTTGTATAACTTCGGATACCGATTAACACTTGACGAGGACGATGCAAACGACCTCGTGCAAGAAACTTACCTGAAAGCATTCAGGTTTATTGAGACCTATCAGCGCGACACCAATGCGAAAGCATGGTTGTTCCGCATCATGAAAAACAGCTTCATCAACGATTTCCGCAAAAAAACGAAGGAGCCGGTAAAGACTGATTACGACGAGGTGGAGCAGGTGTACAACTCTGAGGAGGCACATTACACTGCTACCGTAGATTTACGCCAGGAGATTTTTGGCGGCATTTTAGGAGATGAAATCACGCAGGCTTTGAACAGCATTCCTGTTGACTTTAGGTTGATTGTGTTATTAAGCGACATTGAAGGTTTCACTTACGAAGAAATGTCGAAAATCATTGGGATACCCATTGGCACAGTCCGTTCGCGCCTTCACCGTGCGCGCAACATGATGAAAGACAAGATCAAAGAATACGCCCGATCTCAGGGTTATAAAGTAGATGAAGCATGAATCGTAGAGACAATATGTGCTTTAAGGTAGTGGGCAAAATCCCGCAATACCTCGATGGGGAAATGTCAGAATTTGAGATCCCTATTTTCTTAGAACACGTGGAGCATTGCCACAAATGTTTAGAGAAGTACGAAATTGAAAAGACTTTTAAAGAGGCAGTTCGCCAGAAATGCGAGCGCAAAATTGTGAATAACCAATTGGTTAACAACATCAAGAATAAAATCTCGATGCTTTTAGCCAAAGGTTAAGGGGTAGCTACTGGCTGGTTGGCGCGACGCCAAGCCAACATGCCACCTTCTAAATTATACACTTTCTTAAAGCCCATTTGCTGCATCATATCGAGGGTGGTACCACTGCGGCCACCAGAACGACAGTATATGTAATAGGTTTTGTCTTTATCGAGACCATTCAAAGCTGCCTTAAACGAAGTTGTTTCGTAATAATCGTATTGCTGAGCGCCTGCAATAAACCCATCTTGATGCTCTTCAATGGTACGTACATCAAGCACTGTGCCGGGCTCAGACTTCATTTTGGCAGCAAAATCCACCACATTTAAAGTCATATGTTGGTCGCTGCTTGCAGACTGGTTACCACAGGCCAATACCCCCATCACCGAAAGAAAAAGAAAGATCTGCTTCATAGTTATAAATTCTAAGGGCAAAATAGTTCTTTCTATTCGTAAAACCAGCTATTTTCGTGCCTATGCCTTACGATTTCCACCAGGACCATGCTTTTTATCTGTCGTTTTTAGCCGAAAACACGCGCAAAAGCATCATTCCTTTTGTGCAACCTGCTTTGCCTGTAGCCTTAGCTTCGGCGCGTATCTTGGAGCTCGGTTGTGGTGAGGGCGGTAATTTGAGACCATTTGCAGAGGCAGGAGCGCAATGTACGGGCATAGACCTGAACGCTATCAAGATAGAAGAAGGCAAAATATTGATGGCCGATTTGGTTGAAAGCGGTCATATGCAATTATTTGCCGAAGACATATTCAACCCTGAAATCGAAAAGCAATTCATTGGGCAGTTTCATCTGATTATTTTGAAGGATGTCATTGAACACATTCCCAACAAAGACAAAGCGCTTTTGCAGATGCGCAAGTTTTTAACCGACGATGGTTTGCTTTTTATCGGCTGGCCACCTTGGCGAATGCCGTTTGGCGGACACCAACAAATAGCCCAAGCGTCATTACTCAAAAAATTACCATGGTTTCATTTGCTACCCAAGAGCGCCTATGTAGGCTTATTAAAAGCCTTTAAGGAGCCCCAGGAAGTGGTTGATGAACTGGCCGAAATACATGACTACCGGGTGAGTATTGCGCAAATGAATCGGCTATATAAACAAACTGGCTTTGAAATGGCGCGCGAACTGCATTACTTCATCAATCCCATTTACGAGCATAAATTCGGCCTAAAAACCAGGGAGCAGTTCGGGTTTATCAAGGCGTTGCCTTGGGTACGCGACTTTTTCACCACCAGCTGCTACTACCTGCTAAAAAAGAAACAGCCTCAAACGGCGTAATGCGCTAGCGGATGCTTTGAATAACGGGTTGAGATAAATTTTGATCCCAAGGGCATGCCGGCGCGGACATCTCCTTGGAACCAACGTGCAGCTTAATTTTTTGATTGTCTCATCTGAACAAAAAACTGTTTCAGTAGCATCGAAGCCTCTTCGGCCCTTACGCCTTGCTCATAAACAGTCTTAGGATGCAACAGATTACCCTTTAGCGAAAACCCACGTTTCGCATCTGGAGCGGCAACCACGATTCTACTGATTTGCGACCAAAACAGGGCTCCAGCACACATCACACAAGGCTCAAGCGTTACAAAGAGCGTGCACGTTTGTAGGTACTTACCTCCTAAATAATTGGCCGCAGCGGTAATGGCCTGCATTTCAGCATGCGCAGTTACATCGTTGAGCTGCTCGGTGAGGTTGTGTCCGCGCCCAATGATTTTATTCCCCGAAACCACCACCGCCCCTACAGGCACCTCCCCTTTGTCAAACGCTTTTTGTGCTTCACGCAGGGCTTCCCCCATCCAATGCACATCGTTGTTTAAATGAATATCCACCCTACAAATATAGCTCAAGCATTTTGGGAAAGCAGTAACTCGTTGCTGAAAGTAGCGCCGAGCACACGCATCGGCAGTCCATTTAGCGTACCATGCCGGTTATTTGCCGTCATTGGCAGGCTTATTGCCATTGGCAGGCTTGCTGAGCTTATACCTTTCGCAATGAGGTTTCTAAATGAGCAAGAATAGCCGTATTTTTGTGGACTTAACAAAACAAAATCATGCTTCGTACCCAAACTTGCGGCGAATTACGCCTTTCTGACGTTGGAAAATCGGTTATCCTCTGCGGGTGGGTAAGCAAAGTACGCGACAAAGGAGGCATGATCTGGGTAGATTTGCGCGACCGTTATGGCATCAGTCAATTGATGGCTGAAGAAGGCAAAGCGTCAACAGAAGTACTCACTGCCTTGCGCAGTTTGGGTCGTGAGTTTGTAATTGCAGCCCATGGCGAAGTGATTGAGCGTTATGCCAAAAACGACAAAATGCCTACCGGCGAAGTAGAAATCAAGCTCAGCAAAGTGGAGATTTTAAATCCTGCTAAGCTACCTCCCTTTTTAATTGAAGATGAAACCGACGGCGGCGACGACCTGCGGATGCAATACCGTTACCTCGATTTGCGTCGTAATCCGGTTCGGGCCAAGTTGGAGCTTCGGCACAAAGTAGCACAATCGGTACGCCGCTACCTCGATGGCCAAGGCTTTCTAGAGGTAGAAACGCCTGTATTAATCAAAAGCACCCCTGAAGGCGCGCGCGATTTTGTAGTGCCGTCGCGGATGCATGCTGGCGAGTTTTATGCCCTCCCACAATCGCCGCAAACTTTTAAGCAGTTGCTCATGGTGGGGGGATTTGACCGCTATTTCCAAATTGTAAAGTGCTTTAGAGATGAGGATTTGCGGGCTGACCGACAGCCGGAGTTCACACAAATCGACTGTGAAATGGCCTTTGTGGAGCGCGAAGATATTCTGAGCATGTTTGAGGGCATGTTTCGATCGCTTTTCACAGAGGTAAAGGGCATCGATATAGGTGAAATAGCACGCATGAGTTACGATGATGCGATGCGTATGTACGGCAACGACAAACCCGATACGCGTTTTGCTATGCAGTTGGCGCACCTCAAAGGCTATGGCAATGACCTGACCAGCGGCGCTAATTTTGTAGTTTTTGATAGTGCGGAAGCGGTTATCGGATTGCCGATTGCCGGTGCTGGTGATTATACCCGCAAACAAATTGACGCGCTGACCGAATGGGTAAAACGCCCACAAATTGGCATGAAAGGGATGGTTTGGGTGCGTTTTGAGGCTGATGGCAGCTTAAAATCGAGTGTGGACAAATTTTACGACCAAGCCGCTTTGCAGCAATGGGCAAGTTTAGCAGGTTTAACGGGCGGTGATTTGCTATTGATTTTGGCTGGCGACAAAAGCCAAACCCTCAAAGCAGCATCGGAATTGCGTTTAGAACTTGGCAACCAATTGGGCTTACGCAATCCTAGTGAATACAAGGCCTTGTGGGTGCTCGATTTTCCGCTGCTGGAGCGCGATACTGAAAACGGCCGCTGGATGGCCATGCACCACCCATTTACCGCACCGCGACCCGAAGATTTACACAAATTAGGCACCGACCCGGGTGCAATAAAAGCCAATGCCTACGACATGGTGCTCAATGGCAATGAAATAGGCGGGGGTTCCATTCGTATTCACGACCGCCAATTGCAAGCTAAGATGTTTGAAGTGCTGGGGTTCACTGCCGAAGAAGCGGAAGAGAAATTTGGCTTCTTACTCAATGCTTTTGAATACGGTGCGCCGCCACATGGTGGTTTGGCCTTTGGATTCGACCGTTTGTGTGCCTTGTTTGGTGGCAGCGAAAGCATCCGCGATTTCATTGCCTTCCCTAAAAACAACGCAGGCCGCGACGTGATGATTGACGCTCCTGGCCCAATCGACGCCATTCAGTGGAAAGAGTTACATTTGAAAAACGCAGCACAATAAGCTGAGGGCCTATATAAGGTGCAAATGGCTGCTATTCGCTGCACAGACAGAAGAAATAGCCTGTTCCGTTATAAAACTTGAATGCCTGCACCCGGTATCAACCGCCCTATCTGCCAAACGTCTTGGCCGGCAATTTGCATGCGCTGCTCAAAACTGTGGGCCGCGTGCTGGTCGATGCTTACCAACAAGCCACCGCTCGTTTGGGGGTCGCAGAGGTACATAAACTCCGCTCCCGTTACGCCCTGCACCTGCGCACCATAGGCATTCCAATTGCGATACACTTGGTCGGGCAGCAAAAACTGATCAAGGTATACTTGCAACCCTGGAAGGAGTGGAATGCTGGCTAAGTTGAGCTGAGCACCCGTGCCAGAGGCTGCACAAACTTCGAGCAGATGACCGAGCAAACCAAAGCCAGTAACATCGGTGAGGGCATGTACCATGGGCATTTCGCCAAACAACATGCCAATGCTGTTGAGTTGCGTAGTGATGTCGAGCAACCGAAATAAATCGGGGGTGCTGATTTTTTCTTTCTTGAGGGCAGTAGCAAAAATACCAACACCCAGGGGCTTGGTGAGGTATAACAAATCGCCGGGCTTGCCGCCGCCATTGGTTCGCAACTGGGTGTCGGTAACCAATCCATTTACACTCAATCCAAATACAGGCTCCGGAGCATCAATGCTGTGTCCGCCGGCGAGGGGAATACCTGCATCGTCGCATACCTCCTGTGCGCCCCGCAGGACTTCAGCGGCAATTGCCGGCGCGAGTTTTTCGGTTGGCCAGGCCAATATGCTGAGTGCCATGATGGGTTTACCGCCCATGGCATACACATCGCTAATGGCATTGGTGGCCGCTATACGCCCAAAATCGTATGGATCGTTGACAATTGGCGTAAAAAAGTCGGTGGTGGCAATGAGTAATTGGTCGGGACCCAGCCGGTAAACAGCGGCATCGTCTTTGTGCTCTGGACCAACAAGTAAATTCGGAAAATTCCTTTTGCCAAGTCCGGCCAGTACCTGGTCTAACACCGCCGGCGCAATTTTACAGCCGCAGCCCGAGCCACTGCTAAATTCGGTTAGTTTAAGCGTACTCATGGGGTTCGGTAGTTAGCTGAATGAGTTTTTGAGCATAGCTATAGGCTTCTTCTTGAGCAGCAACCACTACACAAATTTGTGAAGGATTTTTGGCCTTCAAATCGAGTTCGTACGCCTTGTCGTAATACCGCAAAGCGATGCTCGCCGCTGTGGTTAAATCGCCTTCTTGCAAGGCCTGAATGGCAACATTGACTTGCTGACCGCCAATTTTTTTTCCAATTCGAACGAAATTTTGCTGCAAAACATCGCTTTTTGCCCGGCCATATTCGGCTAACAAGCGTTGAATGCGTCGTTTGATGCTTACTTCTAACAAATAGCATGGCGCTGCCTCCATTTGCTGATAAAAAGGCACAGGCAGATTGATGCTGCCGATCATGCGGCTTTCGTCTTCTACCCATACCCATTGATTTGGATCTAGCGACAGTAAATGCATGGCCATCAAGTTGATGAAATGCTCATTGGTGGGCTGTGGTACATGCGCCATCCCGCCAAAAGCCGAGCCCTTGTGCTTGGCCAAGGCTTCGAGGTCGAGCACTTGCGCGCCCAATTTTTGCAAATGCACCAGGGTTTCTGTTTTACCAGCGCCTGTAAAGCCTCCAACTACGCGTAATAGCCACTTTTGCTCGAATAATTGATGCGCATATTGTCGCCAAGCTTTGTACCCGCCTTCGAGGAGCAATACGTCGAGTCCCGCCTGCGACAGCAACCAAGCCATGGCAGCCGATCTTTGACCACCCCGCCAGCAGTACATTAAAAGGGGCTTTCCGGCACTCAGGCGGCGGGCTTCGCGCACAAAAGCCGGCATTTTAGGACCTACATACAGGAGTCCGAGTTCAAGCGCCTTATTGGCACTTTCCTGCTTGTAAGCCGTACCTACCAAAGCGCGCTCAGCATCGCTAAAAATCGGAAACGACTCAGCACCAGGTAAGTGTCCAGCTGCAAATTCACCTGGTGAGCGCACGTCTAAACAAACGGCCCCAGGCAAAGCAGCTAAAAAATCTGTGATTGAAACGCGTACAACGCCCTTGTTCATCCTTGAAATCCGATCTGTAGGTACACCCCTGCGCAAAATAGCTCCATGGCCGAAATACCTCAGCAACAAAAGTACGTTTTCCGAACGAATTCTACGGCACGAGCTACTGCGGAATGTTGTGGTCGTACGTCCTTTCCCATGCTACCCTCATCAATGAGTTAAAAAAGACCAGCATTTTGGGGCCTACTAACAACCCATCATTGTATTAAACCACCAAATAAGCAATTTAAAGTAGCACTAACAGAGCTGCGTGCAGCTGCTTAACTTTGTAGGAATGACCAGTGAAGCTTTTAAGGCCCTCGAATACACCATTCCTGATAAACCAGGGGTATACCGCTATTACGATGCGCAAGAAAAGTTGTTGTATGTAGGCAAGGCTAAAAGCCTCAAAAAACGCGTAGGCAGCTATTTTCAGCCAGATCGCAACGAAAGCGGCCGCATTCGCTTAATGGTAAGCAAAATTGCACGCATCGAATTTACCTTGGTAGATACCGAGCTCGATGCCCTGTTGCTCGAAAATGCCCTCATCAAAAAACACCAGCCCCGCTTTAACATACGGCTCAAGGACGATAAAACTTATCCGTACATCGTTATCAAAAACGAGCCTTTCCCGCGCATTTTCCCTACCCGGCGCATGATTCGCGATGGCAGCACCTATTATGGTCCGTATGCCTCTGTGGTGATGATGCGCACCATGCTTGAACTGGTAAAACGCATTTACCCCCTGCGCACTTGCAGTCTTTCGCTCACCCAAGCCAACATTACCAGCGGCAAATTCAGGGCTTGTTTAGAATATCAAATCGGCAATTGTTTAGGGCCTTGTGAGGCCTACCAAACGGAGACCGACTACGACGCCAGCATTGAGGCCATCAAGGAAATACTCAAAGGCAGCTACCAAAAAGCGCAACAGCTATTGGTGGAGGAGATGAAAGCGCATGCAGCCAATCTAGCTTTCGAAAAAGCCGCTTTGGTGAAGCGCAAGATAGAAGCGCTTGAAAACTACCAATCGAAATCGGCCGTAGTAAACCCCAACATTACCGATACCGATGTGTTTACCATTGTGCGGCAGGAAGAGTTGTCGGTGGTGAACTACTTGCACATTCAAAACGGGGCCATCGTAAGGAGCCACAACCTCGAAATACTCCAGAACTTGGAAGAAGAAACCGGGGCACTGCTTACCTATGGTTTGATTGAGCTGCGGAACCGTTTCCAAAGCCATGCACGGGTAATTTTGCTCAATCACGAAATTGAGGCGGAGCCGGAGGGCCTCGATATTCAGGTGCCACGCATTGGGGACAAGAAAAAAATAGTTGATTTAAGCTTAAAAAACGCGTTTTACCACCTCAACGAGCTCATGCAGCAGCGCAATAACAAGCAGCAAGTGCAAAAAACCGAAAAGTTGATGGAGCAAATGCGGGTAGATTTGGGGCTCAAAAAGCAACCGCGGCACATTGAGTGCTTAGATAACTCCAATTTCCATGGCAGCTACGCCGTATCTGCTTGCGTGGTTTTTAAAGATGGTAAACCGAGCAAAAAAGACTACCGACACTTCAACGTTAAAACCGTTGAAGGCCCCAATGATTTTGCCACCATGGAAGAGGCCATCACGCGCCGCTACACCCGTTTGTTGGCCGAAAAAGAGCCCTTACCTGATTTATTGATTGTGGATGGCGGCAAAGGACAGCTCAGTTCCGCCGTAACCGCCCTGCAAAACCTAGGCCTATTTAACAAAATACCTGTACTAGGCATTGCCAAAAACCTCGAAGAACTGTTTTATCCGCACGACCCGGTGCCGTTGCACCTCGACAAAACCAGCTACAGTCTTAAAATCATACAACAACTGCGCGATGAGGCGCACCGCTTTGGCATCACCCACCACCGTAATAAACGCTCAAAAGGCACCATTAAATCGGCACTCAGCGATATTGAAGGCATCGGACCTAAGACCGTTGAAAGTTTGTTACGCACTTTTAAATCGGTAGCCGGACTACAAGCTGCCGCACCTGCCGATATTGAAAATTGTATTGGCAAGGCCAAAGCTGCTATTCTGCACGATTGGCTGGCTAAACAAAATGCAAGGTGAAAAACCAGATAACGCCTTTATGCTTCTGGTTTAGAAGCGTTTTTTAAAATTAAAGGCACAGCACATGACTTATTTTCTGAATGAGCGTTTAAAACTCTTAAAAAGTCACTTAACTGCCGGTTTTTTTGATTGTCACCAAGTCAAAATCCGCACGTAATCAAGCGATTAACGTCATCTATAAAAAATACTTATGCACTTTTGAACTATAAGCCGTTGTTGCGACCGCACATGTTTTAAAACTCCTTATTTTGGTGGACCTTAAAACGTTTTGTATGAATGATGTAATCACCAACGCTTTGTCGCGTGCCGAGTACAAGCAAACCCCTTTGCAGGTAATAAAAAGGTATTTTAAGTTGAAATACCGCATTTTAATTTCAGACGAAGTGCTTAAAAATCGTCTTGTGGCTTTAGGTCAGCCCCTTAAATAAATACATTACAAGCCAGCATGAATCATCAGATTTGTGTAGGCTTTTTATTAAAAGCTTTGCTGTTTAGGGCAATGAAGGATCTATTGTCCGGCTCAACTCGTTGTTACGAATCATAAGGGCTGTTGAAAGCGCTGCCAGCACCAGCTTTTGCTCCTCAGGCAGGCCATTGCGAATCCAAACTTTGCCATTGTTAAAAATCTGAACGGCTCCCACGGAGCGACCTTCTGCCTTGTACTCAAAACCGAGGTTATCGATGTTCCACACTTTTCGGTCATCGAGTTGGGTAACGCCCATCACCTCCACTTCGAAGCCTGGACTTTTAAGAAGGCCTGAAGTAGGCAACAGTCTAAAATTGGCTTCAGGATTATAAACTACAAAATCGAACATTTGCTCTGTTTTAGGCAGGTAGATATTACCTGCAAAGTAGTTCTTATACTTGAGCGGAATGCCAAAATAGCCTCCGAGTATGGGAAGCTCGGTGCTGCGAAACTTACCTACAGCCGATACGATGGCTTCATTGCCTTGGGCGTCGAACTGACTAAAAGAAAGCTTTTCTTGGGCGCCTTGGAAGCGGAGCATGAATGGAACATTGTATTTGGCGGTCCAGCCCCTGCGCACCCGACTGGTGTAAAACTCCCCAAAACTCACCTTTTGATTGATGCGGAGGCCTTGGCGGCCTTTGACTGGCATCATTTGCGCCTCGGCACGCATGTCTTGGTCTATTTTGATGTTATAGTCTGCGCAAGCCCCTAACAGCACCAATAAAAACGCAGCTAACAAAGTATTTTTCATAAGCATGAAATGGCTACAATAGTTAAAAATCCATGCCTTTAAGGCAACACAAAATTAAACCAAATGCCACAATAAAACTCCCAAAAAACCCCAAAACACCCTTGAATTTATAATCAATTGGAAGTGCTTGCCTTACATTATAAAATACATGAGTGCTTAAACGAAAGGTTCACATTTTGTATCTTTATCCAATGCGCTTTTTACACACTTTCTTTTTACTCTCTTTGCTGAGCATACCCTTAAAAATGCAAGCACAATTTAAAATCGATGTGCAAGGTCACCGTGGTGCGCGAGGCCTGTATCCCGAAAACACCATTCCCGCCATGCTTGCCGCCCTCAATTTAGGCGTAAATACGCTTGAGCTCGATGTTGTGATCAGTAAGGACCAACTTGTGGTAGTGTCGCACGAACCCTGGATCAACAGCGAAATCTGCTTAGATGCCAACGGCCGTGAACTCAGCAGCAGCAAAGGCAAGCAGCTCAATTTGTATGAGCTCAATTACAACGAAATAGCTAATTACGACTGTGGTAGTAAAGGCAACAGCAGGTTCCCCCAGCAGCAAAAAATGCCTGTGCCAAAACCCCTGCTATCAGAGCTCCTGGCTGCGGTAGAACGCCATTGCCGCGAATACAAACTGCCTGCCACGCACTACAACATCGAAATCAAATCGCAAATCGCCACCGACGGCAAATTCCACCCTGCCGTTGACAGCTTTGCCGAACTGGTAATCGAGGTGCTGGCCAAAGCCAATGTGCTCAACCGCACCACTATCCAAAGCTTCGATGTGCGGCCGCTGCAATACATCAATGGCAAGGATTATCCTATAAAAATTGCCCTGCTCACCGAACTGCCACTGCAACCTGAAAAAGCCATTCAAGAACTCGGCTTCATCCCCACCATTTACAGTCCGTACTTCAAATTCGTCAACCCCAAACTCCTCGAATACGCTAGGTTGGTAGGCATGCAGGTGATTCCATGGACCGTGAATACGTCTGAGGATATGCAAAGTATGCTTGATTTTGGGGTTGATGGCATCATCACCGACTACCCCGATGTACTACTTGAGCTTTTAAAAAGCCGCTAATAGCCCCATCCCTCTCTGAGAAAGAAATAATACGCTTTTCATGCAAACCTCAACAATTTTCTTAACTTTGTACCGCAAATAAGCAACTTATTTGCCATGCTCGATTATTCACAAAAGATTGTAGGTGAAGGCCTTACCTACGACGATGTTCTCCTCCTCCCGGCCTATTCTGAAGTGCTTCCCCGCGAAGTAGATATTTCTTCCCGTTTAACGCGTAAAATCCGCCTCAACGTACCCATTGCTTCAGCTGCTATGGACACGGTTACTGAATCGGGATTGGCCATTGCCATTGCACAAAGCGGCGGCATCGGCATGTTGCACAAAAACATGAGTATCGAACGGCAAGCAGCTGAGGTACGCAAGGTGAAGCGCTCAGAAAGCGGTATGATCGTGGATCCCATTACCTTGCATGAAAATGCTACCATCGGCGAGGCGCTGGACCTGATGGAGGAAAATCGCATCGGCGGCATTCCCATCGTAGATAATGCTCAAACTTTGGTGGGGGTGCTTACCAATCGCGACTTGCGCTTTGAAAAAGACCGGAGTAGACCCATTGCTGAAGTAATGACCAAGGACCGGCTCGTAACTGCCCGCGAAGGCACCTCTCTTCAGCAAGCCGAAGGCATTTTGCAAGAGCATAAAATTGAAAAACTACCGGTGGTAGATGGCAACTACAAACTCATCGGCCTCATTACTTATAAAGACATTCTTAAGCTCAAAGACCATCCGATGGCCTGTAAGGACGAGCTCGGCAGGCTACGCGTAGGTGCTGCAGTGGGTGTAACGCCCGACATGCTTGATCGTGTAAAGGCCTTGGCTGCAGCTGGCGTGGATGTGATTACCATTGATACTGCGCACGGCCATTCGGCTGGCGTAATTGCGGCGCTCAAACGTGCCAAAGAGGCTTTCCCGAACTTACAAATGATTGTTGGCAACGTGGCTACCGGCGCAGCAGCAAAGGCTTTGGCCGATGCCGGTGCTGATGGTGTGAAAGTAGGTGTTGGTCCAGGTTCTATTTGCACCACCCGCGTAGTAGCTGGTGTAGGTGTGCCTCAGCTCACAGCAGTTTACGAGGCGTACATGGCCCTCAAAGGCACGGGCGTTCCCATTATTGCAGATGGCGGTATCCGCTACACGGGCGATATTGTAAAGGCTTTGGCTGCTGGTGCCGATTGCATCATGGGCGGTTCTATTTTCGCAGGGGTGGAAGAATCTCCGGGTGAAACCATTATTTTCGAAGGCCGCAAGTTTAAAACCTACCGCGGCATGGGCTCCATTGAGGCGATGAAAGATGGTTCAAAAGACCGCTATTTTCAAGATGCTGAAGACGAAATCAAAAAACTCGTGCCGGAAGGCATCGTTGGTCGCGTGCCCTACAAAGGCCGTCTCGACGAAGTTATGTACCAATATATAGGAGGTTTGCGCGCCGGCATGGGTTACGTAGGTGCCCGCACCATCAGCGAGTTGCAAGAAGCTAAATTTGTACGCATTACCAACAGCGGTCTGCGTGAGAGTCACCCCCACGGTGTAACCATTACCCGCGAGGCCCCCAATTATACGCGATAAGCGATGAAAGAACAGATAGCCGCCATCCGCACCGAAGCCGCAGGTTTCGACATCCCCACTGCCGAAGCGCTGGAGCAGTACCGCTTGCGCTTTTTGAGCAAAAAAGGCCTCGTCAGCGAGCTTTTTGAAGCCTTTCGGTCGGTTTCGGGCGAAGACAAAAAGCTATACGGCAAAGAAATCAACCTCCTCAAGCAGGAAGTGGAAGGTCGGTGGACCGCTCAAAAAGAAGCATTAGAAAGTGGACCTGCCGCCATCGACAACAGCTTCGACGCCACCCGCCCACCCCAGCCCCTTGGCCTCGGCAGTCGCCATCCGCTCTCCCTTGTCCGTCAAGAAATCATCCGCTTTTTTGAGGCCCAAGGCTTCAACATCAGTGAGGGCCATGAGGTGGTTGACGACTGGCACAACTTTGGCGCCCTTAATTTCGACGACGACCACCCGGCGCGCGATATGCAGGACACCTTCTTTGTACAAACCAATCCCGACATCCTCCTGCGCACCCACACCTCCACCGTGCAGGTGAAAGAAATGCAGCTTGGCAATTTACCCATCCGCACGATTTCGCCGGGCAGGGTGTACCGCAACGAAACCGTTTCGGCGCGTTCGCACATGCAATTTCACCAGCTGGAAGGCCTTTATATAGCTGAAAACGTGAGTTTTGCGGATCTTAAACAAACACTTTACCTGTTTGCCACTGAGTTTTTTGGTCGCGACCTCAAAGTGCGCTTCCGTGCCAGCTACTTTCCCTTTACCGAACCTTCGGCCGAAATGGACGTGAGCTGCTTCATCTGCAGCCAAGCCGGCTGCAGCGTGTGCAAGCAAACGGGTTGGGTAGAAATTTTGGGCTGCGGTATGGTAGACCCGCAAGTGCTCGAAAACTGCGGTATCGACAGCAAGCGCTACAGCGGCTATGCCTTTGGCATGGGCATCGAAAGAATGACCATGTTGAAATATCAGATGAAAGACATCCGTTTATTCTTTGAAAACGACCTGCGTTTTTTGAGGCAGTTTTCATCCGAACTTTAATTTATGCATCCAATCAACACCATCGGCGTAATCGGGGCAGGCACCATGGGCTTGGGCATTGCGCAAGTGTGTGCCATGGCTGGTTTTCGCACCATTTTGTATGATATGCAGCCCGCAATGCTTGAAAAAGCAAGGAAGCAAATCGAAAGTAACCTCAGCAAAGCGGTAGAAAAAGGCCTTATTTCGGCCGAAAAACAGGCTGAAACTTGGTCGCTGCTGCAAATCACTGGTCGTTTTGAACATTTGGTGGCCGATTTGTGTATCGAGGCTATCATAGAAAAAAAGGAAGTAAAGGTTGAGCTGTTTCAGCAGCTCGAGCTGATCAACGGGCCTAATACGATCCTCGCCACCAACACCTCCTCCATTCCTGTAACCTCCATTGCCGCTGGCGTAAAACGCCCAGAGCAAGTAGTAGGTATGCACTTCTTCAATCCTGCCCATATCATGAAGCTGGTAGAAGTGATTTCGGGCGAAGCCACCTTGCCAGAGGTAGCCAATAGCATATATGAGCTGAGCATTAAGCTAGGTAAAAAGCCAGTGCACGCCAAAGACGCCCCTGGCTTTATTGTAAACCGGGTAGCCAGGCATTTTTATGTAGAGAGTTTGCTGGCCTGCGAAGAGCAAATCGCAGATTTTGAAACCATCGATCAGCTGTTGGAGGCCCGTGGCTTTAAGATGGGGCCGTTTAAGCTCATGGACTTGATTGGGGTGGACACCAATTTTTCGGTGACCTCGAGCATGTATGCTTCGTTTCACTATGACCCTAAATTTAGACCGAGTCGCATCCAAGAGCAAAAAGTAAATGCCGGCTTTCACGGCCGTAAAACAGGAAGGGGCTTTTATGACTACTCCGCTTAAAGGGATGCTACTGGCGTTGCTGCTTTTGGTGGGCTGTGGCGACCAAAACCGCGATTTTGTGCCCAACATCCAAGTCGACGTATTCATCAACCTCAATTTGCCCAGTTATCAGGCCATCAATGTGGTAGGTGGACTACTTGAATTCCCGTCAGCAGGCTACCGTGGATTGATCATTTACCGGCAAACCATCGACGAATTTTTGGTGTTCGACCAAGCGTGTACTTATCTGCCGTCAGAGCCTTGCCATGTGGTATCGCTTGATAGCGCCATTAATTTGTTGCAGTGCGCCTGTTGTGAATCGCGTTTTTCATTGGATGGCTATCCAGCACGA
This sequence comes from Chitinophaga pinensis, assembly GCA_945874665.1. Taxonomy (GTDB): domain Bacteria; phylum Bacteroidota; class Bacteroidia; order UBA7662; family UBA7662; genus PNNG01. Next base: position 412,470 of record CAMCHJ010000001.1, on the reverse strand, counting down.
GGCCCTGCAGCTTTTAATTTGAAGCCCTACCGTTCGTTGTACTCGCCCAGCTCCAATACCTTACGGGTCACCAATTAAAGAAAAATCACACCTCCCATGATGCCCAAGCTGATCAACAACAGTGGCGGGATTTTCCAAAAATAAAGTAGCACAAAAGTGGCTGCAACGATGCCCACATTCACAACATCAAAACCAATGGGCTGCATGAGGATGATAGCTGCCGCAGCTACGAGTCCGGTGGCCGCTGCATTTATCCCCGACATGGCCTTCTTAACACCAGACATCTTCTTCAATTCTTCCCAAGCTGGATAAATGAAAAAGATCAAAAATGTACCCGGTAAAAAAATGCCGACCCCACCAATGATTGCTCCGCCTAGCATGCTGAGGTGGCCGCTTTCTTGAAAAGACATGGCGCCTAAAAAAGAAGCAAACGAAAAAATAGGGCCGGGAATGGCTTGAGCGAGGCCGTAGCCAGACAAAAACTGATCGGCGGTTAGGTAGCTTTTAGCGGTTACAAACTGCTCAAACATCATGGGAATCAGTACTTGTCCACCCCCAAACACCAAACTCCCAAAGCGGTATATATTTTCGAAAAACAGTACTGGTTTATTCTGAAATAGGTTTCCGATCAAGGCTGCTGCCACCAAAACGGATGCGAAGAGGTAAAAATTGCCCCAGCGGATATGGTGAAGGTTGTATTTTTCTTTTTCGATGCGCTCGCGGTTGGCAAAGTTAGAAATGAGGGCGCCCAAAATGAGTACCGCTGGAAAGGTATAGGAATTGGTGAAAAGCAAACTCAGCACCATCGCCAATCCCAAAACAAACCACTCCAACCGGGTATGAATGAGTTTAACACCTAGGCGCACCGCTGCCACTGCAATAAATCCCACGGCAATTGGCCGCACATATCGCAGTAAAGCCAGTTCAAACCCTTCTTGATTAAAATAGGTAATGAGCAAGGCCATCATGGTCATGAGCAGGCAAGCCGGCAGCGCCCACACCAGCAGCGTTAGCCACGCTAAACGCGGGCCACCCAACTTCATGCCGATCGCCGTAATGGTTTGGGTGGAGGTTGGTCCTGGTAAAATCTGGCACAGCGCATTCAGTTCTAGCAATTCCTGCTCACTAAGATATTTGCGGCGTTCCACAAACAGGTCGAGCATCAAGCTGATGTGTGCTTGCGGCCCCCCGAAGGCAGAGAGCGAAAGGGCAAGTACATCGCGCAGGAAAACCTGGTGGCGCAAGCTGCTGCTACCCATTTTTATTTTTTGAGGCCGATTTCGCGGAGACGCTCGTCGAGGTAAGCGCCTGCCGTGATGGGTGCATAATGCAGCGGATTATCGCTGGTGATGCATGCCGGCAGGCAGTCGAGTGGCATGCTGGAGCGTGGGTGCAGAAAAAACGGAATCGAGTAGCGCGAGTTACCCCACTGCTCGCGCGGTGGGTTGACCACGCGGTGGGTGGTTGAGCGCAGGCGGTTATTGGTTAATCGCTGCAGCATATCACCCACGTTTACCACCACTTGCTCGGGCAGGGCGGTTACCGCCACCCAGTCGTTGTTTTTGTTCAAAATCTGCAAGCCATCAGCCGATGCGCCCATGAGGAGGGTGATGAGGTTGATGTCTTCGTGCTCGGCAGCACGCACAGCATCTTTGGGCTCGTGGGTAATTGGGCCATAGTGAATGGCGCGCAGTATGCTGTTACCATTGTGTATTTTAGCATCAAAATACCCTTCTTCCAGCTCCAAAAAGAGCGCGATGGCGCGCAGCATGTGCCGGCCAGCGCTTTCGAGGGTACGGTAAGCTTCGAGGGCTTTGAGATTAAAATGGGTTAGTTCTTGCACCTGCACATTGTTGGGGTACTCGGCTTTCACTGGATCGCCGTCGGTAACGGTTTGTCCGAACTGGAAAAACTCCTTCAAATCGCCAGTGCTGCGGCCCTTAGCGTGCTCCTTGCCGAAGCCTGTGTAGCCGCGTTGGCCTGCCAAACCCGCCAGCTCATATTGGTCCTTTACCGCTTGAGGTAGTTCAAAAAATGCTTTCACTTGTCCGTATAAATCGGCACTCAGCGCATCGCTCAAGCCATGATTTTTAACGGCCACGAAGCCTACGGTTTCATAAGCTTCGCCCAAGGCTTTTACAAAAGCGGCACGTTGTTCGGCATTACCGTGAACAAAATCATGCAGGTCGATGGAGGGGATGGTGGTAAGTGACATGGATTAACTTTCTAGTAGGGAATTAACAGCTTTTTCTTCAACCCTGCAAATATAGTAGTAAGGCGGGTGGAGATTCGTATTTTTGCGGGTGAAACATAGGATCATGCAGAAAGCTATTATGCAGCGAGCTTGGGAATTGATGAGTACCGCCCGGGCCATGGCTGAGATTTACGACGAAAATCGTCCCATTACCAAATACGTTCACTCCACTTCAAAAGGTCACGAGGCCGTGCAATTGGCCGCGGGCTTGTTGCTGCAACCGCACGACTATGCGAGCTTGTATTACCGCGATGAGTCGGTGTTGTTGGCGATGGGTTTTCGTCCCTATGAGCTCATGCTCCAGCTGTTGGCAAAAGCCGATGACCCTTTTTCAGGTGGCCGCACCTATTACGCGCACCCTTCGGTGAAGCGCGCCGGCATGCCTACCATTCCCCACCAAAGCAGCGCTACCGGCATGCAGGCCATTCCTGCTACAGGCATGGCGCAAGGCCTGGGCTACCTAGAGCGGCAAGGTTTGTTACCTGGCGACCAAAAACCCATTGTATTGTGCTCGCTGGGCGACGGCTCCGTTACGGAGGGCGAGGTGGCAGAAGCTTTTCAGATGGCGGTGTTGCATCAGATGCCGATTGTGTATTTGGTGCAAGACAACGACTGGGGTATTTCGGCCACTGGCAAAGAAATGCGCGCGATGGATGCCTACGAATATGCGGCGGGCTTTAAGGGCCTCAAAAGGAAGCAAATTGACGGCACAGATTTCGAGAAGTCATACAAAGGGTTGCAAGAAGCCTTTGACCATGTGCGCGAGAAGCGCGGACCCATTTTGGTGCATGCCACCGTGCCTTTGCTTGGGCACCATACTTCGGGTGTGCGCCGCGAGTGGTACCGCAGCGAAGATGATTTAAACAAACACGGCAAAAAAGACCCCTATGTAAAGCTCCACAAAGCCATGTTAGAGGCCGGATTTTGGGAAGAAGAGCTGCAAAAAATGGCGGCAGATGCTGCTGACGTGGTAAAGACCGATTTTGACCTTGCGGTGGCGGCAGCCATTCCGAGCGATGCCTCCCTCTTTTTACACGAATTTGCACCCACGCCAGTGACCGAAGAAGTGGGGGTACGCACGCCTGCTGGTCGCGAAAAAGTAGTGATGGTGGATGCGGCGCTACATGCCGTGGAAGAAATATTACGCAAGCACCCAGAGGCTTTGTTTTACGGTCAGGATGTGGGCCGCACCCTCGGCGGCGTATTCCGTGAGGCAGCCACTTTGGCCGATAAATTTGGTGACGAGCGGGTGTTCAACACCCCCATCCAAGAGGCCTATTTGGTAGGCTCAACAGCGGGCATGTCGGCCGTGGGCACCAAGCCCATCGTTGAAATACAGTTTGCAGACTACATTTGGAGCGGCATCAACCAATTGGTAGTGGAGCTCAGCAAGAGCTGCTACTTGAGCAACGGACAGTTTCCGGTACAGAGTTTGATTCGCGTGCCTTGCGGGGCTTATGGCGGTGGCGGTCCTTACCACTCCGGCTGTATCGAATCGGCTATTTTAAGTGTTCGGGGCATTAAAGTGGTGTATCCGAGCAATGCTGCCGATATGAAAGGCCTGATGAAAGCTGCTTTTTATGACCCCAATCCCGTGGTGATGTTTGAGCACAAAGGCTTGTATTGGAGTAAGGTGCCGGGCACGGATGGTGCCAAGACCGTGGAGCCAGACGAAGACTATATGGTGCCACTAGGCAAAGGCCGGGTGGTGCAAGAAGCCATGCCACATAAAATAGAAAATGGCGAAAGTTGTGCCGTGATAACCTACGGCATGGGCGTGTATTGGAGTCTGAACGCTGCCAAACATTTCCCTGGAGCGGTCGAAATCATCGATTTGCGGACCCTGAACCCTGTTGATGAGGAGCTGTGCTTTGCTGCAGCCCAGCGACACGGCAAGGTACTGGTACTCACCGAGGAGCAGTTGCAAAATTCGTTTGCTGAAGCCTTGGCACACCGCATTAGCAAGGCCTGTTTCCGTTATTTAGACGCGCCTGTAGATGCCATGGGCGCCGAAAACCTGCCTGCTATTCCTCTCAACGATCGTTTAGAGCAAGTAATGCTGCCCTCGGCCGAAAAGGTGCAAGCCCGCTTGGCTGCCCTCTTGGCTGGCTAAAACCAGGCGGCCTCAGCCGATTATTAGTAATTTAGACGGTGGTCAACTGTACACCAGCAACCACTTGCTAAAGCCAAGCGAACACTAGCTTGCGCTCAAATTATTGACTGAGCAAAGGCGACTAATTGGTGGTGGCCAACAAAGAACCCGACAGCCTCACCGCCAAAAATGGATGTAAAGAAAATTAAACCAATGCCTACACCCAGCTTTGTAAAGTAAAGGGAATTTGCTTTCTTTGTGGCATTGTGGACTGATTTGTATCGATTGCAACCACGTAAAAAAAAGTGCTAAAGACTTCTTGCTAAGCCAGCAGCACTTTCGATGCAATCAGTTTATGTTCAACCTTATCATTAACTGACGAAAAATGTCGTATTTTTTTACATCTGAGTCTGTTTCAGAAGGCCATCCTGACAAAGTATCAGACCAAATTTCTGATGCCTTGGTAGATGCCTTTTTGGCCCAAGACCCTCATTCAAAAGTAGCGTGCGAAACGCTGGTAACCACAGGATTAGCCGTTTTAAGCGGCGAAGTAAAAACCGAAGGCTACATCGATGTGCAAAAAATTGCCCGCGATACCATCCGTAAAATCGGTTATACTAAATCCGAGTATATGTTCGATGCCGACAGCTGTGGTGTTATTTCTGCCATCCATGAGCAGTCGCCCGACATCAACCAAGGGGTTGAAAAATCGAAGCCAGAAGAGCAAGGCGCCGGCGACCAAGGCATGATGTTTGGCTATGCTACCAACGAAACCGATACGTACATGCCTTTGGCTTTGGAGTTGAGTCATTTGTTGCTGCGCGAACTCGCTGCCATCCGCAAAGAAGGCAAGGTGATGAAGTACCTCCGCCCAGATGCGAAGAGCCAAGTAACCATCCGTTACAGCGAAAAGCACCGTCCTGAGGCGATTGATGCGATTGTAATCAGCACCCAGCACGACGATTTTGTAAAAACGGGCAATGCCAAGGCCGATCAAAAGGCCATGCAAGACCGCATCACTGCCGACATCCATAAATATTTAATGCCCCGCATTAAGAAGTTTGTACCTGTACGTGTGAAGCGTTTGTTCACAGAGGCCATCAAATTCCACATCAACCCAACGGGTAATTTTGTAATTGGCGGTCCACATGGCGATACCGGATTAACCGGCCGCAAAATCATTGTGGATACCTACGGTGGCAAAGGTGCACACGGTGGTGGTGCTTTTTCGGGCAAAGATCCGTCGAAGGTTGACCGTTCAGCGGCTTACGCCACGCGTCACATTGCCAAAAACCTGGTTGCAGCAGGCGTTGCCGAGCAAGTATTGGTGCAAGTGGCCTATGCCATTGGTGTTGCCGAGCCGGTGGGTTTGTATGTAAACACTTACGGCACTGCTAAGGTGAAAGATGCCGAGGGCCGCAAGCTCAGCGACAGCGTTATTGCTGAAAAAATCGCAGGATTGTTTGATATGCGCCCAGGCATGCTCATCCAGCGCCTCAAATTATTGAACCCTATTTACAGCGAAACCGCCGCCTACGGTCACATGGGTCGCGAGCCGCAAGTGGTTGAAAAAACCATCAGCTGGGGTACCCGCCCATCCGACAGCAAAACCGTAAAAGTAGAGCTCTTTACTTGGGAGAAGCTCGACATGGTGGCGCCGGTAAAAAAGGCTTTTGGCTTGTAAATCGAAATACTCAATAAGTAAAAGGGGATGCCAAAAGCATCCCCCTTTTTTTTCGGGTTGGTTCTTGTTTAACGTCCGAAGTGCCTTCTTTCCATTAAATAAGGAAACAAATTCCAACGTCTTTTCTGTCAAAAGGAAAAACCCATGCTTAGCATTGTAAATAAATCAATACGATGGCTACAGGTGCATAGACAATTCTCAAAGCGCTTTTCCCTTTCTGATTTATAGCTTCTAAGTGAATTACGATACTTTGTTTTTCTTTCGGTAGAGATAGTATCAAAAAAGCGCCTAACTAAAAAAGCCCAGAACTAAGTGTCCTGGGCTTTCATATTCAAGTAATAACCTTATTTGAAGGTCACCTTGTGAGTAGCATCACCTTTGTCGGTGCGCACGCGGATGAAATACATTCCTGCTGGCAGGCTCTCACGGTTGAGGCTGTAGCTGCTTTCGAGGATGTTGTTTTCGATGCGTACACGCTTACCAATTACGTCAATTACCTCGATGCTGCGGATGCGGTCGTTTTCGCCCAAAGCACGGATGGTAAGGAAGTCGGTAGCTGGATTAGGGTAAACGTTTACACGTACCTGCTCGCGGGCCACTTCTTTCACGCTCACGTTGTTACCTGGCAAACCAAGTACGTTCACAATGCGTGGTTGGATGTAACGCTGGATAGTGTCAATAAAGGTTCTGCCTTTAGTAGCACTCATACCTGGGTTACCAGCAAGTCCTTGTCCATGCAACAGCTGTGCATTATAAGAACCACCAGTTTGTGCGTTTGTACCCGCAACAACCAAAGTGAGGGTAGTTGAATCCCACCATGTCCATGGATCACCTTCGTTTGCAAATACACTGATTTGGTTGCGAATAGGGCGAACAATTGGAAACAAACCTTCACCACCGCCAACGTTAATGGTATTAAATGGCGCTGGATAAATGTAATCGATGGTTTGGTTATACCAAACACGTGCAGCTGCACTCACAGGATCGGTATAAAGGGCAGAATTCAAATTCACTTGGTTACCCAAGGCATTTGCCTTCGCAATTACTACACCAGCACCGCTTACATCAACTACGTTTTCGTTGGTTGTTGGCACAATTACCGTTCCGTTACCATATGGAGCGAAAGGATCGCGTACAGCATGGAAAGAAATCATAGGCACGTCACCAGCTTCTAACCAGCTAGAATCGGCCAAGGCACCACCAGCATTGATGGTCATGCTCACTTCTGAGCTATAACCAGCCCAGTTGCTTACGTTCAAAAGACCACCAAATCCGCTTATGTTACCAACAATGTTGGTATCAATCATAGAGTTACCATTTGGCAGGGTGAATTTGCCAGGAATGGCCATTTCAGCAAATTTGTCGAGGGTTGCGTAAGCCAAAGCCACATAACCGCCAGAACCTTGTCCATACAATACAACTTTAGTAGGGTCAACCTTGAATGGGTTACCATCAACTGCAGCCGTTTTGCGGATAAAACGTACCGACGTTTTGATGTCGTTGATGGCACGATAAACTGCATTCAACAACTGAACGCGACGCTCTAACTCTGAAGTGGCCAATGGATTCCAACCTAAACGATAAGATGGAGCTAAAACCACGTAGCCGCGCTTAGCCCACTGACGGCAAAGGGTAACGGCTGCAGAGTCATTGATAGAACCGCCAATACCACCATTGATAATTGGAGGAAGGAAGTTACCAGTGTGGATGTAAATCATGATCGGACGAGCAGTGTTGGCATCAGCCGTTTGAGAAGGCTGGTACACACGCATGCGGAGACTGTCGATAGGATAGGTGGTTGTTGGCGGAAAAAACTGGTGATTTCTTCCGTAAACCACGTTGTTGGTCACCGTAATTTGCGCATCGGTGAATATCTCCGACAAGTAGCGCTGCTGTGCATTGCTGTTGCTAAAGGCAGTTGCGCCAAGCATCAGCGTTAATAAGAGTAGTTTTGATCTCATACATTCAAGTTTTAAAAGGAGTTATAAATTCAAATTTAACGAAATATACGCTAATCTACCAACACGCGGACCACCATATACTTGAAATACTTTTTTATTTAAGAGGTTGGATGCGCCCAGCTTGATATTCATCTTCCAAGCAGGTATGTTCTTATTGATTTGAGCATCGACTAAATCATAGGTGGGAATGAAGCCCGTAAACTGTGGTGAGCCTTCAAAAATGAAGCCTTGGATCCATTTGTAGTTTATGTTAAAGCCCCAATCTACAATACTCAAATTGCCGACATTAGCAATTAGCTCTTTACCACTGACGCCGATATTAAACTTATTTTCAGGGGTATTGAAGGCAGGAATAATGGGATCATCACTATCTGCAACATTTAATCTGTTCCAAGAATAATTGAAATTGAACGCGAAATTCTTGTCGTAGTAATAATTGCCTCCGATTGAGAAGCCTTTTGTGGTTACCGTGCTCGCCGCATTGGCTGCTATTCGGTAGGCTTGCACTGAGCTTGGTCCAAATTGACTTACTTGCGCATCCAATCCAACATTAAAGCCTATAAAATTCTGATACCAGCTGTAATAATAACCGGCATCTATATACAATTTCTTAAGCATGGTGCGGTAGCCAAATTCAATGGTACGCACTTGCTCCGGCCTAATGGGTGCAACATTAAAATACTGCAATTGACTCATGTCAAAAAATGAATCCAAATAACTTATAAAGGAGGGCACTGTAACCAGACTGTCAAACCCATTTAAATTCCCTAATAGGATAGCTCGACCAACATTGTAATATAAATACTGGTCTGCTAAGGTCGGGTTTCGTACGGCAGAAGAAACGGAAACACGGTACACATGTTTTTCAGAAGGCGCATACACGACGGATGCTGCAGGTGAAAACACGAAGGGGAAGTTCTCGTTTTTGTCCATGCGCATGGTTACATTCGCCTTAAAGTCCCCCATTTTCTTTTCTATACCTGTATAAAGGCCTATTTCGCTGTTTGTGATTACCCTGTAAGTAGAATCGGCAAGTAAGGTGTCGCTGAAAATGCTGCCGGCGCTGTTGGGACGAAACTGGCGGAAATTACCCCCAACTACCCAAACTAATTTCTGCTCTTCCCATTGAAATCGCTTTTCGGATTGTACGTGGTACAAAGCTGATTTATCGAAAAACATGGTGCCGCCTTCGCTGGGGAGGCGTGAGGTAATGGCGTTAAACGCCGAGTCAAAGCGCGCTGTGCCTGGCTCAAAAAAGGGCTGTTGGTTGCCAGTCACATTTTTATCTACACTGTTTCGGGTTTCTTGGTGCCACATACGAATCAAATCGGCATTGGCAGCCAAAACTGAATCTGCCAGGGCTTGGCTGTAATTAGGCGAGGTTTGACCAGGCATGCCCGGCAAAGCATAAACCCGAGGTCTTATGAGCTGATTCCAATAAGTAGAGTAATTTCTGTTCCAATCACTAGTTGGTTTGGCAGCATCTTGCAAACGAAAGGCGGTAAATACTGCGTCATAAGAGCGCCCAGCATCCTCATGGGTAGCGTATGCGCGAATAAACCAGTCGTCCTTCTTTCTAACCTCAATTCTATTTTGGAAAAATAGGATGTCACGCAAACTAAAACGGTTTTCTCCCTGATACACCGTTGTTCCCGTTCCAAAATTAGAGGCCGCTATCAGCTCGACCTTGGAGTTAAGCATGTAGTGGAGCGCTGCATTGAGCTTGAGATTGCGGGTATCATAATCTACTAAATCACGCTCTTCATAGCCTGTGCGATGAAAAATACCTAAGCCTGGGTAATTCCTTAAGCTAAAAGGATTACTAAAATCATTTCCACCGGTCTCGTCCTCATCCCCGTACCTGTTTACCGCATCGTAACCGCCAGGATTGTCTATACCAACCGTCGAGCTCGTAGCAGGATCCATATTAGTTGCCTCCCAGTCGTTGGCCCGCAAGTACGACATATTGAATTTCCATGCGTATTTATCGTTCCCTTTTTTGTCCTTGTAGGCCTGCGCATACCGAAACGCTGTTTCAAACAAAGCGCGTTCACCGGCTTTCATGCTGGCGGAGAGGCCTTGGTGGGTGAAAGGACTCTTGGTCGTCATGTTGATTACCCCGTTGAAGGCATTGGGACCAAAAAAGGCTGAGCTGGCGCCTACAATCAAGTCCACTTTAAGCACATCCAACTCCGAGGCGCCCAAAAAGTTGCCCAGCGAAAAATTGAGGCCAGGCGACTGGTTGTCCACCCCATCGATCAACTGCAGCGAGCGCACCGGCGAGGTACTGTTAAAACCGCGGGTATTGATGACCACAAAACCCAAACTGGCGGTGGTCATATCAACGCCCTTTAAATTGCCCAAGCCCTGATAAAAGGAGGGTGCGGGCGTTTCTTTAATGGCCAAGGCATCCATGGCTTCAACGGTAAGGGCCGATTCACGCTGCTTTTCGGTAATGCGACTGTCGACCACCTCCACACTTTGGAGCATCACGTTATTTGTTCCAAGCTTGATGGTTAGAGGCTTGTCGGCCGATTCTACCTGCACATTTTCAGGCAAATAGCCGATGTACGACACTACCAGCGTGAGCGGAAATGCTTTGTTGTGCTGCAAACTAAACCTGCCATTTACGTCGGTGGTGGTTCCAACAGTAGTGCCCTTGATTACCACGGAAGCGCCGATGAGGGTTTCGTTGGTGACTTTGTCGCGGACTTGCCCTGTAATTGCGTTTTGGGCCCAAGCAACAGGGCCGCTGAGCAAGCAGAGCAGCAACATTAACAATGACTTTTTGCGCGCATTCATATTTTCAAAAAAGATTCAGGTATCAATAATAGCGAATATGCTGCATAGCTAGCACATCTGCCTCATTTTAGTTACAAATTCACTGGAAATTTAAAATTAAACTGCGAAATTTCAGCTTGTCGCAATAAATGCCTTAATTTCGTTCAAGCTGTCTGATTTATGATTAAAAAAATAATTTTATTACTGGCAACCGTCACTTGGCTGTGGGCCGTACAACAACGTTGGGGCGATTTGCCTTTGCTAGCACGCTTTTTCAGCTATGCAACCTCGCCTTTGCAAGTAGATAGCAGGTTTGATAACAGTATCGAGCTTCGTAAAACACCGTATGGTGCGGTAGAAATTGGCTTCGACTCGCTCGGGGTGCCGCATATTTTTGGGGAAGATGAAGCAGCAGTGGATTTTGCCACCGGTTTTGTGCATGCCCGCGACCGTTTGTTTCAGATGGAGATGATTGTGCGAGTGGTTACGGGTCGCGTTAGTGAAGTTGCTGGTCCTGCTGCCCTCAACAGCGATTTGTTTTGGCGGAAGTTTGAATTCGACAGTCTCGCCCCGCTTTGGTACGCTGGTTTGGCCGATAGCATGCCACAAATTACGGCACGGATGGAGGCCTATGCCGCCGGGGTAAATGCTTACAAAGCGCGCATGCCTTTTGGTGCTTTGCCGCTAGAATATCATTTGTTGGGCATCGACCCAATCGACTGGAAGGCGGAAAACATGTTTTACTTGCTGCGTTATATGAGTCATGTGCTTACCTACTCCGAAGACGACCTCAAAGCCAGCGAAATCAAAGCGCAGATAGGCAAACCGCTGTACGACTTTTGGTTCCCTGCCTTCAATAGACAGCCGCATCCTATCTACCCCGATTTTAACATGACCGACAGCTTGATGGCCACGTTGCTTCCGAAAGTGACGGAGCAATTGGTATCGGACGGTCCCCACAACTACCCCCTCGCCTACGTTAAAAACAACGATGAACTAAGTTTGGGCAGCAACAACTGGGCGGTGCAAGGGAGCAAATCTGCCACCGGCAACTCCTTCTTGTGCAACGATACCCATTTGCAGCTGGCTTTCCCTTCTACTTGGTATGAGGTGCACAAGTCGGTAAACGGCCGCGTCAGCAGGGGCTTCAGCATCGCCGGCTCGCCTTTTGTGATTACAGGCTTTAACGATAGCATTGCGTGGGGCATGACCAATGCCACTTGGGATTTAGTAGATTTTTACCAGCTCGAGGTGAACAAGGCTGGCACTAAATACCGTTTAGATGGCCAATGGCAAGATTTGCAGGCTTTTGAAGTGCGCATCCCTGTGAAGGGCCAGGCTGATCACGTAAAAACCTATTACCGCTCCTATTTTGGGCCTGTGGATACCGCCAGCAGCCGCTACCTCGCCGTGCAATGGATTGGCATGGTAGCCAGCGACGAGGCGCGTACGTTCGATGGCCTCGAAAAGGCGCATAATGTGCAGCAGGCTTTTGCGGCTTTGCAGCATTTTCAGCAGCCGCCTCAAAACTTTATTTTGGCAGACAGCAGGGGGCAAATCGGACTGGCTACGTCTGGCTTGGCTTGCTTACACCCGCTACCCGAAAAAGGCATTCGCTGGGGGGTGGCGTCGGCGCAAAAAATCCCGTTTCAGCGCATGACCAACCACCTCAACAGCTTTAATCCTGCGCGCGAGTACATTTACAGCGCCAATCAAGAACACGTAAACCATCCGCTATCGGCACACCTCAGCACGCGCTACGAGCCTACGGCGCGTGGTAAGCGCATTACCGCGGTGATGGATAGCACACCAGCCTTTGATCGGGCATCGCTAACGGCCTTGCACCTGGATATTATAGATGTAGAATACGAACTGCTCCGTGCGCGTTTGGCCGAGGTGAACACCCCATATGCACGTTTTTTTAGCGGCTGGAATGGCAGCATGGATACCGCTTTGGTGGCTCCCACTCTTTTCTACAACTTCAAAATCAATTTGGTAAAAACCCTAACCCGTCACCTCGGCAGCAGTTTAATGCTGCCGCCGTCAGAGCAGCATATTTTTAACAGCGTGGCTTTAGACGACAGTTTGCCCGTTGCCACGGGCTGGGTAGCCAGTACACAGCTGGTGCAGGAAGCCTGGGATAGTTGTGTTACGCAGCTGCAAGAGCGTTTTGGCAAAGATGCAGCAGCTTGGACCTATGGCAAATTCCACCAAACCAATATCCAACATTTGTTGCGTTTGCCGCAACTGGCCATGCCTTTGTTTGCCTCTAACGGCAATAACCGCACGGTGAATGTGGCCAGTCGCCTGCCCAGCACCCATGCCGCCAGCATGCGCACCATCATTGAATTGCGTCCTGAAGGTCCCCGCGCCGCCTTAATGCTCACCGGCGGACAAAGCGGTCGCTTCAACAGTTCGCACTACAGCGATCAAGTGTACCATTGGATGAGCGGCGGTTACCACGAGGCCGACCTCAGCAAGTCCTTCGTTGCCAGTCGTTATGCTACCACCATCCGTTTTAACCGTTGATCTGATGCGTATTCAACCTTCTTTTTTTTGGTACACGGTGAGCTTTTTGCTGCTCATTCACGTACAACTCAACCTGCATCAATTTGCTTTTTTTGTGGGTGGTGCCTTTATTATTGGCCTTTTTCCCATCAAAAACATGCGCTGGTGGAAGTATGCTTTGCTTGAGTTAGCGGCCCTGGCTGCTTGCTTGTTGCTGAACTTCCCCGAAAATCAAACCCTGGCGATGATCGCCGCCATTAGCGGCTTTAGCGGTCCTTTGTTGATCGCCATCACCGTTATTTTTAGCACCATCACCGCAACCCTTTGTGCGCAAACCATGCACCAACTGGTGGCCAAAGTGGCTTTTAAAAATTACCTCCGTCAAAAGTGAGCGATACACATTTCGACTTCATCATTGCGGGTGCGGGTGCCGCAGGTTTGAGCTTGGCTTGGCGCTTGGCGGAACCTGAATTTGCACATAAAAAGGTGTTGTTACTCGACCGCAGTTCGAAGCGAGAAAACGACCGTACCTGGTGTTTTTGGGAGAAGCAGGCGGGTCCTTTTGAATCGGCCATCTTCAAACAATGGTCGGAAGTGTCGTTTTTCGGTCCCAAGCAGCCCATGAGCTTAACCATGGCTCCTTATGCATACAAAATGCTTCGTGGTCTCGATTTTTACGAGTTTACCTTGCAAAAACTGCAGGCCAGCGCCAACATCGTTGTACGTAAAGCCGAAATTTACGACCTCCGCAATACCCACATGGGAGTGGAGGTAAGCACCTCAGAGGGTAGTTTTACTGCCGATTGGGCATTTTCAAGCTTGTTAGACAACGAAGAGATACATGCTGCTAAGAAATCGGATTTCCTGTGGCAGCATTTTTTAGGTTGGCAAATCAAAACAGATCGGCCGGTTTTTAACCCTGGCAAGCCTATTTACATGGATTTCAGGGTGCCGCAGACGGATGGCAGCTGTTTTGTATATGTATTACCCTTTAGTGCATCTGAAGCCCTGGTGGAGTACACTGTTTTTTCGGCTGAGGTATGGGATAAAGCGCTTTATGAGGCTGGCATCCGCGACTATCTGCAGCGGTATTTTGCGCTCAGCGACTACCAGATTTTGCATGTAGAGCAAGGCCGCATCCCTATGAGCAGCCATAAATTCCCCATTAACGAAGGCAAAATTGTCTTTATCGGCACAGCCGGCGGTCAAACCAAAGCTTCTACCGGCTATACCTTTACCAACATACAACGCCACAGCGAGGCCATCGTTGCGCAGTTACGCAGCGGAAACACGCCGGTGGTTCGTAAGCCGCTTTGGGAAAAGCGCTATGCCAAATACGACCATACCTTGCTGCGGGTATTAGTGCAGGGCCAATACCGCGGGGCCGATTTATTCGAGCGGCTTTTTATGCGCAATGCCGCTGCACGCATGTTCGATTTTTTAGACGACCAATCCCATTTAGGCCAAGAGCTGTTGATCATGAACAGTGTGCCGCGGCTACACTTTGCCAAGGCCTTCTTCCGAGTACTTTTCTAGCCAAATGCGCAATTCGGGATAAAAGATGCGCAAAAACCGAAAACATTGAATGTCGTTTCCTGGCTAAATTGCGAAATGGAAACGACCTTACTTTCAGAACTCGAAATCAGCCACCGCATCTGTTGGCTACGCGGACAAAAAGTTTTGCTCGATTTCGACATTGCCAGTCTCTATGGCATAGAAACAAAACAACTCAAACGCCAAGTAAAGCGAAATTTAAGTCGCTTTCCAGCCGATTTTATGTTCGAACTCACGCCCGAGGAGTGGGAAAACTTGAGGTGCCAATCTGGCACCTCAAGTTGGGGAGGCATCCGATATCCTCCTTTTGCCTTCACAGAACAAGGGGTTGCGATGCTTTCGAGCGTTATCAGCAGCGAGCAAGCCATTGAAGTGAATATTGCCATCATGCGGGTGTTTGTGCAAATGCGACAAATGCTGTCGGGCAACAGCGAACTACAACGCAAAATCGAACTGCTCGAAGGCAAATACGACGAACAGTTCGCCACCGTTTTTCAAGCCATCAAGCAACTCATGGTGAAGGAGCGCGAGCCACGCAAAGCTATTGGCTACCGCAGCAGCTGAATTAGCGGAGTTTCTGACTTAACCGCTCAAATTCTTGGCGGGCATGGCCGCCCTCGTACAAAATGCGGTACACCGTTTCGGCAATGGGCAGCTCACATTTGAGGTTTTTAACGATGTTATGCACCGAGCGTGCGGCATAATACCCCTCGGCTACCATGTTCATTTCGAATTGGGCCGACTTCACCGAGTACCCCTTGCCAATCATATTGCCGAAGGTGCGGTTGCGGCTAAACTGACTGTAGGCCGTTACCAGCAAATCACCCAAATATGCCGAGCCTTTGATGTCGCGGCGCACCGGATACACTTCCCGCAAAAACAACTTGAGCTCAATGATGGCATTCGAAATAAGTACCGCCATAAAATTATCGCCATAGCCAAGGCCATGGGCCAATCCGCCCGCAATGGCGTAAATGTTTTTCATGACCGCCGAATATTCGGTGCCATAGATATCGTCGGTGGTGGAAGTAAACATGTAGCGGCTGCGCAATAGACTTGCGAAGTGCTTGGCTTTGGTGCCGTCGTGACCAGCAATGGTGAGGTAGCTGAGCTTTTCTTGGGCTACTTCTTCGGCGTGACAAGGACCGCTAATCACTAAAAAGTTTTGCTCCAAAATATTGAAGTACTTAAAAAAGAAGTTGGCAATCAATAAGTTTTCATCGGGAATAAGTCCCTTAATGGCCGAAACCACCACTTTACCCTCCAAATGGCGACTATCTAGAGACTGCAGCGCCTCTTTCAAAAAGGCTGCAGGCACCGCCATCACCACATAATCGGCGGCATGAATCACCTTCGTCAAGTCGGTGCTTACGGCGCCTCGTTTGAGTTTAAGCTGTGCCGAGGGAATGTAGCGAGGATTGTGGTGAAACTTATTGATGAAGTGCACCGACTCTGCGTCGCGCATCCACCAGCTCACATCCACCTTGTTTTCACAGAGCATTTTTACAATCGCCGTGGCCCAACTGCCACCCCCAAGCACGGCAACTTTGGTTTTCTTTTCCATTAGTTGCTAAATAAGTCGTCTTTTTTGACTTTTTGCACCAATTGGCCATCTTTTAGTTTTTTGGAGATGGCTGAGAATGGTCCCACAACAACCTCTTCACCGGCCTCTAAGCCACTCAGCAACTGTATGTAACGGTCGTCTTGGATACCTGTTTTAACCTCCTTGGCCATCACTTTGCCGTCGACATAAACAAACACCACCTCGCGCAGTTCTTCTTTGCCTTGATCCGTGGCATCTTTTTCTTCGCCCTCTTCTTCCTCTTCTGGATTTTCACCTACATTGCGGGCATCCTTTTTAACTTTGCCACTTTCGTCGAAAGCGCGCACCGTTACAGAAGTGATGGGTACCGCTAGCACGTCATTCACCAAATCGGTTAAAATTTCAACCGAGGCACTCATACCAGGACGGAAAGGATAGCCACGTTTTTCGGTTAAATCGGCATAAGAAGCATTGATTAAGCGAATTTTTACGGCGAAATTGGTCACCTGATCCGCGCCACCCATCGCACTGGCATTGCTGCTGTTAGCAATTTCGCGTACTACACCTTTAAACTGGCGGCCAGGATACGCATCTACATCAATCAAAACGCTGTCACCAAGCTTCACCCGCACCACATCGCTCTCGCTCACATCTACTTGGGCCTCCATGCGGCTTAAATTGGCAATCCGAATCATTTCGGTACCCGTCATTTGAATAGTACCCACCACGCGTTCACCTACTTCCACCGAAAGTTTAGTAACCACCCCATCAATGGGCGCGTAAATATTGGTACGGAGCAATTGCTCCCGGGTTTCCTTTTGGGAGGCTTCGGCGCTTTTAACGGTAAATTCCGCTGCCAAAATGGTTTGGCGACCAGCTTCCATTTCTTGCTTGAAGGCCTCATAGGTAGCCTTGCTGGCATCGTACTCCGCTTGCGAAATCACTTTGTCTTTGTGCAACTTCTCATTGCGGTCGAAACTTGGCTTGATGTTATTGTCGAAATTAGCCTTCAGCTGGTTTAAACGGGCTTTCGACGAGGCCAATTGCGCCCTGGCATTGTTGATAGCAGCTTCGTTGCGGTCGAGTGCGGCCAAAATCAACTCAGGATTGATGCGCGCCAAAAGCTGGCCTTTTTTCACAGAATCACCTTCTGCTATGAACAAACCAATGATTTCGCCTGAGATTTCTGAAGACAGTTTTACTTCGATTTCGGGCTGAATTTTACCATTGGCCAGCACCGATTCGATAATTGTGCGCTTTTCAGCAGCTTCAGCAGCAATTTTTGTAGCCACATCGGCGCCAATCCAACCCGCTTTTTTACCAATTACAGCAAAAATGAGCAACAAGCCGATGGCCACCAGTAACCACTGACCTTTTTTGAGTTTGGGGAATTTTGCCATACTTATTCGAGAATTATAGGTTTGCCGAGGTAAAAGTCGAGAATTTTTGCTCTAAACAAGAGCTCATATTTGGCTTGCAACAAATTAGCCTCCGCAATCTGCAAACGATTTTTAGTATTGAGGTAATCGATGGCATTGAGCAAGCCTTGGTCGAAGCGCGCCTGACTAAAGCTGAAACTCGCCCGCTGCGCTTCAATGTTGCGGTCGTTGGCTTGCACCCGCGACCAAGCCGCTTTATAATCAGTAACCGCCCTGGCTACATCCGTAAATAGCTGGTTTTTGGTGGTTTGGTACTGCAAATCGGCTAAAAGCATGCTGTTTTTAGCACGACGAATTTGTGTATTTACCTGCCAATTATTGAGAATAGGCACGGTTAAATTCAAACCTACCCCATAACCAAAGTTATTGTTGAACTGGTTAAAACGAGGCACTACCTCGGTGTCATAGCTGATACTTGGCCGCACCACCACTTGGCTTGCATTGCCTTGGACATAGCCAATGGGGACTTCACCGCCAATAATTGGACTTAACGGATCGATGATTCGCTGGTTGGTACTGGCATATACGGTGCTCATGTTGGCAAAGGCCGTGATCCGTGGCGAACGTGCACCTTTTGCGGCTGCTAAACTGTATTTGGCTTGCTCCATGCGCAGCTCAGAAGCTCGCACTTGCGGCTGGTTGCG
This sequence comes from Chitinophaga pinensis, assembly GCA_945874665.1. GTDB lineage: Bacteria > Bacteroidota > Bacteroidia > UBA7662 > UBA7662 > PNNG01. Next base: position 394,010 of record CAMCHJ010000001.1, on the reverse strand, counting down.
CTCAGCCGAGCTGTAAACCCCTTGTATATCGGCATCGAGTTGCAAACCCGGATCGAGCCTCGTAACTTTTACGATGCTGAATTTCTCAGGCTCCGGCAACTGCAGCAATAAGGCCAAATTAATTAAGCTGTTAATCGAGTTGTTACGGGCGTTGATCACATTCAACTCCTCATTGCCCATTTGCGCTTTGAGGTTGAGGAGGTTATCAAGACTCAAAGCTCCCGCATTCACCAGTTTTTCGGTGCGCGATACTTGGGTTTGGGTAATGTCGAGTTGACTTTCAGCCACTTCCAAAAGCTGTTGCGCCAACAAAGCCTGTAAATACAAATTAGAAATGCTCAGGGCAATGTTGTTGCGGGTAACTTCTAAGTCTTGCTGACTCGCCATAAAAGCCATTTTATTGGCCTTGATGCTGTTGTGTATTTGCAAACCACTAAAAATCGGCACACCGGCTTGGGCCCCAATTTGGTTCGACTCAATAGATCGCTCCTCGAAAGTATTGGTAAAAGGGTCAATTACGCGGCCGCTATTGATGCCAATATTGCTGTTCGCATTAAGTGTAGGCACGCGATTCATACGCGTTTGCAGCAAATCGGCAGCAGCATTATCAAGTTGAGCGGCCGTTTGCAGCACACTCAAATTGCTTTTAAATGCATGCAAAATGCACCTTTCGAGCGTCCAAGGCTCATTGGTTGCTTGGGCAAAGGCCGATGTGGTTAGTAAACCCAGCAGCAAGCCCAAAAAAATTCGCTTGATCATAAAATTAAGTCAGGAACTACAAATTTAAGCTTCCCTAGCACAATGCCACGGTTAAAATGCAGAATTGCAAAATATTAACAGCTGTGCAGCAAAATTTAACAAGCCGCTTCCACCCTTTTGGCAGTACTCCCGAAAGTTTTTCCGAAATTCGAAGCTGTGAAATTACTTGTATTATCATTGCTATTAGTCTCAGGGATGGTTTTAGCCAACCTCAGCAGCAACGCCAGTTCGCCACCCGTAGCTTTTGTGCCCAACCTCGGCCAATGGCAAGCCCCACACCACTTTCAGGCTTCCATGGGCAATGCTACTGCCTTTTTTTTGGCGGGAGAAGTGCGTTTAGTGCTCAGCGATGGCCGGCAAGTGCACGACCTGCAACACGCCACAGAAACTTCCGAAAAAAGCGGACTTTTGAATTTGCATGCTTTAAAAATTGATTTTGTGGGCAGCAAATTATCAAAGCCAGAGGCAGCAGGACAAAAAAGCACGGTACCTTTCAGTTATTTTTTGGGAGATAAAAGCGCGGTCACCTATCCCACCAACGCCCTGCTGTACCCGCAGCTGTACCACGGCATCGACATGCTGTGGAAAGCAAGCAGCAACCAGCTCAAATACGATTTTATCGTACAACCAGGTGCCAATCCCGCCAACATCCAAATCCGTTACCAAGGCGGCGACGCCATTCGCTTGGTAGATGGTCGCCTCCAAGTAAGCACATCGCTTGGCCAGTGGTACGAAGAGGCGCCTTATGCGTATCAGTTGCAGGCTGGACAAAAAACAGCAGTTCCCTGCCATTTCGAGCTTAAAAATGGTGTAGTAAGTTTTGCTTTCCCCAAAGGCTACGACCGCACCCAAACGCTTACCATTGACCCCACCTTAATTTTTTCAACTTATTCAGGGGCTGGAAGCGACAACTTTGGTTACACCGCTGCGCCGGATAGAGATGGCAATATGTACACCGCAGGTAGTATTTTCGGCCCCTCCTTTCCTGCAAATACAGGCGCTTACCAAGATAGTTTTATTGGCCCTTTTACAGATATCGGCATCCTAAAATTTGACCCCACCGGCACTACGCTCCTTTATGCCACGTTTTTGGGCGGGAGTCTAGCAGAATTTCCGCACAGCATCATCGTCAACGACGAGCTCCAATTGCTGATGATGGGTACCACCACAGGCGGCACCTTTCCCACAACACCCAATGCCTATGACCCAACCCACAATGGAGGCTCAGACATATTTGTGTGTAAATTCAGCGCCGATGGCACGCAACTGTTGTCGAGCACCTTTTTTGGCGGGGCTGGCAACGACGGTCTCAACTTATCCTTCGCCCTTAAAAAAAATGTGGCAGATGAATATCGTGGCGATATTATGTTGGCCAGCAATGGTGACATCGTTATTGCCAGTGCCAGCACCTCCGCAGGCCTCGCTACCGCTGGCTCCTTTCAAACCTTTTATGGCGGCGGTGTTCAAGATGGTTTAATCGCTCGCTTCAACAGCAACCTCAGCCAATTACGTTGGTGCACCTACCTTGGCGGCAACCAAGACGATGCCCTTTATGGTCTCAAAGAAGGCATTTCGGGTGAAGTAATTGCCGTTGGTGGTAGCAACAGTGCCAACTTAACCTTGCCAGGATTTGGCTTTCAAACCTCCAATGCGGGCGGGGTCGATGGGGTCATTGCACGCTTTGAAGCCCTTACAGGCGCTGGCATCACAGGCACCTATTTGGGCTCCCAAGGCTATGATCAGCTGTTTTTTGTAGATACCGATAACCTCGGGACCGTTTACGTTACTGGCCATACCGACAGCAACTTAGTTACCCTCAACACCAACTACAACGACCCGCGCTCAGGGCAATACATTGCTAATTTCAGCAATCAACTGGGCACTTTAAATTGGTTAGGTAGATTTGGAAGCAGAGGCAAACAACCCGATTTACACTTGTCGGCTTTTGTGGTTGATTTGTGTCAGAATATTTATGTTTCTGGTTACACGGGCAATATGGGCAGTGGCGGCGCACCAGGTCCACTAAATTTACAAACCACCAACAATGCCATGCAAACGACCAGCGATGGCTACGACTTTTACCTCGCTGCTTTTTCGCCAGCCATGCTCACTTTACAATACGGTACTTATTTTGGAGGCGCCATTAGTCGGGAGCATGTAGACGGTGGCACCAGTCGCTTCGACAAACGCGGCGTGATGTACCAAGCCATCTGTGCAGGTTGTGGAGGCAACAGCGACTTACCCGTAACAGCCAACGCATACGCCACCAGCAATGGCAGCACCAATTGCAACAATGCAGCCATCAAGCTAGCCTTTCAGCTCGAAAGTGGCTTGGGGGCGAATTTTGGGTGGACTGCCCCGCCTAGCTATTGTGCGCCATTGACCTTGCAAATGGAAGACTACAGCCGCATCGTAGGCAATACCTCTTGGCTTTGGCGTAGCAGTACCGGCGACACCAGTACTCTTTCTAATCCACAGTTCACATTTCCAACGCCCGGCACGTATAGTATTTCTTTGCGCATCAGCTCGCCAACCGCCTGCAACGGCTTTGATACGCTAACCCGCACCATCACCGTTTTTGACATTCCTGCCTTGCAATTGCCTGCCGATACTTGCATTTGTGTGGAAGACGGCTACCAACTTACCGCCAATATTGAGGGAAACAGTTACGTATGGAGCGGCGCTGGCAATGGCACAGACCGCAGCATTCAACCCCTTTTGAGCGGCATGTACACCTTGACTTTAGTCGATGCCAATGGCTGCGAGGCAAGCGATACCGTAAACATAGAGGCGATTACCTGCTTTGGCGAAGTGCCCAATGTAATTACGCCCAACGCCGATGGCAAGAACGACCGGTTAACCTTAGCTGGTAACGCATTTGAATCGTTTGAGTTGCGGGCTTTTAACCGCTGGGGACAAGAAGTTTTTAGCACTACCAACCAACTACTCGGCTGGGGAGGCGAACAATCGGTGGGGAATCAATTGGTGAAATCAGGGGATTATTATGTGCGCATCAAGGCCAAATTTTGCCAAGACCGCATTATTGAGCGCAATTTCCCAGTTAAAGTACTGTACTAATTAAAAAGCTCCCTATAACAGGGTAGCCAATACCAAGTTTAGGTTTTTGCGGCGTCGGTGGCGCTGGGCTGAGGGGAAGTTGAAAAGCGCCCCGCCAGCATCGTTAATCCCAAATAAATCGCAAAAAACAAAACTCCACGGTGCCTAATAAGCATGCTTTCAGTTTGTATACACATAAAAAAGAAGATCAAAAACCACATCGCCAGCCAGTTTTGTTGCTTTCTGGCTTGGTAAAAGGCCAACGAAAACAAAAGCAAGAGCATTACAAATCCTAACACGCCATTACTGAGGGCCGTTTCCAAGAATTGATTGTGGGCATTGTAGCTGTGTTCGAGGCCTACCTTAAAGCCCAATGTTTCGTACGCCATTTGTAAAGCCGCTTTGCCGGCGCCCGTTCCGTGCCCAATAAGCCAATCGCTTTGAAGCGCTACCCAAACGCCTTCCCACTCCGCCAAACGGATGGTCAAGCCGCTAAAATCGTTGATGCTTTCGGCTTGAATGTTGTAACGCAGGTGAGATAACTCTGTGAACCGTTGCTGTAACCGCGCTGGCAATACCAAAAAAATGGCTGCCACAAAAAGTGTCATGCTCAACACGCTAACGACCAACAGTCGCTTTTTGCCCTGCCGCCAGCCCAAATACCAAACCAGCCAAAGCACGCTAATTACAAACGCAATGAGCGACATCCGCGCAGAAATCAGAAGCAAAAAAATGAGCAGCCACGATTGTCCAACCCAATACCCCCTATGCCTAAAAAAGCCCTGCCAACGCATCCAAAAGGCACTAACCACGGCCATCACCAACAACAAACTGAGGTAGGCGGGGTGCATCAGCGGCTCCGTTAAGCCTGTGTAGTACAAGAAAAAAGTGGCATTTACAGCGTAATTTCCATCAGGATAGGTAAAGGTGCGGTAGAGTCCAAAGCCAAATAAAAGTGCCGAAGCCAATAATGCCGTTGCCCAAAGCACATAAAAAGCAGTGTGCAGCCATTTTTCGTCAAATTGCCGCAAACTAAAAAACTGCCAGGGCAGCAATACCAGCAAGAACTGCATGGCCAGTACTTCCACGCCTGCTTTGGGATCGCCGCTGTACACCAAACCAATCAGCTGCCATCCAAAAAACAACAATAGCACATACAACCAAGGTGCCGTGGGCGCCTGCCAACCGCGTTTAAAGCCCACAAATACGCCAACAACTGCTAACAGCAACACCCCATAGGAGCTTATAAATTCAGGCAGAAACTGCAAGGCCGTGAGCAAGCCCAAGGCCACTGGCCATGATTTTTCGGTAAAAGAGGTGCGCATTATAGAGAGGCAGAAGGGCCTAAGATACAAAAAGCCGTGGCAACGACTATCGCTCTAAATCGCTGCTGAGCTTGTAGCGCAAAATACGACCATTGCCTGTGTCGGCTACGTACACCACACGGCGGAAGTAGTCAACACCTTTGGGCTGGTTGAACTGGAACGGACCAGCACCTCTGCCGCCAAACGAAGCAATTACCTGCTTGGTGATGCCACTGGCAGGGGGTGGGTTCACCCCTTCAAAACCCAAACGGGTAAATTGATACAAAGAATCACGCTCGCTGTCTACAATAAATATATACCCCGTTTCATCGGGCGCAATACAAATGTCGGCAGGTTTGCTAAACCGGAAGCCTTCATATAAAAAGCGGTCGGCCCTGCTGGTGTCAAAATTGAGCATCGAAGAATTTTCGATGAACGAAATGCCGGTTTCGGGATTATCGAGCTGGCGAATCCACAGCGCCTTGTATTCGGCTGCGGGGCTAGACTGCAACATGAAAAAATCTTTCGACTGACTCATGCCAAAAACCAATTGCGGCGGTGCTAAAAAGGAAGTCATGCCCGAAAGCGCCATAGACGAGCGCAAACTCGAAGTCGTGGGATTGAGATTGCGGATGGCGCCGTTGTTACTACGGTCTTGCCTAAAAATCAACACTGCATTGTCGGGCGTGGCGGTTGATGTAAGACTGTTGGTTGGCCCGCGGCGGGACAAATAAAAATGATTGTCGTGGGTAATGGCAATGCCTGTAAACTCCACCTGCTCATCGAAAATGCCCCTAAAATTGGTGTTATTGCGTGAAATATCGTTGCGAGGGTGAATCAAGGTATCGATGAACTGCGGATTGCGAGTACCCGTTCCCGTGAGCACATATACTGCAGGCAAATTGTAGATTTCGCCATTGCGCTCCTCGTTCACACGACCAATCACATAGGTATGTAAGCGGCGGTCTTGAGTAACCTTCGAAGCACCCGTAATCGGAATAAAACTTTGTCGGTCGCCTTTCAAATCCAATACATGCAAACCGGGATTTGGTCCGCCGTTTTCGACCACATACACCATTTCATCGTAGCCCACAAAAACGTCGGAAGGATTGATAAATCCGCCCCATACCGGCAAAATAGGCACATAACCAATGATGTTCTGAGTCAAATTAGGGTCAATCGCCCCTTGACGCAATACATCATCCACGGTATCATCTTGCTTGCTGCCAAATAAAAAATCACAGCTGCTCAACAGCATAGTACCGGCGAGCAAACCGAGCAGCGACAACTGCCTTATCCCATCAAACGTCCTCATAATATGCCTACCGATAAAGTGAAACGATGCACCGTGCCTAAGCGCGTTTTGTTGTTAAAGCCATAGTCGAAACGCATATAGCCGAAATTACGCGGTGTTTGAAAACCCATGCCAAAAGCTGGCAGTGCCACTTCATCTACCCCTAATTCGTAGCCCATGCGGCCAAAAAAGATATTTTTATAACTGTACTCTGCACCTATACCAAAGGTTTCTTTGTTATCGGTTGGGTGGTTGAGCTGTGCAATGGCGGTGATTTTATGCAAATCGGTTACCAATGGATCAAAGGCAAAGCCGATTCTGAAAATGGCAGGCACCGATACATCTTCAAACTCGGTGATGGTTTCTGGTCCACTAAACTTAAGCACGTTTATTTCGCCATTCGGCTGCACATTTACTCCAAAATTAGCCACTGAAACGGCAAAACGTGAGCCCATCAAGCCAACATCGTAAGTTATCCCAAAATCAAAAATCGCATTGTTGGTTATGATGCCAGCCATGCTTTCGCGCGCCCACTTACCCGTTACCCCAAACGAAAACTGGTCGGTAAGCGGCTTGGCATAGGTAAGGCCAATCAAACTGTTGTGCACCGAAAAGGTTTCCCCCGTGCCAAAAGGCTGAAATTCGGTGGTTACATTCATATCGCCGCTGTTGAGCGACATGATGCTGAGGCCCATCAAGCCGCCACCTTTCAAACGCCGAACAAAACCGCCATAGCTGATGCCCATATCGGCCCAGTACAAGGTATGACCAAACTGAAAATGGGTGCGCTGTGTATCCAGGGCGGTGATGCCAGCAGGATTCCAGTACAAGGCCGAAACATCGTTAACCACAGCGATGTAGTTGCCCGAAAGTCCAGCTGAACGTGCATCTACCCCAATCTTGAGAAACTGCATGCCCGTAGTGCCCGCCCTACTTCCTCCGAACGAAGGCAGCACTTGGGCCGTCAAGGATTGCGTCCAAAGCATGGCGCTCAATAACAATATGAATCTCAGTCTAATCATGTAAAGGGGAGGCAATTTAACCAATTCTTGTATAGGCAAGGTTAAATCACACGGTCATGATTTCTTTTTCTTTCTGTGCCAACACTTCATCAACTTTTGCAATGTATTTATCGGTGATTTGCTGCACCTTCGCCTCGCCATCTTTCACCATATCTTCGGGGACACCATCTTTTTGAAGTTTTTTAATGGCTTCGTTGGCATCGCGGCGGATGTTGCGCACGGATACTTTGGCGGTTTCACCTTCCCCTTTGGTGCGTTTTACAAGATCGCGGCGGCGCTCCTCCGTCAATGGCGGTACGTTGATGCGAATCATCGTGCCATCGTTAGAAGGGTTTAAGCCTAAATTGGAATTGATGATGGCTTTTTCAATGGCATTTAAAGCACTTTTTTCCCAAGGCTGAATCACCAAGGTGCGCGGATCAGGCGTATTTACGCTGGCAATTTGGCTCAAGGGGGTAAGCGCTCCGTAATATTCTGCCCTGATGCCGTCGAGCATGGCCGTGCTCGCTTTGCCTGCTCTGATTTTGGCCAACTCCACCTGCAAATGGTGGATGGCTTTGTCCATGCCCTCTTGGGCTTCGTCGATGTAAAACTGAACTTCTTCGTTCATCTCCTGCTTATTTTATCGCTGATTAGGATACTAAGGTTCCGATTTTTTTGCCCTCTACCACTTGTAGTAGATTGCCTTTTTTGTTCATATCAAATACGATGATGGGCAGCTGATTTTCTTGACAAAGCGCAAAGGCGGTCATGTCCATTACCTTCAGATTTTTACCCATGGCCTCGCTAAAGCTGATGGTATCGAAGCGCACCGCGGTTTTGTCTTTCTCAGGATCGGCTGTATAGATGCCATCCACCCGCGTGCCTTTTAAAATCACATCGGCATTAATTTCGATGGCGCGCAAAGATGCTGCGGTATCGGTGGTGAAGTAGGGGTTGCCGGTGCCCGCACCAAAAATCACTACCCGGCCTTTTTCGAGGTGCCGAATAGCGCGACGGCGAATAAAAGGCTCCGCAATTTGCTCCATTTTGATGGCCGATTGCAACCTGCTACTCACCCCTTGTTTTTCTAAAGATGCCTGCAGCGCCATGCTGTTAATCATCGTGGCCAACATGCCCATGTAATCGCCTTGAGCACGCTCCATGCCACCCGACTCCGCCTGTACGCCTCTAAAAATATTGCCGCCGCCTACAACTATGGCAACTTGCACATTTTTGGCAACAACTTCTTTGATTTGCTTGGCGTATTGATCGAGGATGTCTTGATCGATTCCAAACTGCTTTTCACCCATCAGCGATTCGCCACTGAGCTTGAGTAAGATTCTTTTATATTTCATGCCGGATGCGAAGTTAATAATTTCAACGCAGGAGATCGATAAAATCTACATCCCAAATACCCCAAAAATAAAAAAGCCACCTACTTTTCAGTAGATGGCCGTTTATGCGGATTTTAAAGCTTAAGCGCCAATGGCAACCCGGGCAAACGCCTTCACTGTTAGGCCTTTGGCCACTTTGTCGAGCATTTGTGCGATGTTAACGCCGTTGTCTTTTACAAAAGCCTGGTTCAACAGGGTGTTGTCCTGGTAAAACTTGTTGAGCTTGCCCATGGCAATTTTATCTACAATGGCTTCTGGCTTGCCTTCTTGACGGGCCTGGTCCTTGCCGATTTCGATTTCACGCTCAATCACCGAAGGATCTACATCCCCTTTGTCAACTGCCACCGGATTCATAGCTGCAATTTGCATGGCTACGTCTTTACCAGCAGCTTCTACCTCGGCATTTACCTCCTGGTTCAAGGCTACCAATACGCCGAGCTTGCTGTTGCTGTGTACATACGACACTACGCCTTCGCCAGCAACGGTTACCAAACGGTGCAAAGAGATTTTTTCACCGATTTTGCCGGTGTACTCAATCAACTTTTCAGCAATGGTAATGCCGCCAATGTGCTCCTGCAACAACGCTTCTTTGTCGCTGATATTTTTGTTCATGGCGATAGTCGCAATTTCATGCGCAAATGAGCCGAAATCTTCGTTTTTAGCCACGAAGTCGGTTTCGCAAGTCACCTCAGCAATCAAGCCAAAGGTAGCATCCCCCGAAGTAAGGGCGATGATCACGCCTTCGTTCGCTTCGCGATCGGCACGACTCGCCGATACTTTCTGACCCTTTTTGCGGAGGATCACTACCGCTTCTTCGAAATCGCCATTGGCTTCGGTGAGGGCTTTTTTGCAGTCCATCATACCGGCACCCGTAAGCTGGCGCAACTTGTTTACATCAGCAGCTGTAATGTTCATGTTATGGTTGTTTGAATTTTTCGTTAAAAAAAGATGGGCTGACTTGCGCCAACCCATCCGATATTATGCCTCGAGGGTTTCTGCCCCGGCGTCGGTTGCCTCAGCAACCACCGTCGTTTCAGCTACTACCTCTTTAGCTGGCTCGGGCGTTTCAGCCGCTTCAGCCTCCTTATCATGCTTGCGCTCCTGCAAACCTTCTTCTACCGCCTTCATAATTACCTTTGAAATCAAGGCAATCGACTTGGTAGCGTCGTCGTTTGATGGGATTGGGAAATCAACCAGGGTTGGATCCGAGTTGGTGTCCACCATCGCAATGGTAGGGATGTTTAATTTATGAGCTTCTTTAACGGCGATGTGCTCGTTTTTGATGTCGATGATAAACAAGGCCGCTGGGAGACGCGTCAAATCCTCGATACCACCCAATACACGCTGCATCTTTTCACGCTCACGCGCAATCATCAATCGCTCTTTTTTCGACAAAGTCTGCATGGTACCGTTCTGCTCCATCTTGTCGATGTTGCCCATCTTCTTGATCGACTTGCGTACGGTCGCGAAGTTGGTAAGCATGCCACCCAACCAACGCTCGGTAACGAACGGCATGTTGAGGCGCTTTGCTTCGGTTTCAATGATTTCTTTCGCTTGCTTTTTGGTAGCTACGAAAAGGACTTTGCGTCCAGACTTCACAATTTGCTTGATCGCGTTGGCAGCTTCTTCCAGCTTGTCCTGCGTTTTATTCAAGTCAATAATGTGAATGTCATTCTTCTCCATGAAGATGTAAGGGGCCATCTTAGGGTGCCACTTACGCTTGAGGTGTCCGAAATGTACACCTGCATCCAGTAATTCCTGGTATGTAACTCTTGCCATTGTAAGATTCCTCCTTTGATTAACGTTTGCTGAACTGGAAACGACGACGGGCTTTGCGTTGACCGAACTTCTTGCGTTCCACCATGCGTGGGTCGCGGGTCAGTAACTTATCAGCCTTCAATGCGGTGTGGTGCTCTGGGTTGATTTCGTCTAATGCACGAGCAAGTGCGAGTTGTAAGGCCTCAGCCTGACCACTTACACCACCACCATTTAAGGTAGCCTTCACATCAAACTGACCAACGGTGTTGGTTGCGGCAAATGCCTTGAGCACCAACTGCTGGAGGGTCTCCAAAGGGAAATACTCAGTGTACGGGCGACCGTTCACCTCAATTTTGCCAGTACCAGCCGTTACGTAAACGCGGGCAACGGCATTTTTTCTTCTGCCAATTTTGTTAACTACAGACATGATGAGATCAGAATTTGAGTGTTTCAGGTTGCTGAGCTGCATGTGGATGCTCGTTGCCGGCATATACATACAAATTGCGGAACATTTCACGACCGAGTCGGTTCTTAGGGAGCATGCCTTTGATGGCTTTTTCCACCACGTAGGTAGGTCGACGCTCCATCAGGTCCTTAGCGGCTACAAGACGCTTTCCACCTGGATGCCCAGAGTAGAAAAAGTAGTCTTTTTCGCGCATTTTGTCACCTGTGAATCTCACCTTGTCTGCATTGATAATGATCACATTATCGCCGCAGTCTACGTGTGGGGTGTAGTCGGGTTTGTGCTTACCACGAAGCACACTAGCTACCTTGCTCGCAAGGCGCCCCACAATCTCTGTTTCGGCATCTATCAGATACCATTTTTTCACAACCGTTTCGCGGTTGGCAGAGACAGTTTTGTAACTTAACGTATTCACTGCTTTTAATTGGTTAATTGTTGATTTTAAAAAGGACTGCAAATATAGCGGAAGCATTTCGACTTTCCAACAGCGCGTTGTGAATAAATTGCAACCCGGCTAAAAACATTCCTGAATCACTTTCTACAAGGCTTTCAACGGCTTAGCGGCTCAGGACAGGGTATAAAATTCTTGCTTTTCGGTGGTATGTACCCGCACCACCCCGGCGGTAATGAGTTTCACAAGTATTTTGCGGGCCCGCCACGGCGCAATGTTCATGAGTTTACAAAAGCCTTTGAGGGTAATGCGCTCGTTTTGGTCGAGGTACTTTAGCAGTCCTTCTTCCTTGCTCCCCAACTCAATAAGGTTGTTTTCGCCCTTTTGCTCCCGCCGAATCACATCGAGCACGGTTTTGCTCGCCAGCAGGCATTTGTCTTTAACCCGAATGTAGGCCCACCACTGCTCATCATCCCCCAAAGTAAATACCGGCTTTTGCTCGCTTTCGGGCACATGGGCCACGAGCACCTGTTTTAAGCCCAGCTGTATCAACTCAAAGCGCAAAGGCACTTCTTTTTTGCAGAAGAAGCTGGCGGCGGCCTCCAACATGTGCTGCTCTTCTTCGGCTTTGATGCCGCGGATGGCCCGGTTGTCGCGCACCCCCACCAAAATGCGGCCTCCCCGCGTATTGGCGAAAGAACAAATGGTTTTAGCGATTTTGCGGGAGCTGCTGATGGTTTCTTTGAAGTCTTGCTGAACGTGCTCTCCTTCTTCAATCCACTGATAAAGCTGTTTGGCAGTACTCATAGGGCTAACTCCTGGGCAGGATTCCAAAAAATGCGGTCGAATTGCTGCACTTGGTCCTCCTCTATTACTACACCCTCGGCCTCTAAAAGTTCTTGCATCCGGTTGGGGGAGCTAAAAAAATGTTTGCCAGTGAGCAGGCCGATGCGGTTCACCACCCGATGTGCGGGCACTGGATCGGCCAAGGCATGCGAGGCATTCATGGCCCAACCTACGAGGCGGCTCGAGCGGGCACTGCCCAAATACCGGGCAATAGCGCCGTAACTCGTTACCCGGCCAGGGGGAATGAGGCGCACCACCTCATAAACGTTTTGGTAGAAGTCGTTGCTTGCAGCTGCCATGCGGTAAAAATAAGGGAATTGCGTGAGGTAGCTGCTGGGTCGAGACAGCACTATTGTTCAATTCAAACTTTTTAGGGTTATACCGAAAAAAGAGAATGGCCTAAACAGGTTTTTAGGGTTGTAGTCAAAAAAGCATGTGGTTGATGTGGTTGCGTGCCACGTTAGCAACTAGGAAATGGTTTGTTTGTAAAAATCTCAACCCGAAATAAGCGGTTTTCCTTATTTTGTGCCTAAGATTTTCAGCTTATGGGATACATCACACGCCTTTATTTCAAAGACCTCACCAACCTCAGCGATGCCCGTTTTGCTGCGGCCGCTGATGCTGAGTTTGTTGGCTTTAGTTTCGATCCCATTTCAACGAATTATGTTGCCCCCAATGCGATGATGGAGATGCGGGGCTGGCTGAGTGGACCTAAAATTGTGGGCAATTTTAACCTCATCGCCCCCGATGATCTCAACCTAGAAATCGACAACTACGAACTCGAGGTGGTGGAGCTAGACTTTTCACTTTATGCCGGCTATGCCCGCTCGGTGCATGCCGAAACCATTTTGCGGCTGAAATTATCGGCCCTCGACCAAGCGGGCTTGCGGCACTTCGACGGTGACTACCTGTTGATTCATGCCGATGAAATTTTTTCGAACTGGACCCTTACCCGTACCAACAGACATGTACTTGACTTACTAAAATCGGCCTGTGCACACAACCGCTGCATCATCGACATCCCTGCTGAGGCCCAGCAATTACGCGAAATCGTGCAAATGCTTTCTCCTTATGCACTCTGTTTGTATGGCGGCCAAGAACAAAGGCCCGGCATCAAGGAATTTACCGATATGCAAGAAAAGCTCGAAGCCCTCGAGGCCTAAGGCGCTGAGATGGCTGCATGCCCGTGGAATACGGTTTCCATATAATTGATGGGTATTCCCTGTGCCCGATAGCGCTCCTCATACACCGTTTGGATGGCTGTGGGTGCTCCTTGGATGCCGCTGGCGTATAAATCGGTGCTGTACTGCACAATTTCTAAACTTGTATAAGACTGCCATACTTCTGTGGCGTAGGCAAATAAATCGGCATTGTCAGTTTTGAGATAGAGCTTACCGCCCGGCTTCAAAATTTTAGTGTACAGCTCCAAAAAGCGTTTCGACGGCAGGCGTTTGCGCTCGCGACTTTCGCGTGGCTGCGGATCAGGAAAAGTGATCCAAATTTCAGACACTTCACCGGGCGCAAAATAATTGTCGATTTGTTCCACACGGCTGCGTAAAAAAGCAGCGTTTTTGATGCCTTTGTCTCTCACATAGGTAGCGCCGTGCCACATCCGCGCCCCTTTGATGTCGGTGCCGATGTAATTGGCCTGCGGGTACAACTCAGCCAAACCTACTGTATAACGGCCAGTGCCACAGCCCACTTCTAAAATCAAGGGGGCGTCATTGCCAAAATACCCAGACCACTGGCCAGGCATATTTTCGGGATACTGAAAAACGTGCGGCATCTGATCCATTTCGGCAAAATGAACCAGTTTTCTTCTAGACAAAGCTTATTCGGAGATTAGATGCTTGAGCGTTACATAGGTCTTGCCCTCTTCTACAGCAAAAATAAGGTCAGCCAAGGTTTCTTTCATGAGCGTGTTGCGGATGCTTTCGCGCAGGAATTTAAATTTGTTGTGGATCGGACAAGGGTGGGCATCATCGCAATGCTTAAGACCAATGCCACAACGCTCAAAAATATCCAAACCATCAATGGCCGATACCACTTCGAGCAGGGTAATGTCTTCGGCTTTGCGGTATAAAGCAAAACCGCCATTAGGCCCTTTTACCGATACCAGCAATTTATATTTGACAAGAATTTGTAGGATTTTGCTCAAAAAATGGGCAGGAATATCCTGGTTATCGGCTATTTCTTTCAAGCCAACTTTGCGATCCGGTCGCGCATGAAGCGCAATGTAAAGTATCGCCTGAAGTCCGTATTCGCAGGATTTTGAAAACATGCTGTATCTAGAATCGGACAAAAATATAATTATATCTTGAAGTCGCCAATGTTTTCGGATAAATTTCTGGTGACGAAAGGGGGGATTGTGCAGCAGTTGCAGGGCTTTAACCAGCCTTGCAACGAAACTCAATTACTTGTTAACCCTTTTGCAAAGCCCTGCTGTAGAGCTGAATAGTGTTTTCTAATCCCAAATAAAGCGCATCACTAATCAAGGCGTGGCCAATCGATACTTCTAACAACTGGGGTAGCTGTTGGGCGAAGTAGGCGAGGTTGTTGAGCGATAAATCATGCCCGGCATTGAGTCCCAAGCCCGCCGCTTGCGCAGCCGCAGCCGCTCGTACAAAGGGCGCCACTGCTGCTGCCCGATCTTGGGCAAAGTGGTGGGCATAGGCTTCTGTGTATAGCTCTATGCGGTCGGTGCCGCTCCAAGCAGCAGCCTCCACAAGCTGCACTTCGGGGTCCACAAAAATAGATGTGCGAATGCCAGCCTCTTGGAAACGTGCAATTAATCGCTTCAAATAATCGGCCTCGGCGATGGTATCCCAGCCATGGTCGCTGGTGAGCTGTCCACTGCCATCAGGCACTAAGGTTACCTGGGTAGGTTTTACGTCGAGCACCAGCTTCACGAATTTATCTTCCTTGGGATTGCCTTCTATGTTAAACTCGGTGGTCAGCACTTCCTTGAGGGCGTATACATCGGCGTAGCGAATGTGCCGCTCGTCGGGACGGGGGTGCACGGTAATGCCTGCTGCGCCAAAACGCTCGCAATCGAGAGCCACCTTCATCAGATCGGGATTATTGCCGCCCCGGCTGTTTCTCAGGGTGGCAATTTTGTTGATGTTTACACTCAGCTTAGCAGCAGTCATACGTTTGAAACAAATGGACCTAAAGAAGGTTGCAAAAATAGCGGCTACGAATCAAAATGCGTATTAATTCTCTTATGGAGGGGCGTTTTCTTCTGGGAAGCGCAGCGAACGCTCTAATTCCTCAATCAAATAAGGATCTTCGCTTTCAGCCAGTTTGCTGCGGTCGAAGCCCCATTCCCATTCGTGTTTTTCGCCGCGCGGGTACATGCCAGCACGCCGGCGACGCATTGGTGAGCCGATAGCTTGGTCGGGTATTACTGGCGTTACGGGCCCTGATGGCCACAAACTAATCGGCAAGCGCAAATTTAAGCGCGCCCGGGTCATGGCTACGTACAACAAATTGATTTCCTCATTCATCCGCATGAGTTTGAGCTTGTCGTTTTCGCCTACTGCCCGTAAGATTTTGTCTTCCGACACAAAATCGGTGGTGAGCTGCACCTCATCGTATTCCAAGCCCTTACTGCGGTGTACGGTGCTAAAAATCATATCGGCTTGCTCCCGTTGGTCGGCAGCAACCTGCATGTTTTTGAGGGCGCTTATAAATCCTGGCAGCTCCTTGCCGTATTTGCGCACCATTTCGGTAATGGTGGCCAACTCAGGGTCTTCCGCTTTTTCGAGGTATTCTTCAAGCTTTTCAAAACTGCCCAGCGCCTTCAAAAGCGCGTCTTTTACACGATCTACCTTGTTTTCATAGAGGGCCAATACATCAAAAATGCTGGTGCCATCCGATGCAAAAGTGTAAGCGCTCAAATTTCCCTCAAACCAAATGCGTTCAAACTGGTGGTCGTGCAGCAGCTGTATGGCTTTGTCGAGCAAAAACAAATTGGACCGGGCCAAGGTAGCGCGACTCCGAATATGGCCTTTAGCGGCACCGAGTCCGGTTAGTGAAACCGGCAAACTTGGCTCTGGCAGCAGTTGTTTCCAAAGCAGCACCTTTTTGGCCAAGGCGGCTATTTCTTCAGGGAAACGAAAGCTATTGCTGAGTGTATACGCGGGAAAAGGCACCTGCTGCAGGGAGTTCACGGCCTGCCGCCAGCTATAAATCTGCTGGTGCACGTCGCCAACAATGATTTTGCGGGCAGACTGCTTCAAAAGCACATCGAGCATTACGCTGCTGGCATCCTGTCCTTCGTCGAAAAGCACATAGTCGTAGCGCAGCTTAGGCTTATTTAGCTGGTACAGCTTGAGGTAGTAATCGTGCAAGCAAGGCAGCGCCCCGCTTTCAATCAATTGCAGGGCTTTAGAAGTGTAGCCCAACAAATCTGGCGCAAACCTATCGGCAAAAGCACGGGCCTTCGGGTCGAGCAGGCTGGCTGCATAATTGAGCTCGGTATGCGTAGGCGCGCTTGCGTTGAGGTAATACTGCAAATAGCGCTGGGTATGCGTGGCCAGCAGGTATTTGATTTCTGGATCTTTGGTTTTGATGCCCAGCACTTGCGCCAGCTCATACGGCTTGTAATTGAAGGTGAGCTGTAACTTCCTCCTTTTGATGATGTCTTTGTAGGCTAATGAATGCGCTGTTTCTACCCGTACACCCGTTACGCCTTCTTGCGCAAACCGCTGCACCGCTTCTTCGCGCACCGTGCGATTGAAGGCTAAATAGAGCAGTTTGCTGCCCTCAGGCCGCGATTTGGCATAGGCAACAAGCGTGGATGTTTTGCCAGAACCCGCCACGGCGTTGATTTTTATATCGCCCTCGGCGGCGAGAATGGCCTGCTGCTCGTTGGTTAACTGTTTCATGTTTGCAAATTGCGAAACAGCTGCGCAAAGAGTCGGGAGCTAAACGTTTGTTACCGTTTATATACGTTTAATAAACGTTTGTTACCGTTTGCTAAACGTTTGAAGCCGTTTACTTACGTATACAAACGTTTAAAACCGGCTAAATGACGAAAAGCACTGCAACTTGCATCACCATGGAAAACCTACCACCACTGCCGAATGATCGGATGCAAAAGGAGGCTGGCGGTCGGGTGGACCATCAACGATATATATAAATGGCGGTGGGAGATTTTTGTAGTAGAGGAAGTCGATGCGCTTTTCGGGGCGCTTGCCATCGAAATCGGGAAAGGTGCCAATCGGCCCTTCCCGCTTTTCGGCGGTAGCTCGGGCGTCGAGCCAGCCCTCCGTTTGAAACACTTGGTGAGGGGTTTCTTGAGGGGTGCTGTTAAAGTCGCCGAGGATTAAAATAGGGGGATGCTCGGGAACGGCTGCAGCCATCTTCGCAATGAGGGCGGTGCTTTTTTCGCGGGCGAGGGCGCCTTGGTGATCAAGATGGGTGTTGAATACCCACAACAAACGGCCGTCGCTGTTGTGCTTTAGTACTACCCAGCTGCAAATGCGTGGCAGGGCGGCATCCCAGCCGATGCTTGGTGAGGCAGGGGTTTCCGACAGCCAAAAGGTGCCTTGCTGCTGGAGCTCAAAAACAATGCTGTCGTACCAAATCGGTGCGTATTCGCCTTGCGTAGCACCGTCAGCTCTGCCCACACCGCTGTACTTGAAATGTGCAGGCAGTAGTTCTTTGACATCTTGTAATTGGTGGTGCAAAACTTCTTGCATACCGATGATGGCGGGTTGGTGACTCAGGAGCTCGCCAATTAAGCGCTTTTTGCGCAGCGGCCAAGCGTTATCGCCGTCTTTGGAGGTATCAAAACGGATGTTGTACGTGACCACAACCAGTCCTGTTCGCTGTATTTTGCCATAAACGAGCTTACTTACCCAGGCAATGAGGAGAAAAAGCGCAAGGACCAGCCAGATTTTAAGTTGCATGCAACAATAACCGAAAATTAGCTCACACCTTCACCAATTTCCAGCGGCCTTTTTTAAAAATATAAACGCTCACCAGGGCGTGTAGGCTGTGGCACATGGCCACCGACCAAAAAACGCCAGTTGCACCCCATCCCAAATGCAAGGCCATGAACCATGCTAAGGGGATTTCGAGCACCCAAAACATCATGATGTTAATGAGCGTGGGGGTTAAGGTGTCACCAGCGCCATTAAAACTTTGGGCAATCACCATCCCGTAGGCAAAAAACACATAACCCAAGCAAAGCACAAACAAAGCTTCTTTACCAACCAGCAAAACCCCAGGATCGCTGTTAAATAGACCGATAATCTGATCGCCAAACAGGATAAACAAAATAGAACAACTGCCTAAGAAGATGGCATTGTACATGGCGGCTTTCCACACCGAGGCTTCGGCGCGTTCGGGATGACCCGCCCCCAGGTTTTGTCCAACCAGAGTAGTAGTCGCATTGGCCAAACCCATGGCTGGTAAAAGTGTAAAGATCACCAGTCGAATAGCCACCGTCCAGCCCGCCACCGCAATACTCCCCGAAGTGGCCACAATACGCGTAAGTGCAATCCAGCTCGCCGATTCAATTAAAAACTGTCCCATTCCCCCCGAGCCCACCTTCACAAGGGTCCAGATCGTAGAAAGCTTAAAAACCAGGTTCGCTTTGGTGATTCGAACTTGACACGGCTTCAGCAATAAATGGTACAGTTGGTACAATACGCCCACCGATCGGCCAATAGTGGTGGCCCAAGCGGCGCCTTCGATGCCCATTTCAGGAAAAATCCAATACCCAAAAATGAGCATGGGGTCGAGTACAATGTTAATGCCATTGGCCAGCCACAGCGCGCGCATGGCAATCGCGGGTTTGCCTGCTCCTCTAAAAACGCCATTGATTAAAAAGAGCAATACGATGGGCAAATTGCCTAAAAAAATGATGCGGGTATAGTCCAGGCCGGCGGCAATAACCGCTGCCTCAGCGCCCATGAGGCGCAGTAGGTTTTCGGCTTGTACATAGCCAATAATGCTTAAAATGACAGCTAACACACTACCCAAGGCGATGGCTTGAAAGGCAGTATCTGCGGCTTCTTTTGGCCTTTTTTCACCGATGCGCCGAGCCACCATGGCCGTTGCTGCCATGCTCAGTCCAATGGAGATGGCATACACGATCGTAATTACCGATTCGGTTAAACCTACCGTGGCCACTGCCGCAACACCCAGTTTGCCCACAAAAAAAATGTCAACCACCGCAAAAAGCGACTCCATGACCATTTCTAACATCATGGGTACGGCCAGCAAAAATATCGCCAGGCGAATACTGCCTGTAGTGTAGTCTTGCTCCTCGCCGCTCATGGCCTGGCGAATCAACGCAATCCACTTTTTCATTGGAACAAATATATAGGATTAGCGATTGGCCTGTGTTGCTAATTTGTAACCAAACAAACAGGTGTAGATTTGGTGATTTGTTTGCTTTTTTGTATTTTACTTTGAAAATCCACCCATGAAATCACGCTTCCTTTTCCTCGTTTTGATTGGTCTTTATGCTTCCAATGCCTACGCACAACCCGCCTTTGAAGGCAGTTGGGAAGGGGTGCTGAACGTGCAAGGCATGCAATTACCTTTGGTGGTACATCTTAGCAAAAGTAAAGACGGGTATGAAGGCAAGTTTGACAGTCCGAAACAAAACGCCTTCGGCATTCCGATTACCACGGTGCAAGCACAAAGTGACACCCTGCGCTTTACCGTGGCCGATGCTCGCATTAGTTACCAAGGCATTTGGGTGGTGGGCGACAGCGTGGTGGGGACTTTTACGCAAGCAGGCCGTGGGTTTGTCATGAACTTACATAGACAAGCCGCTGGCAAGGGCACGGCGGCACCAGTGGCGGTGGTGCGTTCACAAAGTCCGGCCAAGCCTTACCCGTACCTGAGCAAAGACGTAACCATCAAAAATAAAAGCGCCAAAATTACCCTAGCCGCCACCTTGAGCATGCCTGCGGGCAAAGGGCCGTTTCCGGCTGCTGTGCTTATTTCGGGCTCGGGACCACAAAACCGCAATTCAGAAATTTTTGACCACCAGCCATTTTTAGTGCTGGCTGATTATTTAACGCGGCAAGGCATTGCGGTGCTGCGTTACGACGACCGCGGCGTGGCCGGCTCCACGGGTGCTTTTAGCAAAGCCACCAGTGCTGATTTTGCTACCGATGCGGCTGCGGCCTACGACTTTTTAGCAAAAACCAAAGGCATCGACGCCCGTAAAATTGGGTTCATAGGGCACAGCGAAGGCGGTATGATTGCCCCGCTGGCGTACGGCTTAAGACCTGATGCAGGGTTTTTGGTGCTGCTTGCAGGCGTTGGCATTCCTGTTAACGAACTACTTTTAGAACAACTGCAAGCCGTTGGCAGCACCGAAAGACTACCGCAGGCCACCCTCGATTCACAGCTGCTCATCAACAAAAGTATATTTGGCTGGCTGAAGCAATTGCCAGTAGCACAGGCCAATGACAGCATCCAAGCTTTGTTTACAAATGCCCTTAAAAAGCTATCACTGGGAGATGTGGAGGGGCGGCAACAACTCGAAAGTCAGCAAGCCAGCGCCCTCAATACTTTTACTGATCCTTGGTTTTTGTACTTCATTAAGTACGAGCCAGCGCCAGCAATCGCAAAAGTTAAATGCCCTGTTTTGGCCTTAAATGGCGAGAAAGACGTGCAAGTAATTGCCCAGTCGAACTTGGCTGGCATCCAAGCGGCCTTGCAACAAGGCGGAAATAAGGAGGTGCAGGTCGAAGCTTTAGCCGGACTCAACCATCTTTTTCAACCCAGCAAAACAGGCGCGGTGAGCGAATATGCAGAAATTGACATCACTTTTGATGCAGGTGCGCTGCACAAAATCAGCTCGTGGATTTTGAAATTAAAGTGAAAAACTCTCCCCGCAAGCGCAAGTACGGGAGGCATTGGGGTTCACAAAATGGAAGCCTTTTCCTTGCAGGCCTTCGCTGTAATCGAGCTCGGTACCGATGAGGTAAAAAAAGCTCTTTTTATCACACACCAGCGTTAGGCCTTTATCTTCAAACCGCTCATCGGTTTCTAAAGCAGCTCCATCAAAGTCCATTTTATAGCTCAATCCCGAGCAGCCGCCACTCACCACACTCACCCGAATAAGCGGTTTTTGCGCATATTCTGGTTGCAGAAGCATTTGTTTTACTTTGAGGGCGGCGTTGGAGCTGATGGTAATCATGGGCTGGAATAAGACAACAAAGATTCAACAAAAATAATCAAAAAGCGTTCGTTTTATGGCGGTATTGCCAAGCGGGAGCGCTCGCACGCAGCTTTTCAACTGCCTTAGTAAGCAAGGCAACCGCTGTTTCCACATCCTGCGCACTGCTCGGCCAGCCCAAACTCAAGCGCAGGCAGCAGGCGGCATCCACCTCCGACAAACCCATGGCCAACAGCACATGCGAAGGACTTGCAGAAGCAGAGCTGCAGGCCGAGCCTGTGGCCACCGCCAAGTTTCGAAGGGCCTTAATCAGGGAGGCAGCAGGACAATCGGCCAAAAACACATTCGAGGTATTTGGCAAACGACTTGCTTCTGCACCCAGAAAGCGTATTTCTGGTAGGGCAGCCTGGAGTGCCTGTTCAAGTGCATCGCGTAATTGCTGCAGCGCTTGCTGCTTTGCTGGCCGATGGCGTTGCACCAAAACAGCCGCTTTGCCCATACCCACAATCAGTGGCACGGCGAGGGTGCCGGAACGCAAACCTGCTTCATGAGCGCCGCCATGGAACAGGGGCTGTAGCTTCAAGCCGGACTTTTTGCGAATCCAGAGCGCGCCAATCCCTTTTGGTCCGTAAAACTTATGTGCCGAAAAAGCCAACAAATCTACTCCCAGCGCTTCCACGTCCACCTCTATTTTGCCCACCGCTTGCGTGGCGTCACACATAAAAAAGCTGCTGTTGAGGTGAGCGGCTTCGATCAGCTCTTGTACCGGAAAAATAACACCCGTTTCGTTGTTTGCCAGCATGCCGCACACCAGCAAAGTATCGGGCCGCAGCGCAGCTTTGTAAGCCATTAGATCAGGCAAACCCGATGGCAGCACCGACAAAACAGTCGTTTCGAAGCCCTCTCGGCGCAAGGATTTGCATACATCTAGCACGGCTTTATGCTCCGTTGCCCAGCAAATGAGGTGCTTCTTTTTATCTCGCCAGCTACTCGCCAGTCCTTTGATACCCAAATTCAACGCCTCCGTAGCGCCCGAGGTAAACACCAGCTCTCCTTGGATAGCGCCGATCAAAGCACGCACCTCCTCCCGCGCAGATTTCACCGCCTGGTCGGCCCGCCAGCCCCAAGCGTGCGAGCGACTAGCGGCGTTGCCAAAATCTTCCGAAAACCACGGCCACATGGCCTCCAACACCTCGGCATGTACCGGTGTGGTGGCATTATAATCGAGATAAATAGGATTTTGGGAGTTCACTTTCATGCCACAGTGCTTTACACACCTCTAAATTACAGACCACAACAGGAAATGTTCAATAAATATACCGCAATTACATTTGCTGTCGTGCCAGGGATGGCGCATGCCTTTTCGCACTTATCTTTGCGGCATGCCGCATCCTGCCGACCTCAGCATCCGCGATTTTAACTACCACCTACCACAGGATCGTATTGCTCAGCGTCCTTTGGCGCAGCGCGACCAGTCTAAATTGTTGCAGTATCAACAATCGGTAATCAGCGATCATACTTTCACCGATTTACCTCGGCTCTTGCCAAAAAACGCGCTCCTTTTGTTCAACAATACGCGGGTGGTGCAAGCGCGCTTGTTGTTTCGCAAAGAAAGCGGCGGCTTGATAGAGCTTTTTTGTTTAGAACCCGTGCTGCCCACCGCCGAAGTGCAAATGGCCATGCAAACCACCGCCGAAGCCCAGTGGTTGTGTTTGGTTGGCAACAACAAACGCTGGAAAAGTGGTGTTTTGGTGATGGAGCATGCAGGTTTGCAGCTTACCGCCGAGCGCATGGCCGCCCAAGGCGAGGGCTACCTCATTCGCTTTCGATGGACACCCGCCGACAATACGTTCGCCGAAATACTACAGGCGTTCGGTAACATACCCTTACCACCCTACCTGCAACGCGAGGCTGAAGCCGACGATACCAAGCGCTATCAAACCGTTTACGCCCGCTTCGACGGCGCTGTGGCCGCGCCAACCGCTGGCTTGCATTTCACCGAAGCTGTTTTTAATGCACTCACCGCCCAGGGCATCAAGC
This sequence comes from Chitinophaga pinensis, assembly GCA_945874665.1. Taxonomy (GTDB): domain Bacteria; phylum Bacteroidota; class Bacteroidia; order UBA7662; family UBA7662; genus PNNG01. Next base: position 370,549 of record CAMCHJ010000001.1, on the reverse strand, counting down.
GCCAAGAGCTCACCCTGCACGTTGGCGCGGGTACTTTTAAACCCGTAAAGGCCGATACCATGGCCGGGCACGACATGCACCGAGAAGAAATTGTAGTCACCAAAAGCCTGCTCAACAGCCTGCTCGCACATCAAGGCCCCATCATACCCGTAGGCACCACCTCGCTCCGCACCCTCGAAAGTTTGTATTGGATGGGGTGCCTGCTTCAGCCGAACGATCCGCGGTTGCCGGAGCCTGGACAGTTTACTGCCTACGAAACACCTGCAACGCTCAGTCCAACAGCAGCCTTAGAACGCCTGCTCCAGTGGTTGGAGGCACAACAACTCGAACAAAGCATCACCTATACAGCGCTGATGATTGCACCAGGCTACCAATTTAGATTTGCCCACGCCATCATCACCAATTTTCACCAGCCCCAGAGCACCTTGCTACTGCTCATTGCGGCTGCAGTAGGGCCGGCATGGCAGCGCATTTATGCCCATGCTTTGCAGCACGACTATCGCTTTTTAAGTTATGGCGACAGCTCGCTGCTTTGGTTTAACGAACCACCGGCATGAGTCCCGCGCTGCAACATATCAAAGTAATTGAACTCGCTACGGTATTAGCGGGGCCATCGGTCGGACAGTTTTTAGCCGAACTTGGGGCCGATGTACTCAAAATAGAGCCCGCAGCTGGCGATGTTACCCGCAGTTGGCGCCTACCCAATGAACAGCCCGATGCAGGTCGCTCTGCTTACTTTTGCGCCGCCAACTGGGGCAAGCAGTCTGCCGTAATGAACCTCCAACTGCCTCATCAGCAGCAGCAATTGCACCAACTTTTGGCCACCGCCGACATCCTCCTCATGAGCTTTAAGCCGGGTGATGCTACCAAATTCGACCTCGACCCAGCGCTGCTCCTGCAGCGTTACCCACGACTCATCGTTGGCGAAATAAGTGGCTATGGCGCCGAGGACCCGCGGGTTGGCTACGACGCCATTTTGCAGGCCGAGGCGGGATTTACCTACCTCAACGGCAATGACCAGCACGATTTTCACAAGATGCCGGTGGCTTTGGTAGATGTTTTAGCCGCACACCAGCTCAAGCAAGGCATTTTACTGGCTTTGTTGCAGCGTTCCCAAACAGGCTGTGGTCGGCACGTGCACGTTGCCCTGCTCGACGCCGCCATCAGCGCTTTAGCCAACCAAGCCACCAATTACCTCGTTGGCCACCAAATTCCCCAGCCCATGGGCTCGGAACACCCCAATATTGTGCCCTATGGCAGTATTTATCGCTGTGTAGATGGCGTAGCAATCGTATTGGCAGTGGGTACCGATAAACAATTTGAAGCTCTTTGTGACTTGCTTGAGCTGCCCGTAAATCCTCAATGGCAAAGCAATGTCCAACGGGTGCAGCTCAGAGCAGAAGTGAATGCGGCCCTGCAAGTCGCCATACAAAAATTAGATTCCACGTCATTTTTGGCCCATTGCGCGCGCTTAAACATCCCCTGCGGCCAAGTAAATCAAATGGATGCCGTGATGGCTTTGGCCAAAGAGCGAGGTTTGCTCCTTCAAAATGACGGCCTCCAAGGCTTACGCACAGCCATCTTCCAAAACGAAACACCCGCAATGCTGCCTCCGCCTGGCTTGGCAACCTCCTAACTACAAAAGCCTGTCTTCTCCTTCAAGAAAACAGGCTTTTATATAAAAGTGTGACATTTAAGGCTGAAAAAGCACTTTTACCCGCTGACGCTGATTGTCATTAATCAAATCGAGCCAATAAACGCCGGCCGAAAACGCTCCAAAAGACACTTGTTGCGTACCTGCAGCTAAATCGCCTGCCAAAATCATACGGCCAAGTACATCGCGTAGTTCATACCGAACCTCCCTTTGCAATTCGAGCGTAAGCGTTTCGCGCACTGGCTGAGGGTAATGGCGCAGCAGACCTGCTGTTGGCGACGCTACTGAGGTAGTAGACATTGAAAAGGTAAACGGACCAGCCCAGTTGCTCTGCGACAAATCGCAATTCGTGCGCAAGTAATACTGATACACCAGCCCCTGGAAATTGTTGATACGCACACTGTCGTTGCGAAGATCAGTACGCAAAGTGCCTGTACCGCGAATAAAGCCGGCAAGACCGTACTCAAAATCAACCGAAGCCGTAGGATGCACGGAGGTCCAATAAAACGCAGCAATGGAATTACCTCTTTTGAACCACCAAGTGCTGTCGGGTTGCATGCAAGGCATGGTATCGGTGGTGAAATTCACGGGCGCAGACCAAGGACTTGTATCCCCGGCAGCGCAAATGGCACGGGTAAAAGCCAAATAGGCCGTGGCTTGCTGGAGACCCGTCAAAGCCGCAGTGGTGGCACTAGCATTTTGAATGGTGTAAGATGAAAAGGGAGCCCCCACCGGACCATAAGTCACCTGCCAACTGTTGATGCTGCTGTTGGCTTGGGTCCAGCTCAGCTGCGCTGAATCGTGACCAACAAAAGGCGCTTGTAAGGCAGTTGGTAATTGACAGCTGCTTCCAGCACTTGAGGTATACACATTCACCACCCAAGTGCCATTTACAATAACGTTTTGGGCATTTGAGCAGCTAGCAAAAGCCAGTGGGTCGGCACTTCCCGCGTACATGATGAATGTAAGAGGACCGTTAACCACTTGTCCATCGGCGATGGTAACCCTGCGATTGTAAGAGACGGTAGTGCCCGGCCCGCTCACCACAGGCAGGGTAAGTTGCGTTTCAGTAGTAGAAAAAGTGGGGCAAGCCACAAAAGACCGTTGGTTTAGAACGTTTTGAAAGCCCGACAAGGTGGTAAAAAAATTGTACGACATCCGCACGGAGTCGATGACATTGCCATTCGGTATGTTATTGATAACCAATGTACCCGGACATGCAGTAGGAGTTGCCGTAATAAAGTTGATAGGGCCACTGATGTTGCCAAGGCTGTAGGTGGCGGTGTACATTTGCGCATTTGCCATTCCTGCCAGCAGCAAGAACAGTAGGAGGCTTATTTTTTTCATATTCAGCATCTGGTTTTAGTCTAGGCGCTAAGTTCGTATAAAAAAATCGCATCTAAAGGCAGAACCACTTCGGCTGGTTACCTGGACGCTTAGTAGTGAAACACCCTGCCGCCGCTTTCCTCTCGATTAGTTTTACATATTTTTTAGCTGGTTTTTTGCGCATTTGCCTTAGTTTTGAAGTTTAGAAGCATGCAGTCACTAACCCCTCCCCAGCTCGATGAGCCGCTTGTGATTTTGGTGGACCAAAATGACAATGAAATAGGCGTTGCGCCCAAGTTGCAGGCCCACATTGATGGCGTTTTGCACCGGGCCTTTTCGGTTTTTATATTCAACAGCAAAAACGAATTGCTTTTGCAGCAGCGTGCCATCGAAAAGTACCACAGTGGGGGCTTGTGGACCAACAGCTGTTGCAGTCACCCGATGCCCGGCGAAACCACTGAAGCCGCTGCACACCGCCGTTTGGTAGAGGAAATGGGCTTTGACTGCGCTCTTGACCACGCCTTTGGCTTTGTGTACCGCACAGATTTTGAAAATGGCCTCACCGAACACGAATACGACCATGTGTTTTTTGGCCATTACGAAGGCGATTTCCAAGTCAATTACGAAGAAGTGGCCAGTACGCGTTGGATTACCTTGGGCGATTTAGATACTTGGATGGCAACTAAGCCCGAAGACTTCACCTTTTGGTTCAAGCATATTTACGATCAAGTAAAAGCCCACCTCGCTAAAAAAGGCGGGCATGCGTAAAAACGCACTGCTTTTTTTACTGGTGTTGTTGTTGTTCGGTTGCAAAAACGATGGCAACTCCGATCAGGAAGCCGAGCTTAAAGCTGTTATACCTGAGGTACGTTACGGCATCGTGATCGACTCCTTTCTCGTTGAAGAAAACACCGTTAGCAATGGCGAAAACCTCAGCATTATCCTCAGTCGTTACGGCGCCAGCGGAGCCTTGGTACATGCCATTGTGGCCGCCTCCAAAGATGTATTTGATGCCCGCAGCATTCGCGTTGGCCAAAAATACACCGTTATCAGCGATGAAGACGAGCAGCCATTGCGCTATTGGATTTACGAAAAAGATGTAGTTACCTATTTTATATTCGACCTCAGCGACAGTCTGCCTAAGGTTACCCGCTACGACCGCCCGGTAGAAACGCACATCAAAACGCTAGGCGGCGTGATCAACAGCTCGCTATTTAAAACCGTGATTGATGCTGGTGCTACCCAAGAGCTGGCAGTGAAATTAGCGGGGGTGTTCGACTGGACCGTCGATTTTTTTAGCATCCAAAAAGGCGACTACTTTAGGGTCGTTTATGAAGAAAAAACAGTAGAAGGCAAGCCTTACGGCATGGGCAAAATTTTGGCTGCAGAGTTCATGAACCGTAACAAGCAGCACTATGCCATTCGTTACGACCGCGACGGCAAGGTAGATCAGTTTTACAACGAAAACGGCGAAAGCATGCGCAAACGCTACCTCAAAGCACCACTTGAGTACAGCCGCATCAGCTCCAAGTTTTCGTCGAGCCGCCTGCACCCCGTTTTAAAAACCCGTCGGGCACATTTGGGTGTTGACTACGCGGCCCCTACGGGTACGCCCATTCGCGCCATTGGTCACGGCACGGTGGTAGAAGCCGGTTACCGCGGTGGAAACGGCAATTTTGTTAAAATAAAGCACAGTCCGCAGCACACCACCGGCTATTTGCACATGAGTAAAATCGGGTCAGGCATTCGCAAAGGCGTGCGCGTAAGTCAAGGCCAAGTGATTGGCTACGTCGGCAGCACTGGCTTGGCTACGGGTCCGCATCTGTGTTTTCGCTTTTGGGAAAATGGCGTGCAGGTCAATCCGTTGCGCATCCAAACGCCACCTGCCGAGCCCATGCCCGATAAAGAGAAGCCTGCTTACTTCCTTCACCGCGACAGCATGCTGGTGGCGTTGAACAAGGTGGTTTTGCCGGATTCGTAAGTCGCACATAAGTGTAATGGTGGCCTTGCCCCGCTACAAACAGTGGTGATTTAACCTCATTTTTTTTTAAAACAACGCCCTGTTTAGGCACTCACCAGTTTCAGCTCTAACAAGTGATTACCCAAATTATGCAGGGCTCGCTCAATCTTCAAAGCTTGCTCAGGTCGTGGTTTTTTTAATCCAGACGCATAATGTTGCAACTGTTTTTGATTAATGCCCGTCATTTTTTCCAATGCGGCATTGGTGAAAATGCCCTTGAAATAGTTTAAAATGCCAATTACCTCAAATTCAAAAACCAGTTCAAAGGGCTTTTTAAATACCTCGTCAATGGGATCGTTATCTGCAAAACTACCCTCTAAGTGAAAATCTATGGCCTCTTTAATGTTGTCCATCATCTCAGAGGGCGAATCTCCAGTTGCCACGCAGCCGGGTAACAAGGGCACATAGGCCCCAAAGTTATTACCAGAGTTGTGACAACGACTGTTACTATTTTCCATCGGCTCAAAGTAAAACTCCCCCAAAAAGGTAGTAAAAATACTACTTAAATGACGATGCGCTCAAGTCATTAATTCGCAAGCCTTACTTAATCACATGCCGCGTTCCGAAATTTCAAATACGCTACAGGTGTCATCACTGCCAAGCTGCTTTTGCTGTAATCCTTCAGATTTCGTGTGATAATAAGTTGAATGCTTGGTTCAATTTTGGCTGCAAAATGCTGTAAAGCATCTTCAAAATCCTTAAAATCAGATTCCAGCGCTTCCAAAACCACTTCTTTATGCACAGAAGCTATTTCCACCAAGGTTAAAAGTTGCTTCAAATGGGTGATCACCTTGCTGTGACTACCCAATTTTCGTAGGATGTAGTACACCTTGCTAATCGAAACGGGCGTTACAAAAACTTGAAGCTGTTGCTCTTCGCACAGGGCCAAAATGCGCGTTGCATCCTCAGCAAAAGGCTGGCGATCTAAAAAGAAATCGAGCACCACATCCGTGTCTAAAAGCAGCTGGTTCATTTCAAGTATTTTTCAGTCAACGCATCTGTCATGACCTTTTTGTAATCAAAATCAGCTGGCAATTTGAAAGCCCCTTTTAGAGATTTCACTGTGGGAGGTACATCCAACTTGGCCTCTGCCACCGGCATCAACGTTGCCTTCAGGTAGTTTTCGATTAAATTCGATAAACTCCTGCCCTGCTGCTTGGCGTATTTTTTAGCCTGTTCAATGATCATAGGGTCCATGGTTAAGGTCAATTTTGTGTTCATAACGGCGTGTGTTGCATCAAAGATACAAAACGCCCTATTTTACACGTGTATTCTAAAATAAAATTACACGTGTAAAAGTTACCTGCTGCACTGGATCACCCACCCCAGCCGCTGCGGTCTAAACTGCGGTACTGAATGGCTTCGGCGATGTGTTCTACTTCGATGTTTTCGCTGCCGGCCAAATCGGCGATGGTGCGGCCCACTTTGAGGATGCGGTCGTAGGCGCGGGCCGACAAGCCGAGGCGTTCCATGGCGGTTTTGAGCAAGAGCTGTCCGGTTTTCGACAATGCGCACCACTGCGCCAGTTGGCTCGTGCTCATTTGGGCGTTGGCATGCAGCTCGAGTCCTTCGAAGCGAGTCAACTGCCGATCGCGGGCTTGCAACACCCTGGCGCGAATGACCTCGCTGCCCTCCGATGCGCGTATTTCGCTGAGCTCATTGAAGGCCACCGGGGTCACTTCCACATGTATGTCGATGCGGTCGAGGAGCGGGCCGCTCACCCGACTGAGGTAGCGTTGCACTTGACCGGGCGGACAACTGCACTCCTTTTCAGGGTGGTTGTAGTAGCCGCAAGGACAAGGATTCATCGAAGCCACGAGCATAAAACTGGCGGGATAATCGATCGTAAAGCGGGCGCGTGAAATGGTGACCTGCCGTTCTTCGAGCGGCTGCCGGAGCACTTCCAGTACCGAGCGTTTAAATTCGGGCAGTTCGTCGAGGAACAATACGCCGTTGTGGGCAAGTGAAATTTCACCGGGCTGGGGGTGCGCTCCGCCTCCGACCAGGGCGATGTCGGAGATGGAATGGTGCGGGTTTCGGAAAGGCCGCGTACTCACCAGTCCCAGCCGCTCCGGCAATTTCCCCGCCACCGAATGAATTTTAGTGGTTTCCAGCGCCTCGTGCAAACTCAAAGGTGGCAAAATGGAGGGCAGACGTTTCGACAACATGGTTTTACCCGCACCTGGCGGTCCAATCAAAATCACATTATGCCCACCCGCAGCCGCCACTTCCAACGCCCGTTTGATGTTTTCTTGTCCTTTTACATCCGCAAAATCCACCGAAAAGTCCTGCTGCGTCGCAAAAAACTCATCCCGCGTATTGATCTCCACCCGCTCTGGCTTGATTTTATCCCCCAAAAAATCTACCAATTCCCGCAAATTTTCCAAGCCATACACTTCCAAGCCTGCCACAATCGCCGCCTCCCGGGCATTCGCTTTGGGCAGCAGCATTCCCTTAAAGCCCTCCTTTTTTGCTTGAATGGCCATCGGCAAAGCCCCTTTAATCGGATTTATTTGGCCATCTAGCCCCAACTCCCCCATGATCACAAAGCCTTGCAATTTATCCGGTGGCAGCTGATCACTCACCGCCAGCATGCCCACTGCAATGGCCAAATCATAGGCGGCACCCTCCTTCTTAATATCGGCCGGGGCCATGTTAATCACATACTTATACCGTTTCACCTCGTAGCCCGAGTTGCGCATAGCGGTTTCGATGCGGTGCTGCCCCTCCTTCACGGCATTGTCGGGCAAGCCCACCAAAAAATAACCAATGCTGCCTTTTTGAACATCAATTTCGATCTGAATGGTGATGGCATTCACCCCCAGCACCGCACTTCCAAAAGTCTTTATCATGACTGCGCTTCCTTCTTCCATCAATAATAAAACATCCATTCTACAATTTGGTTGAGATGCGCAATTCGAGATAAAAGATGCGCAGAAATTGAAAAGATTGGGTTGAGCGGGCTATTTTTGCACAGCAACAACGCCTCTCCATGTACCTCTACATCAAAGCCCTGCACATTTTATTTGTGGTTACCTGGTTTGCAGGACTGTTTTACTTCGTGCGCCTCCTTATTTATAACGTAGAAGCCAATGCGCGGGAGCAAGTGGCGCGTAACATCCTCCAAGAGCAATACCGCGGTCAGTTAATGCGACTGTGGCGCGGCATTACCGTGCCATCGGCCGTGATTACGGGGGTGTTCGGACTCTGGATGTGGCATTTGTACGGTTCGTTACCCGGTTGGCTAGCTGTGAAAATGGCTTTTGTAGTAGGGCTTTACCTGTATCACATCAGTTGTTGGTACTTATACAGACAGCAGCTCAAGGGGATTTTCAAATATTCTGGTCAGCAACTGCGGGTATGGAACGAAGTGGCAACGGTATTTTTAGTTGCGATTATCTTTTTAGTGGTGCTAAAGAGCACGTTGAGCATGGCTTGGGGGTTGCTTGGGTTGTTTGGGTTTATAGGGATATTGATGGGTGGGATTGTGTTGTATAAAAGGTCGAGGACAAAATAGGGCCGATGTGATTTCTGATTTCTGATGGGCGATTTCAGATTTTAGATTTAACAGCCTGAACACCCGATATACCTGCAAAAAATGATCATTTTGCGCCAAGGTCTCGTGCGAAATAAGGCTTCCTTTTTCCTCACAGAGTCATTTCTCTGGCTGTTCAATGGCCATTTTAAATCTGAACAAAAGAAATTCGGATGTCAGCGTTTTGGTGCAGGCCGCGGCCGTATGCATAGATTTAACCTTTCCTGTTCACAAACACCTCGCCCTTCGACTGCTTCGCGCTCAGGGACCGCCTTCGATGCTTCGATAAACTCAGCAACCGCTGCTTCACTCGGGGGGTGAGCCCCGTCGAACCCGGGACCGCCTTCGATGCTTCGATAAACTCAGCAACCGCTGCTTCACTCGGTGGGTGAGCCCCGTCGAACCCGGGACGGCCTTCGATGCTTCGATAAACTCAGCAACCGCTGCTTCGCGCTCAGGGACCGCCTTCGACTGTTCATTCCGCTGCGCTGCATGAACGCTCAGGGACCGACACAGGTGGCGGTTTTCACAGACGGTTACATTGGGGTAGGGTGCCAAATGAGTTGCGTGCTTGATCTGTCGTGTTAACACTAAAAATTACTTAACTTTGATTAATGACGCCTCGCATTTATATCGACACTTCGGTTTTCGGTGGATACTTTGATGTTGAGTTTGCAGCCTATACCATCCCGCTATTTAATAGAATCGCGAATGGTGATTTTTTCATGTTATACTCAGAAATAACCGAGGAAGAATTAGAAAACGCGCCCATTAAAGTAAAAAACTTGGTTCAAGGTCTACGTATTAGTCAAACCGAATTTTTAAAAGTCACCGGCGAAACCATTGATTTGGCAACCGAATACATAGCCGCTGGGGTTGTTGGCGAGACGAGTTATGTTGATTGTTTGCATATTGCGTTGGCAACTATTCATCACGCTGACTTTTTAGTAAGCTGGAATTTTAAGCACATTGTAAACGTTGATAGAATCAGGGGATATAATTCGATCAACATTAAAAATGGGTATAAATCCCTAGACATCCGTTCACCTAGAGCATTTGGAAATTATGAAGACAATAACTAAGCCTTTTGATGCGGTGCAATTTATGCGCTCCGAAAGAGAAAAAATGAGTCTGCGTTTAAACAAAATGACCAAGCAAGAAATACTTGCCTATTTCAAAAAGCGCAACTTGGTTTCAGGTGTAAAACCATCAGCGGAGTAGAAATTTGAAGATGCGTACACTCCTACTTTTCGTTTTATTCAGTTGCACAAGCACGCTAGCCTTGGCTCAACCCAATTTGCAGACGTTGTTCACGAACACTTCGCGGATCGACGATTTTCAGATGAACCTCAGTGGCACGGGCTACTTGGCGGTGAATGGGCTCTCGGCCGTGCTCAAAACCACCGACGGCGGTCTGTCGTATGACACCGTGCTCAATTTTGCAGCCATGGGAGGCTCCCGGCCGTACGTGCGTTCAATCCGCTTTTTCAACGATTCAATTGGCTTTCTCGGCACCCTCGCCCCCAACCGTACCTTTTGGCGCACACTCAATGGTGGCCAAAGCTGGGAAAACCTCAGCGACAGTCTGCCCGCTGGCATCACCGCCATCTGCGGCATGTCGGTGGTAGATGAGCACCTGCTCTTTGCCACTGGCCGGTACTTTGGTGATGCTTACCTACTGCGCAGCGTTGACACCGGCCGTACTTGGGTGTACACCGACATGAAACCACAGGCCAGTCAACTTATCGACATTCATTTTCTAGATTCGCTCAACGGTTATTTGACCGGTAAATCGGCGGTCGCTGGAGAAGGCGCCATATTATTACGTACATCCGACGGGGGCAACAGCTGGACGACTGCGGCTGTTTCGAACCGGCCCGGCGACCAAGCCTGGAAGTTTTTCAAACGCAGTGCAACCGACTATTACGTTTCGCTCGAAAACGGCCTCGAAGAACCCAACGCTTACCTGCGCAGCTACGACGCTGGCCAAACTTGGCAACTCATTACCATCGACTCCTTCGCACTGCCGATGCTGCAGTCGGTGGGCTTCCTCACCCGCGACATCGGCTTTGCAGGCGGGCACTTTTCGGGCATTTTATACACGACCGATGGCGGCACCACCTGGACCCGCACCCAACAATACACCGGCTTCAACCGCATGCAACACCTCGGCGATCGCCTCCTGATTTCAGGCAACCAGTTTGTGTATAGCGGTCCAGGACTGGGATTAACGGTATCCGAACATCCCCTGTACCCGGCCAAAAAACGCCACATCCTGCTACCGGCCTACCCTAATCCCGCTCAAGGCAGCATCACCGCCACCTTTAAATTGGCAGACGCCGGCAATGCAGGCTTCCTTTTGAGCGATATCCAAGGCAAAAGCATCCGCAGCTATCCTCCGCAATACTTGCCCGCTGGCAAACACCAGCAGCGGCTCGATTTGCAAGGATTGGCGGCTGGTCTGTATCTGTTGCAGCTTTACACCGACGACGAGCACCATTTTCAGCGCATCCTCCTTCAATAAAAACAAAAGCCTGCTCGTGTAACCCAGGTTACCTATGCAGCCTTAAAAATTCGCTAGCTTGCTGTCCTAATCAACCAACATCATGAAAAAAAACATGGGTAATACCGACAAGACGGTGCGCATACTGATTGCCATCGTCATAGCTGCTTTGTACTTCACCGGCACCCTCACTGGCGTGTTAGGGATTGTACTTTTGGTCTTCGCAGCCATTTTTGTACTCACTTCCTTCATCTCCTTTTGTCCGTTGTACGCCCCCTTCGGCATCAACACCTGCAAAAAAGCTTAATCGGCAAGGGCAGTCCGCACCACCGCCAAAAACTCTTCGAGCATCATGGCCGTGGCGCCCCAAATAAAGTGCTCTTCCCATACAAAACCGGGCACTGTACGCTGGCCCGTACCTACCGCAATGTTGCGTTCGGTGCGGGCTTTTGTTTGCAGGAGGTAGTTGATGGGGATCTCTACAATTTCGGCCACCTCCGAAGCTTGCGGTACCCAAAGCGGCGATTCAGTAAGTCGCCCTACAAAAGGATCAACTAAAAAATTGCTAGGCGGGATGTAGAGCGGGGTTAAGGGGCCCAGCAGCTCGATTTGCTGCGCCGATACACCCACCTCCTCCTCTGTTTCACGCAAGGCGGTTTGCTGTTTGGATGTGTCGATTGCTTCCATTTTACCGCCTGGAAAACTAATTTGCGCGCTGTGAACGCCTGGATAAGCCACCCGTTTGGTAAACAGCAGCTGCCAGTCGCCGGCACGCTCAAAAAGCAGCAGCAGCACAGCGGCCTCTTTTGGATTTTGCGCCCGCACCCACGTTTCGTTGGGCACCTCGCGGTAAGGTGGTGCCATGGTGAGTTGCTGCTTTAAACCCGGTAAATCTTTTGAAAGCGCGTTTTTTAACAGAGCTGGGGTAAGCATACACGAAGATAAGACCCCAAGCCTTCGTCTGTATGCATAGGAATTGACATTAAAAGCACACCGCTTTTGCACTGAAGCTTATTCATGAGTTTAGATATACAATCAAAAGCGTTCGATATTAATTTACCGTTAAGTAGAAATGAAAAAAAATGCAATAAGTGATGTATAAAAATTGAAAATGCGTATTATTGGACTTTAAACATTAAAACCTAAATTATGAAAAAGATTTTACTTACTCTTCTGTTAGGCATTGGCAGTATGCTTGCCCAGCAGGCAGCGGCCCAGGTGGTTGGTTTTGTAACCCGGCCAGCAGCCGTTAGAGGCAATTACACCATTGGCGTTGCAGCCTCAGGCTGGGGCGCGAGCATTGACACCCTTTCGGCTGTTGGCCAATTGGTGGTGCTGCGCTCATCTACAGGTGCTGACACCCTTGGTTGCGATACTGTACTTGCTAACGCCTCTGCTTTGGCAGGCAAAATTGCAGTTGTATATCGCGGCGCTTGTGAATTTGGCCTCAAAGCCTACGGCGCTCAAAAAGCGGGAGCTATTGGTGTGATCATCATTAACAATGCTGCTGGTGTAATCAACCTCGGTGGTGGCGTAAATGGCGTGAATGTTAGAATTCCGGTTGTTATGATTAGCAATGCCGATGGCGCTACACTTCGTCCTTACATCAATAGTGACTCTACAGTAGCCATCATTGGTCAGAAGCGTGGGCAGTTTGCAAACGACTACGGTTTCACTAACGGCAACTTGATTCGTCCTATGGATTGGGCAGTGCCACACACGGCAGCCAAAAACCCTGGTGACTACCTTGTGAAGCTTGGTGCAGAAGTGGTAAACTACGGTCAGAACGCACAAACCAATGTGAACTTGAACGTGAAGATTGACTTCACTAACCCTGCTGGAACAACTTCAACTGTTTACAACCAGAACGGTACTTTGGCTGCTTTGGCCATTGATTCTGTGGAAGAAGTTACCGTACCAGATTTTGACCCGAACGCTTTTGGTCGTGGTAAGTACCTCATTACGTATAACGTTACTGCCACTAATACTGATGACTTCGATGGTGACAACGTTGTTACGCAACAGCTTTGGTTAACCGATACCCTTTATTCTAAAACCCGTTTAGATACTGCTGGCAACCTGATTTTCTCTGGTGGTAGCCGTCCTTCTGACGCCACAAGTGGTCCATACGAGTTCGGTAACTGGTTCTATGCTGACCGCGGTCACCAAGTAAAAATCAACAAACTTAGGTTTGCTTTTGTAACCAATACTGGATTCCAGTTGATCAACGAAACGGTTGTTGGTAAAGTAAGCCAATGGTTAGACGTGAATAACGATGGTATCGTTGACCCAGGTGAAATCATTGAAATGGGTGAAGGTTTTTACACGTATACCGACAGCTTAGGTTCAAACTCTATGCGCGAAGTTCAAATTTCAGACATTGCTACAAGCACACCTGGCGTAACCCTCGACAGCAACGGCGTTTATATGATCTCCGTAGCCTATACGGGCAGTCAGACTGGCGTATTTAGCAGTGTTGACCCAGGCTCTGATTATACAGCGTCTAGATTAGCATACCAGCAGTATACTTCACCTGTATTTGTAACAACTTGGAATCCAAATGGATTTGGTGCCGACGTTGTACCTGCCATCATGGCGATCGTGGAAGAAATTCCTGATAACACGAGCGTAAACGAAATCCGCAACGATCTCAACATCCGTGTGTATCCAAACCCAGTACGTGACAATTTAAACATCCGCATCAATGCTGAAAACGCCATTGGCGCAGTTAACTACGATGTAATGGACGTTGCTGGTCGCATCGTAATGAGCGGCACCAAAATGGTAGATGGCTTGAATGACCAAATGACGTTGAGCGTTGGTCAGTTGCAAGAAGGTCTTTACACCCTTGTAATGAAGACCAACAAAGGCTTCAACACCAGCCGTTTTGTAGTAACGAAGTAATCACACTTACAAAATAGAACTAAGGGAGGCCGATTGGTCTCCCTTTTTTTATGCCCGCAGCCTTCAGCTCCCTGCTTTCATTCATCCACCTTGGCTTAGAATTTTGTATTTTTGTGCTTCTCAAAAAATCGCTCCGTTTTTATGGAAACCAAAATCTACCAGCCCCAAAACCACATCCGCATAGTAACTGCGGCCTCTTTGTTTGATGGCCACGATGCTGCCATCAACATCATGCGGCGCATTTTGCAGAGCAGTGGTGCCGAAGTAATTCATTTGGGGCACAACCGTTCGGTAGCCGAAATTGTGAACTGCGCCATCCAAGAAGATGCGCAGGCCATTGCCATTACCAGCTACCAGGGCGGTCACGTAGAGTTTTTCAAATACATGTACGATTTGCTGAAAGAAAAAGGCGCGGGCCACATTCGCCTCTTTGGCGGCGGCGGCGGCACCATCTTGCCAAGCGAAATCGAAGAATTACAGGCGTATGGCATCACCCGCATTTATTCGCCCGACGATGGCCGGTCGATGGGCCTGCAGGGCATGATCAACCATTTGCTAGAGCAGTGCGACTTTGCCACCGGCATGAGCTTAAACGGCGAGCTGGGTCACATCCTACAAAAAGAACCCTTGAGCATTGCCCGCATCATTTCTACGGCAGAAAACAATCCCGAGCTATACGCCACCGTACGCGGCAAAATCACCGAAATGATTGCGGCTTCGGCTAAAACAAAAATCACCCCCGTACTCGGCATCACCGGCACGGGTGGGTCGGGCAAATCGAGCTTGGTAGACGAGCTCGTACGCCGCTTTTTACTCGATTTTATGGAAGATGGGGACGTTGAAAAAGGCAAAACCATCGCCATCATATCGGTTGATCCGAGCAAACGCAAAACTGGTGGCGCGCTGTTGGGCGACCGCATCCGGATGAACAGCATCAACAACTCACGAGTGTACATGCGCTCGTTGGCCACGCGCCAGAGCAACCTCGCCTTGAGCAAATATGTGCAAGATGCGGTGGATGTAACCAAGGCTGCGGGCTTCGACCTCATCGTACTCGAAACATCGGGCATTGGTCAGAGCGATACCGAAATCATCGAGCACAGCGATATGAGCTTGTATGTGATGACGCCCGAGTACGGCGCCGCCACCCAGCTCGAAAAAATCGACATGCTCGATTTCGCCGATTTGATTGCGCTCAACAAATTCGACAAACGGGGTGCCCTCGATGCCTTGCGCGATGTGCAGAAGCAATTTCAGCGCAATCACCAGCGCTGGGACGAAAAGCCCGACACCATGCCGGTATTTGGCACCATTGCTTCGCAGTTTAACGACCCGGGCATGAACCGCTTGTACCGTTCGGTAATCGACCACCTTGTGGCCAAAACTGGTGCGCCTTTAGCCAGCACCTTTGCCGCTTCGGGCGAAATGTCGGAGAAAATTTTCATCATTCCCCCGCACCGCACCCGCTACCTCAGCGAAATTACCGACAGCATTCGGCAGTACGATACTTGGGTAGAGGAACAGGCTGCCCTCGCGCAGCAACTCTACAACCTCAGCGAAAGCATCGCCCACCTCAAAGGCAGCAGCACAGCCGGTGCGCCTGATGCCGCTTTATCCACCACCATCCAAACCCTCGAAGAGCGCTTGGTGGCTTTGGAACGCAAGCTGGCAGGCGAAAACAAACACCTGCTCGACACTTGGGAGCAAAAAGTAAAAACCTACAAAGACCCCATCTTTACCTACCATGTGCGCGGCAAGGCCATCGAAGTGCCTACCCATACCGAGAGCCTTTCGCATTTGCAAATTCCTAAGGTGAGTTTGCCGAGCTACAAAGCTTGGGGCGACGTACTCCGTTGGAACCTGCAAGAAAACGTGCCGGGCGAGTTCCCTTACACCGCTGGGGTGTTCCCTTTCAAGCGTGTGGGCGAAGATCCTACGCGGATGTTTGCCGGAGAAGGCGGACCAGAGCGCACCAACAAACGTTTCCACTACGTATCGCATGGCTTACCGGCCAAGCGTTTGAGCACGGCCTTCGACTCGGTGACCTTGTATGGCAACGACCCAGATTACCGCCCAGATATCTACGGCAAAATCGGCAACTCCGGCGTAAGCGTGTGTTGCTTAGATGACGCCAAGAAGCTCTACAGCGGCTTCAACCTCTGCGACCCAGCTACATCGGTATCGATGACCATCAACGGTCCCGCCCCCATGCTCCTCGGCTTCTTCATGAACGCCGCCATCGACCAGCAGTGCGAGCTGTACATCCGCGAAAACGGGCTGGAAGCAGAAGTGGCAGCCAAAATCGCCGCTATTTACAAAGCCAAAGGCGTGGCGCGACCGCGTTACCAGTCTGATGAGCTGCCCGAGGGCAACGACGGTCTGGGTTTAATGCTGTTGGGCGTTACTGGCGACCAAGTGCTGCCTGCCGACGTATACCAAAACATCAAGTCCCGCACCCTCAGCAGTGTGCGCGGCACTGTGCAAGCCGACATCCTCAAAGAAGACCAGGCCCAGAACACCTGCATTTTCAGCACCGAATATTCGCTGCGTTTGATGGGCGACGTGCAGTCGTACTTCATCGACCACAACGTGCGCAATTTTTACTCGGTGAGTATTTCGGGTTACCACATTGCCGAGGCGGGTGCCAATCCCATTTCGCAGCTCGCCTTTACCTTGGCCAACGGCTTCACCTTTGTGGAGTATTACGTGAGCCGGGGCATGGACATCAATAAATTTGCGCCCAACCTCAGCTTCTTCTTCAGCAATGGCGTAGAACCTGAGTATTCGGTGATTGGCCGGGTGGCCCGCCGCATCTGGGCCAAGGCCCTTAAGCATAAGTACAAGGCCGACGAGCGCAGTCAGATGTTGAAATACCACATCCAAACCAGCGGTCGCTCGCTCCACGCCCAGGAAATCGATTTTAACGACATTCGCACCACCTTGCAGGCGCTGTACGCCATCTACGACAACTGTAACTCGCTGCACACCAACGCCTACGACGAGGCCATTACTACGCCTACCGAAGAAAGTGTGCGCCGGGCCATGGCCATCCAGCTCATTATTAACAAAGAGCTCGGCTTGGCCACCAACCAAAACCCGCTGCAAGGCTCGTTCATCATCGAAGAGCTTACCGATTTGGTAGAAACCGCGGTCTTGGCCGAATTCGACCGCATTACCGAACGCGGCGGGGTACTAGGCGCCATGGAAACCATGTACCAGCGCAACAAAATTCAGGAAGAAAGTATGCATTACGAGATGCTCAAGCATACCGGGGAGCTGCCGATCATTGGGGTAAATACCTTTTTGAGCAGCAAAGGCTCGCCGACGATTTTGCCGGCGGAAGTGATTCGTGCGACTACTGAAGAAAAGGAATACCAGATCGAGATGCTCAACACGCTGCACCAGGCGCAGGCCGACAAAGCGCAGGAGCTGCTGAGCAAAATACAAACGGCCGCCATTCAAAACCACAACGTTTTTGAAGCGATTATGGAGGCTGCGAAGTGCTGCTCACTGGGACAAATCACCAACGCCATGTTCTTGGTTGGTGGTCAGTACCGCCGCAATATGTAAGCTGCTAGGGATGCTGCACTTCGACAGGCGCAACGGCCGGTCGCTGAGCGCTGCGCGGCACTTCGACAGGCTCAGTGACCGGGCACTTCGACAGGCTCAGTGACCGGGACCAGCGCGGCACTTCGACAGGCTCAGTGACCGATACCAGCGCAGCACTTCGACAGGCTCAGTGACCGGACCAGCGCAGCACTTCGACAGGCTCACCAGCCGGTCGCTGAGCGCTGCGCAGCAGCAGTCGAAGCGGTCGGCACTTCGACAAGCTCAGTGACCGGGGCTAGTGCCATCAAACGGCACCGGGTGATGATAGATCCTTGTTGTAGCGGTTGTGCCTCTTGAGCCACATCTTGATAAAAAACGGAATTTGGCTCAGCACCAAGGCCACCACCAACGTTAAGAGCAGAAACTGACGCGGCAGCAGGTGATCGAGCAAAGTGGCCAGGACTATGAACCCAATGTTCACCACATACAATACCAAAGCAGCCTGTTTGTGGTTCAGCCCTATGTCGATGAGCGTATGGTGAATGTGATTGCGGTCGGCGGTAAAAGGCGACCGCCCTTTGAGCATGCGCACCGTAAACACCCGGAGCGTATCGAACAAAGGAATGATCAGCAGGTTAAAGGCATACACCGCCGCAGCGATCGAAAAAAAGATGTTCGGCTCGTGGATGCGGCTCTCTTGAATAAAGCGGATGGTGATGATGCTGATCATGTAGCCCAGCACCAGCGAGCCCGAATCGCCCATGAAAATGCTGGCGGTCGAAAAATTATACCGCAAAAACGCCAACAACGACCCGATGAGGGTGAGGCACAAAAACACAAACACCACATCGTTCATCTGGTAAAACCAATAGGCATACGTGCCAAGCACAATCACCGCAATACCAGCGGCCAAGCCATTGATACCATCTATCAAATTAAAACCATTCATGATGGTGAGGATGGCGATGGTGCTGATCACCACCGTAACCCAATAGGGCAGGTCGTGTATTTGCAGCAATCCGTAAAGGTTGGTAATGCGAATGTCGCCACGGATCACCACAATGAGGGTGGCTAAAATTTGTGCTGCCAGCTTTTTCCAGGCTGGCATGGGGTACAGATCGTCTTTGATGCCCACCACAAACAAAATGAGCAAGGCCGCCACAATGGCGTTGAAGCCGGAGATGGCCAGACCGGCAGACCAAAAAACGAAGGAAAAGAAAAACCCTGCAAACAGGGCTAAGCCCCCGAGGGTAGGGATGCGGGTGATGTGCTCTTTGCGGTGGTTGGGTTCGTCGTATAACCGCTTGTGCTTGGCCAAAGTAATGATGCTCGGCACGCTGTAATAGGTAATGAAAAAGGCCATTACAAAACTAAAGAGCATTTCGAACTGAAGGGTGTATGGCTGCAAGGCGGGAAATTTAACTTACAAAAGTAAGATTTTCACGGGAATAATCACCGGTTGGCGCACAAACTCAACTTGAGCGACTGGGAGGCCCTTGGCCGAAAAAAAAGCCCAGCGGGCTTTTTAGAAGTACTGCGCCAAAGCGGCGGTTTAGGTAAGCGGTTCTTTGGGACCGAGCTCTGTATCGGGATTAAACCGCACCTTGTCGAGCTCCTCAAAACGCGAGTTATTACTCACAAATTCAGGCACCAATTCTTTGATTTTAGTTACAATGCGCGTATCATCGCCTAAGTTCAGCAGCTGCTTGAGGTTTACCAATTGCTGCGACACCTGATCGTAATCGTAGGCCCGCACCTTGGCAATCATGATTTTTTCGTGGTGCGTAGGCTGGGTGTTTTCGGAATTGGCCAAAAGCTCTTCGTAGAGTTTTTCGCCTGGACGAAGGCCCGTAAAGCTGATTTGTATGTCTTTGCCCAGCTGCAAGCCCGACAACTTCACCATTTTTTTTGCCACATCCAGAATGCGCACCGACTCGCCCATGTCGAAGATAAAAATCTCGCCGCCTTCTCCCATCACCCCAGCCTCGAGCACCAATTGGCAAGCTTCGGGGATGGTCATGAAGTAGCGGTTGATATCGGGATGGGTAACCGTAATGGGGCCGCCCGCCTCGATTTGCTTTTTAAACAGCGGAATCACGGAGCCATTAGAGCCCAATACATTGCCAAAACGCGTGGTAACAAAACGCGTGGTATTCGCCATGCTGTCGTTTAAACTTTGCGTGTAGATTTCAGCCATGCGCTTGGTAGCCCCCATTACATTGGTAGGATTTACCGCCTTATCGGTGCTCACCATCACAAATTTTTGCACGCCAAACTCCATCGACAAATCAGCGAGGTTTTGGGTGCCAAAAACGTTCACCATCACTGCCTCATACGCATTCTCTTCCATCAAAGGCACGTGCTTGTAGGCGGCCGCGTGGAAAACGTAGTTGGGGCGGAATTTCTTAAAAATCTGGCGCATTCGGCGCTCGTTGCGGATGTCGGCAATCACCAAACGAACCGAACTCAAGAGGGAGGCTTGCACTTTTTGCAGCTCTTGCTCGAGCTCGTACATGGCTGTTTCGCCTTGATCTAGCAAAATGAGCTGGGCGGGACGATAATGCAACAACTGGCGGGCAATTTCAGAACCGATCGAACCGGCAGCCCCCGTTACCAGCACTACTTTTTCGAATACTTCGTTGCGTACGTTTTCTTTGTCGAGCTGAATCACCTCTCGCTGCAACAAATCTTCGATTTTCACCGGTTTAATTTGCAGGGAGGTAAGTTCGCCATTGATCCATTTTTCGATCGCTGGAACCGATTTCACTCTGATGTTGTGCAGCAAACAAAGGTCAATGATTTCGCGCTTGCGCACCGTAGAAATATTGTGGATGCCCAAAATCACTTCATCCACCTCTCGTTTTTCGATAAAATCATCCGACAAAACACCCGGGCCATACACCCGTACGCCCTGAATTACTTTGCCCTGTTTAGAGGGATTATCGTCGATAAATCCGATGACGTTGTACTGGGTATTTTTATCTTGCGCGAAGGTGTTTTTTACCAACATGCCTGAAGTTCCGGCGCCATAAATGAGGATGTTTTGCTTCACGCGGCCTTTCTCAAACAAGGTTTGGTAGATAGACTTGAACACAAAACGACTGCTGATCAATAAAAAAGTACTCAGTACAAAGTGTATGAACAGCACGGCAATAGGCACCAACAGCAGGTGCCGCTCTAGCTGAAAATACTTATAAAAAACCAGGTTGATGATGCTTAAGAGGAAGGTTGCGGAACCTGCGGCTTTCACCAATTTAATCGCATCCTCTACCCCCGTGTGGCGTACTACACCGTAGAAAGATCTAAAAATCAAAAAAGAAACGAGGTAAAACGCCAAGGTCATGAGCGATTGATCGAACATCAATTGCAAATCAACCTTAGCCAATTCAAAATTGTAGCGCAAAACCACCGCAATCTGAAAAGCAAACATCACGATTGCCAAATCAATAAGCAATACCAACCAGCGCGAAACAAAGCGATTGGCGTAGAGGCGAATGAAACGTGAAATCATAGAATCAGGGGTAATGGGCAAGTGGGACTTTAAAGCTTTTGCGATTTCAAGTCAAAAAAATTAGACTTTAGTACAAAAATGGTTTAAATTTTTGATAGTATAACCCCTGTGTGTGGTATTTTTTTGGCGGTAACAATAACTTCACTTAGAGGGACAGGGCGCTTCGACTGCTGCTGCGCAGCGCTCAGCGACCGGGGTGGGTTCGAAAAACCGGTGGTTGAGCTTGTCGAAACCGCGCTTCGACTGCTGCTGCGCAGCGCTCAGCGACTAGGAGGGGGCTCAGCGACCGGAGTGGGAGGGAATTAAAAGTCGTAATAGCGGTTTGATAGCTGCGACCGGATACCGAGCATGATCCAATTGGTGGTGCGCTGACTAACGGTCATGTCCTCTTTTCGGTAAATCCAGCGGATTTCGGCCCGAAAATTCGTCTTTGGGTTGAGCAAAAAACTCACCGCATTTTCAACGTGCCACGAACTGGCAGGGAGTCCATTGCCAATAAAAATGCCCTTCGCCTGCAAGCCCCCTGGAGCAGTTTGAAAATTCTTGAAGATATCTTGACCCAAGGCAAGGCCTCCGGTATCGCGCCCAAGCTGGGTATAAATGACCTTGGTTGTAAACGAAAATTTATCCGACAAGGGTATTTCGGTAGCCACCAAATACTCTCTAAAATTAGCACCAGCTGGGTGAGCCAGCGGTTGACTAAAATGACTGTAATTGGTTAGGGGCGACCAGTGACTATAGGTATGAGGCCGAACCAGGTTAACCTCGGCTTGCAAAAACCAGTTTTTCCGTCCAAATAACTGGTACTGCTTATAGCCTAACTGCCCCCCAAATTTATTCGCCAAGGCGCCCTCATTTTTAAAAATAGTAGAAAAAAGCAGCTCATCTAATAAAAACTGGCCGTAGAAAATGCCGTATTTCCCCAGGTTCAATTTAGAAGTAAGCGCCATCACCAAATTGCCCTCGCTCCCGCTTGAATATTGAATGGGCCAATACATGATAAAAGGGTTCAAATATTGCCAAGGAAAGGCCCTGTTGCCCCCGATGCTATCGTCGGCTTGCCATACCACGGCTTGAAAAGCGCCAATATTCAGCCTTTTATTCACTTGCCAGCTGAGGTACGACATGGCCGAATATTTTTTTCTAAAGCCCAGGTTCCCACTCAAGGGCGGCGTTCGAACATCCATCAACTGCATGATCCAATGGGAGTACTCAATAGGCCCTAGATTCAACTGCGACCTGATGTAAGGCATGGGAAAAGCCGCATCCGACAGCAGCAAGCTCCGGTAGCCCTCTCCAATAAAGTGCCGGTCTTGCCCAATTTGAACATTAAACACGGCGCTTGGCTTGTAAGAAATATAAGTCGCCGCGTTCTGATATTGCAGCGGATTGGTGCCCGTGCGTGCCAATCCTTGTCCCGGCACCACCCCCGAACCCCGAATAAAACTATCGATGTAGGCTGGGAAATTCGACCAGCCCGTATTTGCTTCGGTATAAATGGCCCATTTGTCGTCTATTTCCACATTCAAAGCAAGACCGTAATTGTACAGCAGGGCATTTTCAGAGGCACCGAATTCCCTGCCTGGCCGCATGTCGAAAAGGGGATTTACCCTGATTTTCCAGTTATTATACTGTTTAAACAACAAGTCTTCCGCCAAAAGTTTACGTGCAAACCAGTTGTTGTAGTGCTTGGTGGTATCGGTAGGTATTTGATAATTCAAGGCAGGCTTAACCGCGGTATGTGCCAACCACGGCGTTGACTCCATGCTCAAGGCCTCTTGTTTCCAAAGCAGTCCCTGCTCGAGCGGAACGCGCACCGCTGTTTCCTGCGCTGCGACGGCACCTGCCATCAGGCAAAGCAGCAACCATGTGCTTGCGGTATGCTTTTTCAAAGCAATAGACTTATAGCTCCCGTTATACATCAATAAAAACAAAACTATACAATTTCAAAGTGCTTTTGCGCTACCAAGAGGTAATAATTACGCCCTACTACGCTACCCACCCAAACGCAACTGCAACAACCACTGGGTATAAACACATTCGCAACAAATCATTACTTCTCAGTATCTTCGCTTGATGATAAAGTTTCTCAAACTTATTTTGCTGATGGGCTTGGCCGCTTCACTCGCCACCTGCTCCAGAGAACCAGCTCCAGAGATGGCCCCCTTTATCAGTTTACCCAATTTACTAAAATCAACCTTTTATCACAAAGCTGGTAGTTATTGGATTTATGAAGAAACCGCCACGGGTTTTGTGGATAGTGTATATGTAAAGAGCGCTTCTTTTGATACCCTGCCTATTTTGCATCCGGGCAGCAAGGAAGTCATCAGCCAAAAAGAGGGCTTTCGCTTACAAATAGGCAGTAGTTTTTATGGCAATGAAGTGACCGTATATTCTGAAGTAGATTGTTTAGCGGCTTCTTTCAGGCCTACGGCGCCCCATCATTGGGTAACCTACGAAATACGGCTCAATGCCAACAGGGTACTTTGGGCAACCCACTTGTTTACTTGGCCCTTTACCATCGGCAGACTGGAGCCGGCCTACAGATTTATGGGGCCATCCCAAACTTGGCAAGCAGACAGGCTGTTGGCGCCTTTTGAGCTCAACGGACAAACCTACGATACGGCCTACAGTACCATTACCAATTTAGATTTAACGCGACAAGCGCAAGAAGTACACCGCGTGTATGTGCCCGGCATTGGAGAGGTAAGGCGCCATTCAGTTAGCCAAGGCATCGATTGGCGGTTGATTCGTTTCAATATCGTGCCTTAATAGCGGCCAACGCCTGTTACACACAACCTGCCTGAAAGGTCCCGCAGCAGTATTCCCTAAAACACAACATCCGCCTACAAAGCGCTAGGCTTTGCATGCGGATGCTTGTTAGGTTTAACTGCCTCCTTATCTCGTGAGGGTAATGATTAAGAACAGTACGCCGGTTGTGGACGAAAGGATAGAGGCAGTAGCGGCCATGCGTGCCGGGTCAGCCTTGCGCTCATCGTAAATTTTAGCCGGCACCATCACCTCAGCGCCTGGCGATACGCGCGGATATTTTCTGAAACCCAAAAAGCTGGTAGTCATGCGTGAACGCCCATTGGGCTCCACAACAAAAATACGCTTGGTATCGGCGTTCTTCGAAAAGCCGCCGGCATCTTTGATGTACGTTTTCAACCGCTTTGATTGGTGATTTACAATAACCGTTGAGTTTACCTCGCCCCTTACCGCCACCGTATTGCGGCGTTCCAGGATGTAAATCTCATCTTTATCCCGCAAAATAAGGTCATACTTGGCAGCTACCCGGGAGCCGAGCAGCATTTTAAGGTCAATCGAAATGGTATCTCGGATGAGGGAGTCAGCCTCTTCAAAATTCATATTGTACTGTCCATCTGCAGCTATTTGAGAAGAAGCCGAAGCGCCACCAGCCATGTTTGGTTTTTTCTCGTTTTGTTTCTTCTCCATTTCGTCAGAAAAGCCCGATCCAAATTTAAATTGCGCTTCTTCTCGTTGTTTTTCTTTCAAAATTTTATTGTACAGCGGGTTTGTAGACGTTCTGATGATGTAACACGCGCTCAAATCGGCATAATCGGTTACGCCCCCCGCTCTTTTGATCAAGACGCTTAGCCTTTCAGATTTTGACAAGAGGCTGTACGGTCCGGGGTAGGTTACCTCCCCTTGGAGCTGCACCATCACTTGGCTTTTGTAGGCAGGATCTTCTCTGACAATAACCACATCGCCTGGCTGCAACAACTGCTCGTTATCGGCAATGCTGAGGACGCTGTCATTTAACTCGATGATGCTCACAGAGCTCATGTTGCCGGCATTACCTACTGATCTGCGCGCAATTTCGATTCTGGTTTTTAAGGCATCATCGGTCAATCCACCTGCCAATAAAATCGCATCCTTGGCGGTCATGCCTTTGGCATACAAAACAGCCCCTTCCATTTGCACTTTACCCAGCACCGTTACTTCCACATCAGACTGCATCAACAAGCGATCGGCTACCACCACAGAATCACCATCCTCGAGGGTGAGGTCGCTTTTGCCCTCTAAAACGGCTTGAACACTAAAACGCATGTACACCGCTTCTTCTTTACCAGCCTTGCGGTACACCAAACCGCGACTCATCAAGGCATTGGTTTCTACCCCCTTGGTTTGCTCAAACAAGTTCGAAAGGCGCATGTCTTTTTGCCAGCCATAGCTGCCTGGGCGCATAAAAGCCCCCGAGGCAATCACCTGCGAGCGCACGGTATTCACCACGCCGCTTACTTCTACGATGGCCCCAGCACTGGGCACATAGCTGGCAAACGCTGTTGCAGCTACACTTTTGGCCCTTTTTTCATTATCAATGATTTCAACCAGTTGCACCCCCTCTTTAAAGGCCAACTCGCTAAAGCCCCCTGAATACCGCATCAAATGCTCCAAAGTTTCGCCGGCCACCAGTTCAAATAAACCTGGTCGCTTTACCTCTCCCTTTAACAGGATGCGGTTGCCGTAAACTGGAATGTTGATCACATCGTTTTCGCGCACATTGATAAAGTCGGCATCATCGCCTTTGGTCAGGAATTTATACAAGTCGATGGTCTTGATCACCTTGCCCTTGCGAATCACCTCAATTTCGCGGTAAGTGCCGTGGGTGGCAGGACCGCCAGCTGCGTACAAAGCATGGAACACATTGGCAACCGCCGGCATGAGGTACGTACCTGGCACTTTCGCCCCAATAATCGTTACGGGGATGCTTCTAAAGTCGGTAACAGAAATGTTGAGTTTTGAATCGCCGGTGGCCAACGATGAAATGCCACTTTTTCTCAAGGTTTGACTGAGCTTTTGGATGGCTTGATCAACGGTTAAGCCCGTTACTGATACCATGCCGCCAAAAGGAATGTTGATGCGGCCTTCAGGATTAACAACCAGATCGAAAGTGCCTTCATGAGCGCCATAGATCACCACATTTAACTCGTCGCCGGGACCAAGGATGTACTTTGCAGGCGCTGCCAATTGTAAATCGGGCGTAAATCCCAGCTTGGCAGTTGCAAAAAGTTCAGAGCCAAAAATCGCACTGTCGGGAAAAGCCTTGCGCCGGGCAAACTTGCCGTCAAGCCCATCTTCCTCCAGCATATTCAATGAATCGAGCAAATTATAGTACTCTCTGGCCAAATCTGAATCGTAAATCTGACTGCCCTCCTTCGAAGAACTGCCTGGTTTTAACCCGCCAATACGCGCTTTAAGCTTGTTAATTTCCTTGGCCGACAGTCCTTTGCCCGAAAAATACTTAACCAGGTCCTTTTCGCTCATGTTACTCGACTCAATCTGCTGTCTAAAACGCAGCACCTGCTCGTCGGTAAGCTGATCAACCTTGATGTTGGCCAAGTTCTTTTTATAAAACAACTCCTGGGCGCGCAACTCCCCGGTTGCAGCCACCAACAATATGAGGAGCAGGGCCCAGCGCTTTAAAATTACCATATGACCAAAAATGATTTTATCAATATTTTAACATCCAATCCAAAGTTAGCACTTTCGATGTACTTCAAATCGAATTCAAGTTTTTCCAGGTTTTCGCTGGGGGTGGCATTTGGATTGTTGATTTGAGCCAAGCCTGTGATCCCAGGTTTTGCGCGTAATCGACCTTCGAAGCGTGCGTCTAACGACTGAAAACGCTCATAATAAAACGCCACTTCTGGCCGAGGGCCCACCCAACTCATATCTCCTTTGAGGATATTGAATATTTGTGGTATTTCGTCAATCCTTGTTTTTCTTAAAAATTGGCCAATGAGCGTGATGTCGTTCGCCGCATGTTCGCTACCAGGCTTCGATAAAAACCCATTTCTCAAGGTCCTTATTTTGAACATAATGAACGCATTACCATCCATGCCTACGCGCTCTTGCTTAAAAAAAACAGGCCTCCCTGACGTTAAAAACACAAGTAAAACGCCCAAAAGAAAGGCAATAATGGCAAAAGGACTGATTAAAAGCGTGAAAGACAAGTCTAACAATCGCTTACTACCAGCGCTTAGGTATGGTGACATAGGTTGCATAGATGTGTGCGAAAATAATCATATGTTACTTGATTCCTGTATTTTATTTCAATTACCTTGCTGCGCCAGGGTCTCCTTTAAAACGTGGCTGGCCTGTTGCAGTGCCTGCTCAGAAATATTGGCGTGAACCGGCAACGAATACGCCTGGGCGTAGCATTTGGCCGATTGCGGCCATTGCGGTTGGTTCATGGGCCAGGTGGTAGGGTATTGTTTTTTAATGCCATGCGCTTCGAGCGCAGCTGCCTGCTTGTGGGATAGCGCTAGCAAAACCGGTAACTTAATGGGCATCGGCTGTGCGGGCAATGGCAACCAAGCCACGGCATCGCCTAAACTTTGAACCCATCCTTGTACCCTTTTTTGTCGAATTAACTGTTGTTGTTGGCGGTGCACAAATACATACTGCGCCCAGGCATGCCGCACCTTGTTCCAGCTTTTAAGCCGCACGGCTTGGAGCTGCTGTGCATGGTGTGTTTTGATTTGTATTTTACCTTGCACGTATTCCAGCTCTCCCGACGTATAGTCCTCTCCTTTGCGGGTTGGCTCACTGCTAAAAAGGGCTTTAAAATCGGTTTTTATCGCCTTTTTCAAAAGACTGTACAACTGATACCCCCAGCGAGAGGCTCCTAAATGGTAAATAACGAGCTGCAGGGCCTCTGCCCAGTTGGCTTGCGGGGGCGTTTGGGCCATGAGACTGCGTAAGTGCTGCGCCGAATGCTGGGCCTGCTCGTGATTAACCACCCAGGCGGCTCCACCGGCAGGTATAATTTTACCTTCCGACATGTTGATGATGGCTACATGCCCAAAACTACCGAACAGCTGCCCTGATGCTGCGCTGCCAAACAAGGTATAGCCCGCATCTTCGATGCAAAATATCCCCTTTTGATCGCAAAAGGTGCGAATTTCCAGGTTTTCGGCGGCTACGCCGGTGTTGTTTACCGCCAATACCCCCAACACGGTGGCGTCGCAGGCTGCTGCTACGGGTGCCAAGTGCATGCTAAAATCGGGACCCAAATCTACATACATCGGCTCTAGACCTGCCAATAAAATGGCCTTGGTAAATTCGTTGCAGCTGTAGGCAGGTAAAATAATTTTGCGGCCCGGGTGTTGCTGCGCCAAAGCACGCAGCCCTTCGGCCAATACCCACACCCATGCATCGCCAATCACCACCTCTTTGGCCTGCAAATAGCTGGCGAGCTGCTTTTCAAAATCTACTTCTTTTTTCGAAAAAAGAGCAAAAACAAGGTGTAAAGGCGCTAAACTTTTAGCAGGAGGCTGGTACCACATGCTCAAAAGCGGTAAACGCAGCTGATGTCGGCGTTCATCGACCAAACGTTGATGCCAGGAAAACGGAAGGGCCCCGGGGCCCCAAAAGGATCGTACCTCCAGTTGAAATTATAGGTGCGCATCAAATGAAAACGGTAGCCCACCAGCAGCTTTTTGAAGGAGGTGTGGTGGGTTAAATGAATGCCCCAATCCACAAAGTGCTTCGAATCGTCGATGAAAAACTGATTCAGGCCCGAATTGAGCTTGAGGTATAAAATGCGGTTGTACAGCAAATCTTCGTTGTGCACCACCCGCTCGGCATGTACGCCAAAGGTGTGAAAGCCTTTACCCCACCGTACACCGAGGGTGTTCATATTGCTGCCGGGACCAATACCAGCACCTAGCACTTGGCCGCGGTGACTCCAACCAGTTGGCACATCGCCATTGGTATAAAAGCTGTAGCCCACCGAACGCGAATAATTGGCAACAGGTGCTTGTATTTTGGTTACTTCGCCATACACCTCTAGCCAGCGGTCTTTGCCCGGCAAGGGGTACAGTTTTTTGAAGCCCGCCAACCAAGCCCCCGTAACATAGGGGTTAGTAATGAGGTCTTCCATGTCCCAAAACCAATCTTCGCGCCCCATCTCCACATAAAACTCGGCATGGGCCTTGGGCAATAAATAGCGCGCAAAAACCGAAATGATGCCGTTGTTGCCTACGGTTTGCACCGCATCGGCAGAGGTAGCCACATTGGTTAAATACCGCCACAGCTGCTCCGGTTCCTGCCGCCTTTGGTCGATGCGGGTAGCGCCAATAAACAAGCCTGGGGTTATTTTAGGTTGCACCGAAAACACCGCAGCACTCACATACGAATGGTATTTAGCAATAGAGGTGTCGCGCTGGGGCGCATCGCCAATGGGCGGCCAATTGCCTACCGGGTAATCGAGGGGATACCTAAAGCCCGAATGCTCCAAGGCGGCGGCAATCCACTGAAACTCGATGCTTCCGTAACGGGTTTTGATGGGTTTGTTGGTGTGGATGGTGGCATGCCCAAAACCTGGGGCGTTGTTGCTGAGGATGATGGCGTTTTTTTGTCCTGGCCCCCACCAAATGTTTTCGGTGCTGTAGCCCATGGCAATCGGCCCAATGTGTGCTTTGATGAAGGACTGTCCCCTGAAATACTCCTTGTAAGTTTCTGTCCCCATGCGTTCCGGGTGGTCGATGCCTGGCGTTCGGTGCGGGGGTGCCTCAAAATCTTTGTTTTGCGCCCATACCAATTCGGGCCTGTATTGCATCTCTAAAAAGCCTAGTTTGGCATATACCCCTCCAGACACGTATTGTTGGAGGCCCCGGTTGGGAATGCGCGCACCATCGGCCCAGCCGTAGGGGTGGTGCTGGTTAAATTG
The DNA here is from genome assembly GCA_945874665.1 of Chitinophaga pinensis. Taxonomy (GTDB): domain Bacteria; phylum Bacteroidota; class Bacteroidia; order UBA7662; family UBA7662; genus PNNG01. Next base: position 340,849 of record CAMCHJ010000001.1, on the reverse strand, counting down.
GGTGTGGGTGTAAACGGGCAGGGCCAGGAGGCGGATACGGCCTTTCCAATAAGATTGGTCGGCCCAAGTGGCGTATTTTAAGGTGTCAAGGGGGAATAAATTGGTGTCTAGGCCATGCGCATTGCTGATGTTGAAGGCCTTGCCTACATGCACGGGCCGGATGTTAAACGACACATTGGAGTCGAGTTTGCCAAGCAGCTGGCCCCTGCGGAGTGCCTCCTCAAAAAACGGCATGCCCACCGAAATGGGTTGTGCTTGCAGGGACTGTAGCTGAAAAACGCTTGCTAGCAGGAGTAAACACAGAAAAATTTTGGAGGAACGCATGGCGAAAAATAGGGGTTTTTTGGGGAAATTAGAGGGGAGGGGGGGAGGGGGGTGGTTTTTTTTTTACCGCAGAGGGCGCGGAGGGCGCTTGAGGGTTTTTTACCGCAGAGGACGGGGAGGACGCTTGAGGGGGTTTTTACCGCGGAGGGCGCGGGGGTTTGTTTTATTGCCATTGGCGGAGCCAGGTGCGGGGGCCTCTTTTGTAGAAGGCAAAGGCCAGGTACGAAACCATGTGGAGGCTTGCTTGCAGTACCGACAGCTCACCGTACTTTTGCAGGATGTAAAATTGTGAGCGGAAGGCTTTGCCTTTGTGGCCTGAACGGGTTTGGGGATGGATGCTCACCCGGGTGCTGGGCGTGGGTAAATACACCGTTTGAAAGCTTTTGGCTTTGAAGAGCTTCACCCAAAAGGCATAATCTTCATGCACCACCCCATCGGGCAGTTTGTCAAAATACAAGCCCTGCAGCAGACTCCGTTTGAGTAAAACCGTGCTCATGCCAATGGGATTGCCTTGCAGCAAGCGTTGCAGACTTAAACGGCTTGGCATGCGGGCAGGGGCCGACTCCCAGGACAGGTCGGGCCGGTAATAAGTAGCCGAGGTATAGCAAAAATCGGCTGCGACGCGCTTTAACAAAGCCAGTTGCTGCGCCAGCTTATCGGCTTTCCAAAAATCATCGGCATCACAAAAAGCCACCCAATGCCCTTTGGCCAAGCGCAGGCAGAGGTTGCGCGCATGCACAACGCCTCTGTTGGTTTTTGCCTTAAAAACTTTGATACGGGCATCTGCTGCGGCCCATTGTTGTGCCATTTGCCAAGAATTGTCGGGCGAGGCATCGATAAACAGCAGCAGCTCCCAATGCGTATGCGTTTGTGCCTGTATGCAGGCCACGCTTTCGGCCAAGGTATTTTCGGCGAGGTAGGCTGGCATGACAATCGAAACCAGGTCGTTTGTCATGTTGCCAGCAAGTTTGTTTTGGGTTGCGGAGGAAAAAACTCGCGATAAGCCAGGGCCAAAAAGATAAAGGGCAAAGGATCGCCGATGGTGCCCATCACAAACAAGTTAAAGTAAAACATCACCAGCACGGGGCGTGCATAGATGTTGTTAAAAAGCGTTTTGTTGGTCATGTAGCTCCAAAAAGCCAGCACAAACAGCACAAACCCCACCCAGCCCATCTCCAAAAATATATCGGCGATAAAGGAAGTGGGGCGCACCCCATCAAAATCGCCCCCGCTATACGAAGCAAAAAAGCCGATTTCGGTGGCAGGCACGCCGATGGCATCCATCGCAATTAAGCTCGCGGGACCCCAGCCGCCGATGCCGGAGCCCAAAGGATTGGCAAAACCATACACATAGGCAGCCCATACGCTGATGACTCTAAAGCCCGATTCGTTCAGCAAAAACGGCAGCGGGTCTTTGTATTCTTGGTCGTACACCACCGAATACAAAAAATCGACCGCGCGGGGAGGCTCATCGGTTTGTTTGGCGAGGTACAACACCAACAACCCTACAAACAGCAAAACAACCGCGCCGCGCACAATGTATTTGCGCTCTTGCAGCGAAACGTAATACACAAAAATCATCACCAAACCCGTAATTGAGCGGATGATGAACAGATCGAAGAGGATCATCAGCAAAATAGCCCCGTAGCCCAACAACGATTTTTGGTCGATGCGGTGCTGCAACATAAAATAGGCAAAGTAATAATGAATGCTAAGGGAGGCATACGAAGGCTCCGCAAACAAAGCCGCCACCCCCCTGCCCAAGCCATGCGGTTCGTCGGTAAAGCGATCGATAAAAATCCGCATAAAAGGCGTTAAAAAGGCGGGGAAAAGCCCAAAATACTGAATCAAACTCAACACCACATTGATGCCAAACACCCAGGTAAAAGCCTTCTGCAACTGCGAAAACTCCTTGTCATCGACCTTCAGGATGCAAAAAAAGATAAACGTAACGTTCAGCAAGGCAAACAAAGCCCGCGCCGGCACCAGTATCGGTTCGCCTTTAGAGAGGATGTACACCGCTGAAAGGAGCATGTACACCAAAAAAATGCTGTAGCCCAAAGGAATCGTAAACGACCGCCGCAGCGAATACACAAAGGCCCAAGGAAAAATCTCGGACTTAAACAGCATTTTAAACGGCGTAACGTTGGGCAGGTAAATCAAAAACGAAAGCAGCTGCCGGTAGTACTTATACAGGTTAGCCCACATACAACCTCCCTCCTTTTGGATACAGCTTATACATCAAAAGCGCCAGGGATTCGGCAACGAGCAAAATGCTTAAAGCGGCATGCGGACCATACTCCTGCTCCATTGCTAACCAAACGCCAAGCAAGGCCACATGAACGCCCAATGCCAATACATTAAAGTTTAAAAACGGCCGGTATTGCTGCAAAAACAAGCAGCTATTCACCCAATACAGTCTAAATGCGTGTATAACCACCATGCCCATCACCAACAAAGTAAGGCGCCCATCCCAGTAAAAGCCCTTGCCACCGTACAAAAAATCAAAATAAAACGGACTCAAACCGATGCCCACCAAGGCTATGGCCGTAAAAATGCCAAGCCAAAGGGCGTAGGAAGCAAGACTCGACTTTGCTTTCGCCATAAAAACCTCCATGGTAATCACAGACAAAGTGCCCAGGCTCGTCCCCAAAAAATAATGACTGGCATAAAAGCCCGCAACCGTTTCGTTTTGCCAGCGGGTTAACAAAGGGATGATCATGTTGTAGGTAGCAAAATACGTGAGCATGCCCGCCAAAACCAACAATTGCCCCTTCACAACCGAGGGGGCGGGCAGGGGCAAAAAAAACTGCCATTTGTACGGGTTGCTAAGCAAATAGGTAACAGCTGCCAGCGACGTATAGGCTAAAACAGCCCACTTCATTTCCCAGCCTAAGTACATGGCCAAGGCTACCAGTAGCAACTGTCCCACGCTTTGCATCATTTGCCGGTAGGCGGCTTTGTCGGGACGGCCTAAGCCTCGATTTAACCAATCAGACTGAAAGCCATAAAACGCAATCATGGGCAAGCCAAACAGCAGTAAGTGTTGTTGATTTGGATAGCCTATCCCAATAACGAGCAAATAAAGCAAGGCCGACAGCAGGCCCAGGCGGATGCGAAAGGCCTGTATTTGCCGCAGTGCTGTTTCGTTTTGCGTGCCATTGGCAACCAGGCGCGGCCCATTGAGGGTGAAGCCAAAATCAGCCACGTAATTAAGTAAAAGGTTCAGATTCAAAAACAAACTCAATACCCCGTAGCCCGAAACACCCCCGATGGCAGCAAAAATAAAATGCACCCCCACGCCTGTACCCGCCGCCACCGCCTTTGCGATGTACAACCAAAGCGATTTGCGATCTAAACTGTTTAATTTGCTTAGCAATACAAACGGGCGTAACATTTAAACAGCCGTATCTACCGGCGTTTCATTTTTACGATAGGCCAAGTAGCCGCCCACGGCAGCTCCTGCAAAAGCACCATACATGAGCCACTCCCACCACATAAAGCCCACCACATCGAGGGGTTGGCGCGGCCGGTCGATGACTTGAATCAAAGGCGTTTGTTTGCGCAACTGGATTTCGGCCAGCTTCAGGTTTTTAACCACCTCGCCATACAAGGCCACGCTTACTTGCAGGTCGATGAGTTTGCGGTTTTGGTTGATCCGCAAGGTTTGGCGGATGGGGTTCACGTTTAAATCCGACTCCACAGCGCTCTCCACCAAATTACTGTTGAGCAGCTGCTGTACCGAATCGGCTTCCGATTGCAGCACTTCCAAATTAAAGCGCGCCTTTCTGGTGAGGGTTTCTACGTAAAAGTCCGACACTGTTTTTACCAAAGTCTCGCTTAAACGCAAAGCCACCATCGGATCGCGGTGGGTGGCTTTTACATGGATGATGCCTTGTCTTTTATCGGGTTTGGTAACCGAAAGCAATTTTGTGCGTGCCAATTTATGCAGTTCGTACAGTGCGCTGTCGGTGAGGGCATCGTTTGCACTGCGGTCGGCGCTAAACTGCACGCCTTCAAAAACCCGCTTTTTGCCCAGTTTGGTTTTGGGGAAGAGGTAATTGGCCAAAACAACCGTATCGCCGTTGATCTCCACCTCACTCAACAAGGTACGTTCGATCATGCTGCGGGTTAAAAACACCTTTACCAAACTCTCGCCTTGGAAAACGCCGCCGGGATTTGAGCCACCTGCATCCAAACCAAATTGTGCCATCAGACCTTCAAAGCCACTGGCTCCTTCTTCTTCTACTGCTAAAATCACCTCTGCGCTGCGCTTTATAGGCTTTAAAAAGCCAATGGCCACACCCAAGAGGCCCCCCAGCAAGGCTAAAACCAAAATTTTACGCAGGTTTTTTACAAATAAGCGCAGCAGTTGTTTCACAAACACCAGGATGGTATCTATCGATGCTTCTTGCTGCAGAATTTGAAACATGGGGGGTTTCGACATGCTTGTTAGTTAATGTTGCGAATATACATAAATTTTAACCAGGCCTTTGGTTAACTTTTTGGCGACTTAACTCCTCCGATATGCTCCCAAAAACGAGTTTTTGGGCCAATACATCGAGGCGTTGGGGCACTTTTGATATGTTGCGGTAATGCCTCATTTGGTCGAGCAGCCGCATGCCCGGCACCCGCGGATGTGCCAAATCTACCTCCCAAGGATGCAGGTAAAAATGGTAGTAGCCTTGGCTCGCCAGTTTGAGGGCCGCTTGCTGAAACAAGGCGAAAGGCAGGTGCCGCAAAAAGGCGCCGCCCGCTACCGGCAGGTTCCACGACGCCAAGGGGTAGGTGCTGAGCGGCATCTCCCAAAGCCCTTCCCGAATGAGGTAGGGTTTGGGGTGCAGCGCATGCTGCTGCAAGCGCCCGTAGCCTTTGTGCAAGCGCACGTTGTTTAAGCTCGAATCGTAGGCATAGCCCGTTTCTTGTAAAAGCTCCAAGGCTTGGTCGGTGATCGAAAAGTTGGGCGCCCTAAAACCGATGACGGGCGCGGCGGTGGCTTGCTCGAGGATGCTGCGCGATTGCAACAGCTCGGCTTGCAAGGCGGCGCTGCTGAGCTGGTTGAGGTTGGTGTGGGTGTGACCATGACTCGCAATTTCGTGGCCTTGGGCGGCCAAGCTGGCCAATTGCCGCAATACTACGGGCGTAAGCGACGACAAAGCAAAAAAGGTAGCCTTGCCCTCGTGTTTGGCCAAAAAATCAGACAGCCACTTTAAGTTATCAGTCAAGCGGTGCATGGGCGAGCCGTTTTGCCGCTTCAGGTAGGGCTGCATCACCCCGGCATGAAACCAGTCTTCTACGTCAATGGTAAAAATGGCCTTGTGTTGCATGTGTTAAATTTGGGGGAGTTTGCCGCGTGCAGCCTCCCAGGTAGCACGGGTGTAATGGGTTTGCTGGTCGCCCTGCACCCACACAATTTCATTGGCCATGGCCATCAGGTACCGGTCACTCTCACTGTCGGTGTACACCCGCTGTGCCTCCAAAACACCGGCTGCCTGCAGCAATTTGGCTTTTTGCGGTCCATAGGGGTGCTGCTGCAACTGCCAGCGGCCTCCGGTTTTACAAACTAAGCTGCCGGTGATTTGTACGTTGCTCGGAAAAAGCGGCCGCAATACGGCTTCCATCGAGGCGCTTACCACCCATTTTTGTCCTGTTAACCAATCGGTTTGTGCGTACAACTGGTTGGTGTGAATGCTGGGTACAAAAGCGGCACAATGTTGCTGCCAACGTGGCTCATCGTAGGATTGGTAAAAAACGTTGAGCAGGCACTCCTTTAAAGCTGCTACTTGCAAAAGCTTAAGTTTTACCAAAACAGCCAAGGCATAGTAGCACAAGCAAATGCCCAGGCGGCGCAGGGGCCCTTGCCGAAAGCAAAACAGCGACAGGGTGGTGTCGCGGTAGGTGAGGGTTTTGTCGAAATCAAAAACTTCAGTACCCATTATCTGCTGCCCGTTATTTTTTTGTAGAGGATGTGCCATTTTTCGGGCTTAAATACGCTGACGGCGATAAATAAAAGGGCACGCCACCAACCCGCGCGGGTGCCACCAATGTAGCAGGTATCGGCTGCGCCACCCCACAGCAGTTTAAAGCGACGGATGGGCGAGCGCAAAGCGTATAAAAGTTCGTAGGGAAAATACCAGCGGATGTAGGCTTGGGGCAGCGCTTGCCGGCGGGCTAGGCTTTCTCCCAGGGCGAGCTGGATGTAACCGGCTACCAAACCGTGGCCCGCAAATTCGCCTAACAAACAACTGCCCCACAAACGGGGATTGCATTCAATAGCCAGGTAACGGCCGGTAATGGGGTCTTGCAAAAACTCCAGCATGGCCAACCCGTGCCAGTGCAGCTCGGCCAGCATTTGGGCGCCAGCCGCTTCAATGTCGGGTATCAAAACCGTTTTGGCACAACTGCTCACGCCCCCATCGGTGGGGTAGGTGCGCACGCGCTGGTGTTGGTAGTGGCGTATTACTTTTCCGTGTTGCATCAAAAAAAAGGCGCCAATCACTTCTTTGCCTGCGCCAATGCGCTGCTGGATGGTATCGCCGGGCTGAATTTTGTACAAATCGGCGGCGCTGTTGATGTACTGCCGGCCGATGGCGCCTTTGCCGATGGCTGGCTTGGCTACCACGCCGCTGGCGGGAAAATGCTGCTGCAGCTCCTCCAGCGTATAGTGCTGGGGGGTGAGTTGCTGCTGCGAGAAACGGGCGGTGAAGCTGGTTTTGTTGCGGGCGAGCTCAAAATCGGCCACTGCAGGTGCAAGGAGGCGCAGGTTCGGCGGTATTTGGGGTTTTGAGAGCAATGCCGAGAGGTCGTCTTCCATCAGCGGCAGCCATACAAAGGTGGTTTGCTGCTGCGCCGCGATGTGTGCTAAAAGGGCCTCTAGATCGGCAACAGCTAGGAACTCGCCGGCCGGATACAGCCAGCGTTCTGCGGTATTTATTTTTTTGGCCCAGAGTAAAAAACGGAGGTCCGGACGTTCTACCCGCAGCCAGTTAAACAAATCGAATGCCCGCCGGTCGGTGGGGGCGTGTAAAACCACTACGACAGCCACCAGTGACGTATTTTTTTGCGCAATACAGCCTCTTGCTTGAGTAACTGTATGCGCCAGTGAGGCAAGTGCGTATGGGCGCGCTGCGCACGTGCCGTTTCTTCGAACACCAAGGCATTGCCATCGCTAATGCCCCCGATGAGCATGTTTACACAGGGCTCGGGTACCAAGGTATGTTGGAGCGCTGTGCCGATGCGCAGCAACCAAGCGTAATCGGCACAAATGCGGTACGACGTATCAAAAAACCCGTATTGCGCAAAGGCATTACGGGCGTGAAAGCAACCCACATGGGTGAGGGTCATGCGTTTTTGGAAGGTTTTGGGGTGCCAGTAAGATTTTTTAAGTCGCATGGCCTGGCCGTTGGGCAATACTTGCCACTGGTGACAACTGATGTAGTGACTTTGTGGGTTTTGCTCGGCGGCTTGCACCAGTTTGGTGAGCCCATCGGGCGTATAGGTATCGCCGGCGCCCAAAAAAGCAATCCATTGACCGCGGGCCTGCGCCAAACATTTGTTCCAGGCGTCGTAAATGCCGGCATCGGGCTCGCTTACCCACCAACTCAGCTGGGCGGCTTGGGTGGCGATGTAATCGGCCGTGCCATCGGTACTCAAGGCATCGGCAATTAAAATTTCTAAGGGAAAGGCGGACTGGAGGCGCTGCAATTGCTCCAGGGTGGTTTGTAGGGCCTCCTTGCAATTGCGGGTGGCGATTATGATAGATAAGAAGGGCGTATCGCTCATTTTTGCAATTGCCATAAAACAGCTCCATTGGCTGCATAGGCCAAACAGGTGGCTTGGTAACCCGAGCCTGGGAGCCATTCAGCAAAGGCTTTGTGCTCGCCTTCGCGCCAGCCAATTTGACCGAAATATTCGTCAAACAACAACAAAGTACCCGCCTGTAAATAAGGGGTGCTGGCTTCTAAAACTGTTTTGGTAGCGCTGTACAGATCGGCATCGAGGTGTATAAAGGCTACGGGCTGCTGTTGGTTGTGTAAGAAAGGCGCTACCGTATGTTCGAACCAACCGGGTTGCAACTGTACATTGCGCTTTACCGAAGGCAGCTTGCCGCCGAGCGAAAAAGCCCCTTTGCCTTTTTCGCCTCCGCCCCAGTCTTCGGGCAGGCCTTCAAACGAATCAAAGCCATGCCATTGCCGGCTGTTGAGCTTGCCAGCAAAATAATTGAGGGTATCGGCTTTGTACACCCCACATTCGAGGAGGAGGCCGTTTACAGGTGAAATTTTTGCTATCAAAAAGTCGTACAGCTCCTTTTTCGATTGAAAATAGGCGGCGGCTTTAAAGTGCTCGTACGCGTAGGCGGCTGCATCTTGATGGGCAAGGGCGTGTAACGACTGGTCGAAACTGGCGGCCGCCGTTAGCTTTTTAAAGCTGCGCGCCGGACGGAAAAGCTTGTTTTCGATGAAGTGCCTGAGCGGAATAGAATGTGCGAGGTAGTGTAAAAGACCCATGCGGCGGTGTAGGTTAAAAACGCGGAAGGTAAAGGTACGGGATTTACAATTTGGGATTCGTTATTTGGAATTCGGCATTTACTTACCGAAAAGCACTTTTACTAAATCAAAAAGCTGGATACTCTAATCACTATTCGAAAATCCCCTACAGGACTCCTCATCTCCATAGACGAAAATTAGCTGCAAAACCAGCTTTAATTTGGTTAAGGTAATCAGTGAAATAGCGTGCGAATAAGTTCTACCACACGCTCAAGGTCAGTCATGGTTAAATTGGACCCCGAGGGCAGGCAAAGGCCTTGCTCAAACAAACGTTCAGAAGTGCCGTCCCCATAAAATGGAGCTTGCGCAAAAACAGGTTGGAGGTGCATGGGCTTCCAAAGCGGGCGCGATTCTATATTTGCGGCTTCTAAGGCTAAACGAATTTTTTCACGGGTAATCCCCGCTGACTTTGATGGGACTACTAAAATAGTCGTTAGCCAACGATTACTAAAACTTCCCGTTGGTTCTTGAAGGAACATTATCCCAGGTAAATGGCTCAGCGCCTTTACATAAAAATCAAAATTAGCGCGTCTTTGCTCAATACGCTCTTTCAGTACCATCATTTGACCTCTCCCAATTCCTGCACATATATTACTCATGCGGTAATTATATCCTATATGCGAATGCTCGTAATGTGGGGCATTATCCCTTGCCTGTGTAGCTAAAAATCGCGCTTGTTTTACATAATTTTCATCGTCTGAAATAAGCGCGCCACCCCCAGAAGTTGTTATTATTTTATTGCCATTAAAGCTCAATATTCCAATAGCTCCAAAGGTACCGCATGCCTTGCCTTGGTAAGTAGAACCTAAGGCCTCGGCGGCATCCTCCAACACCGGAATGTCATACTTACGCGCTATGGCCATGATCTCGTCCATTTTGGCAGGCATGCCGTATAAATGCACTGGAATAATGGCTTTGGGCTTTTTACCAATGGCCATACGGGCTTCAATGGCCTTTTCCAACCAATACGGACTCATGTTCCAAGTATCCGCTTCAGAGTCCACAAATATGGGAATCGCACCTTGATAAGCAATTGGATTCGCAGAAGCAGAAAAGGTAAAACTTTGACAAATCACTTCATCGCCAGCTACGACGCCTAGTTCAATAAGACCTAAGTGTAGGCCAGCTGTGCCACTACTCAATGCCGCCGCCTCCTTTGTTCCTGTATAGGCCACCAGATCTGCTTCAAACCCGTTAACATGTGGGCCAAGTGGCGCAATCCAATTGGTATCAAACGCTTCTTTTACAAATTCAAATTCGGCCGATCCCATGTGGGGAGAAGAAAGCCAGACCTTTGGATTGCTTGACATAAATACTTTTTAAAAGGAGGCTAGAAGGCCCTTGAGTGGTTTAAGAAAAATTACGGTTGCTGCTCCACACGGAATTTAGGAGCTAATTACACATCACAAAACTAGACAAAGCTAAACGCTTTTGGTGTTTTCTAAGTTGCGCTGATAATAAAAAAGCGGTATCAAGAGCATCATCAAAGTCGGATTCATGACCAAGCGGTGAAGGTAACTCAATGTAACGCCAAGGCTCTCACGGAAGTAGAAATAGCCAACAAAGTAGAGTGGTAAAAGCACAAAAAGACCAAATAAAAGAACAACTACTGCCAGTTGCAAGTAATCACGGCGTTGGAAAAGCCCCCACAATAGCGCAAGCGCAGCTAGATTATTAATCAAATAACGCACCCCCTTGTTTAGAATTATAAACCAAGTCCGTGCATCATCAGCCCCATTACCGAGCAACAAACCTGTAAAATTGATAGCGCGAAATTGAAATGAAACTAGCAATATCAGCACAGCCAGTAGGCCTATGGCCCTTCGTTTCCATTGCATACATTAACTTTATTAAAGCTGCCATATTTCTGAACCCAAAGAAACCAGAGGGTGAGCACTAGTAGGTAAATGGAGGCTGTAAACAATTCTTTGTAGATGTAGTATCCAGTTTCACCAAAACGGTAAACCGCCCAGCCAAGCATGGCCACGCGGAGGATATTGAAAAAGTGAATAACCAGCAAACCGGCGGGAAGAAACCACGCCATGCTCTTGAGTTTCCCTGGAAAACCGAGCAAAAAAGCCACGAAAAGTATCATTACTGAAAGCCCGTTGCACCCTTCTATCACCTTTACCCGCGCAAATCCGTCAATGCCTACATGCGTGCTTTTATCGGCATGCATGTCTGTTGCAAAGGCATCAAAACCCATCACAATTAGTAGGCTGGCGGCTTGCCTACCAACGTAAGCCGACATGCCATCGGTTTTATCTTCAAAGCGATGTAAATACAGGTCATATACCACAGAAAAGACGAGAAAAGTCAGGATGAAAATCAACAGAAAGTTGAAAATGGGGCGAAATTTAAAGAAAATATTTTGTGCTAATTTTAACAATTGAAAACGCTTAAACTTAGTACTAAACCCGGGCAAGTGTTGATATTTGTATGAATATTATTAATTACAGGCCGTTGGCGTTTGACTCAATTGTCACACCTTGAGCTCTTTTCAGCAACATATTCATATTTCAACATAATTACTAAAAATTAGGCATTACATAATTTATCATTCAATATACACCTTACGGCTTAATTCTTGAAAAAGATTATAGCCATCCCATATATAATGAAAGTTAAGGGCGTTTCCTACTTTCACAATGCGATCAATTCCTTCTCCATAGGCTAATTTCATAAGTTCATTTTTATCATCATGGGATAATCCAAAATAACTTACTGTCTGAACTTTGGGGACATTTAAAGCAACCATATCTTTTATTTTATTACAATCTTTAAAATAAAAATAGCCACCACCACAACCATGTAATGAATTTGAGTCGCTGATTTCGACTAATTGTAATAACTTAAATAAATTGTTGCCTGATTGATTCAATATTTTCCCCTCAAGAGCATCATCGACCATTCTATTTAGCTTTAAGGATGCAAGTGAACTTACGTCATTTTCATATTCCGCTAAAAGAAATTCTTGAAGGCCTTTACTCAACTTTATTCGAGCTTGTTCACAGTATTGATGCAAACCTAAAAAGTATATTGTTTGTGGAGACGAACATCCCATTTGATCAAAAGTATAGGCGTCGTTGTAAAAATTACGTAAGAGTTCGTCCCAGGCCTTACCCTCACAAGACAATATTTTTTCAGAATCTAAGATCATCATTGAAATCCTGTCTGCAAAAACAATGTCTTTCGTTCTAGGTGCCTTTTCAAAAGATTGAAAAGTTTTAATAGTAGAGTCTCCACCCCAAATCAATCTAGCATTTGCCCCAGTAGAGAGATAATTACTAATATCCGCATTGTGATCGTAACTAATGATGTTTATGTAGTCCTTGAATAAGGTGAATTCCTCAGCTTCTAAGAGCAAATTCAACTTATCAAATAAACTTAGCACATGTGGGGCATCCATACGTTTGGATATCCTGAGTATATTTCTATTTCCCATGAGGAGCGCTACGACCATGCTGTACATAAACATAGTATCTACGTTTGCTGGACAAATATGGAATACTTTACCAATTGGAGCCACCTTGAATTGAGGATTGTTAAGCAATTGCTCTTGCTCCACCATCATTTTCTTCAACTGCGCTTTTCTAAGCCAAAAACCTAAAGCAGCCATTTCCGGACGTCTATTGATCGCCTTATCTCCAAGAATTAACTTAGACAACCCATCAAGAAAATCAATTGTTCTAGAATCGAAAGGCCTTAAATCATAATTCTTGGCCACCAAACAGCTAAGTTCCGTACATAGAATCGATACTGAATGCGGCGTATATTGATTTAACTTCAATGCGTTCATTTGATCATTTATTAAAAGTATCGCTGCAACCTCTTAATTCAGCCTTCTTTGCTCGACCTAAAATTCTGAAATACTTGCCTTTCCAGCCCCCTTGTGAATCATCAACGCCCTCCAAAACACCAATATCTTCCGTTAATAACGAATGCCCGGGATAACTTATAGGCAATGCACTAATCACTTGGATGAGGCCCGGCTGACCTATAGGCTGAACGCTAAAATCAACTGGGTTGCGAATGATGACATCAGCAAAATTAGGTGCATGCAAATAGCCGTTTTGATTTTCCATAAAAACAGAGCCAACTTGTTCTACCATGCCATAATAATTGTAGATATGCTCCAAATTAAACTTCTCTTTAAGCTTTAAACGGAATGTGGCGTTATCAACAGCCCTGTCTATCAATTTCTTCCAACCACCACTATGCATCAAAATGGCATTACTTAGATCGTACTTTTTATCAAAATTGGCTTTCTGTAAAAATTGCCAAACCATAAAAGTAAAGCCGAATATGAAAATACGCTGCCCATCATATTTCTCAAGAAACCCCTTCAAAACCGCTTCGTCAGGTTCAAAATTTTCATTTAATACATAGGTGTGGTCTTTTCCAAATGGTGCCAAACCAAGAATACCGGCACCTCTTGCAGAAAAACTCAATTTATTCTCAAAAACTGCTTTTGAATCAATAACAAGCATGGGAAGGCGTTGAGGGCCTACCACGTGAGAGATGATTTTTGAAAGCGCAACGCTTTGTAAACGCGCGGTATCTTTATCTAAGTAAATCCGACTAACGCTTTGACCTGTTGTACCTGAGGAAGTAAGCACTTTGAAGATGTCGCCCTCATTAATACTCATCAATTGATGGTTTTTAAATGCGCTCACCGGTATAAATGGTAAGTCCTCAAGGGTTTTGAAATCTACTTTAGTTCCAAAGACACGTGTACAAATCTCTTTGTAAGCGACTGAATTCGCAACATGGTGTTCGTGAAGCCCCTTCATTAATACCAGCATTGCTTTGTCTTTCTCAGCTTGATCAAGACTAAACTGAGGAACATTCAATAGGTCATCTACCTTCATAATCGCTCAATAAAAATTTGTAATCGGGTTTGCCATTTGCTGTTAAGGGAATAGCATCAAGGGTTCTGAGCTTAAATGATGTCGGATGCAATTTATACTCAACGCTCAGCCAGGTAACAATTTGTGAATGGTCTTCATTTGTGTTGGTAGAATATACCAAAACCACCTTGTCTTGCCATCCTAAGCATGGATAAAAAGCACCGAATCGATTGGACAATGCGGCCTCTAACTCATCTAAATTTATCCTATTACCAAATATTTTGACAAATCTCTTACTCCTTCCAGTAATGTAATAAAACCCCTGTTCATCTACCTTAGCCAAATCACCCGTACATAACAAAGCAGGACTTTCAAATGTGCTCAAATCCTTAACACATTCAGCATATCCTCCATATACATTAGGGCCTTCGTATTGTAACTCAGAAGTCTCCTCGTTCAACTCAAATCTTCCTCCAGGAATAGGCTTACCTATAGACCCAATATGACTTAATAAATGATCGGGATGTAAATAGGACATGCGTGCTGTAGCTTCCGTTTGACCATACATCACATAAAACAACTTACCATGTTCTTTTGCAAAGTCAGCATACTTGCTTACGAGGTCATCCCGCAATTTACCTCCAGCCTGCGTAAAATATCGGAGACTCGGCAACTGCATCTTTGTAAAACCGATTCGATCCAGCATTTCATACACATATGGCACACCAGCAACGGTGGAGTATTGATACTTCTGGAAATTGTCCCAAAAACCTTTTGACATCACATCTTGCACTCCTGCAAGTAGCGTTGCGCCCTTAAGTGCATTACTTGTTAGAATAGACAGTCCATATGAATAATGAATTGGCAAATTCAGCGGCACTTTGTCAGCAGCTAAGATTGGCAAATACGCCGCTATCGATTCAGCATTCGCCAGTAAATTGTTTTCTGACAGCTTCACGAATTTTGGAGAACCAGTAGTTCCTGAGGTGCTCAATAAAACCTGCAAGTTCTCATGAAGCACGAGATTGGATGCAATTATTTTTACGTGTAGCGATGCTCCGTCGAGTTTGTACCCACTCACTGTGGATCGCGATGCATCATAAATATAGTTTGGGGTGTAAGTACTTTCAAGTACAGCTTTAAAATTTTCTGTTAATGTTGCTGATAAGAGAACCAATACATGCTGACTTTCAAAGGCTTTGATCAGAAAAGAAACTGACTCTATTGAATTGTTCAAATAGCAAAATAGGAGTGATCTTTCTCTGATTGGCCAAGATACATTAGGCAAATCTTTGTAAGCATAGCTTTTACCCGTGACTTCATCTATGAGCCTTAATTTTTCATTGAGTTGTATTCGATCAATTAACCGCATAAAACATCAAATAATCATACCACCATCCACCCCAATAACTTGACCTGTTACGTAGGCAGATAAATCTGAAGCTAAAAATAAGGCTACTTTTGCCACATCATCAGGCTCACCTAAACGCCGCATGCCTATAGATTTTAAGTTCTTTTCGTAGAACTTTTCATCCATGCCTCTAGTCATATCCGTATCTATGAATCCAGGTGCTATTGCATTTACGCGTATGTTGAGAGGTGCTAATTCTTTACTCAAAGATTTCGTAAAACCAATAATTGCAGACTTCGATGAACCATAAATGCTTTGTCCATGATTTCCATTGGTACCAATGATGGAGCTTAAGTTAATAACGCTACCGCCGCGGTTCCGTAAAAAAGCCTTAATAGCATGCTGTGAAGGAAAAATGGTCCCCAACACATTGGTGTTATAGATTTTGTGTATCAATTCTGTTTTCACCATTTGGAGGGTTGCATCTTCCATAATACCAGCATTATTCACCAGGCAATGGATATATAACTTATCCTGATGTAATGCTTTGAAAACGCTTAAAATATCCTCTTCTTTGGTCACGTCCATTTTATAAGCCAAATGTGGCCCTGAGTGCGTTGGCAGTTCATCAATCAATGCTTTTAATGCATCAAGGTCACGCCCTGTAGCGATAATGCGCGCTCCTTGATTTGCAAACAAAGTACTTATGGCCTTGCCGATTCCTTTGGAGGCTCCTGTAACAAGGCAAAGCTTATCAAGTAACAGCATTTTAAAAACTTACTCCGTGTTTAGCCAAAATTTCTCTTGCCTTGGCAAAAGAACTCATATCAATTACATCATCAGTTTCCAAAGAAACGTTGAAGTCTTCCTCTAATTGACTAATTAAAATCATATGAGAAATAGAATCCCACTCGGGAACACTTTGGTAAGTTAAGGAATCTACAATTGAAGAGGTATCGAGCCCTAATGCTTCTTGGAACGAGTTAATTAATTTTTGATTGTTTTCCATTGATTTTCGTATTTAATTGTTCAACATGATTCGTGCTGGATTTCCAAACACGGTTGATTTTTTTTCTACAGACTTTAACACCACGGCGCCGGCCCCTACCTTAACTTCACTGGCAATCAGTATGTTGTTATTTAAGATCGCCCCTACACCAATAAAGGACAATTCACCTATTTTAACTGACCCAGAGACCCGAGCTCCCGGATTCACCGTACAGTAATCACCAATTTCCACATCATGCCCAATCGAACAACCAACATTCAACAATACACCTGAACCAATTGAAACATTGACAGACAAAAAGACATGCGCGCCAATTATAGACCCTATGCCAATTGAAATATAAGCATCAGGAATCATAACAGTCGGATGTATCAGGGTCGGCAGCGTTTTGTGTATTGATAATTCCCTTATCAACTTTGCCCGTACCTCTGGATTTCCGATGGCAATTACTACATTTTGGCATGCCGAATCCCTTAACTCCTGTAACCCGCCAACAACTTTGATTCCGTTTACTTCTGTACCAACTTCTTTTGTGTCATCGAAAAAACCCAAGACATTCCAAGTTAATCCCTTCTTGTTAATCTGATGAATAAGTTCAAGAACTTCTTTTCCTAATCCTCCAGTCCCTAATATTACAATGTCCTTCATTTATCTATATTTCCTTTAAACGCCTCAATAGTTGAATGTCCATCTTGTGAAATGTTCCTTTGACCTAGTACTTTAAGAAAGGTCATATATAGGATTTTCAAATCCAATGCAAAGTTAACATTATCAACATACCAAACATCTAGCTTAAATTTTTCCTCCCAACGGATAGCATTTCTTCCATTCACTTGAGCCCAACCTGTAATGCCTGGTTTTACTACATGCCGTCTCATTTGCTCGGAATTGTACAACGGTAGGTATTGAACCAGCAATGGCCGTGGTCCCACCAAGCTCATATCCCCTTTGAGCACGTTCCACAGTTGAGGGAGTTCGTCCAATGAAGTTTTACGAATGAACGTGCCAATTCCTGTTAAGCGTTCAGCATCTGGCAAAAGATTTCCAGCCACATCTCGTTTGTCGTTCATTGTTTTGAACTTAACAAGTTTGAATATCGCTTCATCCTTACCCGGTCTGAGCTGCGTAAAAAAAACGCCTCCTTTGCCGTGTACCAAACGCAATAAAATTGCAATCAAAACAACAGGAATGAACGCAATCACGCAAGCTAAAGCGGCCATCGAGCGATCAAAAAAAGGTTTATAGACTTCCTTGTACAAATTCATTGATTTTTTGATAACTGATATTTACATCATAGTGCTCTTGCATAAAATCAAAACCTGCTTCACCCATTGATTTCCTGGTTTCTGGCGTACTGCAAAAAAAAGAAATGAGTTGCAAAGCTGCTTTTTGGTCACCATACAAACACCAATCTCCAAAACCGGCTGATTTCGCCATGGTGCCAACATCACTTGACGTATCCGTTATTGCAAGAACTGGCATCTTGTTTTCCATGTATGTAAGTAGCCGGGAAGGAAAATTTGGAATGGTAAATTCTCGTCTCAATAAAATGAGTCCAACATCACAGCAGGCAGCCAGTTCATCGAAGTCTGTTTTTGGAAGGCGTTGAATGAGCTTTGCGTTTTTAGGTTGCCAATTTTCAAACCACGCTTTTAGCACAGGATAATCGGTGCCATCTCCCACGATCAGTAAAAATGCAGCTGGATGTATGGTTTTTGCTTCCAGAAGTTCTAAAAGAAAGATTGTCCCCTGCGGTTTGCCCAAGTTGCCTCCATACAAATACACCACAGAATCATTTGGAATTCCCCACGTTTTAAGGATCTCCGCCCGATTTACGCTGCCAGCCTTCACCCTGGTTAAATCAATAGCATTGGGATTTACTTCAACTTTAGACAGCAATTCTGGATGCTTTACACTTAGATAGGATACATTCGCAGGTGACATACAGCCAATGCGATCAGAAAGGCGATACAGTATTTGTTCGTTACGTTTGAAGTACTTGTGTAAATAAGAATTATTACGAAGCATCCCCATGTCCACCGCGTTTTGCGGAAATATATCCTTCAATAACAAATAAGATTTGGCTCCATCTCGTTGCTTCAGCCACCGAATGAATCCGGTAATGGTGATGGGTGGCGTGGCATACAAAATCAGGTCAAACGAACTCGATGCCAAATGCTTCTTTATAGCTCTCTTAAGTAGCATATTCAGCGAAATGGTTGCCAATCCTTTTTCCCATATGGGCGACTTTTGAATATTCAGTGTACGTACATGGAGTATCGTTGTTCCACCTTCCTTCAATAAGCGCGTCAGAAAACCAGATCTGCGTTCAACTGGACAAACCACAGTTACCTCGTGACCGTTTTGAACGAATTGGCGCAACAAATCTTGATAAATACCTCTTTCGTCGAGGGTATTTATTTGAACTAGACTTAAAAAAATGATTTTTTGGGGGCGCATCAGTGCTTCTTCCAAACCACGCGATTGATGTAATCGGTGTAACTTAAAATGATGCGCACCACCTTCTCCGAAACATTGGGCATGCTGAAATCTGCTACAGGGCGGAGGGAAGTGAGAAACGGGTGACGGGAAACGGCTGACACACTGCGGGGGCTAATATCTTGGTGTTGCAAATGCTGGAGTCCTTGCATAATGCGCTCAGGGTCGAGACCAACCATCATGACCGATGCTTCTTCCATGGCTTCGGGGCGCTCGTGAGCTTCTCGGATATTGAGCGCTCTGAAATTGAGAATGGATGATTCTTCACTGATGGTGCCGCTGTCGGAAAGTACGGCGTAAGCGTTTAGTTGGAGGGCGTTGTAATCAGAAAAACCAAGGGGCTTTTGCCATTGAATAAGGTCGTTCAGATGAAACGCGGAATCCACTGATTGGGCGGATTGACGCGAATTTAATTGCTCAAGTCGTTTGCGAGTGCGGGGGTGGGTACTCACAATGACTGGATATCCATAAGTTTCAGCGATGCGGTTCAAGGCCTCTAACAAGCCAAAGAAAGTGCGGTCGTTGCTGATGTTTTCTTCGCGGTGTGCCGAAACCACAAAGTACTTGCCTTTTTCGAGCTGCAATCTTTCCAATACATCGCTTTTTTCAATCTGCGGGAGGTAATGGTGCAACACCTCAAACATGGGTGAACCGGTTTTAATGACGCGATCGGGTGACAGACCTTCGCGCAACAAATATTCGCGGGCTATGTCAGAATAGGTCATGTTGATGTCGGAAATATGGTCTACAATTTTTCGATTCGTCTCTTCTGGTACGCGTTGGTCAAAACAGCGATTACCTGCCTCCATGTGGAAAATTGGGATTTTTCGCTTTTTAGCGGGTATGGCACAAAGACAAGAATTGGTATCGCCTAGCACCAGAAAAGCATCTGGTTGTACTTCTTCGAGGATTGGGTCGATATTGATGAGGATTTGTCCGACCGTGGCAGTCGCTGTCGCCCCAGCCGCATTCAAGAAATAATCGGGTTTGCGAATTCCCAAATCTTCGTAGAATACCTCATTTAATTCGTAGTCATAGTTTTGGCCCGTGTGTACTGTGATGTGCTCAATGGCGGGTGAGGCATCGAGGGCGGCCATTACGCGGGATAAGCGAATGATTTCGGGCCGGGTACCGACCACGGTCATGACTTTAAGCCTTTTTACAGCACTAAAATCGCTGGATTCGGTAACGGGTGACGGGTGACGGGTGACGTCCATAGTATTTAGGATTGTAAAGCTCGTTTAAGTCCGATAATGAGTCGGCGAATGTTGGTCAGTTTTTCAATTGTTGCAGCTTTTTGTGTAGAAGAAACGAAACCAAGGTTGTCACTCAAAATGATTTGAGTTTCTACTTCGGCTAAAGAGCCCAAAGAGATGTTCAAAAAATGAGCAAAATCCTTGTTGCTTCCTCTTGCCGCGCCTTCAGCTATGTTGGTTGGGATGGATACTGCTGCTCTTCTTATCTGGCTTGTGAGACCATAAATTTCTTCTTTCGGAAAGTCCCGAGTAAGCATATAAATATCAGATACCAAAGACATAGAGAGCTTCCAAGCATCCAAATCCATGTGTGTTTTCATCTCTCGTCACTTTCACTTTTCATCCGTTCTTTAGTTTCCGTCACTTGTTACTTGTCACCTGTCAAACGGTTTCGAAGTAAGTATCGGGATCGACTGGGTCAAAAGGCTCATTGATCCAGAAATTGGTGTAGAGCGTTTCATCGCCGATGTTTTTGATGTTGTGGGTGTACCAAATGGGCATATCCACATAGGAGGGTTCATTGCCATCGAGGTAAAAGTTGTGAACCTCTGAAGTACCAACACGCCGCAACTGGATGAGTGCTTTGCCCTTAATGACTGCAAAACGCTCAATCTTGCGGGTATGGAAGTGGTTTCCGCGTGTAATTCCGGGAACGGTGGTTGAAAAGGATGTTTGTCCAGCAATCCCATGTCGAGCAATTTCAACAAAAGCACCCCGGTTGTCAGTATGCTGTACAAATTTTCGCGGAAAATAGGCAGGAATATCCATGTAACAACGATAGGTATTGAAAAGCTTATGCTCAAATTCATTATTTAACGGTGGGAATTCGCCTTTATCCTGATACACGGTTTTGAAGTGCTGAAGTAAGCTCAATATTTCGGATACTTTTGCCTCGGCAGTGTGGGGCAGCACCATTTCATGCGAATTATCGCTTGTGCGAATGGCCTGCAAAATGGCGTCTACCACTTTACCCACACAAATGAGTTTCAGTTGACCATCTATCTCAATTTTTGGTGTTTCGTTCCGGGCTATTTGGTGGCAAAAAGTGGCAACTACTGAGTTATAATAGGGTTGACCAAAAGGTCCAAATACATTGGGTATAATTAAACCAGAAAATCTCCCATTATTCTGCTTTGCCCAATCGGAGAGGAGCTTTCTTCCCTCTTTTTTAGATTTACCATAGAAGTTTTCACGCTCTTCCTGAGTAGACGAAGAGATGATTAAATGAGCTTTACTTTCGGTTCTTTCTAATGCCTTTACTAAATTGTTTACTAAGGATACATTAGTTTCATAGATAACCTCAGGCTCATTATGACGATTTAAAGCCGCCAAGTGAATAATTACATCACATGAAGAGACGAAAGCATCTAATTTTAATTGCTCATTAAAAAAGTTTTTTTCAAATTCTACTAAAGCGAACTCTTCTTTAAATAGATTTATGGTTTGGTACAAATGATACCCAATAAATCCGCTTTTCCCTGTGATACCAACCCTAATCATTATGATTTATATTTAATTGAATCTCAAAAATTATAATTAAACCATAAACTCATCAACCTCTTCAGCAAACAATTCTTTTCTTACAATTGCCAATCTTGAAATAAGATTTTTCACTCCATCCACATTTAATCTTTCTGTATTATGTGAATGATAATCTTGAATTTCAGCCAAATTTTTCTCCCCTTCCGAAAAATACATCGAATAATTCAAATCACGATTATCCGCAGGAACTCGATAAAAATCGCCCATATCTTCGGCTTTTACCATCTCTTCTCTCGTACACAACGTTTCATACAATTTTTCACCATGACGTGTTCCAATGATATTAATTTCCTGATTAACTTTTGCTAATTCTTTTATGGCGTCTGCTAAATCACCAATAGTTGCCGCAGGTGCTTTGTTAACAAACAAATCTCCTTGGTTGCCATTCTTAAAAGCAAATAAAACCAAATCTACCGCATCATTTAAACTCATTAAAAAACGAGTCATATTGGGATCGGTAATTGTTAAAGGAAGGCCACTTTTAATTTGATTGATAAAAAGTGGAATAACAGACCCTCTAGAGGCCATAACATTCCCATAACGTGTTAAACAAACAATCGTATTTTCGAGATTTCTAGACTCAGCAATTGCTACCTTTTCCATCATTGCTTTTGAAATACCCATAGCATTTATTGGATAGGCAGCCTTATCTGTACTCAAACAAATCACCTTTTTAACTCCATTAAAGCCTGCTGCTCGTATTACATTTTGTGTTCCTTCTACATTTGTTTTAACTGCCTGCATTGGAAAAAACTCACATGATGGAACTTGTTTTAATGCAGCGGCATGAAAAATATAATCAACTCCACGAGTTGCTGGTTCGACACTATCATAATCCCTAACATCACCAATGAAAAATTTTAACTTGGGATTCTTCAATTGATTACGCATATCATCTTGTTTTTTCTCATCTCGTGAAAAAATTCGAATCTCTTTAAAATGATCTGTATGTAAAAATCGATTTAAGACTGCATTTCCAAATGAACCTGTACCCCCAGTAATCAGCAATGTTTTATTTTGAATTTTCATGAATTAATTCATTTTAAAAATCATGTTTTTCTCATTTTGAGAAGGATAATTAATTAATACTGCTTTATATGGCCCTTTAAAAACGAATAAACTACCAGCCGCAACACCAATTACTCCGTGTTTTTCAATCACTTTTTCTATATCAGCTAGTGAACCCGCACCACCTAAAACAGTTAAGGGAATAGAAATTGTTTCAGCTATTTTATCGATCAAATTTAAATCATAACCCTTCATTACTCCATCTTGATCAATTGAATTGATGATAATTTCACCAGTTCCTAAATCTTCCAATTCTTTTGCAAATTTAATTGGATTAATTCCTGTAGATTTCTTGCCATTATGTGTATAAATTTCGTAACCCCCCAATAATTTCTTTTTGATATCCAAAACAACAATTACACTCTGTGAACCCACTCGTTCTGCGATCTTAGTAACTAATTTGGGATTGTGGACAACAGCGCTACTTAATGCAATTTTTTCAATCCCCAGTCCAAATATTTTTTGTGCTTGCTCGACAGTCTTAACACCACCTCCATAACACAACGGCATGCGCGACTGATTAGCAATTTTTTCTATTAAAACATAATCAGGTTCTTTGTTCATGACTGTTGCATCAATATCAAAAAAAGCTAATTCATCTACCTCTTTTTCATTAAAAATTCGAACAGCATTAATAGGATCTCCAACATATTTTGGAGTTTTAAAGTTCACTGTTTTCACTAAACCCTGATCATGAAGCAATAAACTTGGTATTATTCTAGGACGTAACATTATTTGAGTTTTGCAAAGTTATGCAATAATTTCTCACCGTACTGATGACTTTTCTCAGGATGAAATTGAATTCCATAAATATTTTCCCGATGAACGGCAGAAGAAAAAGATATTCCATAATTAGAAACAGCTATGCTTTCTGTTTCGTTTTTGCATCTAAAATAAAAACTATGCAAAAAATAAAAAATAGCTTCTTTTTCTAATCCAATAAAGAGTGGATGGTTGTTGATTGGAGCCACATCATTCCAACCCATGTGCGGAAGTTTAGTGCGTTGCTGAATTAAGTTTTCATCAAATTTTAAGATCTCCGAATCAATCCATTTCAAGCCATCTAATTTCCCTTCATCGCTCCTATTACCCATCATCTGCATTCCTACGCAAATACCTATAACAGGAACTTTTTTCTCAAGCACTAGATCATCTAATTTTTCACGCATACCTGAAGCATTCAATTGAGCCATTGCATAATCAAATGATCCAACTCCTGGTAAAATCAGTTTTTTGGCATCAGCCAAATCTTCTTGGGTTTTTGCAATCTTGGTGGGAATATTTAGTCTTTTATAGACATTTTGAAAGGCAAATATATTACCAACCCCATAATCAATTAGTGTAATCATCTAAATAGACGCTTTTCAAGTCCTAGTTTCTGCATTATTTGAGCCCCAAAACCTATCAATTTGATTTTATTTTTATAATCATGAAAAGTTTTATTTTCACCATCAAAAATTTCTTGTAAGTCCGCTCTGGTTAAATCTAGTTTATCAGCAACGTAGTCAAACTCCTTTTGCAAAAACTCTTCTGATAGTTCTGGTTTAGAAATTCTTTCCAATGCCTCCTCACGAGTCATTTGTCCAGTTAAAATTAAGCTAGAAAAATGAGCACGTCTTTTTTCGAAACCAAACTTTCTTGGGAGCCAAAAATCTTCATAAAATCGAGTAAAACGTGATTCATGATGTTTGTGTTGAAAAGGCTCCCACCCATAACGATCAAAGAGCAACTGTTCAACATCTTTCTTAATGTAGGGAACAAAGTTTAAAGGTTTATAAACCTGCATACCAATAATATACTTATAATAAATTTTATAAGTTAATATATCTACTATTGGAAACGTTTTAAGAGGACGCGTACCAAAGCGAGAATGAATATCATTCACTAATATAGAATCAATTCCTGGAAATGCACCCCATTCTTCAGGTTCACGACAGCATTCAGTTGAAAAATTACCCCCAGTTAAAACATATTTAATTTTATTTTTTCTGGCAAACTTATACATTGAAGAAAAGAAAGCATAATCTTGTGGCAAATCTTGATCAGCTATCTGAGATTTAAGAACAGCTACCTGTAAATCTTTCATCTCTTCCCAGTTTATCACTTCTGTGAATAAATCCAAACCTAAACCATTACATAATTTTTCTATATTACCAACAGCCTTATCTGTATTCCATCCTGCATCTACGTGAAATAGAAGTGGTTTTAACCCCATGACTTCTTTAGCTACATATGCAACATAAGAACTATCTAATCCTCCACTTAATCCTATAATACAATCAAAATCTTTTCCATTTCCTTCTTTTTTAATTTTATCAGCTACCAGCATTAACTCATTATATCCTCTTTCATCAGTACGCCAACTAGGCAAGATAGTTTCAATATAATTCGTATAATAATCACTCTCACCCTTTTCATTAAACACAATATTGGGATCAGAAGTATCCATAATGGTTTGTGAGCAGATTTGATATGGCCTATTTGATACTTTTTTGTTGTTTTGGTTAGGTCTCATTTTAATTGATGATTATTTTTTCATATAAATCCATGTAAGCTTTAAAATTATCTATTGAATTGAATTTTTCAATAGCCCTTTTCCTGCATTCAGTTTTATAAAAATTCTTTTTGTTTTTTTTGATATTTTTAATTGCATTTATAACTGATAAGATATCATCCTTCTCAACCACAAAACCTGTTTTTTCAGTTACTAATTCAGGACTAGCAGTTTTATTGTAAACAATAACTGGTGTTCCACACGCCATTGACTCTGCGGTGGTTAATCCGAAGGTTTCTTCAACCGACAGATTTAGAAACACATCAGCTGCACCAAATAAATTGGCAAGCTCATTCCTGTTATCAGTTCTAGATAAACCAATGATGTTTGGCGGTAAATTTTTTATTTGAATCTTATCTAAACCAACTAGAATTATTACTTCATCTTGCTTTAAATATTGTGATAATTTTATGAAATCATTTAAACCTTTCCGTCGATCCCATATAGTGGCGGCACCTAAAAGAACAAACTTGTTTTCGATTTTATATTTCACCTTAACTTCATCGGGAGTATCAAGAGGTTTAAATATTTCTAAATCAATTCCATTGTAAATACAAATATGATTCGAATTCTTAAAGAAAGATTGAGCAACCAAATTATTTAACCAATTTGAAACAGAAACAATTGTCAAATTTGAAATGGATGTAAATAACGCTTTTTTCAGATTGAAATTTTGTCTTGAATTATCTAAAAAAATACTTTTGGGATACTCGTTTTTTTGTGGACAGTTGTTACATTCAGTTTTCCATTTATCGCAACCAACAAAATCAAAATAAGTACAATGCCCTGTAAATGACCAACAATCATGAAAAGTCCATACCACAGGAATTTTTGATTTCAAGAGGTATTTAAAAAGTATAGAAATATTGATATAGTACCCATGAAGATGATGTAAATGAATAATATCCGGTTGAATATTTTCAATTTCCTTTATAAATTTCATAGTAGCTCTACGAGATCCAAGGCCATGTTTATCTAAAATCCTAGTTTCAAGACCGTGCCATCTGGTATCCCATTCCGATCCAATACGTATTAACTTTGATGCACTTGGCCTTGGAAAACGACCATAGGCGATATAGCTATCCCAACCCTTTTGCAACGCAAATAGGCCAATAGATTCCGCAATAGTTCCAGTTGAACCGGTATTGCCTTCAACACAAATTTGTAGAAGTTTAAACACAACTTTATAATTTATCTTGTTCTTTTCTCAGATTTCCCAATACCTCTATATATCTTTTTCCAAACCTAAGGTCAGGCTCCATATAGTTACCCTCGCCCCATTCATTCCATGACTTAAGGAAAATAATTTGATCATCTTCTTTTTTATTTTTTGTTACATTAAACACGTCTTTTACATGTTTAGAAAACAATTCAGGTGTTGAATTATGAAAAATAGAACCTTTACGTCCACTTCGTGGTGTATGGTCCCAGTTAGGAATTATTGATGGATATATATAGCTTTCTTTATCTTCTTTCTGTACAAAATACTTAATCATGAGTGCATAACTAATCTTTAATGGCCTTCTAAAAAATTTATACAAAATAGTTGGAATTAATATTCTTTTAAGTAGATGTTTGTTGAATGCATACTCCCCATTTCGTACAATATTAATAGCATCAAACCCCATATTCATAATAGGTCCTATGTTGGAAGTCTTTTCTGTATGCCCAATAAAGTGAATACCATCCAGCCCTTCTTTGATTGCAAGCTGTTTCCAAATATCAATAAAATTGGAGACGTCCGGAATTAGAAAAGGTTTATAGATTACAAATATGGGTTTATTGTTTTTTCTAAGATAACGTTTGTCCTTAAATGCATCTAATACAGCATAAAAATGATTTGTATAGTCCTCATCTCCAGGAAATAATTGTTCCATTAATGTCCTATCCCTTATAGTGCCATTAAAATCCCAAACCTTTGCCTTCCAAGTTTCATTTGCCCACCCTAAACAAAACGGAAAATCAGGCTCTCCGGATTTAAGTACTTCGTTGAATGGCATTTCCAATAAGCGCCTTCCGTTTCCAAACCAATAGTGCCAATAACAAAACCCATCAACCCCAGCCTCCCGAGCTAAATCTGCTTGTTGTTTTCTAACATCGTCAATTCTTAAGTCATAGTATCCTAAATCTTTCGGTATTTTAGGCTGATAGTGATCACGAAAATATTTTTTTGCTTTACCAACATTTGTCCATTCAGTAAACCCACGTCCCCACCATTCGTTATTTTCTTTAATGGGATGATATTGCGGTAAATAATATGCGATGATTTTCATTTGAATATATTGTTGATATATATTGGATTATTATGCTTATTTTTAAAATAGGAGAATGAATTATACTATTATTATGAAATTTTAAATCTACTTAAATCTATATTCTTAAAAAAAAAATGAAAAATGGCGAGTATTTTTTTCTTTTGAATTATAAAAAAGAAAAACAATATACTTAAAGATAAAGCATATCTCCAAAACACAAGATCATAAGTCATATAAATTAAATAAGAAAGTATGGTAGTAGATAATGTAATTAGCCACATATATCGATCATCATAAATAATTCGCTTTGTAATTCTTTTATAAATAACCATATGAAATAAAGCCTGTGCTAAAAAACTAAAAAATGTTCCAAATGCTGCACCTATAAAACCATATTTAGGTATTAATAAAAAATTAAGCCCAAAGTTTATTAAAGCAGCTAATAATGTTCCTATTGGTATAAAAAATGTTTTTTTATGATATAATTGAATAGTAGAATATGTAGCAGCTAAAAACTGAAAAAAAGATCCAATTACAATCGGCATAATTACATATTTTGCTTCCCAAAAATTTTCAGGACCTAATATTTTAATTGCTTCTGGACCAATGGAAATTAAAATAATTATTATAAAACTTATACCTAAAGTTATGTTATTGGTTGCATTCTTAATTCCATCAATATTATTATTTTTATAATTTTCATAAAGCCAAGGCTGAAAAGCCTGAGAAATAGCATTTGAAAATAATGCAATAATTGCTGCATAAGCAAACCCAAAACTATATAAACCCGCAGCTGAATTGCCAATTAACTTTATTATCATTATCCTATCAAGTTGTGTTAAAACAACCATGCCTAGCGTATGTGGTATGAATGGTAATGAAATTTTTAACGCATATTTCCAATACAGTGTCATTTTAGAATTCCATCCACTTCTAAGAATGGAATAATAAAAATATAGCCCTAATAATGACATTGGAAGAATTAAACCCATGATTCTGCCAATGTATCTATTTTTGTAAAACACAAACTCAACTAGTAATAGGCAAAACACAATGGAACCAATTGTGTTAAAAATTGATATACTAATATTTTTTTTAAAATCTAATTGGAATTTGTATTTTTCTTGAGTGTAAATCACAGATGGAAGCAATAATAAGTATATAAAAATGATAATAACTAAACTCTTGTCTAGCTCCATTAACCGTGAAAGTTGATTAACAAATATAATGGCAATTAATAAAGATATTAAACCTGCTATACTACTCAAAGTTTGTATAGATGCAAGAAATTGATTAAACTCACCTGGAAAATCTATTTTTGCATTGCCGATTGTATAAGCCAATCCTAAACCGATTAATATTAATCCAATGGATTGCCATGCCATAAAATTACTAACAATCCCATAATCTGAAGTTGTCAATAATCGTGAAAATATTGGCGCAGTAATAATGGAGGTTGCGTTAATTAAAATATTAGATAGCATGTAAGCAGAGCCAGATTTTATTGCTAATTTATTAGAACCAGACTGCTTTTGCTCAATCATATTAATATTCTAAATTTTGAGAATCATTGATCAGATAAGCTTTATTATAAAATGAAACTAATAAGGAAATATTCTTATCGAATTTTTCGGACACGTTTGCATCTCCATTAATAATTGCCTCACTTTCAGAAATTAAATATTTGATGTCAATTTCCGTACCTACAGATTTGACAGCTGCTATATATGCCGCACAAGACTTAATATTGTCAATCTCCCCAAATTCTGCAAATGAAGAAGCTAATTTCTCAAATGAATCTACTTTAGTTACACCTTCCAATAATTTAAAGGGAACATCTGCAAAAACAACAGATTTTTTGCCCAGAATTGCAGCTTCGTAAGCTGTTGAGCCAGAGATAGTAATTACGCCTTTTGAATTCTCAATCCAGGGTTTAGGATCATCATAAAAATTGAACTGAACTAATCTAACATTAGGAAATTGTTTGATTTTTTTATAAAATTGCAAACTTCTTTCCCCAATCATAGCTTGATGTTCTTTAACATATAATTTCCAAGTAATAGGAAGTGATTTTGATATTTGTTCGATTAAAAATAATTCATTCACATAAAAAGGTGCCTTTACAAAGGTAGTTGATTCGGGAATTAAATGTAGTGGCATATAAACATATTGTTCATCCTTTACTGGAATTTGAAAATATTTATTTTTTCTGTATAATATTTGTTTTTTAATCTCAACTTTTAAGTAAAAATAAAAATGCTTTAGCGGAGATGTAAATATCGGGCTTTTGTTACTTACAACTTTAAAATTCTTCTTTACAACATAAACATTGAAAAAATATAATGCTTTGATAATAATATATTTTAAGACTTTTAATAAATTTGAAGGTTTATATTGACTTGTTATAGTTCCTTTAAATTCAGAAGACATTATTTCATTCTTATTTCTCGCATTATTTATATAAGCAATCTCATTACCTAGTAATGCGTAGTCACTTTTTAGAAATTTATTGTATTCTTTCTCGAAAAAAGAGCCAACTTTTAGACCCAAGTTAAAAGTAGGAATTTTATACTTTTCATACCTAGGATAGTCAATATTTATATATGGAATTTGTTTTCTGTAAGCAATTTCATTAAGAATAGTTCTAAGTAATTCACTATCCTCAGAATCTAAAATTACGTCAGGTTTAAATTCATCTAAGACACTTAATACTTTTTTATACCCTAACTGTAGATAATTTAGGTTCTCGGATTGTGTGCTATACTTATAATAAGGTCTTGTATGAAACTGTCGAGTAGTAGATTGAGAAGAAATTAATTGTTGATTTAAATTTTTATAAAAAGTGAATTCTGCTTCTATTTTATATAAAAAATCCAAATCTAGTTGTTTAGAACTTTTATTTAATTGAATGAATTCATTACAAAAGTCTTCGAGACCAAATGTATCAACTTTTGGTAATTTTTCTTTAAAAGCATAATATGTATTCTCATTATAATAACATTTATTATATGCACTTTCTTCTGGATAGACAAAAAATGCTCCAACTTCATTATTTTGATCAAGCATTTTTTGCGCTATAAAAAATAAAGGAAAAGAATAACTTTCTCTGCAAATAAGAAGAATTCTCTTATTTCTAATCATAAAACTGCTTCATTTTGGATAACCTGTTTTTGGACTAGCATATCTATGACTTATTTTGAATTATTTTCTTTAGTGATTGAAGGTTCGTTTCAAAATACATGTTATTGATTGTCTTTCCCAATAAAAGCGTATAATCAAAATTTAAAGTGTTAGCTATTTTTGCAAAATGCCATCTAACATCTTGATCGCCATTTAATTCAAGGATTTTAACTGTATTATTACACCAGATTATATTACTCAAGGCAGCTCCATGTGCAGAAACAATAAAGTCAGCATTTTTAAAATAATTAACTTGGTCAATAAAATTTAATTGCCCAGGTTCGATCATTTCAAAGCCTAGTTTCGATAAATAATGAAATAATTCTTTCTCATTTGATATTCTTCTTGCCGTTTCATTTTTTCTGGTAATATATATTCTTTTTGGGGTACTCTTAATTACACCAAACCTAGAATTAAAATTTTGTAGCCATAGAATATCTTTGACACTCGGATAGAATTTACTCAACTTAATTGTGTTAAATTTTTCATTTGTATTTATTGGAGTATTGACATACTTTATATCATGAAACTTCAAAATTGAATCATAAAATGGTTTATCTTCAATAATGAAATATATATTGAAATCTTTATCTTGATGTCTGAGTAGAATAGGAATTACCTCTATGTAAAAGTGAAAAAAACCACCTGCTTTATTAATTATAATATTTTGGGTTGCGTTAGTGTTTTTAATAGCCACATATTTTGCGTCCACGGATACATTTCTGTATTCAATAGTTGAATATTTTTCTTCATCTTTTTCCAATATAATGGACTCTAAAATTGAAATAACTAAAACATGATTCAAATTACTGTCAAATAGGTTGTTAAATTGACTGAACTGCTTGAGGTTTTTGTTTAAACGATAAACAAACAATCTCTCATTATAATTAATATAAAAATCACTTATTAAAAACGAAATGCCTCCAAATGTTCCAAAAAATATTGTAATAAAAGATTTCTTTTTAAGTTGAATTATTTCATGTTTTTCAAGTTTGACAGAGATGATTTTTAACTTTTCTAGCAAATTAAGTATTCCTAAATTTTTAAAAAATCTGTATATATATTTTATCATGATTGTAAAAGAAATTCGCGTTAAATTCTTTTTAATTAAGTTACTTTAGGCGGGAGGGGCATTCCAAACCATCCAATTACCACAAAGTTTAGTGGGGCAAAATGCTTGAATTAGAACTGAAACCCTTATTGCTGCTACACTTTGTACGGGCTGGGTTTCTTTGATTTAGACCTTTTATTCCGTATCATTTTCTAAAACTCCATTCTCAATGAGTCTGTCAATAACAGGTATTTACTGACTAATTGGGGTTTTGCTTTTTTCTGATATATATTAAGTCGTTAGGCCCATCAGTTAAATTCCAAATCCACATCATTGCTGTTACAAAGTCTTCTGTTCCATTTTGAGAATCAAGTGTCGGATATAACCCTCTTTTACTAAGTTGTGGATTGAATAACGGCATTTTATTTATATATTTTTCATTTTTTAACAATATTATTTATTCATAATTATAAAATGCATTATCAAATAAAATAACACATTAAATCATGAACCTTATTGGTAGTTTTTAATATTCAGTGCATGAAGCAATCGAAAAAAAGGTCGAAATAATTTAGTTTTAAATAAAAACAATTTGAATTTGTTGTTTAGTGAAATATACTTTGAGCCAAGTATGTAAAAAAAATTAGCGTTTATTTTTTGTTGAAAGTAGGAGAATTTATCCTTACCGTATGCATCATTTTTATTTGCCAAATATTGAGAAATATTAAAAACAGAAGTATAATAATGTGACATTACTTTATAAACTAAACTTGGATATTGCATTTTTATTTGCTTTTCCCAAACTTCTATCGCATATATCATATCTAACATATTATAATTAAACGCTGCTCTACACAAACTTTCATTATCTTGAAAATAGTAATATAAAGGTTGTGGGGTATAAACTATGTTTTTTGCTTTCTGAAAAATGAGTGGCATCAAAAACATATCCTCATTATGTTTTCCTACAGGGAAACGTAAGTCTTCAAAAATTGACTTCCTATATAGTTTACTCCATACCGCAGACATGTTTTGATCATCAATTATCATGTTCATAGCACCCATGTCATCAAGTATGATTTCATCCTTTGAATTAATAGGATCAAATTGTTTTGTGCTTTCACTCACTTTTTGATAGGAACATATAGACATATTTGCCGTTGAATTTTTTTCAAATACATTTTTTAGAATAGAAAATAAATCACTATGTACAAAGTCATCACTATCCACAAATGCTACATACTCACCACTAGTATTATCAAGACCTGCATTTCTAGCACCCGAAACTCCTATTCCGGAATTTTTTAAATGAATTACATTAATATTTTTGTATTGTCTTGCATAATTGTCGCATAATTGGGGACAATTGTCTGGAGAATCATCATCAATTAATATAATCTCAATATTTTTATATGTTTGTAAAAGTAAACTCTCAACACATCTGCTTAAATACTTTTCTGCTTTATATACAGGTACAATGATACTTATAAGTCCTTTTTTATGGTTCATACTTAATGCAGCCTTTGTTTTTACTGTTCTGTTAAAAATACATTAATTAAAATGATGTTCATTTTAATTAAAAGAAGATGGATTATTCTTTACAAATTCAGTTGCTAAAGCAAGGTTTGAATGTGTACCCATATCTAATACAAAGTCTTTAATCTTATATCCTTGCATTTGATTTACTAATTGTGGTAGTAAATCAAATCCAATATCTAATATTTTTTTGTCCTTTAATTTGATTTTATTGAACAAATCTACATTCATAATATAAATTCCAGCGTTAGCTAAATCCGATTTTGGAGAAGTTGGTTTTTCCTCAAAATCAACCACACATCCACTTTGATCTAAAGTAACAATTCCACATGACTTCGGGTCACTCGAATGAAATAAGCCTATAGTAAATGGTTTTGATGATCGCTTATGAATTTCCAGCATTTCTTGCAAATTCACATTTGTAAGTGTGTCTGCATAAAAAATAAAAAAACTTTCTTCGTTCTCAACAAATTTATTATTCTGCACTAGTGTTCCCAAACTTCCTAAAAGTATCTCTTCATAAACTAGTGTCACTTTTAAATCAGTAACTGTATTATTGATATATGACTTTACTTGTTCCGGAAAATGATTTAGATTAATTAATACTTCTGTAATTCCATGTTTTCGAAATAAATCAAACCAATAAGCTAACATTGGCTTACCTGAAACAGGAACTAAGCATTTGGGGATGGTATTTGTAATAGGTTGCAACCTAGTTCCAAGTCCAGCTGCTAATAAAAAGGCCTTCATATATCTGATTCCATACTTGTGAAATATTTATTGTCAATTCTCCTAATGGTACAAAAGTCATGGTTTTCTTTAATTTCCTTTTGATAATGTACTTCTTTCCATTGATCCCAGGGAGCACTAATCAATTTACCACTAATACCATTGGCTTGCTCACTTAATAAATAATTTATTAAATCAACAGTAAACTTTACATCAATTCCTCCTTCTAAAAGCATTTTCTTTGTCTTTTGATAAAAGGAACCCGCCCTGTCTCCGGCCATAATTGTTTGATTGGCTAAATCGGTTTTTACAAAACCTGGCGCAATAATATTAATGTCTAGGTTAGGATATTCTACAGATAAATTTTCTGTTAGTTTTGTTAAAGCAATTTTACTGCAAGCATAGCCAGAATAATTCGGAAATGTTCCTGTAACACCACCTCCTGCAAAATTGATAATCTTTCCTTTGGGTGCTTTGCTTAATAATTTAAATCCATGGTAACAAATATTATAAGATCCCATTAAATTTATCTGAATACTCTCAAGAAATTGAGAGGGAGAAGTCTCTTCAAACTTACCAATAGATCCAAAAGAACCTGCACAATTTATAATCCCATCAAGCAAGCTCACTTGCTGATTGATTTTTTCAAATATTTGTTTAACTAATAATTCATTTGATACATCTAAAGAATAATATAGATGTGGGCCACCTTTACTTTGCAAATCATCTTGCAATTTTATTAAATCATCATTATTTCTGGCAATCGCTATTAATTTAGCATTATTAGTTGCTAAATTAATAGCAATTTGTCTACCAATTCCTTTGGTGGCTCCTGTTAACAAAAATGTTTTTCCAGTATACAAAAATGATATTTGCTTTAGTTAGTTAAAATAATATGTTGTTTATTATGCTTTTATGTATTCCTTTATAATATGATTAATAATTAAATGTATGTCTTCAATTCTTTCCATTGATGAAGTATTTGCAACAATTGACAAATTAGTCATTTGTACTAATTTCCCCCCCTTCTTATTATTATAGTCTCCTGAAATTCCAATAGTGAAATTTCCTTTAGATTTTGCATAATCTATTGCATTGATTACGTTAGGAGAGTTTCCGCTGCCACTATATCCTATTACAATATCACCCATTTCTAAAAAGGTTTCTAATTGTCCTTTGAATATATTAGCATAGTCTGTATCATTTGCAAAGGCTGTTACAGAGGGTGTGTTATCTGTAAGGCAAATTGTTTTAATTCTTAGCTCTTTTGTCCAATCACCTGCACTATGTGAAGGTGTAGCGGAAGAACCACCATTCCCAATTAAATATACAGTATGTCCGTTTTTCTTCAATTCAATTAACTTATCTGCAATGGCTTGTAAAATATTCCAATCCAATGAGTTAATAGCATTAATAAGGTCTTGTGTATAATTTTCAAAAAACGATTTCATTCTTTATAGTTTAAATTAGGTTAAAAAATTAACGAGCATTATATCTTCTCATATTATATACAATTCGGGAACCAAAAGGATCTAACATAAATGGTAGTTCAACATACTTATTCATTGCTGTTCTGAATTTGTCTTGATTATTTCTTGGAACATATGACAATAGAAATCCCCCTCCCCCTGCGCCAGCAATTTTTACCCCTGTGGCTCCATTGTTTAAAGCAATATCTACCATCTCGTCAATTTCTGGCATGGTTATACCTTTGGCAAGGTTTTTTTTGATGTCCCAATTTTCTTTTAATAAAAGGCCAAGAGCATCCCAGTTTTCTAGATTAAATTGGTTTTCTAATTTTGATACTAGATCTACTAAGCTATTTAACAATGTTAAATTATCTTGTGTTTTGTTTTTTTGATCAGTCAAAATTGAATCTGCCTTTCTTGTAATATTAGTAAAGTGTAAAAGTAAATTGGACCCAAGTTTGATTCTATTTTCTCTGGAAAAGTCTAATGACTTTGTTTCTACGGTTCCATCTCCATTGAAAATAAACTTATTTACTCCTCCATAAGCCGCAATATATTGATCTTGTTTTCCAATTGGTTTATTTAAAATATCAATTTCAATTTCACAAGCTTCTGAAGCTAATTGTTCGGCAGTTACTTGTTTACCCAAATAATTATATAGGGCGTTTAACAAACCAACTGTTAATGTTGATGAAGAACCCAAGCCAGAGCCTGTAGATGGAATATCAGCCAACATAGTTATTTCGACTCCTTTATGAACGCCAGTCATTTTCATTGCTTCACGAACAAGCTCATGTTCAATTTCGTTTACATCATTTACAATTTCTTTTTTCATGTAATTGATATAGATTTTATCATCAAATCTTTCATTGATAATAACGAATAAGTACTTATCAATGGTTGTGCTTATAACCATTCCGGGTTTGCCTTCATAATATGAGGGCATATCAGTACCTCCTCCAACAAAACTAATACGCAAAGGTGTTTGTGAAATAATCATTTCTTAATCCTCCTTATTACTCCCAGGGTTCTCATGTGTTTTTCTGAATACTCTAAGATGTCTTTAATGTCTGTTTGTTGTTCAAGATATTGTTTGTATTCCTTAATACTATCATATATTGTTCTTTTGGGTTGCCAGCCGATAGATTTTAATTTACTGATATCTGAAAAAATATGCCTTGTATCTCCAAATCTATATTCGTTAGGAATATTGGGGGACAAGTCACTACCAAAAACTTCCGCAACTGCTTTAGCAAACTCTAAAACTGTATACGGATTTCCTCCACCTACATTATATACCTGTCCATTGGCTTCTTCCTTTTCCATCACTAAAACAAGTGCATCTACTACGTCATGAATATTTACAAAGTCTCTGATAGAGTTACCATCCTCATATAATGTGGGCTGCTTTTTTAAAAAATAAGAAAGTGAAAAAATTCTACACGCACCAGAATAAGCATTATAAAAACTTTGACGTGATCCTTGTACAATTGAGAATCTCATTGCAACCGAGGGTACATTAATTCGATTACCTAAGTTAATAGCCAACATTTCCTGTTGGTACTTTGACATTGCATAGGGATTCATTGGATTAATTACACTTTCATCAGAAACATCCATAATTAGGGGTAATTTTGTTACAGGATCTATGAAATCCCATTGGGCATTACTTAATTGCATAAATGATCTTAAAGAGGGGAATAACACTTTTCCTTCTTGATTATGATATTTACCTTCTCCCATTACTGCTTGAGAGGATGCAAGAATTACTTTTTTAACCGGAAAATTATTCTCTTCAATAATCTCATATATTAATGAGGTACTTGCAACATTTATTAATGAAAATGATGAATAGTCAGGCAAATAATCCTGATATGCTGCAAGATGATATACTACATCCACATTACGAAGTGCATATGTCATAGTTGGTTTATCAGTAACATCACCAAAAATGAACTCAATTTTACTTTCATCTAAATATTCTGGAAAACCTTTCATATGAACAGGCTTTTTAAGAATATCTAATATCTTAACATTATGCCCTTTTTGTAACAAGGCATCAGCAGTATGCGAGCCTATGAAACCTGCACCACCCGTAATTAATATATTCATTCTATTTTAAAATTAGTAGCAATTAATTAACATTTCAATATTTACAATTTGGTTGTACATATTTATAATTTATTTTTACCCGGGTTTAACTCTGTTTTCTTTATATAAAATTCTTCCAATCGAATACCAAAATATGGGTGCAATAGATTGATATGTAAGTATGTTTGATCCAATTGCTATTAAACACAAACTTGCAACAATACCAAGTTCTAAATATTTGTTTTTAAAGTCTTTTAATCCGGATACAAAAGTATTTACTATAATTAAAAAAAAAATAAGTACTCCAACAATTCCAATTTCAGCAATCATTTTAAAATAATTGCCGTCTGCAATTAATGTTGTAGAATAGCCAATTGCTTTATGACCAGTGGATCCTAATCCCTTTCCAAAAATAAAAGACAAATCTTGAAAAGCATAAGACCAAGTACCACTTCTTTCATCAAATGCTTCCGAAATCATAGAACTCCTTTCAATAAGATTTTCAAAAAAATCTCCATAATTTTGATTTATAAATATATAAATGCTATAAAGAAATAACAATTCTAATAAAAAGTATCTTTTTTTTAAAGAACCAAATTTTATATATCCTACAAAGTGCATTACTATGATTGCAATTAATAGCACCAAAATAGCAGCGCGTCTAAACGTTAAAATGGTTGCCACAATGCAAATGAGCATTACGATCTTATTCTTTTTTCCCTTACTCAAAGTAACTAAACGTGTACTTATTAAAAAGCCAATCACTGCCATTGCTGCAGTTGCAGTTAGTCCATAAAGGGATTGAAAAAACATCATATCCGTCCCAGGTCCTTCTGTTGTGTCCATAAACACTCTGTAAATTGGGGGCTCTTTCATCCATAGATAAAAACCCAAAACGAAACTAACTATGATTACAAATAAAGTGTTGTTATAAAAACTATAGTTAAATTTATCAGCCTTGTGAGAAAGGTAAAAGAAAAAAATTGGCAATATGGAATTTGACCATTCTGCAAAAAATACGGATACCGGAATGCCTGAAAAAACAAACCATACGATTGAAATAGTATTATAGAACAAGTATGCTAAAACTAATTTGTTTATTAGTGTGTTCCTAAGCAAATCATGCTTATTTATACCTCTATACAAGACAAATAAAATTAAACACGCAGTTACAACTCCTAATCTAATTCCAGGCAGGAAAAATAACTGAATTAGGATAATGAAAAGAAATATTAAATAGTAATATTCATATAAATTATATTTCGAATGTGATTTAGCTGTACTAAACATTTAAATAATAAAAGCTTACAAATTAATAAAATGTAATAGATAATTAGATGAATATTGATAAATGTTAATCTTCCATTAAAATAAAAGATTCAACGGCACTCATTTATTCAAAGTATAATATAATGCTTTTGCAAATTCAAGGTCTTCATAGTTGTCAATATCCACTGCGCGCTTCCAATTTATTTCACAAAAACCAAAACCAGGACCATAAAAAGTATTAGATTTTTTCAATGACTCAACATTTGCAATCCAAATAACACCCGTGGGGCAGTACAATTCATCTAAATCTTGTGACCTTTTTCCATATCCTTTCTTTAACATCCACTCATGGGTTCCGTCACTTTTTATCCTAAAGGCCCACCAAGGATTCATCCAACCAAACCTAAACGAACTAACTTGAAAAGTGTTATTTGTTGCTAGAAAAAAATCAAAATGTGAGTTTATGTCATTTTCATCACGTAGTGGTGCATTAGCCATTAATTGAATAACTATATCGTATTTTTCATTATAGTGAGCCTCAGCCTGTTTAATAGCTACAAGTGTTGCTTCTGTAACAGTCGACGTGTCGTCACTTTTATCATCTCTCAAAAAAGGCACTTCAATTCCATATTGAAGTGCAACATCTGCAATTTCAGAACTATCAGTACTAATAACTATTCTATGAAATAGTTTTGATTTCTTTGCAGCCTCTATAGTCCAAGCTATAATTGGCTTTCCCATAAAATCAATAATATTCTTTTTAGGAATTCTCTTTGATCCACCTCTAGCTGGAATAACTGCTATCACTTTCATTATTGAGTAAATAAAACGATGCTTTTGCTAAATATTAGAATTGTTCTTATTCATTGCTTCTAACATATTGCTATATTCATTCCATTGCCCGGAATCATAATATGAATTTTCAGAAACTGGGTAAACGCCAACTTTACCACCATTTTTTTTCACCATATCAATTAAATCAGTAATGTTATAAAACGTGGCTTCGGGGATATATTTTATGATCTCTGGATTTATAACGTACATGCCTGCATTAACCAAAAAGTCATATTCAGGTTTTTCTATTAATTGAACAAGAGAACCTCCATTTTCAATTTCACATACTCCATATGGTACTTTATAGTGAATCATAGAAGCGACAATTGTTATATCATTGTTATCTTCAATATGCTTACTGTAAATTTCAGAATAATTAGCTTTAATTAAAATGTCACAATTAGAAACAAAAAAAGGACATGATATATTACCTTCCAAATATTTTAAAGCTCCTCCAGTACCTAAAGGTATGTTTTCAAGAATATATGAAAAATCATATATTTGATTAAACTCTTCTAAATAAGCTTTAATTAAATTTGCTTTAAAGTTTACAGAAATATAAAATGTACTTTTAAAGTAAATATTATACTCATCCATTATAACTTCTAACATAGATTTATTTCCAATTGGAATAAGTGGCTTTGGGAAAATATTTGTAAAAGGTTTCATTCTAGTACCCTTACCTCCTGCCATAATAACTACAGGAACTTCATTCAACGGTTTTGGAATTATTATTTTACCTGTTAAATTGAAATCCTTGCGTTTAAAAATCTCCTTTAATTTTCCATTTTGTAATAAAGGGATATGATTTATTTTATTTTCTAAAAAAATATTGATGAGCTCTCGTTCACTAAAATTTTCAACGTCAATATATTTAAAATTAAAATTTGCAATTTTATCACAGGTCTCAGATAAAGAAATTCCGTTTAAAATAGCTCTTCGAAAATCCCCATCTGTTAAAATTCCCTTAATACATTCATCATCAGCTATAAAAATAAATCCCTCCCCATTCTTATCAAGCTTTTTTATGGCATCTCTAATTTTACTAAATTGAGAAGTTATATAAATATCCAAATTATTAGATTTTAAATTCTGTATATCAATAAATAGAATAAATTTTGATGACGTTATTCAAAATCAGTCCATTTTAATACTTCATCGGTTAGAATATCTCTTTTTAATTTACGCCCAACCAGATATGGCAATTCTTCCGGTTGAATCCCTGTACCAGGCCTCTTAACCGTTAAATCTTCACTAGTAATGATATCCCCCTTAGTTAATGCTTTAACCGTAACTACACTTCTTCTAAATTTACTCTTTTTACTTGACTCATCGACTGAGATTGTTCTATTAAAACTACCAAGTGCTATTTGAATATTCTTTCCCTCACTTACAATTTCTTTAAGTTCATTGGGATCAGCTGAAATTTGATGATCCCAGCCTGGCATATCTTTATCAAGAGTAAAATGTTTTTCTATTAAACATGATCCAAGAGCAATTGAAGCCAATGGAATAGAAGTGCCAATTGAATGATCAGAAAAACCAATAGGATATGGAAATGCTTTTTGTAGCATTAAAATATTATTCAGATTAATATCTTTGTATTTAGGCGGATAAATTGAAATACAATGTAAAATAACAATTTGAGAATTACATTCCTCTTCTATAACTTTAATTGCCCTTTCTATTTCTCCCAAAGTAGACATACCTGTAGACAAAATAATAGGTTTATTGTATCTAGCAATATGCTTTAGCAATTGATAATTATTAATATCCATTGAAGCAGTTTTGAAAAATGGAACATCTAACTGATTCAATAAATCAACTTCATTATTTGAAAAAGGAGTTGAACAAAAATCAATATCAATAGACTTACAATAATTTGCCAAGTCAACATGCTGAGAATCTCTTAAATAATATTTGTCTACCATTTCTTTTAAAGACCCGAAATGCTTTTTACCTCCATCTCCATCATCGTATGATTGGTTTTTATCGTACACTTCTTGCGCTTCAATTGAGCCCGGTTTCCACGATTGAAATTTTACAGCATTCGCCCCACAAGCCTTGGCACTATCAATTAATTTTTTGGCAATTCCCATATCCCCATTATGGTTGGCACCAATTTCGGCTATGATATATGGTTCCGAATAATTATAAACTAAAGATTTGGGAGTTAATTGAATTTTTTTCATAAGTTATTTATTAAAAGATTAGGCTCTTCCCACCAAAAAAAATTTCTATTTAAAGACGCTAAATATTTTATAATTTCTTCGGATTTCTGTAAATTATTATTAAGTAAATTCCGAATTTTTTGATTTTTATTTAATTCTGTTAGGACATCAAAACAATCAACGCCTAAATTAATTAATGTTTGATAATGGTTAATTTTTGTTTCTATAATTTGTAAAAGTTTCAATTTATCAATAGCTTTTTTTCCAATGATATTGAAATCGTGTTGTCTATAATTTGTAGTACAAGTTGAAATAAATAACCCTTTTAGATGATTACCAACTGAAGAAAAAAGTATCCAATCATTCCCTTCTTTTAGGTTTTTTATTTTTTCAAGTATTTTAACCAAAATAAAAAATTGAATTCCCGTATTTCCTAAACCTACAATATTTTTATTTTTCAAAAATTGAATGTCAAATTTATACTCATTTCCTAGCCTTTCACCCCAAATATTCCTTTTTAAAACATTCCCATTTTCATCTGTTGTATGAATATCATTACAAACAATTGGATATATTTTTAAATATTTTAATTGAGTTTCAATTCGGTTTTCAGAAAAAGTGTCATCGGTATCTGCAAAAATAATGTAAGCTGGTTTTAATTTAGAAATACTTATTAACCCTTGTATCCTAATTTCAAAGGGAGTTAAACCGTGCACATTAATCACATCATATATCAAAGAGGTTTCTTTTAAATACTTATTAATGTTTTTAACTCCATCATTGATCAACACTAATTTAAATTGGTTGTTTGTTTGATTCTCTAAAGACTTGATAAAACTTGTAAAGTATGATAAGTTGTTGGGAAAAATTACCGCAAAAACTATTGTTAAATCTATGTTACTATTTTTGGCCACGTTTATAATTATTTATTTACAATTAAGTTGACTAGCGCACACTACTAGGAATGTTCACAATTCTATCTTCCAAATACAAAGCATTAATCTGCTCATCTTTTTGAAATCCAGAATACAAAGAAGATTTAAAAATCAATTGCCAAATAGGCCTCGTCATTACTCCATTATCATTCGTCGATTTTAAGAAAGACTCTCTCTCTTGTTTATTTTCTAATTCAACGCACATAAGCCAATAATTGGCTTTAGTCTGCGGCAATTCTGTTCGAAAATTAATTCCTTTAGACTTGAAAAAAGTGTCATATTCCTTGGCGAGAGTCCTTTTACTATAAATAAATGTTGGGAGCTGCTCTAATTGAGCACAGGCTAACGCAGCATTTAAATTAGGCATTCTAAAATTGTACCCGATTTCATCATGAACGTATTCGTAAGGATGAGGAACTTTTGCAGTAGTCGTTAAATGTTTTGCCTTAATTCCTAACTCAACATCATTCGTTACAATAGCACCTCCACCACCACTTGTTACAATTTTATTTCCATTAAAGGAAAATACCCCCAATTTGCCAAAACTACCAATTGGTTTCGAATCATATTCGCTTCCAATGGCTTCTGCTGCATCTTCCACGAGTGGAATATTCCATTTGTAGCATACTTTCAATAATTCATGTAAGTGCACGGGAAATCCAAACGTATGCATAGGCATACACGCGGCAATTTTTTTATTGGTTTTCTTATTATAACAGATTCCATCACGAACCTCCCCAAATTCTTCTAAAAAAGCTTCGACAGCATTTGGAGAAAGCCCCATAGTGTCTATATCAACATCAATAAAAATGGGAGCTGCTCCATTATAAATAATCGCATTAACTGTAGCTATGAACGTTAGTGCTTGAGTAATAACTTCGTCTCCAGAATTAACCCCTGCAAGTCTCAAAGCAACTTGTAAAGCTGATGTTCCATTTACTACAGCTATTGACTTATTTGTCCCAGAAATGGAAGACATCATTACCTCGAACTTATCAACATAGGCGCCAACTGACGAAACAAATGTAGAGTCTAACGTGTCGACAACATACTTCTTCTCGTTTCCTAAAAATCGAGGTTCATGTAATGGAATAAACGCTTTTCTATCAAATTGGTTTTTAATGAAGCCAATTACTTCAGAATAATTAGACATTATAAATGTCAGATTTATATTGTAGTAAATTTTCCTTTTTAGAGAACCATTCTACTGTTTCTGCTAAGCCCTTTTCAAGGCTATAGTTTTGTTTCCAATCAGTGAAGGATTTCAATTTCTCATGTGACCCAAACAATCTAAAAACTTCTGATTTTTCTGGTCTAAGCCTGATTGAATCCGAAACTATTTTAGCACTAGGATTTAATTGATTAATTAATGTCTGAGCTAATTCACCTATTGTAATTTCTGATTGCGTGGCAATGTTAACTTCATGACCAATTAGTTTATCGCATTCTGCAATTTTCAAAAATCCATTTACGGTATCTTTCACAAAAAGCAAGTCTCTGGTAGGCGTAATATCTCCAAGCTTTATCTCTTCAGCACCATTTAATAACTGAGAAATGATGGTAGGAATTACAGCTCTTGCAGATTGTCTAGGACCAAAAGTGTTAAATGGCCTTACAATAGTCAATGGCAAATCAAATGATCTATAGAATGAATCGGCAATAGCATCAGCACCAATTTTAGATGCAGAATAGGGAGACTGAGGTTGCTTCGGATGTAACTCAGTAATAGGAACAAATTGAGCTGTTCCATACACCTCTGATGTTGAAGTAACCAGAACACGACTTACTTGATTATCTCTTGCTGCTTGAATTACATTTAAGGTCCCCTTGACATTTGTGTCAATGTATGAATCTGGAGAATGGTAGCTAAAAGGTATGGCAATCAATGCCGCTAAATGAAATACAATATCAACCCCTTTCATTGCCTCCCTTACGCCATTAGGATCACGAATATCTCCTGCAAAAAACTCAATCTTATTTTTCGTTTCAGCAGAAATTGAATCTAACCAACCATACGAATTAAATGAGTTGTAAAATACAAATGCACGGACATCATACCCTTGATTAACTAATGCTTCAGTTAGATGCGAACCAATAAATCCGTCAGCACCCGTAATAAGTATTTTTTTAAATTTTAAGGACATATATTAAATGATATCGACTATAAAAAATTCTAAAACTAAGTAGTGTTTAAAAATATCCATAACAAATTAGGCTGACACCAAGTCTCACTATAAAATCATTAATGAAAACGCATATAAAGATTCAAATTGCCAATCAGAATCAAATTTATACTCACCGTTCCCAATTAAGAC
The DNA here is from genome assembly GCA_945874665.1 of Chitinophaga pinensis. Lineage (GTDB taxonomy): Bacteria > Bacteroidota > Bacteroidia > UBA7662 > UBA7662 > PNNG01. The sequence goes on along the minus strand of CAMCHJ010000001.1, from coordinate 296,015 downwards.
TTTTTTCATATTTAATCGTTCTCCAAATATCATATCACTACATGAGTCACCAACAATTATGGATTTTGTTAATTCAATTTCAGGAAAATCAATTAATGCTTTTTCACCCATACCAATATTTGGCTTTCGGCAATCCGAATCATCTGAAAGTTCAGTGCAATAATAAATTGCATCTATCTTTCCGAAATTCAACTTTATTTCTTGACTCATTTTATTGTGAATGATAACAAGGTCACCTTCCTTCATTACACCCTTTCCAACCCCCCTTTGATTTGTTACAATTATTATTCTTCCGAAAATATTTGACAATGTTGAAATTGCTTGTAATGCCCCATTTAAGAAAGAAAATTCATTCCAATTTTTCACATAATCATTCTCTCTTTTCTCGTTAATAACACCATCTCGGTCGAGAAATAAAGTCCAAGTATTATCAATTTCTAAATACCCCATTTTTTTAATTTGCGCACCACAATGCATACCAAAACCTTTTATTTTTGATAATTTGCATTTAACTGACATTTTAAATGCGACTAGTTAACTCTGTAAATCAACGAATTAATGATTTACAATTATGTATAAATACGATTTGGCCGTCTGGACCGCACTAATCAACCAAGCCCAGCCACCAGCTCTTGGCTAGGAGCCAGCCCGTTAGCAATACCGTTAATAAAAAGCTTCCTAACACTGCTGAAAGCAGGCGCCCTTGGCCTGCCTTTTTAAGAGGCATGCTGGGCGCATCGATGATTTGAATCACCGGCTCTTCGCGGTCGAGGGTAAAGCGGGTTAACTCCAGGTTTTTAACGAGCTCCCCATACATGGCGGTGAGCATTTGAATTTGCATTTGCTTTTTGGCAGCAGGCACCCTCGCCTGCATGCGCACCAGCGCTTGGTTTTGGTCGGTTTCTACGGCAGCCGCACTCATCATGCCATCGAGGGCCGATTTCACAGAATCAACCTTGTTTTCTAACATGCCAACCGTTCTGCTGGTTTTACCCGTTTTTAAGTCGAGGTACATATCGGTTGCCTTTTCAATGATGAGCTGACTCATCAAATAGGCCCAACCTTCATTTGTATCGGTGAGCTGCAAGTCGATGATCGAAGCTTTTTTGTCGAGCTTGCTCACGGTGACTATTGTTTGAACGTGCGCCACTACCACGGCCAAGGCACTGTCTTCGGCGCGGTTAAAATCGGCTCTGTTCTTGGCAAGGTCAAACAACTTTACTTTGCCTTCCTTTAACCCCTTGGCATAATGCTGCCGGATGTACGCATTCAGCAAATGATCGTTGTTTAAAGCCGGCAAGGGCTCCAACAAAGCGCTTTCTAGTATTTTTTGAGAGCGCAACAGCAATATCAAATTATCGGAACTGAACATGCTGCCGCCACCGCCGCCTAAATCAAGGCCAAATTGTGAGGCTAAACCCATGAGGTTGCCTGCCCCACCCGCCGATTTTTCTTCTACCACAAAGGTTAAGCGGCTGGTATAGGTTACTTTTTTAAAGAAGTGCGCATAACCAAAGCCCAAGGCACCGCCCAGCACCGCCATCAGGGCCAGCTTGCCTTTGTGGCTCCACAAATACGCGAGTGTGGATTGTAGCTTTTGGATGAGCTCCTTCAAGGAGATTTCATCGGAAGGCGCCGTTGAAGTTTCAGGTAAATTTGTCATGGCTATCTGGCTGCTACTTGACTAAAGATGAGGTATAAGGTGGCTAAACCGGTTAGCTTCACCGTGGTATTGTCAATGACCTTGTTCCAGTTTATGGGCTCGCCCTTTTCTCTACCCTTAGCTACTGGCTTTTCTAACACATAAATCACCGCACCTTGGCTTACCCTGGGGTAAAGGCGCATGCCCAAAAAGCTGCGGGTACGGCTTACCCGGTCGTTGGCGGCCACTACAAAAAGGCGTTTTTTATGGGCCTGCAGGCTGAAGCCATCGCCATAGCCTTTAACATAGCGGTGGGCGCGTAAACCTGGTCGGTAGGGTGCATTTACGGCATTTAAGCCGGTGGTGTTGAGGTATTGTACCCCTTGGCCTTGGATGCTTACGTAAGGTATGAGTTCGGGCACTACCAAGCTGTCGCCATCGGTGAGCTTGTAGTTATACCGGGAGCTTTTGATGTTGATGGCCTTTTCGAGGTCCATAAGCACCTGTCCACCCGGCGCCGTTGCGCGGTAAAAGCGTGCGGCTTCGGCAAAGGCATAGGGTTTGAGGCCGCCAGCCCGGCTGATGAGGTCGGCAATGCGCTCCTCGCGGCTGAGCAGGGCATATACCCCCGGAAAATTAAACTCGCCGCTCAGCGTTACCGTGGCGGGTGCTAAAAAATCGGCCAGGGTACGTACGTACACCCGGTCGTAGGGCATGAGCGCTAGGTTTAAGTCTTTGCCGCTGAGTTCGCCGTTGTTTACTTCGATGCTTACTGCAAAAGAGCGGGCGCCCGTTTTTACCTGGGTATCGAACAGGGCCAAGCGAATGATTTCGATGCGCTTTACGTCGGCCTCTACTTTTACCCCGCCGGCTTGTAGCAATACGTCGCCGAGTTTGATGCCATTGGCAAATTCGATGGTGCCGGGCTGTCGTACGGCACCAATCACCTCAATGGCAAAGGTGTCAACCAGCGCGCTTTTGCTCACCACTATGAGCTTGTCGTTGGCCTGCAGCAGCAAATTGGCAGCAGCCGTGGTATCCGCTAAAATTTCGGTTAGGTTAATGGGCAGCAAGTCGCGGCGCAAGTCGGCCTGCTGCCGCGATAAAAAGGCTTTTTGTCCGTAAGCGGTAGGTGGCAACCCGCCCGCGCGCTGCAGCAAGCTGCTTACTTTCATGCCGGCTTCAAAGGTGTAGTTACCTGGCTGGTTTACTTCTCCTACCACTTCGAGGGCATTACGCACTGCGGCGGGCATGCTGCGTACCAATATCTCATCGCCATCGCGCAGGCTATCGGTGAGGCCTTGGCCTGCCTGTAAATCGTATTCCACAACGGTACGTGCGCCCCCCACAAAGGTATTGCGCTGGATGCTACCGGCATACGCCTGGCCGCTGAGGCCGCCTGCCCAAGCCAGGGCTTGTGTCATGTTTTCGTTGGGCAATACTTCGTACAAGCCGGTTCGGCGCACGGCGCCTTGTATGTCAATCACATTGCCAAGGGGTTTTACTACAATGTAATCTTGGTCGGTAAGACTAAAAGGCTGGTTGCTCAATTTGCCAGCTAAAAACTCATAGGTATCAAAACGGTACACCACTTTGCCTGCCCGTTGCACTTCAATTTGGCGCACCGAACCGGTGGTATCGGGTCCGCCCGCGGCTACCAAGGCATTGAATACCGAGTTGAGGGCCGAAAACTCATAGGTACCTGGCGATACCACATCGCCCACTACATTTACCCTGATTACCCGGCTGTGCACCAAGGTTACTTCGAGCTGGTTGTTGTTGAGGTCGTAATACTGCGAAAACTTGGCACGAATGAGTTTGCGTGCGGCTTCAAAGCTGAGTCCGGTGAGGTATAAATTACCCATGGCCCTTACTTTGGCCACGCCTTTGTTGTCGATGCGCAGTACCTCATTGGCATAAGAGCTGCCAAAAACCGATACCACCAATTCATCGCCTGGGCCCAGTACGTAGTTGTCGGGGGCTTTGCTTTCGGTGGCTTGGCGGGTTAATTCTACCTTGGAGGTGCGAAACAACCTGCGGCCGTACACTTCGCGCAGCAGCGTGTCTACGAGGGTGGAGTCGTCGGTTTTGTCGGGCTTAGGCACCACCGAACTTAGTTTTAATTTGTTGCGCGTGGTATCAGGGTCCACCACGGTGCGGGTAAAGCTTGGCAAACCTTTTTGGTTGAGGCTTTCTACCCGGGCTTTAAAGGCGGCTGCCTCGGTGGCTGGCAGGCCCATGCTTAGCGCCAAGCTTTCGCCGTCGGTAATGCTGAGGCCTTTGGCTTCACCTTGTTTGAGGATGTCGCGGATTTGTTCGTCGCTCAGCTCTGACACTTTTACCCTGCTGAAGTCGGTAGGCATTTGTGCCCAGGCCAGCGAGGTGGTGGCGGTGAGGAGGAGGAGGAGGAGGTATTTGCGCATGTGGTTTTATTTTACCGCGGAGGACGCGGAGGACGCGGATGGGTTTATGGCTATTTTAAATTCGCTTAGCTCTTGAATAAAGCTAGGTAATAATCTACAGTGGTGCTGAGGTATTCGTCGAATTTTTGCTTGGGTTCCCAGTTGAGCTCGTCGCGGAGGCGTGAAGCATCGATGGCATAGCGGAGGTCGTGGCCTTTGCGGTCGGTTACGTAGGTGATGAGGCCTTCGGATTCGCCAGTGGCACGGCCGAGTTTATCATCCATGATTTGGCAAAGCTTTTTAACCAACTGAATGTTCTGCCATTCGTTGTTGCCGCCTACATTGTAGGTGCGGCCGCTGGCGCCGCGGTGCCAAATGGCATCCATGGCGCTTACATGGTCGCCCACAAACAGCCAATCGCGTATGTTTTCGCCTTTGCCGTACACCGGTATGGGTTTGCGGTGGAGGATGCTGTTTATCACCACCGGAATGAGCTTTTCGGGGTATTGATTGGGGCCGTAGTTGTTAGAGCAATTGCTGATCACAACAGGCAGTCCGTAAGTTTCGTGGTAAGCCCTTACAAAGTGGTCGCTGCTGGCCTTCGAAGCCGAGTAAGGCGAACGTGGGTCGTAGGGGGTGTCTTCTCTAAACAAGCCTTCTTTTCCCAAACTACCGTATACCTCATCGGTACTAATGTGGTAGAAGAGGTATTTTCGGGCTTCTGGGGCTTCGACAGGCTCAGCCACCGAAGCCACCGCAGCCACCGGGCCATTCGGATGTTCCCCCCAGGCCTTTACGGCGGCGTTAAGCAAGTTCACCGTACCTACAACGTTGGTCATCACGAATTCCATGGGGTTTTCGATGCTCCGATCTACGTGGCTTTCGGCGGCGAGGTGCATCACCCCGTTAATCTCATACTTCGCAAACAGGTCGCCAATGAGCTTGGCATCGCAAATATCGCCTTCAACAAACACAAAATTAGGCTTATCCGCAACTTCCTTGAGGTTGTCAAGATTGCCAGCATAAGTCAGTTTGTCTAAAACAACAATCCTGTAATCTGGGTAAGCTGTTACAAAATGCTTAACAGCGTGACAGCCGATGAAACCAGCGCCGCCGGTAAGTAGGATGTTTCTTTCGAAGGTCATATAAAACGCAAAGTTACTGGTTTTTTAGAAGTAGTGTTTTTTTTACCGCGGAGGGCGCGGAGGGCGCTGAGTTGGGGGTCAATTATCGCAAACTGCGCAAGTGTTTTCAAAAATAGGGTAAACATTTGCTTTTGGGTTTTGGGCCTGCTAACTTTTCAAAAAATTGAAGGCTCATGAATTCCAAAGATCTAAATCAAATAGGCTTTAGTGTGGTAGGCGCTGCTATTGAGGTGCATAAAACACTTGGTCCTGGGTTGCTCGAAAGCATTTATCAAAAGGCCATGGAGATTGAGCTGAAGTCTCGAAAACACATCGTTAAAACACAAGTATTGGTTCCTGTTGTGTATAAAGACGAAATCATTGCCAATGACCTCCGGGTTGATCTTTTGGTTGATGATGCGGTAATCATTGAGCTGAAAGCCGTAAGCGAAATTCATCCCAAAATGCAATCTCAACTACTTACTTATCTGCGTTTAACAGATTTACAACTTGGATATCTGATCAATTTCCATGAGGTAAAGCTGCTAGCTGGTCTTCAGCGCTTGGTTAATAACTTTGATCGTGCTGCCTGAAAGCTGAGGCTCAGCGCCATCTGCGTCCTCCGCGGTGCAAAATTACTTCGTCCACAGCACAATATGCGCCTCCCCCTCAAAGTCATAGCCCAAACCCGAAACATCGGATGGCTGAATACTGTACCGGATTTTGCGGTTGATGAGCCCTTCGGCTTTGAGGATGAGCTGACTTAAATACTGGAGGTCTATGTGTCCGATGAGCCTGAGGTCAATCACGCCGCTGTCTTGGCCTTTGGCATAATCGCCTACCACCACGGCCTGTTCTAGATCGCCTAAACGCTCTAAAACGGTTTCAATAATTTGATCAAACCCTAAATATTTCGATACCAAACTGCGGATTTCCCCATAAATAGGGTGCATTTTATTGGCTTTGTACAGGATGGTGTTGCCCGCTGGCTCCGACTCCAAGAGTCCGGCATCCGACAAGCGGTTGAGCTCTACCCGCACGGCGTTGGTGCTTTCACCAAACTCGTCGGCCAAAGCCCGCAAATAGGCTTGGTTGCCCTGATTGCTGAAAAATTTCAGCAGGAGCTTGATGCGGGTTTTGGAAGTGATTAAGGTTTCAAGCATGCTTAGTTTGCGCTGTGCAGTTTAGTGTCGAGGCCGGCGAGCTCCAGGTTCTGTTGCCAAAGCCAGGTGGTTTGCACCATTTGGGCGAGGGTAAAGCGAGGTACCCACTGCAGCATGGCCGCCGCCTTTTGGCTATCGGCATACATGGTTACAATGTCGCCAGCCCTGCGGTGCAGCACGCGCTTGGGCAAGGTAACCTGGAGGGTTTGCTCAAAAGCCGTTACCATTTGTTTTACGCTGATGCCTTGGCCGGTGCCTACGTTGAGTATTTCGAAGCCTTGCTTGCTGTTTTGGTCAAAAAGCCATTCGAGGGCTTTGAGGTGCACTTCGGCCAAGTCGCATACGTGTATGTAATCGCGGATGCAGCTGCCGTCGGGCGTGGGGTAATCGTCACCCCAAATGCGTAAATAGGGGTGCAGTCCCGCAGCGGTTTGCGCCATAAAAGGCAGCAGGTTGGAGGGCACGCCGTTGGGCAGCTCGCCAATTTCGCCGCTGGGATGGGCGCCTACTGGGTTGAAAAAGCGGAGCGAGAGGGCTTGCATGGGGTGTGTGCGTACAAAGTCCTGCAGCATTTGCTCGCACAGCAGCTTGGTTTGTCCGTAGGGCGACAGCGGGTTTACCGGGGTGTTTTCGGTTACGGGCAGCACGGCTGGCTCGCCGTATACGGTGCAGGTGCTGCTAAACACGAGGTGTGCTACGCCAAATTGCTCGCAGCAGTGCAGTACTTGCAGCAAGCTGAGCAGGTTGTTGTGGTAGTACTTGAGTGGTTCGGCCACCGATTCTCCTACCGATTTGTGGGCCGCCATGTGGATCACGCCGGCAAAAGGGCCTTCGGCTTCGAATAAGTCGGTAAGCGCTTGGCGGTCGCATACGTCAATTTCGTAGTTGCGGGGCTGGATGCCGGTGATGCGCGCTATGCGGTGGGCCACGTCGGCTTGTGAATTGCTGTGGTTGTCGGCACTCACCACCTCATAGCCTGCTTGCTGCAAAACCACGGTGGTGTGCGATCCCAAATAACCCAATCCGCCGGTTATTAATATTTTTTTGGTGCTTTTTAGCAAAGTATGCTTTGTGTTGCTGGGCCTGACACGGCTTCGCCTCCTCAGTCACAGCTGCTTAGCTATAACGAGTAGTTTTTTTACACGAACAAAGAACGGAAAGTGTTTTGGTATTGCCAAATGCGGGGGGATTAAATTTATGTGAAGGGATATAACAAGGGGTTGTACATCGGGGTTTTTACCGCGGAGGACGGGGAGAACGCGGGAGGTTTTTTTACCGCAGAGTGCGCGGAGAACGCTACAGGCAAAGCCGGTCCCTGAGCGTTCATGCAGCGCAGCGAAATGAACAGTCGAAGGGCCCCTACAGCCTTGCGTCGGCAATTCCTGCCGGTACAATGCCTTTTACATCGTAGAGGAGGGTGCCAGCGGCTTTGTAGGCGGCATAGTCGAGGTGCAGAAACTGGTCGTGCGCCACGGCTACCACCATCCCATCAAAACGACCAGCGGGTTGTTGGGTATGGATTTGAATGCCGTAGGCTTCGTGCACCTCTGCCGCATCGGCCCAAGGGTCCCAAACGAGGACTTGTACCCCATACGACTCGAGCTCCCGCACAATGTCGACCACTTTGGTATTGCGTATATCAGGACAATTCTCCTTAAAAGCCACGCCTAAAATGAGCACCCGGGCCTCTTTTAGCCGCACGTTGTTGTTGGATAAGAGTTTGATGAGCTTTCCCGCCACAAAAAGGCCCATTTGGTCGTTGATACGGCGGCCGCTGAGAATTACCTCAGGAATATAACCTAGCTTTTCGGCTTTGTAGGCCAAATAATACGGATCTACGCCAATGCAATGCCCCCCCACCAATCCTGGCTTAAAGGGCAAAAAATTCCATTTGGTGGCGGCAGCAGCCAGCACCTCCGTGGTGTCCACGCCCATCCTGTCAAAAATAAGCGCCAACTCATTCACAAAACTGATGTTCACATCGCGTTGCGCATTTTCGATGGCTTTTGCTGCTTCCGCAACCCGAATGCTGGGCGCGAGATGCGTGCCTGCGGTGATGATGCTTTTGTAAAGTTGATCGACCTGCTGGCCAATGGCCGGCGTAGAGCCAGAGGTGACCTTCTTGATTTTGGTGAGGGTGTTCACAGTATCGCCGGGGTTGATGCGCTCGGGCGAGTAGCCTACGTAAAAGTCCTGGTTAAAGCTGAGGCCCGATGCCGACTCCAGTACCGGCACACAGTCTTCCTCGGTACAGCCGGGGTACACGGTGCTTTCGTAGATCACCAGGTTGCCTCGTTGCAAGCAGGCGCCTACTTGCTTGCTGGCGGCTAAAAGGGCACGTAAATCTGGCTTTTTATGGGCATCAACGGGGGTTGGCACGGTTACGATGTATATATCCGCCTCTTGTATGGCTGCGGGAGAGGCCGTTAACTGCAAAGGGGTTGTTTGTTGGAAGGCCGCCTGCAGTGCTTCGGGGCTGATTTGTCGGGTTTTATCGCGACCGGCCTGCAAGTCTGACACCCTGTTTTGGTCGATATCGAAGCCGATGGTTTTGTATAACTTGCTAAATGCCACAGCCAGGGGGAGTCCTACGTAGCCGAGGCCGATGATGGCGAGGGTGGGTTGTTGCATTGGGTAAAGATAGGGTTCGAGATTTGTTTTTTTACCGCGGAGGACGGGGAGAACGCGGGAGGGGTTTTTTACCGCGGAGGACGCGGAGAACGCAGCGGCGGTCCCTGAGTTCATCGAAGCATCGCCAGACCGGTCCCTGAGCGTTCATGCAGCGCAGCGGAATGAACAGTCGAAGGCGGTCCCTGAGCGCGCAGCAGCCGAAGGGCGGGGCGGTTTTTTACCGCGGAGGACGCGGAGAACGCAGCGGCGGTCCCTGAGTTCATCGAAGGCGGTCCCTGAGCGCGAAGCAGTCGAAGGTGTTCCCTGAGTTCATCGAAGGCGGTCCCTGAGTTCATCGAAGGGCAGCGGCGTTGCTATTTCTGATTTGCGAATTTCGAATAACAAATTTCAAATCGCCGCAGGCCCTTATCTTTGCAAAAAAAACATTCAATGCAAGCAGTTCCCATGGTAGACCTCAAGGCGCAGTACGCTTTGATTAAATCGGAAATCGACAATGGCATCCAAGAAGTGATGGACAGCATGGCCTTTATCAACGGTCCTGCGGTAAAGGCCTTCCAAACCGAACTGAGCCACTACTTGGGCGGGGCCGAGGTAATTGCTTGCGCCAACGGCACCGACGCGCTCCAAATTGCCATGATGGCCCTCGGTCTGCAACCCGGCGACGAGGTGATTACCGCCAACTTTACCTACGTAGCCACCGCCGAGGTAATTGCCCTGCTGCAACTCAAGCCCGTTTTGGTGGATGTGGATCCGCATACCTTTAACATTGATGTGGCCGCCGTTGAAAAGGCCATCACCCCCCGCACCAAAGCCATTGTGCCCGTGCATTTGTTCGGTCAATGTGCCGATATGGCCCCGCTTTTGGCGTTGGCCGAAAAGCACCAGCTGTATGTTATTGAAGATACGGCGCAGGCCATTGGCGCCGATTACACCTTCCCCGACGGCCGCGTAGCAAAAGCCGGTACGATGGGCACCATCGGTTGCACCAGCTTTTTTCCTAGCAAAAACTTAGGTTGTTATGGAGATGGTGGCGCCATTTTTACCCGCGATGCCGTGTTGGCTAATAAAATTCGCATGATTGCCAATCACGGGCAAAGTGTGCAGTACTACCACGACGAAGTGGGGGTTAACTCCCGGCTCGACAGCATACAGGCCGCTATTTTACGCGCTAAATTGCCGCACCTCGATCGCTACAATGCTTCACGCGCTGCTGCAGCTGCTTATTACACAGAGGCTTTTAACAAGGTGAGCTGGTTAACAACACCGCGCTTGGCGGCCAACAGCACCCACGTTTTTCACCAATATACCCTGCAATTGGGCGAAGGCGTTGACCGGGAAGCCTTCCGTGCACATTTAACGGCCCTGGGCATTCCCTGCATGATTTACTACCCAGTGCCTTTGCACGAACAAAAGGCCTATGCGCAACACGGGCACTACCCGGTAACGGAGGCGCTGTGCAAAAGCGTGGTGTCGCTGCCGATGCATAGCGAGTTGGGGGAGGAGACGCTTGCGCGGATTGTGGAGGGGGTAAGAGCGTTTTGATTTATGATTTCTGATTTCTGAGTTGGATTTATGATTTTGATTGGCGATTTCGATTGGCGATTATCGAAGCATCGAAGGTGGTCCCTGAGTTCATCGAAGCACCCATGGCCGGTCCCTGAGCGTTCATGCAGCGCAGCGGAATGAACAGTCGAAGGGCCGGGCGAAGCAGCGGTTGCTGAGTTTATCGAAGCACCCACGGCCGGTCCCGGGTTCGACGGGGCTCACCCACCGGGCGAAGCATCGAAGGCGGTCCCTGAGCGCGAAGCAGTCGAAGGGGCGGGAGTTAGGTTTTTTTTACCGCAGAGAACGCGGAGGACGCTTTAGCGAAGGGGCGGGAGTTAGGGTTTTTTTACCGCGGAGGGCGCGGAGGGCGCAGAGGACGCAGCGGAGGACGCAGCAGCTGAGGCATACATCTGTTCGATAATTCGAACTACGGCTAGGGCTTCTTCGGGTTTTACGGTAATGGGCGCGCGGCCGCGCAACACATCTACCACATTTTCGATTACGTATTGATGATTGGCCGCCGAACCTTTGTAGTGGCCGTAGTCGTTGCCAGGATTGGTAGGCGGCAACACCGGCATTTCATACCCTTGGATGTGGCAGTAAACCACTTGGTCCATGTATTGCCCGCCCAACTTCACCGTGCCTTTTTCGCCAATCAAGGTGATACTCGATTCAAAGTTTTGGTCGTGCACCGAGGTGCTGAAGGCCAAACTGCCGAGTGCGCCACCGGCCAGCTGAAATTGGAGCAGACCGCTGTCTTCAAAATCGGTTAAGCCCGCATGGTTGAAACTGCGCATTTGTCCAGAAACCTCCTCCACATCCCCCAACAACCAATACAAGGTGTCGATGAAATGCGAAAACTGGGTAAAGAGCGTGCCTCCGTCGAGCTGCGCGCTGCCGTGCCAGCCTTTGGGCAGGTAATAACGCTGGTCGCGGTTCCAAAAGCAATGGAGCTGTACGAGGTAAATTTCTCCCAACAAACCCGCCTGCATCACGCCTTTGATCCACTGGCTGGGGGGCGAGTAGCGGTTTTGCATCACTGGAAAAAGCTGTTTGCCGGCCGTTTGTGCCTGCTGGAGGAGCAGCTCTACCTCGCTGCTCCGCAGTCCGATGGGCTTCTCTACCACCACATGCAACCCTTGCGCAATGGCCTGTTGGGCTTGAGCCACGTGCAAGCCATTTGGGGTGGCTACGGTGAGCACATCGGCTGTGGGTCCGTTTAAAAAGTAGTCGTCAAGCCGTTCAAAGTACGGGATACTGGGGTCGAATTGCGGGTTGATAGGGTCGATTACTGCCACCAACTCGGCCTCTGGGTGCTGTTGCACCATGTAGGCATGGCGCTTGCCGATGTGACCGAGGCCTACAATGGCAAAGCGGATGGGCGCAGTGGGAAGGCTCATATAACCGGGTAGACTTGTCCGTTGGTTAAACGGTAGGTTTGTCCTGACTCGTCGCAAGTTGCCTCGCCCTTTTCGTTAAAGTGGAGCTTGTGCCCGAGGGCGCTCATCCAGCCGGTTTGCACGGCAGGACAGCCCATCACCAAGGCATACGGCAATACCGGTTTGGTAACCACGGCGCCGGCGGCCACAAACGCATATTCGCCTATGTCGTTGCCACAAACCAAGGTGGCATTGGCCCCAATGGTGGCGCCCCGTTTGATGCGGGTGGTTTGATACGCGTTGCGGCGGTTTACCCCGGCACGCGGATTGATAACGTTGGTAAATACACAGCTTGGGCCTAAAAATACCTCATCTTCAATGATCAGGCCGCCGTACAAGCTGACGTTGTTTTGAATTTTAACTGCTTGTCCTACCTGCACATTGCTAGCAATAAACACGTTTTGACCAATATTACAATTGTCGCCGATGGTGGCGCCCGGCATTACATGGCTGAAGTGCCATATTTTAGTGCCTGCTCCAATTTGGCAGCCGGCATCAATTACAGCGGTGGGGTGAGCAGTGTACATGCAGCAAATATAGACAACAGACAGCTTGCTGCGTTTACCTCGGCAGCATCCTGTGTAGATAAGCTAAAGTTGGTTGGAGGCATTTTTGATTGTGGCTGCGGCTAGATGGCGTAACAAGCGAAGTCTGTTCACGCAGCGCCTAAACCGCAGGGGGGCGCCGGGAGTGGCTTGGGAGATGGGAAATGGTGTGCTAGGCTGTTCTGTGTGGCCTTAAAAAGCCCCTTCCAGAGCATTTAGAGGTCCTTTTTGACTTTAACGATCTGGAGTTTTTTGAAATAGTCGTTGGCTTTTTGGTTGCCTTTGCCTGCATAAACAAGGGTATCTCCCACCACTTTAAAGGCATCGCCTTTAAATTTGAAGCTTGACTTAAAGGTAAGGTAGTTGTGCGCTCTTTTGGTCTTTTTGCTGGAGGTTAGCAAGCGTTGCTCTCTGATTTGCACCCAAGTACCCTCGTCCTTCCAGACGCTGCCATCCAAAAAATTTTCATTAAAAGTGTAGGTTTTATCTGGCTGCAGCACCAAAGTAAAAACCAAGTTTTTGTATTCGTCGTAGGCCTCATAGGTGTCAGGGCCTTGGGCATTGACAAACGACAAATTGACAAGCACCATCCAAGCGAGGAGTGTTTGCTTACAACAGCGTGACCAAAACGGAAATCTTTTCAATGGTTAGGTTTTGTAATATGCCGCAAAAATAAAACTTCACACATTAAGAACGGCATGGCTTTTCACTTATTTCAATATTTAATCAAAACTTAATGATTAAGCCGCATTATGGTTTTTCAGTTTTTTGGTGGTTTAGTCTAAAAGCCAGTCCATTATGATCAAAACAGCATGTTATCGATAAATTAATTTGGTTGTGATTAAAACACATGATTTAACAAACGAGCAGGCCCTTCGATGCTTCGATGAACTCAGCAACGCTGCTGCCCTTCGACTGCTGCGCCCGGTGGGTGCCCTTCGACTGTTCATTCCGCTGCGCTGCATGAACGCTCAGGGACCGGCCGTCGAACCCGGGACCGGCTTCGATGCTTCGATGAACTCAGCAACCTCTGCTGCGTCCTCAGCGTCCTCCGCGGTAAAAAAAGCCCTTCGACTGCTTCGCGCTCAGGGACCGCGGCCGTTGAACCCGGGACCGCCTTCGGCTGCTGCATCCGATGCGCACGACAATTTCTTGTCTGTATGCCCGTTATCCCCTATCTTTACCCACTAAATTGCAAGCATGTTGAATAAGCCCAAATTGGTCCTGTTGTTGCTTATCGGCTGGCTGCCCGCTTTGGCGCAATCCCCCGTAACCAACACCACCACCAGTTTCGACGAAGAAAACGAACAAATTATCAGCGCTCTCGACAGCCTGGTGCACCTCACCTTCTTCGATCAAAAAAAACGCACCCAAGAGGTTCGTAGTTACAACAAATACGGCTTTCGTGCCAACGAAGTGCCCCAATACCCCGATTCTGTTATCGCTTACCGCATTGCCCACCTTCCCTCGCCCATGAACTTGGCGTACAATGAGCATGTAAAGGCCTTTATAGACTTGTATGCCAACCGCCGCAGGACTTTATTGGAGCGGTCGATGGGGCTGTCGAACTACTATTTCCCCATTTTTGAAGAGGCCTTGGAGCGCCACCAGCTTCCCCATCAGTTAAAATATTTGGCCATCGTAGAATCGGCCCTTAACCCCACCGCCGTGAGCAAAGCCGGTGCCACTGGGCTTTGGCAGTTTATGTACGGCACAGGCAAAATGTACGGTCTCGACGTAGATTTCTATGTAGACGAACGCCGCGACCCCTGGCTAGCATCCAATGCTGCCGCGCTGTATTTAAAGGACTTATACCGGGTTTACAAAGACTGGTTACTGGTATTGGCGGCCTACAATTGTGGTCCTGGCAACGTAAACAAAGCCATTCGCCGCTCTGGTGGTAAAACGAGTTATTGGGACCTGATGCCTTATCTCCCCAAAGAAACGCGGGGCTATGTGCCTGCTTTTATTGCCGTAACCTACGTGATGACGTATGCGCCCGAGCACAATTTGTACGCCACACCGCTGATCAGTTTGCCGCACGATGTTGACACCGTGCAAGTACAAGGCCCTGTGAACATCCAATATTTTGGCAGCTTACTCGATATGGAGCCTGCGGCCATGGCCCTGCTCAATCCGCAACTGAAGCAGCAATTTATTCCCAAAAGTTTTGATCGTTACACTTTGCGCCTTCCCGCCAGCAAAGTTGTAGAATATGAGCGCAGGCGTGATATAATGGAAGCTTATTTGCAGCCGGCGCCGGCTTTACTCGACAGCAACATGCTGGCCCAGCACGACAGCTTGCCTGTGCTGCTGGCTTCTTCGCAAGTGCATGAAGTTGCGGCACCCGAAGTTAGGGTGATAAGGCACAAGGTAACCAAAGGCCAAACCCTCAGTAAAATTGCTAGTAAATATGGGGTTACGGTGAATGAGCTGAAACGATGGAATAAGATTTCAGGCAGTACGGTCCGCATTGGCCAAAGCCTGAAAATTGAAAAGAAAGTAGCCGCACCGAAGTCTAAACCGATGATTGTGCAGCAGCCAGCGAAGCCCAAGCCTTCCCTTCCTGCAAGCGCTTTGAAAGATACCACGGTGCTTTTAGCCTCAGCCGATAGCGTTATTGGTGGCCAAACCACCGTTGAACCACAGGCCAAAACTGCTGCCGAGCTGCAGGCCAAAGCCAAGGAAGAAAAGAACACACAGACGCTGCAAAAGAACAAAACCTCGGAGCACACCGTTAAACGAGGCGACACCTTGTGGTCGATTTCGCAGCGTTACGAGGTAACGGTAACCGAGCTTTTAAAGGCGAACAACCTGAATAAAAACGCTAAAATTCAACCCGGACAAAAGCTCAAAATATTGCTGGGATGAAGCAATGGCGGCTCTTTGTTAGTGTTTGTGGTTTAATAGCCGCAATGGCGGGTTGCGGCACAGGCGAATTCAACGCCGAATCGCTGCCCGAGGCAGTTGGGAGTCCGGGCGAGCTGATAGTGGTCTGCGACGACGAGGTTTGGGCAGGTGCCTCCGGCCTCGAAATCCGTAAAACCTACGGCAGCGAGCAAGTGGGCCTACCGCAGGCCGAGCCTTGGTTTCGCATCATCCGCTTCGATGAAAGCAAGTTTAACGCCATTACCCGAAAATACCGCACCATTTTGCTGGTAACCACCCTCGAAAACGACTCCAAAACGAGTCGCTACATCCGCGACTTGCTCGGGGAGCGGGGGCAAGCCGACCAGCTCAACGACAGCAGCTTTGTATTTGTAGAAAGCGCCAATCGCTGGGCCCGCGGGCAGCAGGTGCTGTACCTCATTGGCAAGGATGACGCCAGTTTAGCCCGCGCCGTGGTGCGCAAACGCGCCGAAATGCTGGCTTATCTGCGCCAAAAAGAGCTCAACCGCGTGATCGCAGCCATCAAAGCCAAGCCCCGGCATACCGCTTTGGAAGCGCTCATTGCCGACAGCTTGGGCCTGCAGCTTACCCTGCCTAAGTCCTACAAACTGCGGGTAGCCGAAAGCAATTTTGTGTGGGTGAGTCGTGAAGACGCCGACAAAACCCTCAGTCTTTTGCTCAGCACCCGGCCCTACGTACAACAAAGCGACTTCAGTGCAGCAGCCGTGCTGGTTTACAAAGACAGCCTAACCCGCGCCCAGGTGCCCGGTCCACTCGAAGGCTCCTGGTACACCACCGAATACCTTGCCCCGCCCGACACCTTTGCGAGCAGTTTTGCTGGCGAGTACGCCCTGTTGCAGCGCGGTTTGTGGAAGGTAGAAAACGACTTTATGGGCGGGCCTTTTGTGCACCTCACCGGCTACGACGCCAAGCGCGGCATGCTGATAGAGCTGGAAGGCTTTGTGTACTACCCCAAAGAAAAAAAGCGGGAGTTACTGCGGGAGCTGGAGGCCATCATTGGCTCGGTGGAGTTGGTGAAGTAGTGCACCATTCCCGGCTGCAAAAGGGCTTTATCGGCAGTATTGATGGTCATTAAGGCCAGGCAAACCCCTCTATTTCACCTTGCCAAAACGCGCCAGTTGTCTGCTGAGCAACTCATGGAGCTCATCGGAAAGCCTGAATCTATACACGCCTGCAACCACCAAAATCCCCATCACTGTTGAGCGCAGGGCGATGTTGCTCACGCTCGACCAAAAATCGCTTTGTGGCGCCGGTAAAAAATAGCCCGCTCCATAGCAAAGCAGCAGCAGTAAAACGACCTGCGCGGTGCGTTTTTCGAAGGGCTGCATGCCTACTTTAGCATAAATAAAGCCGCCTTTGAGCACATTAAACAGCAATATAGACAGCGTAGAGCCCGCCGCAGCACCCACTAAGCCGTAAAGTGGAATCATGACATAATTGGTGCCGAAAGAAATGAACCCCAAGAAGAGGATGGATCCTAGATTAAAGCGGTAATACGGCGAATTGAGGATGATTTCGCTGTTGATGCCATTGGCCATGTCGACGAGGCGGGCCATGCCGATGAAAAACACCACCCATTTGCCAGCCCTGAAAACATCGCCGTTAGGGATGAGGTTGAAAAGCGCGTCGATGTTACCCCAAACGAGGATAAAAAACAAGCCGCCCAAGATCAGCTGGTTCAGGCTGGCTTGCTTGTACAGCTTGCCCATGGCCTTAAAGTCGCCATCTTTCCATTGCTGCGCCACCAAGGTGCTAGCGATTTGGCCTACTGCCCGCCGCGGCATGTCGATGATGGTGCCGATGAAAAAACTGATGGCATAAATACCCGTCATCGACAAGCCAGCCAGCCACGCCAACATGATGCCATCGATGCGCTCGTTGATGACCACACCGGCACCGCCAATCATCATCCAGAGGCTAAACCGAAGCAGCTGAGGGCGCAGCTTGGGGTCGATCTGCACAAATTTGGGCTGCAGGTACAACACCCCAAGGTGTCGCAAGTAAAAAATCAAAATAACCACTGCTAGCAGGTAAGTACACCCAAAAAGCAGCATAAACTGGTCGAAAGTGATGTAACTAAACGCGTAAAAAAGTATGAGCAGCGTAAGGCTGACGCGTAAAAAAACCTCTCTAATGAGCGCGTTAACCACGATGCGGAAATGGAGTCGCGCCCAAATTTCAAATATATTCTGCAGCATCATCAAGGCCGTTACCGGCAGCACGAGCCACAAAAAGTCGTTGACCATGGCCGCGTTGGCATCAAAAAGGGCCATGACCTGGTAGCGAAGCAGGTAAAAAAGTCCGCCAAACAGCAAAAAACCACCCCCTGCGGCCACCAAACAAAACAGCAGAAAACCATTGTGCTGTCTTTCTTCGTCCTTAAAATAAGGAAAAAACCTTCCCATGGCGCTGTGCAGACCGAGTTGCGTAAAAATCGACAAGCTCATGGCCACGCTGATGATGATTTCGCGCAGGCCAATTTCTTCGGCGCTGAGAAATTTCGGAAAGAAAAACAACAGGTTGAGGGCACCCAACGCCACGCCAAAATAGGTGACGGCAGTAGCCTTAAAGCCTTGTCTGATGATGACGCCCATGCTGCAAACCTAATTGAAAAATCGCCTGCTTGCGCTTTGGGGCTATACTTTGCTGACCTACAATGCGCTTTTTGGTCAATAAATTTTAGCTTTGTGTGGCCTCACGAGGCTTTACTCATGCAAACAGCCGTTTTACTACTTGCGTTTAACCGTCCCGACACCACCCGCCGCGTGCTCGAGCGCATCCGGCAAGCGCGCCCCCCGCGGCTCTACGTAGCCTGCGACGCTGCCCGCAGCGGGAGGCCGCTAGAGACTGCCGCGGTAGCCGAAGTGCGGGCCCTGGTAAGCGAGCTGGTAGACTGGCCTTGCGATTTGCACACCCTCTACCGCGAGCAAAACCTCGGCTGCAAAATGGCCGTTAGCGGCGCCATCAGCTGGTTTTTTGCCCAGGAAGAAATGGGCATCATCTTAGAAGACGACTGTTTGCCCGACCTCAGCTTTTTTCCCTATTGCGAAACGCTTTTGGAGCGCTTCAAAGACGATGAGCGTATTTTTATGATCAGCGGCAACAACTTTCAGCGCGGAGCAGCCACGACACCCCATTCGTACTACTACTCGTGGCTCACCCACATTTGGGGCTGGGCCAGCTGGCGACGCAGTTGGGAGAAGGTTGATTTAGAAATGGAACACTGGCCAGCCTTTCTGGCTGCGGGCGGCGTGCAGCAAATCTATCCCAAAAAGCGCTATGCCAAAGTTTGGGAGCGCACCTTTGCCCGTTATTTGGCAGGTAAGTACAACACCTGGGACTACCCCCTGCTGTTTGCCAGCTGGTGGCACCGGCAATTGACGGTTTTGCCAGAGGTGAATTTGGTGAGCAACATTGGGTTTGGGGGCAACAATACCCATACCGCCAACGATGTTTACACAAAGCTCAGCGCTTTGCCCACTGCAGGCTTGGCGGAGATAGCGCACAACCCTGAATGCCATCCTCAGCTGGCTGCAGACTACAATACCTTTGCGTATTATATGTTCCCAAGCAAGGGGCGAAAAGTTTGGCGCATGTTGGTTTCAAAATTCAAAAAACCAACTTAAGCATTCCCAAAACTACAACGCGCTTGCCAAATGCCATTTATTACGCATTAACTGCGTTTTGGCTGTAATTAAACACAATTGTGTATCTTCATGCGCAAAATTTGGCATGAGGCTGCTGGCTGAAATTAGTTTTAGAGGACTGTTCTATTTTATCACGGATAAATACTACCGCAGATTTATCGGCTTGGTTTTGCGTTATGGCGACAAGGCCCGGCACAAAGGCTTTGTAGCAAAACTGCATGGCAAGGCTTGGCAAATCGCAGATGCCGCCTCCTTTATATGGCAGTACAAAGAGATTTTTACAGACCGCAGCTACCATTTTGAAACAAACGCGCCTTCACCCGTTATTTACGACTGCGGTTCCAACATCGGCATGAGCTGTTTGTATTATCACATCCATTATCCAACTGCGCGCATTGTGGCGTTCGAACCAGACCCACAAATCGGTCAATTATTGGCCAACAATTTAGAACAACTGCAACATCCTGGCTTGCTTTTGCGCAGGGAAGCGGTATGGACGACCGATGGGACCATGGCTTTTTACCAGCACGATGTAGATGGCGGCTCCGTACTTGCCGGCGGTGCCAGCCATTCAGTGAACGTACCAACCATTGACCTCCGCAAAGTGCTCGAGCAAGAAAAACACATAGATTTTTTAAAAATCGATATCGAAGGCGCTGAAAGTGCTTTGCTTCCGCACATCGCGCCTGCTTTGGGCCATGTACAGCACTTATTCATTGAGTATCACAGCTATCCAAAAGAGGCACAAAACTTGGGTGAAATCCTTGGTATTCTCGAAAAAACCGGCTTTAGGTATTATTTAATGACGCAAAACCGCAGAAAGATGCCTTTGGTGAACCGCCAATTGGATAAAAACATGGACTACCAAACCAATATTTACGCCTACCGAGCATGAGCATCTTACAATCCTTAAATCGCGTTTACAAGCAGCAAAGTTTCAATCCTGGCCTGATTGGGATTTTTTTCAATCCCTTTTATTTCATTAGAAAGCGTATTTACCAGTCCATTGCAAGCTCCGCACCAGCCCTAAAAGGCAAATTATTGGACTTTGGATGCGGTTCGAAGGCCTATCGGTCCCTTTTTTCTGTTGATGAGTACATTGGTCTCGATGTAGAGCAAAGCGGACACAGCCACGAAAACGAAGAAGTGGATGTGTATTACGACGGGAAAGTTATTCCTTTCGAAGACCATACTTTTGATGCTTGTTTCAGCAGTGAGGTTTTTGAGCATGTTTTTGACCTCGAAGACTCGCTCAAGGAAATACACCGGGTATTAAAACCTGGAGGAAAAGGCCTTTTTGTGGTTCCATTTGTTTGGGACGAGCATGAGGTGCCCTACGACTTTGGCAGGTATTCGTCGTTTGGCCTGCACTACCTGCTCGAAAAGCATGGCTTCGAAATCTTAGAAAGCAAAAAAGACGCCCATTTTGCCGTGGTAATCGCCCAACTATGGAACCTTTATTTGTTCAATCTTGGTCCGACCCACAAATACCTCCGCCTCCTGTACGGCATGGTGGTGATTGCCCCTTTTACCCTCTTATGGAGCGTGTTGCTTTTAGTACTTCCTAAAATCGACACCCTTTATTTCAATAACGTTACCCTCGTTCGCAAAAAGGGATGAAAATAACGCTGCTATCCACATCAGACCAAGCCGGTGGGGCTGCCATTGCCTGTTTGCGATTGGCCGAAGCCTTGCTACAAGCCGGAAATGAAGTACGCGTTTTGGTAATGGAAAAAAAAGGCGAGCGCGCTTTTGTAGTTGAAATTGCTCCCGAGCGTAAAAAGTTGGATGCTTTGTTGAAAGACTTACAATACGCGTGGAACAAGCGCTTTCTTTTTAAAGCAGGCGCCAGTTTTTCGGCTAATCCTTGGTGGGGCCATGAGGTGCACGCGCATCCTGCGGTTCAAAATGCCGACGTGATCAATCTCCATTGGGTAAATCACGGGTTTTTAGGGATGAAAGGCCTGGAACAGCTTTTTGCCCTGGGCAAGCCGATGGTGTGGCACATGCACGACTATTGGGCGTTTACGGGTGGATGCCATTATCCTGGCAGCTGCACCCGATTTGAAGCTGCTTGCGGCTGTTGCCCCATCCTTCGGCGGAGTGGCACCGAAGACGTATCTAATCAGGTTTTCAAGCAAAAATTAGCGCTTTATAATGTCAATCCCCCTGTTTTGGTGGGCGCCAGTGCTTGGCTGACCGCAGCAGCGGCCAAATCGGCCTTGGTCACAAACACGGCGGCCAAAGCGGTACACATCCCCAATCCTATTGATACTGATTTTTACACCGCCGAGGACCGATTGGTGGCGCGGAGGACGCTCCAATTAAATCCCGATAAAAAATACCTGCTTTTTGCCGCCATGAATGCCAGTGATCCGCGTAAAGGATTTGGGGAGCTGGTAGCTGCCCTCAAGCTACTTGCCCTTTCTGCTCCTGCCGGCGTAGAACTGCTCGTGGCTGGCAAGGCCGATGGTGCTTTGGTGGCAGCCCTTCCGTTTCCTGTCCAGCTGCTTGGCTCACTAAATGCCGCCCAAATGAAGCAAGCCTACAGCGCGGCGGACGTATTTATCATCCCAAGTTTGGAAGAAAATTTGCCCAATACGGTCCTAGAAAGTTTAGCCTGCGGTACAGTAGTGGCTGGTTTCGAAACTGGCGGCATACCCGAAATGGTACAAGAAGGGGTTTCAGGGCATTTGGCGCCAACAGGCGATGTACAAGGCTTGGCAACAGCCATTGAAAAGGCGCTTCTCCTTGCCAAGACCTGGAAAAGGCCGCATGATTTGCTTCTAAACTACCAACTCAGCAGCGTGGCCGCCCAATACATTAGTCTTTTTAAGGCGTTGTTAAAATCTTAGCGCCGTTATTCGCTTCCCGAAACAAAATGGCATGCCCTTGTTTTTTCGGTACCCTGGTGATGAAAAAGGCTGTGCTGTTCTTGATATTCAACAGCTGCTCCTAGGCCAGCGTTTTTCAACATGGACCATCCATGCCCAAAACAGGCATGTTAGTTACCATGACTGCGCGCAACCTTCAGAAATTGCAGCGCCTGTTGCCCCTAATAGGCTGTCTTTTTTCGTAATATTGCCACATGTTTCAGCCCCGCCTCAGCATTGTTACCATTACTTTTAATGCAGGAACTGTGTTGCAACGCACCATGGATTCGGTGGCGGCGCAAGATTATCCTTACATCGATTACGTTTTGGTAGATGGGGCCTCGCGCGACCATACGGTGGCTTTGATAGAGGCACAGCAGCAGCACATGCCTTTGCGCTTTGTGAGCGAGCCAGACAAAGGGCTGTACGATGCTATGAACAAGGGCTTGGCCATGGCTACAGGTGACTACATCCTGTTTTTAAATGCCGGCGATACCCTGGCCGATGCACATGTGATATCGGAAATGTTTGCGAAGCATCCTGATGCCGATGTGTATTACGGTCACGCCATGGTAGTAAACCTCGATGGCCGCGAACTAGGCTTGCGGCAGCCCTTACCGCCCGAAAAACTCGATTGGCGGAGTCTGCAGTGGGGCATGTCGGTTTGCCACCAAGCCTTTGTAATCAAGCGCAGCTTGGCCTTGCCCTACGACTTGCAGTACCGCATTTGTGCCGACATCGACTGGATGATTCGCTGTTTGAAGCAGGCGCCCAACACCGTACATACCGGTGGTTTGGTTTGTAGGTTCTTGGCCGATGGGCTTTCGAGCACCCACCACAAAAAAGCCTGGAAAGAGCGGTACCTGGTGTTAAGAAAGCACTATGGCTGGCTCACCAACATCATCAATCACCTGTATATCGTGCTGCGGTATCCGTTTAAATAGACTGCCCTTCGACTGCCTCGCGCTCAGGGACCGCCTTCGATAAACTCAGGGACCACCTTCGACTGCTGCGCGCTCAGGGACCGGCCGTCGAACCCCAGGGACCGCTGCTGCGTCCTCTGCGTCCTCTGCGGTAAAAAAATCCCGCCCTTCGACTGCTTCGCGCTCAGGGACCACCTTCGACTGCTTCGCGCTCAGGGACCACCTTCGACCCCCCCCCACCGGCCCGGTGTAGCGCTAAAGCCATCGCAAATCATAAATCATTAATCCCCCGCTTTTCTTACATTTGCAGCAATGAAAGATAAAGCACGGACTAAGGAGATCCTCGACTACCACAGTCAAGGTCGCCCCGGGAAAATTGAGGTCATTCCCAGCAAACCCACCAATTCACAACGCGACCTCGCCATTGCCTATTCGCCTGGCGTGGCCGAGCCTTGCCTCGAAATCGAAAAAAACGTCGACGACGTCTATAAATACACTGCCAAAGGCAACCTTGTGGCCGTAATCAGCAACGGTACCGCGGTTTTAGGTCTTGGTGACATCGGTCCCGAAGCCTCCAAACCCGTGATGGAAGGCAAAGGACTTCTCTTCAAAATATTTGCCGACATCGACGTATTCGACATTGAGCTCAACGTAAAAGACGTGGATCAGTTTGTGGCCACGGTAAAGGCCATGGAACCCACATTTGGCGGCGTTAACCTCGAAGACATCAAAGCACCCGAGTGTTTTGAAATCGAGCGCCGACTGAAAGAAGAGATGAACATCCCGGTGATGCACGACGACCAGCACGGCACCGCCATTATTTCGAGTGCCGCCCTGCTCAATGCCGTGGAACTGGCCGAAAAAGAGCTTAAAAACGTACGCATCGTGATCAACGGCGCGGGCGCCTCGGCCATCAGCTGCACCCGTTTGTTTGAAGCCTTGGGTGCCGACCGCAAAAACATCATCATGCTCGACTCTAAGGGCGTGATCAGGGCCGACCGCGAAAACCTAGAAGAAAACAAACGCTATTTCGCTACCACCACCGACCTCCACACTTTGGAAGAGGCCATGGCGGGCGCCGATGTATTTATTGGCCTGAGTAAAGGCAATGTGGTGAGTCAGGACATGATTCGCTCCATGGCGCCGAATCCCATCGTCTTCGCCCTCGCCAATCCCGACCCCGAAATCGCCTACGACCTGGCCATGGCCGCCCGCGAAGACATCATCATGGCTACCGGTCGCTCCGACCATCCTAACCAAGTAAACAACGTACTCGGTTTCCCTTACATTTTCCGGGGTGCCCTCGACGTACGGGCCTCGCGCATCAACGAAGAGATGAAGCTCGCGGCGGTAAAAGCCCTGGCCCAACTCGCCAAAACCCCCGTTCCCGAAGTGGTAAACCTCGTGTACGGCGAAAAAAACATCCAATTCGGCAAAAATTACATCATCCCCAAGCCCTTCGACCCGCGCCTCATTTACACCGTATCGCCGGCGGTGGCCAAGGCCGCCATGGACTCGGGCGTGGCCAAAAACCCCATCACCAATTGGGATGCCTACCAGCTAGAGCTCAAAAAACGCTTGGGTTTAGATGATAAGTTCATGAACCTGCTCACGCAAAAAGCCAAGCGTGACCCTAAAAAGGTGGTTTTTGCCAATGCCGACAGCTTCAAAGTGCTCAAAGCCGCTCAAATTGTAAGCGACGAAGGCATTGCCAAGCCTATTCTATTGGGAGACGAAGAGCTCATCCTCAAAATTGCGGAAGAAAACGGCCTCGACATCAGTCACATGCCGATCATCGATCCCTTCAAAGCCACCCCCCGCTTTGAAGAATATGCAAGAGGCCTTTTTGAAAAACGCAAGCGCAAAGGCGTTACCCTGTACGACGCCCGCAAATTGCTCATGAACCGCAGTTATTACGGCTGCATGATGCTAGAAGCCGGCGAAGCCGACGCCTTTGTATCGGGCATCACCCGCAAATACGCCCACGCCATGTCGCCGGCGCTACAAGTCATTGGCGCCGAGCCAGGCATTGGTCGCGTTTCAGGCATGTACATCATGCTTACCAAACAAGGCCAGTATTTCTTCTCCGACACCTCGGTAACGCCGAATCCTACGGTCGAAGACATCGTGGAAATCACCATTTCAACGGCTAATGCCGTAAAGCGCCTTGGTCAAAAACCGGTGGTTGCCCTCCTCAGCTACTCCAATTTTGGCTCGGTAGAGGGTGAAGTGCCTAAAAAAATGGCCCAAGCCACCGCCATCCTCAAACAACGCTACCCTGGTTTGTTAGTAGATGGAGAGATGCAGGCCAATTTTGCCATCAAGAACGAATTACTCGCCGAAAATTTCCCGTTCAGCGAACTGGTAGGCCATCAGGTCAATACTTTTATCTTCCCCGACCTGGCCTCCGCCAATATGTCGTACAAAATGCTGCAAAGTTTTGGTGCCGCCGAAGCCATTGGTCCCGTGTTGATCGGCCTCAAAAAGCCCGTCCACATCCTCCAACTCGGCAGCAGCGTGCGTGAAATTGTGAACATGGTAACCATCGCCGTGGTGGATGCCCAAACCCGGGGGCAGCAAACCACATGATCGCCTTCCTCAGCGGCCGCATCCTCTTTAAAAACCCGACCCAACTTATCGTCGATGTGCAAGGCGTGGGCTATGAAGTAAACATTTCGCTGTACACCTATGGCCAGCTCGGCGACAGTGAAGCGGTAAAACTACATACCTACCTCAGCGTGCGCGAAGATGCACAGGTGCTGTATGGCTTCGCCAATTTGTTAGAGAAGGAAGTGTTTTTGCTCCTGATCAGCGTGCAAGGCATTGGTCCGAACACCGCCCGCACCATCCTCAGCTACGCCACCCCCGACGAACTGCAGCGCGCCATTGCCAGCGGCAACGAAGCCGATATTCGCCGCATCAAAGGGGTGGGCCCCAAAACCGCCCAGCGTTTGATTTTAGAACTCCGCGATAAATTCAACAAATTGGCAGGATTAGAAGGCAGTGCCGTGCTGAGCGTTGGCAATAATATCAAAGAAGAGGCGTTAATGGCTTTGGTTACGCTGGGTTTCCCGCGGCCACAGATGGAAAAAATACTAACTCAAATGGTGCAACAAGCAGCTGGACCCCTCACCGTGGAAGAGCTCATAAAGAAGGCCTTAAGAAGCGTGTAAAGTGAGATTATTGCGGGGATATGGCTTGACAATCAGGCCAACAAGTCTGACTACCTTCAGGCTGCTATCGGTTTTGATAGCAGCTTGTTGCGTTTTGGGGCAGGGCGGGGCGCACGGACAATCCACTCCGGGCGGCGACAGTACCTCTACGGGCTTGCCGTATCCGATGCAAGACAGTCAGAACCCGCTCAACCGCACCCGCAATCCCCTAAACCTCAACCGGCCCACCACCCAAGTGGTGCAGTACGACCCCATTTCGGGCCGCTACATCCTGCGCGAAAAAATAGGTGACGTATTTATCGGCGAAGGCACACCGCTGTCGTACGAAGAATACCTGCGCTGGGAACGTGAAAAAAACAAAAAAGCCTATTGGAAAGAGCGTACTGGCGGGCAAACATCCGGCAACATTGAACGCGAAGGCATCATCCCCAAAATTTACGTTGGCCCCAAGGTATTCGATAAAATTTTTGGCGGCAGTTTCGTAGATATTCGGCCCCAGGGCTCGGCCGAATTGCGTTTTGCTGGCAACTCCAACTACATCGACAACCCCAACCTCACCGTGCAGCAGCGGCGCATTGGCAATTTCGACTTCGACATGAACATCCAAATGACCGTACAAGGCGCCATTGGGGAGAAACTAAAGTTCAATGCCAGTCAGAACACCCAAGCTGTTTTCAACTTCGAAAACCAAATGAAGTTGGAGTACTCAGGTTTTGAGGATGAAATCATCAAAAAAATAGAAGTAGGTAACGTAAACCTGCCACTACGCTCGGCCCTCATCCAAGGCAGCCAAAGCTTGTTCGGTATCAAAGCCGAAATGCAGTTTGGGCGCTTGCGGGTAACCACCGTCATGTCGCAGCAGCGCGGCCAAACCCAATCCGTGGCAGTGCAAGGCGGTGCGCAAACCACGCGCTTCGACATCCCGGTAGACCAATACGACGCCAACCGCCACTTCTTCCTCGCCCAGCACTTCCGCGACCAGTACAATGCCGCCATGGCCACTTTGCCTGTGATTCGCTCCAATGTAGTCATTACCCGGGTAGAAGTTTGGGTAACCAACCGCAACCAAATCAGCGCCGACGTGCGCGACGTGGTGGGCTTTATGGACCTCGGCGAAACCAATCCCAACAACAACAACCTGCAATCGAGCGGCGGCGGTCCTTTTCCCCGCAACGAAGCCAACAACCTCTACAACGCGTTAATCAGTCCTGGCAACGCCAACGCCCGCCTCTCCAATTCCCTGCTAGACGTTTTAGAAGGCAATTTTCCCTTCTCCAACCTGCGCAATGCGGCCGATTACGAGGTGACATTTGCCCGCAAACTCGAACAAAACCAGTACACCTTCCATCCGCTTTTGGGCTATGTATCGTTAAACGCGGCCCTCAACAACGACGAGGTGCTTGCCGTGGCCTACGAATACACCGTAAACGGCGTTTTGTACCGGGTAGGTGAATTTTCGCAAGAAGTGCCTTCGCAGCAGGACGCCCCTTCAGTACTTTTCCTCAAGCTCCTCAAAGGCACCACCATCCGCACCGATTTGCCCATTTGGGATTTGATGATGAAAAACATTTACTCGCTGAACGCTTTTCAGTTGAGTCAGCAGGATTTTATCCTCAACGTGGTGTACAACGACGTGCTTACGGGCAACAAAAACTTTGTGCCAGAAGGCAGTTTAGCAGGCAAGCAGCTGATTCAGGTGCTTGGTCTCGACCGCCTCAACACCCAACTCGAGCCACAACCCGACGGCATATACGACTTTGTGCCCAACATCACCATCGATATGCAGCGCGGCAGGGTCATCTTTCCGACCATCGAGCCCTTTGGTCGCGATTTAAACATCGCCTTCGATGCGGCCGGCCCGACGCCCGAAGCCATCAAGCGTAAATACGTCTTTCAGCCGCTTTACGACAGCACCAAAGCTTGGGCGCAGCAATTCCCTGAGCTCAACCGCTTCCGGCTCATTGGACAGTACCAGTCGGCCTCCGGCTCCGAAATCAACCTCGGCGCCATGAACATTCCCCCCAACTCGGTGCAAGTTACGGCCGGCACGCGGCAGCTCACCGAAGGCACCGATTTTACGGTAGATTACACCCTGGGAAGAGTAAAAATCATCAACCCCAGTTTGCTCAGCTCCGGCGAGCAAATCAATGTGCAGTTCGAAAACAACCCGCTTTTCCAGGCCACGGCCCGCACCCTCTCTGCCACCCGCTTCGATTACCGCCTCAACCGCGATGTAAACCTCGGTGCCACGCTCTTGCACCTCAACGAGCGCCCGATAACGCCAAAGGTCAACCAAGGCGACGAGCCCATCCGCAATACCATGATTGGCTTAGACATGAGCGCCCAAAAAGAAAGCAAATTCATCACCCGACTGGTGGATAAGCTGCCTTTTTTAAGCACCAAAGAAATATCCTCCGTGCAAATGACGGCTGAGTATGCCCGTTTGCTCCCTGGCAACGCCCGTGCCATCGGCGAAGGCGGCGGCATCTCCTACATCGACGATTTTGAAGCGGCAGAAAGCAATTTCGAGCTCAAAAGCTTTTCGCAATGGCAAATTGCCAGTACGCCGAGCACCTTTCAGGAGGCCGCGCTGCGCAACAACCTCGCATACGGCTTTAACCGCGCCAAGCTCAACTGGTACAACATCGACCCCCTCTTTTTCCGCAATGCCCCCATTACACCAGAGCATTTGCGAACCGATTTAGACGCTAAATCGAACCACTACACCCGTGAGGTTTTAGAGCAGGAGGTGTTTCCTAACAAACAGCTCGCCAACAACCAGCCGCAAACCATCCCTACCTTCGATTTGGCTTATTACCCAGATCAAAAAGGACAATACAACTTCGACGTGCTGCCCAGCGCCTATTCGGCAGGTGTGGCGGCCGATGGCTCCCTCAACAACCCGCGTTCGCGCTGGGGCGGGGTGCAGCGCAAAATCGAAACCAACGACTTTGAAGCCGCTAACATTGAGTTTTTAGAGTTTTGGATGCTCGATCCCTTCATTTACAAACCCAATCACACGGGTGGCGACCTCTTCATCAACCTCGGCAACGTATCGGAAGACGTCCTGAAAGACGGCCGCCGCTCGTTTGAAAACGGCTTACCACGGCCGGATGGTACTGGCCAAGTAGATACCACTACCTGGGGCATCGTGCCGCGGCTCATTCCATTGGTAAACGCCTTCGACAACGACCCAGCCTCGCGCGAAACCCAAGATGTGGGCCTAGATGGCTTAGGAGATGCCAATGAAGCCCTCTTCTTTGCCGACTACCTGCAGCAGCTCGAGCAAGCCTTTGGTGCCGGTTCGGCAGCCTACCAGCGCGCCTTAGAGGACCCAGCCAACGACAATTACCACCACTACCGCGGCAGCGATTTTGACGCAGCCAGATTAGGCGTATTGCAGCGTTACAAGCTTTTTAACGGCCTAGAAGGCAATTCCCCCACTGACCAACAGTCGCCCGAGCCTTACCCCACCTCCGCCACCAACTTGCCCAACACCGAAGACATCAACTTCGACAATACCCTCACCCAAGCCGAAGATTATTTCGAATACCGCATCAGCATGCGGCCAGTCGACATGGTGATTGGCCGCAATTACATCAACGACATCTTCAATTCCACCGTACAGCTGCGCAACAACACCAGTGCCGAAGTAAAATGGTACCAGTTCCGGGTGCCGATTCAGAGTCCTGACCGCCGTGTTGGCAACGTGCTCGACTACAAATCCGTGCGCTTCATCCGCATGTACATGACCGGTTTCGACGACAGCATCGTGTGCCGCTTTGCCAGTTTGCAGCTCGTGCGTACCGACTGGCGCCGTTACCTCAGCGATTTGCAGATGCCCGGCGAGTATGTACCCGTTGACCGCGACCAAAACACCCTCTTCTTACTTTCGACCGTAAACATTGAGGAAAACGGTAACCGCCAGCCCATTCCTTACGTGGTGCCTCCTGGCATTTTGCGCGTAACCAACGTATTCACCACCAATTTCCAGCAACTCAACGAGCAGGCCTTGCAGCTGCGCTACTGTAATTTGCGAGATGGGGATGCCCGGGCCGCTTTTAAAAACACCCGCTTCGACATCCGCGCCTACAAACGCATTGAGATGTTTATACATGCCGAAAGTGCCGAAAACAGCGAAATGCGCGATGGAGATGTAACTGGCTTTATGCGTTTGGGCAACGACTACGTGCAAAACTACTACGAATACGAGCAGCCGCTGGTGCTCACCCCACCCAGCATCGTAGACCCCGAGCTCATTTGGCCCGTTGAAAACCGCATCAACATTACTTTTGCTGAGCTTAATCGTGCCAAACAAATGCGTAACGATGCTGCCTGGCCATTAAATTTACCGTTTACCGTTAATTTGGCGAACGGCCACCGCATCACCATCCTTGGCAACCCCAATTTGAGCAACATCCAAACCATCATGCTGGGTGTGCGCAATCCCAAAGCTGCTCCTGGCCGCAACGACGACGGCCTCGAAAAATGCGGTGAAGTTTGGTTCAACGAGCTCCGCCTCACCGAATTCGACAACCGCGATGGCTGGGCCGCTACCGGCATGGTGAACATGCGTTTAGCAGATTTTGGCACCGTAAACGTTACCGGCCTGCGTAAAACCGTAGGTTTTGGTGGTGTTGAGAGCAAGGTGAGCGACCGCTCGCGGGAAGACATCCTGCAGTACGACATTGCCTCAACCTTTGAACTTGGCAAGTTTTTCCCAGAAAAAATGGGGTTGCGCATCCCCATGTATTTTGGTTTTGGGGAGGGCTTTAGTCGTCCAGAATTTAATCCCATCGATGGCGACATCCTCCTCAGCACCTTGCTAGAAGGGGTAGAAGACCCTGTTGCCCGCGACTCGGTGGTGCGCGCTGCCGAAACTTACATGCTGCGGCGGGCCATCAACTTTACCAACGTGCAAAAAATGCGTACGAGTAAGAAAAAACCCATGCCTTGGGATGTCTCTAACTTCAACGTAACGCTCTCTTACTCCGAAAACTACAACCGCAGTCCCTTCATCGCCTACAATTCGGTCAAAACCTACCGCAGTAGCCTGGGCTACAACTTCAGTCACCAGCCCAAAAACGTGCGTCCTTTTGCCAAAATAGGAGCGTTCAAAGGCAAAGGCGCCACTTGGATCCGCGATTTCAACTTCTTTTACCTGCCGCAAAGTTTGAGCGTGCGTACCGACCTCGACCGCCTACTCCAAACCACCCAATTGCGCAACAATGCCGAAGGGGGCATGGGCATCCAGCCTACGTTCAACAAAAACTTCACCTTCAACCGCTTTTACAACATGCGCTACGACCTCACGCGCTCGTTGAAACTGGAGTTTGATGCTGGCATGACGACGCGCGTGGATGAACCATTTGGGGCCATCGACACCGAGGACAAGCGCGATACCATCATCACCAATCTTCGGAACCTGGGAAGGCCAACGCGCTACAACCAAAGTGCCAACATCAATTACCAGCTGCCTTTTAACAAGTTCCGCACCCTCGATTGGATCAACAGTTCGTACCAGTACCAAACCACTTTTGAATGGACGGCAGCGCCTTTGGCGGCCGACAGCTTGGGCAACATCATCCAAAACTCGCAAACCCACCGGGCCAATGCCAACCTCAACTTCACCAATTTGTACTACAAGTCCAAAATCCTGAAGAAAATTGCCAACGACCAGCCATTGCGCGACGAGCCCAAGAAAAAGACAGAAGAAAAAACCAAAACCGAGAAGAAAAAAGACCAGTTTGGCGATGATACCAACCAAACAGAGCTTGTAAAAAAGGCTGATCCCGAAGACGAAAAGCCCGATTACACTTGGAACATCCCACGGCATTTAGTGAAAATGCTGATGCTGGTTAAAAACGCCTCTGCCAACTACAGCGTTACGCAAGGCACCATTTTACCAGGCTTCAATCAGAGTCCGCAGTTCTTCGGCAACGATTTCGACCTCGATGCCCCAGGCTTACCATTTGTGTTTGGCAGTCAGGCCGACCTGCGCCCAACAGTTATTAACCGTGGCTGGTTGGTAACCGACACCAATTTGAATGCCATGTACATGAGCACCCGCAACATCAATTTGCAGGGGCAGGCCACGATTGAGCCGTTCAAGGACTTCCGCATCATTTTGAGCGTCATCAAAACCGAAAACTTCCGTTACCAAGAAAACTTCCGGTCTGACGGTTTCGGAAACCCCCTTCAATTCAATGGCCTCGAGTCGGGCGACTACAGTGTTTCCATTATTTCGTGGAAAAGTGCCTTCGAGCGCATCGAAACCGATCCAAACGCCGGCAACTACCTCGAATCGGGGGCTTTTAGACAGCTAGAAGCCCATCGCCTCACCATTGCAGAGCGTTTGGCAGAGCTGAACCCCAACTCGATTGGCCGGGGTGCCGTTGATTCGTTTTTTCCCGATGGTTACAGCCGCCGCTCACTCGATGTATTGGTGCCAGCATTCTTAGCTGCCTATACCGGTCAGGACCCTGCGCTCATGGATTTAGGTATCTTCCCCCGCATTCCGATGCCGAACTGGCGCATCACCTACAACGGCTTAACCCGCATGGCATGGGCCAAAAACATCTTCCAAAGTTTAACATTAAACCACAGTTACCGTTCGGTGTACTCGGTGGGCAACTTCACCACCAACCTCATCTACCAAGAAGCCAACGGCTTTGTGTCGAGTCGCGATACGGTGATCACCAACGACTTTCACCCCAAATACCAAATCACCCAAATTACCATTTCGGAGCAGCTAGCGCCTTTGTTGGGGATAGACGCCACGTTGAAAAACAACATTACGGCACGTTTGGAATACAAGCAAATGCGCACCCTCACGCTCACTTTGCTCAACAACCGGATGAACGAAATGCGTACCAACGAATTTACAGTGGGCATTGGCTACCGCATTACCGCCGACAAGCTGCCGTTTTTGTTTAACGGGAAGCAGAGCAATACCAAAAACGATTTGAATGTGCGTTTCGACCTCAACATTCGCGAAAACACCAATATTTTGCGTGATTTAGACGGTGCCGAGGCGCAGCCATCGGGTGGCGGTCGCAATGTGAGCATCAAGCCCAGCGCCGATTATGTGCTCAACGACCGGGTGAACCTGCGCTTTTTCTTCGACTATGTGTTGAATACGCCTTTCATCTCTACCACCTTTCCCAACCGTCAAACGAGCGGCGGTTTGATTGTGCGGTTTACAATCGCGAATTAAATCCCGGTCCCTGGGGTTCCACAACCGGTCCCTGAGCGCGCAGCAGCCGAAGGGCCGGTCCCTGAGCGTTCATGCAGCGCAGCGAAATGAATAGTCGAAGGGCGGTCCCTGAGCACTCCACAACCGGTCCCTGAGCGCGCAGCAGTCGAAGGGCCTACCGTATGCGTCGGGCTGCCAAGATTGGCAACTCCTCCAATCTCCCTTCCATTAAGGCTTCCTTCTTTTTCCTGCTCCAGCCTTGTAACTGCTTTTCCCTATAAAATGCATCATCAATGCGGTCATACTGTTCATAATAAATCAACTCCAATGGCCGTCGCTTTCGTGTATAATTAGCCCCTATCCCTGCATGATGCTGTTCTAATCTCAAGGTCAAGTTATTAGTGCTCCCCACATAATAGGTGCCATCAACACATTTTAATATGTAGGTATAACCGGTCATGGCCTCAACTTTATTCGAATTTAAGGCCTTTAGAGAGATGCCGTTCGTTATCTGAAAAAATTGAAAACAATTGCGCGAAACGAGAGAATGGAATCCACCACGCTTCGACTGCTGCTGCGCAGCGCTCAGCGACCGGTGATGTGCGCAAAACAACTGCCAACGGTCCCTGAGCGTTCATGCAGCGCAGCGAAATGAACAGTCGAAGGGCCGGGCGAAGGCGGTCCCTGGGGTTCGACAGGCTCACCCACCGGTCGAAGGGCGGTCTATCGCTGCAACTCCGACCACAGCAAATCTTTCAGCTGCGTCAAGTTGTAATTGGTAATGCTCGAAATAAAGATGGTGGGAATATCCAACGGCAATTCTAACCGCAACTCAGCCATCAACTCCTCATCGAGCAAATCGCTCTTGGTCACGGCTAAAACACGGCGTTTATGCATCAATTCAGGATTGTACATCGCCAATTCGTTCTCCAAAATGGCATACTCGGCACGCAAATCTTTGGCGTCGGCAGGAATCATAAACAACAACAAGCTGTTGCGCTCAATGTGCCGTAAAAAACGATGTCCGAGGCCGCGCCCTTCATGGGCCCCCTCGATGATACCAGGAATATCGGCCATCACAAACGACCGATAGTCGCGGTAAGGCACAATGCCGAGGTTGGGCACCAAAGTAGTAAAGGGATAATCGGCAATTTCAGGCTTCGCAGCCGTGATGCTGGCCAGCAAGGTGCTCTTACCCGCATTCGGGAAGCCTACCAAGCCCACATCTGCGAGCAATTTGAGCTCTAGGATGTTCCAGATTTCTTGTCCCGACTCCCCCGGTTGCGCATAACGCGGGGTTTGGTTGGTAGGACTCTTATAATGGTGGTTGCCCTGACCGCCGCGGCCGCCAGGCGTAAGTACAATTTCTTGTCCGTCCTCGGTAATCTCGCAGATCTGCTGACCGGTCTCCGCATCGCGCGCCACAGTGCCAATCGGTACTTCGAGGTACTCATCTGGACCATTGGCGCCAGACTTTAAGCCCGAGCTACCTGCAATGCCGTTTTGAGCGATGATGTGCTTGCGGAATTTAAGGTGCAGCAAAGTCCACAACTGGGAATTGCCGCGTAAAATGATGTGGCCTCCGCGACCGCCGTCGCCGCCATCAGGACCGCCTTTGGCTGTGTGTTTATCGCGATGCAAATGCACCGAACCTGAGCCACCCGCACCCGAGCGGCAGCAGATTTTTACGTAATCAACAAAATTGCTTTCAGCCAAAATGGGGGATTTATGCTTCTATTTCTGTGCACAAAGCAGCAAAAATGCTGTCAATGGCGCCTATGCCTTCTATTTCACGCAGCTTGTCTTGCTTTTCATAATAGCCAGCTACTGCCGCGGTTTTACTTTCGTACTCGTGAATGCGCTTGCGGATGATGCTTTCGTCTTGGTCGTCGGGACGGCCTGAATCCTTACCGCGCAACAACAAACGCTTGCTGAGCTCTTCTTCAGTCACACGAAGCGACAACATGCAACTAATGGCTTCACCATGACCTGCCAACAGCTGATCGAGGGCCTCGGCTTGCGCGATTGTACGTGGAAATCCATCGAAAATAAAACCAGCCGCCGTTTTGTTCGCGTTCAATTTGCTGTCAATCATGCCAATTACCACTGCATCTGGCACCAACAAACCCTCATCCATCAACTTTTTAGCTTCTAACCCCAAGGCAGTGCCTCCTTTAATTTCGGAACGCAACAAATCGCCTGTAGAAAGGTGCATGAGGCCGTATTTCTCAATGAGTTTTTGCGATTGGGTGCCTTTACCAGCGCCTGGAGGACCAAAAAGTACAATGTTAAGCATGTAAAATTCAATTAAAACGCAAAGATAGCAAAAAAACAGGGGTCTGCCATGTTACCTGGGTTACAGGAGCCGCCGCGCCCGCTCCAAATCTGCCAAAGTATCGATGCCGATGCTCTTTTCAGCTACTTCCGCCATCCTGATGGGAATGCCGTGATACAACAACCGCAGCTGCTCCAGCTTTTCAGTGAGCTCCAAAGCACATGGCGGCATGGCCGTAAAAGCCAGCAGCGCCTCTTTCCGGTAGCCATACACCCCAATGTGCTGAAAAACACCTGCAGGAACGGCTTCCTCTGGCAAAAGTCCCTGTGCAGGAAGGTCCAAATCGCGGGGAAAAGGTACCGCCGCCCGCGAAAAATACAGCGCATCGCCGGCTTGGTTGCACACCACTTTCACCACATTCGGGTTGTGAAAATCGGCATAATCGCCGACGCGGCACATCAGCGAAGCCACCCGCACTTGGGCATCTTCAAAACAACGCAGCAAGGCAGCCAGCGACTCCCGCTGCACAAAGGGCTCATCGCCCTGCACATTCACCAGCACATCCGCATCGAGCTTCAACGCTATTTCGGCAATGCGGTCGCTACCACTTTGGTGCTCGGGCGAGCTCATCACCGCACTTCCGCCATGCGCTTCCACCGCCTGCAAAATGCGCTCGTGGTCGGTTACCACCAGCACCTCTGCAAACAAATGGGTGGCCTGCACCGCCTCCCAAGTCCGCACAATGAGGGGCTTTCCCCCCAAATCGGCCAACATTTTTTCGGGAAAACGGGTCGAGCCAAGCCGAGCCGGTAATAATGCAACAACTTTCATGAAACGAATATAAGTGAACTTCGGCTTTATCTGGCTTTTCCGTAACTTGTCGCTAAATCCCAACTCGCCATGCATAGCCAACGCGTATTTGCCCTGCTGCTGTTAATTGTCGGCGGTATTTTATTGGCTAACAACCTGCTAGACTTAAACGTCAGTCTTTTTAAGCTCCTGCTCGGCTTCGGCCTGCTCGTCCTCGGCGGTATGTTAATCAGCGGCAGAGGTCTACTGGGTTCCGGCGGCCCTCTTCAAAACGCCCAAAATGTGCTTTTTGGCAGCGCCCGCAACCGCGTAAGCGATAACACCTCGCCTGAAAGCTTCACCGCGCTTTTTGGTGAGCAGACCATCAAGCTCGACGGCCTCTCAAGTGGCACTAAAATTTTATACATCAGCAGCACTTTTTCAGAAGTAAAGTTGCTCTTGCCCCGCGATATGCCCATGCGCATTACCGCCAACGCTTTTTTTGGCGAGGCCAAGTTGCCCAACGGGGTAGAGGCCAATTTCGGAGAGAAAAGTTTCAGCGACCTCAAAGGCCTCAGCGAGCCAGTGGTCGATATACGCGTACAAGTGTTGTTTGGTAGCTTCAAAATCAAATGGATTTAGACATTCGCTTGCGCAAAATCCACCATGGTTCGGTAGAATATGCGCTCACCATCGCCCTGCGCGACCGCGTTTTGCGGCATCCGCTCGGTTTGTACTTCACCCCTGAGCAATTAGAGGAAGAAAAAAACGAATTTCACCTCAGCGCCTGGCAAGGCAACGAGCTGCTGGGCTGCCTGGTGCTCAAGCCTGTAGATATGTATGTGGTAAAAATGCGGCAAGTAGCCGTTACCCCGCAAGCGCAAGGCAAGGGCATTGGTAAAATGTTGGTTGACTGGTCCGAAACCTTTGCCCGTGAACATCTGTTTACAACCATGCAGCTGCATGCCCGCGACACCGCAGTACCTTTTTACCTCCAACTTGGATACGAAACGTATGGCGACCCCTTTACCGAGGTCAGCATTCCGCACCGCAGCATGCAAAAACAACTCTGATGAATTTTAAGCTCACCTCCGAATATGTGCCTACGGGCGACCAGCCAGAAGCCATCCGCCAATTGGTGGAAGGCGTAAATGATGGCGAATTGCACCAGGTTTTATTGGGGGTGACGGGCTCGGGCAAGACCTTTACCATGGCCAATGTGGTGCAGCAGGTGCAAAAACCCACTTTGGTACTTACCCACAACAAAACCCTCGTGGCGCAGCTGTATGGCGAGTTCAAGCAGTTTTTTCCCGATAACGCGGTGGAATATTTTGTGAGCTATTACGACTATTACCAGCCCGAGGCCTTCATTCCGACAACCAACACCTACATCGAAAAAGACCTCGCCATCAACGAGGAAATCGAAAAGCTGCGGTTGCGCACCACCTCCTCACTCATGAGCGGCCGGCGCGATGTAATCGTAGTGGCGTCGGTGAGCTGTATTTATGGTATGGGCAATCCGAAAGACTATACCGACAAGGTGATTCGGTTGTCGGTAGGCAATAAAATCGCTCGCAACGCCTTGCTGCATGCGCTGGTCGACAACCTCTACTCGCGCACCACAGCCGATTTTCGCCGCGGCACCTTTCGGGTGAAGGGTGATACGGTGGATATTTACTTGGCTTATGCCGATTATGCCTATAGAATTGAGTTTTTTGGGGATGAAATTGACCACATGTCGGCGGTGGACCCGGTGAACGGCACCACCCTAGAAAAATTCACGGACATCGCTATTTTTCCGGCTAACAACTATGTTACGCCGAAGGACCGACTCACCGACGTGCTGTTTCAGATACAGGAAGACATGGTGCGGCAGGCCGACTATTTTAAGTCGGTAGGCCGTTTTCTCGAAGCCAAACGCCTCGAGGAGCGGGTAACCTTTGACCTCGAAATGATCCGCGAGCTCGGCTATTGCTCTGGCATCGAAAACTACTCGCGCTACCTCGACCAGCGGAATCCGGGCGACCGTCCTTTCTGCTTGCTCGATTATTTTCCGAAAGATTATTTGCTGGTGCTAGACGAAAGTCACCAAACCATTCCCCAAATCAGGGCCATGTACGGCGGCGACCGCTCGCGCAAGCTCAACTTGGTGGAGCACGGGTTTAGATTGCCGGCGGCGATGGACAACCGGCCGTTGAAATTTGAGGAATTTGAGTCGATGATCAACCAAACCGTCTATGTGAGCGCCACACCCGGCGATTACGAGCTGCTCAAAAGCGAAGGCGTGGTGGTAGAGCAGGTGATTCGGCCAACAGGCTTGCTCGACCCACCCATCGAAGTGCGGCCGGTGGGCACCCAGGTCGACGACCTGCTCAACGAAACCGAAAAACGCGTGAAGCAAGGCGACCGCGTGTTGGTGACTACGCTCACCAAGCGCATGGCCGAGGAACTCGCCAAGTACATGGCCAATTTGGGCATCAAATGCCGCTACATCCACAGCGAAGTCGACACCCTCGACCGCGTTGAAATTCTGCGCGACCTGCGCCTCGGTATTTTCGACGTGCTCATAGGTGTGAACTTATTGCGCGAAGGCCTCGATTTGCCCGAAGTGTCGCTTGTGGCCATTCTCGATGCCGACAAAGAAGGCTTTTTGCGCAGTGGTCGGTCGCTCACCCAGACCGCGGGCCGCGCTGCCCGAAACGTAAACGGCACCGTTATCTTCTACGCCGACAAAATCACCGCCTCCATGCGCCAAACCATGGACGAAACCCTCCGCCGCCGCGAAAAACAGATTGCCTACAACGAAAAGCATGGCATCACGCCCAAGGGGATCCTCAAAACCAGGGAAGAAATTATGGGCCAAACCGCTGTACTCGATATTCGCGCTCCTAAAAAAGACAGCCAGCCGAAATACTACTCAGAGCCTGAATTCAACAGCATGGCCGCCGACCCGGTAACAGAATACCTCAGCGCCGACAAGCTGGCCAAGCTGCTGCAAGCGACCAAAAAACAAATGGAAAAAGCTGCCAAGGAGCTCGACTTCATGGAAGCCGCCCGCCTGCGCGACGAAATGTATTTGTACGAAACCCGGTTGAAAGATTTGCAGTCGGCCTAACTTTCCAAGGATGCGCAGTGTACCTTAGCCTTTTAATTAGTTAGCTGCCACAACTCCCAAGCCGCATCGGCCTGCAAATGCAGCATCTCAAGCCCGTTTTTCACCCGTGCACCCCGAGCCAGTCCTTCGGCCAAAAAAGGTGTAACTTCCACTTGGTACACCAAATCATATAAAAAATGACCCGCACCAATGGCTTCATAAGGCAACTCTGGTTTTAAGTCCCCATAAGCCGGTGGCATGCCCAAAGGTGTGGTATTAATAACCAAAGGATGTCCCATCAACAAAGCAGGATCTACTTGGGAATAGCCCAGCACCGCAGCTGCTGCTTGTCGCCCCACCAGTTGGTACCTGATGCCCAACTGCTTCAACACAAAAACCACTGCTTTTGCCGCTCCGCCGGTGCCCAGTACCAAGGCTGCAGGTCGCGCATCTCCAATAAAAGCCCGCAAACTTCTTTCAAACCCAATTACATCGGTATTGTAACCCGTTAAGTGCAGCTGCGGCTGCCGCTTAATGACGATGGTATTTACCGCCCCCACCGCCTCCGCCGTAGCATCTAGCACATCTAACTCGGCCATAACGGCTTGTTTGTGGGGGAGGGTGACGTTTAAACCCGACAAATCAGGCTGCCTATCAATAAAACCGCGCAAAGCATCCACCGTTTCCATGGGATGGGTGCGGTACACATACGGCAAACCCAGTAACTCAAACTTGTGACTAAAATACGGGGGTGAAAAACTCTCCAAAAGCGGAAACCCGATGAGGCCGAAGCGTTTCATGCGGCGCTTTTACGGCCCATGCGATCGAGCAGCACCACGCTGCCCATGCCTACCAGCATTAATAAAACAGCAATGCCTAGTTCTGAGGCATGACCCGTTACCTCAGCGTAGGTGTTTGGCAAAAGATTGCGTTCTACAAGCGGCTGTACCTTCCCGTGACTGTCGGTATACACTAGCGTTGGGATTTTCCACGGCCACACTTTGTTCAACGACCCCAACATAAAGCCCGCGAGCAATGCAATGGTCAAGTCGTGATACCGCTTCAACATCCAGTTGAGCACATGCGAAAAGGCTAAGATACCCGCCACCATGCCCACGCTAAAAAAACTGATTACCATGATGTTGAGTGACTTGATGGCACCCAAAATAAATTTGTATTTGCCCATCAACAACAAAATAAAGCTGCCACTGATGCCTGGTAAAATCATGGCGCAAATGGCCACAGCGCCGCTCAGCATAATAAACCACCAAGTTTCAGGGGTATTAGCGGGTGCCACGCGGGTGATCCAAAAGGCGATCACAGCACCCAGCACAAACATGCTCACCAAGCCTGGCTTGATGGCTTTGATGCTTTTGCCCACACTCCAAATCGAAGCCAAAATAAGTCCAAAGAAAAACGACCACAACAAAACAGGTTGGGTATCGAGCAGCCACAACACGAGTCTTGATAAGCTCAAAATACTTGTGCCGATGCCAGCGATCAACACCAACAGAAAATTCCCGTTGACGTGCGCCCACAAGGCTTTGATTTTTCCTTGTATTAAAAGCTGAATGGCCGTCAGGTTTACCGAGCGAATGCTGTTGATGAGCTCTTCGTAAATACCGGTGATAAAAGCGATGGTCCCGCCTGATACACCCGGCACTACATCGGCAGCACCCATGGCGATGCCCTTGAAAAAGAGGACGAATTTAGCGGTGAGCTTGTCCATATTACGCATTTAAAAAATGATCAAAAGTATCGCTGCGCAAGCCTAAACGCAGGGTTTCGAGGGGAATAACGTCGTTTGGCGCAATGTTGCCGAGGTTTACATTAGCCCCCAGCAGCTTCACAAACCAAGTTTGCTGCGCCTTCTGCGGCGCTTCCCACAAAATCATGTCAGCAGGTACCTGTGTCAAAATTTCATCGATTAAACCCGAACGTATTTCACCTGTGCCCCTAAAAATGCCGACGTTTCCGGCTTCGCGCGCCTCTGCAATCACTTTTACGGAACCCGCTTCGAGCTCGCCTTTCATCATCGCAATCCACTTATACGGCGCAATGATTTTTTCGGCATCCTTAGAGCCTACTTCCGACAATACCTTGAAATCTTTCGATAAAATGCGGATGTACTCACACTTTTGGTCGTGCGGAATCTCCAACGAACCGTCCGAAACCTCCACATATTCCATTTTAAACTGCGCCAGTACTTTGCGATACTCCTCAAACATACCACGGGCAATAAATACCTCAAACAGGGTGCCACCGAAATAACAAGGAATGTTGGCAGCTCGGTAAAGGGCTAGTTTTTCGTTTAAATTAGGACTGACATAAGATGTGGCCCAGCCAAGTTTAATGATGTCGGCATAAGGACCGCCCATCGTTATAAAATCTTCAGCTTCACGGGTGCTCAATCCTTTGTCCATGACCATGGTCAGGCCCTCCGTGCGGGGCTTAGCTGCACGGTCAGGTATTTGTGATAAATGATAATTCATTTGGTATTTGTATTGTTAATAAGTGCTACAAATCGCACATCCGCCAAGGCATCTGGTACAATATCAAAAAAAGTAGCGTGTTCTTCAAAGTCCAAAGTTAAGCCTTGCTGAAATTGCGCCAAAGCCTCTTGTATTAAATTAAATCGGTAATGAAAGGCTGCCAAGCGATAGTGGAAATCCGACTCGCCTTTGTGCAACGCAATGCCTTTATCGATCAGGGAGAACGCCTGCTGGGTATTGCCCAGCGCTAATTCCGAAACAGCCATGTCGATGCGCGCCTCGTAATAGCCTTCGTCAATATCCAACGCATGCTGATAAGCTTCAATGGCCGCTTTCGACTCGCCCATTTTGGCATACACCTCACCCAAACTGCACCAGTATTCCTCCGAATCGGGCATAAACTCCAACGCCTTGCGGATGTGCATCACGCTATCGTCGAATTTGGCCTCTAACTCATCGCAAATGCCCAAACCATACCAAGCATCCGATAAAATAGGATCAGCCTCGAGGGCCTTGGTGTACCAAGAGCGGGCTTCGTGAATGCGGCCCATCTTTTCATGACAAACGCCTACACCGCAACGCAGCACAGGGTTTTCGGGCTCGGCATCGTGGGCGCGGTACATGCAGTCGAGCGCCTCCACGTATTGCTCCATGTTAATATAAGTGTTGGCCTTGTTAAACCAAGCCAAGCTGTTTTTGTCGTTGATGAGCAACGCATAGTCAAAGGCTTCGAGCGCCTTCTCATACAACTCTGATTTGTTAAGGAGCGTAGCAAGATTGTACCAAGCCACATCTGAAAAAGGCTCTTTTTCAATGTAGTCTTTAAAAAAGACCACCCCTGCGTCGATGTCCTCGAGCTGGTGGTAACAAAAACAAATGTCGTAAAGCGCCTCAGTATGGTCGGGAATCAAATTGAGCACGAGCTGCAGGTAATAAATGGCCGAATTGTATTTCTTCCAATTGATAAATACCCCTGCCAAGGCGTTGTACACCACTTCCACCTGGTCTTCGGCATAGCCTTCAGCCGTTTTCAAATGTTTTACCGCCTCTTTGGGGTTGCCCGTGAGGTCGTAAATGCTGCCACGAATTAAATAGAGTTCATAATTGGTGGGCTCAAAAATTTCGGCTTGGTTTAAATGCCCTAAGGCCTCTTCAAACCGGCCATGCGCCATGCTGATTTGCGCACGTTTTACGTAAAACAGGGCAGAATAAGGGTTTTGCACAATGCCAAACTCCACCACTTGAGCAGCCTGCTCAATGTGTCCCTGGTGATAGTAGTAATCAAATATCTCTTCTAGTTCGTCCGACTCAAAAAAATAATGACCTTTATTTTTCACCATCTCTTCAAACCGCCCCACTGCCAGTAGCAAGTCGGGGTCGAAGCTATTTAGGAAATCGTCGTCGTTGAACATCCGTTTAATTAAATTGACACCGTAATTACACCAAGCCAGTAGCTTATGGGTTCAAATTACCAAAATGAATGTCAACTTATTGCAAAGTTACGATAAAAATTATGCACCTCCAATGTGGAGAAGCTAACGTACTGCCTTAAAGCTTGTTAAAAAGCGCGTTTGTTAGTCCTGCAAAACCTTCGCCAACGCAAAAACCTCTGCCTCCGCAAAAGGGCGGCCCATGAGCTGTATACCCAGCGGCATGCCATTGCTGTGGGTGGCAAAAGGCACCGAAATAGCGGGCAAACCGGTTAAATTAGCCAATACCGTGTAAATGTCTTCGAGGTACATTTGAATCGGATCGTCTGATTTTTCGCCGAATTTAAAGGCCGGTCCCGTAGTGGTGGGTGTTAAAATGGCATCGGCTTGTTTCAAAATCTC
Organism: Chitinophaga pinensis; assembly: GCA_945874665.1. Lineage (GTDB taxonomy): Bacteria > Bacteroidota > Bacteroidia > UBA7662 > UBA7662 > PNNG01. The sequence continues at coordinate 252,321 of CAMCHJ010000001.1, read as the reverse complement.
TAAAGATTTATCGCGCAGCAACCGGCGCACTTTTTGTCCGCGACCATAATAAGCATCGTAATAGCCTTCGCTTAAAACAAAGGTGCCCATCATGATGCGGCGCTTTACCTCTTCGCCAAAGCCTTCGGTGCGCGATTTTTTGTAGGTGCTTTCTAAATCGGTAGCGTTGCCGCTGCGGTAACCGTAGTGCACGCCGCTGTAGCGCGATAAATTGGAACTGGCTTCGGCTGTGGCTAAAATGTAATAAGCAGGAATGGTATAAGGCAAATAAGGAAATGAAACCTCTATGATCTCATGCCCCGCTGCCGTTAAAGCCGCTACCCGTTTTTGAAAAGCCGCTTGCATCTCAGGGTCTAGTCCTTCGCCGCTTAAAAGCTCCTTGATAACAGCAAATTTGTATTTTTTATCGCTGGCAACGGGCAAATAACTACCCACTTCCTGTACTGAACAAGTGGTGTCAAAGGCATCGGCACCGGCCATCACCTCGGTTAAGAGGGCGGCGTCTGCTACACTTTTGGTAAATGGCCCTACTTGGTCGAAGCTCGAGCCAAAAGCAATGATGCCGTGGCGCGAAATGCGGCCGTAAGAAGGCTTAAAGCCCACTAAACCACAGTAGGCCGCGGGTTGACGGATGGAGCCGCCGGTGTCGGTGCCTAAGCTGGCGTGACAAAAACCAGCCGCCACCGCCGCTGCCGAGCCGCCCGAAGAGCCGCCTGGTACATATTCGGTGTTGATGGGATTGAGCACCCGACCAAAAGCCGAGTTTTCGTTCGATGAACCCATGGCAAACTCATCACAATTGAGTCGACCAATGATCATGGCGCCTTCAGCCAGCAAGCGCTCTACCACAGTGGCCGAAAAAAGCGACTCAAATCCGTCCAAAATCTTGGAGGAAGCACTAAAAACATGGCCTTTGTAAGCGATATTGTCTTTGATACCCAACACCAAACCCGTAAGCTTGTGCCACTCACCCCGTGCGATGGCCGCATCCTGGGCTTGCGCTTGGGCAATGACCTCCGCTTCAAAAACTTCTAAAAAAGCATTGATTTCGGGACGGGCCGCGATGGCCGCCAGGTAATTACGCACCAAGTCCTCACAACGGAGCACCCCAGCACGCAAATCAGCCTGTATGTCGGCTAGTTGGGTATAGGCCTTCAAAGCGTATTAATCCTTTTTTTCGTCCTCTTTGCTTGGAGAAGCGCCATCTTCAATCTCCTTGCGGATACCAGCAGAGGCGTCTTTAAACTCGCGGATGCCTTTGCCTAAGCCACGAGCTAACTCGGGAATACGCTTGGCGCCAAAGAAGATGACAATCACAAACATGATTAAAATGAGTTCGGGACCGCCAATATTTCCGAGGAAAAGCATGAGATTTGCCATTCGTTTTGTAGATTTAAGCTGCAAATTTAGCATAAAAAGCATTGTAAGCGAAAGCCTGCAGTCGGACTTAATAATTTTCAGATGTCGTTGAACCCCATCATCCTATCGATACCTATTTACTTTTTGCTCATTGGCATCGAGGTGTTTTACGACCGCTTTGCTAAAAAAGGCGTTTACAGGCTCAATGACGCACTTACCAACATCAGCTGCGGCATCACCGAACAAGTGAGCGGGGTTTTTGCCAAGGTTTTTACGGTCACACTTTTTTATCTTACCTACGAGCATTTTAGGTTTTTTACCATTCCCACCGATTGGTATTGGCTGTTGTTGCTCTTTTTGGTGGTTGATTTTGCCTACTACTGGGCCCACCGCTGGAGTCACGAGGTGAACCTTTTTTGGGCCGGCCATGTGGTGCACCACCAAAGTGAGGAGTATAATTTGTCGGTAGCGCTGCGCCAAGGAGCCTTTCAAAAGCTATTTACCGCCATCATTTACCTGCCCATTGCCCTGGTCGGCTTCGATCCAGGCTGGTTTTTGATCATTGGAGCCTACAATACCCTCTATCAATTTTGGATTCATACGCAGTATGTGGGCAAACTGGGTTGGCTGGAGTATGTGTTCAATACCCCTTCGCACCACCGGGTGCACCATGGCCGCGACCCTAAGTACATAGACCGCAACCATGCGGGCTCACTTATTATTTGGGACCGGCTGTTTGGGACTTTTCAGGTCGAGGAAGAGCGGCCAAACTACGGCATTACGAGCCCGCTGGCTTCTTGGAACCCGGTTTACGCCCAGGTGCAGCATTTGGGCAATATTTGGGCGGATTTTAACCGCGTTTCGGGCTTTAAAAACAAGTTTATGGTGCTTTTTGGAAAGCCCGGCTGGTTGCCTGATAGCTTAGGTGGCATGCGCAAGCCTCAAATCGTAGCCGCTGATTACAAGAAATTCGATACCGAGGTGCCGATGCTGGTAAATGTGTATGTGTTGGTGCAGTATGCCTTGCTTTTGGCGGTGACGAGCTTCTTTTTGTTTCAATTGAGCCAGTTCAGCCTAACCGAAAAAGTGGCTTTTGGCAGCATCATCTTCTTTAGCTCGGCCACCCTGGGCATGCTGCTCGAAGGCCGCGCCACCGCAGTGCGCACCGAAAGCTTGCGCCTGCTGTTTACCACGGCAGCTTTAATAGGCTTGTTCCCACAACTGTGGTCGCTGAGTTTTTTGCCCCTGCTGGTGCTTCCCGTTTTGTTTGTACTTTGGGCCTTGAAACTGCCACTAGCACCTCTCCATGTCCAAAAAATCGTTTGAACGCATCTTTTTACAAGTAGCCGCAGGGCACTTGGGCTTTCATTTGCTCGAAATACCGCTGGGTATGGCGCTTACTAAGGTGCTGCTGATGCCGATTTTGGTAGCCTTTTTCTTGCAACAAACGGGTCCTGTGCGCCGGGTTGAACAACGCTGGATGCTGGCGGCCATGGCAGGTTCGTGGCTGGGAGATGTGCTGTTGATTGGTGGTGATCGACCGGGCTTTTTTATAGCAGGACTGGCAGCTTTTCTCATAGCCCAACTGGCGTATACAGCTGCTTTTTCTTTATCACGGGAGCAGAAAAAAGGCCTTGTGGTTAGCAAGCCGTGGTATGCGCTGCCCGTATTGGCCTTAGCAGGCGCTGTGTATTTTTACCTTTATCCCCATTTAGGTGCGATGAGCATTCCGGTATCGTTTTATGTGTTGGCCATCAGTAGTATGGTGCTGAGTGCGGTAAACAGACTGAATCGGTCGGGTGAAAAAGCAGGGTCTTGGGTGTTGCTGGGCGCTATGAGCTTTTTACTGTCTGACGCACTGCTGGCTATAAACAAATTTGTAGCCCCAATTCCGATGGCTGGATTTTGGGTCATGCTCACCTACATAACCGCGCAATACCTCATCGTAAAAGGTTGCAGTAAGGATTTTGCAGACCAACGAGCGGCTGCGCAGGTAGCTTGAAGCAGCGGTAAGGCAGCCGTTAAAAATCGAGGTTCAGCGATAAATACCAAACGGGACGTAAAATCTGGCCATCATCCACGCCCCAAGCCCGGTCGATGCGTAAGAAATATCCAAAGACCCGCATCCTGGCACCTACACCGTATCCGCCAATGATGGGGTTTTTGTTGGTCACTACCTTTACGCGCACGGGGCCATCTTCAAAATAGGTTACGTTGAAGGGGTTGTCGACACTAAATGGGTCGGGGCCGCTCCAAGCGGTGCCCACATCAGCAAAGCCAACAAGCGCAAGGTTCCTCCAAAACTCCGACGATACCGGCGAGCGTGACAACACTTGTACAAAGGGCAAGCGTAATTCTGTGTTAACCAGAAAAAAGTTAGCACCGTTGCGGGCATTCTGTAAAAAGCCGCGCATATTGGTGGCCACAGCGCGGTAAGCAAAGTTTTCATTCACAGGCGGGGCCAAACTGTTGTCCATGCGCGGCAACAACCAATTGTCAACGCCACCAAGCATAAAGAGCGTTTTGCGCGCCCCCAAGCTCACATTGGTCGCTACGCGGTTGGCCCAAATGAAGTTTTTATAGAGCTGTAAGTAGGTGCGGTAATCGAGCCCCACCACCGTCATGTAATCATTGTTGTTGTCTAAAAACTTGTAGCCCTCCAAATACACTTTCCAGCGCGTACCGCGGAGGGTATTGAGCGCGAGTTCTTTGGTGTTGTCTTGCACAAACTCGGTTTTGATGCCGGCTACATGCTCAAAAAGACCAGGCCGTTCGAGCTGACTGAGATCGGTAGCCGTGTAGGTGCTGTTGTCGCTGCGGTAGATAGCCGCCAAACGAATACTTTGGTAGCGGTTAAAAGGATAGCTGAACTGCGCCATGCCCTCGAGGGTGTTTACTTTGGCTAGCTCGTTGAGGCCTTCGGGCAGCTGGCTTCGGGTTTGGATAAATAAATACCGCTGGTCCCAACGCCTCCGCAAGTATTCATACATTAAATAATACTGGTTGTTGCTGTAATCAGCATTCATTAAGAGTCCGCCGCTGAGCTTGTGGTCTTCAAACAAATCCGACAAACCGCCTTTGAGGATGAGGCCCACATTGGCGTTTAAGGCATTCACCGTGCTGACTGTGAAGCTCGGCATGTCGTTTTGAAAAATGGTGTTACCCACCTGCGACACCAAATAATCGGTGCTCATGGTAGGCGTGTACAAGCGGGTTTTAGCAATGCGGTAGGGGTCTTTGCTCTGACTTTGACCGCGCCTGCGGAAACTGGCAATCTCCTGAACCACGGGTGGCTCACCGGGCACGAGTTCTGCCTCAAGCAGCGGAAAACGCAACTGTGGCTGAAAATTATAGGTGGCGGTTTTGGGGAGGGGCACACCAAAACTGTCTTTCTGCACCTTAAAAATCGTATTATCAAGCATGCCCACAGGCACCGTAAGCCCAATGAGCTGCTTGGTGGCCGCTGGTCGTTTAGCAGTTTTTGTTTCAAAAAGCAGCCGGTAACGGGTGGCGGCGGGGAGCTCGGCTACGGCAGCCAGACTGTCGGGGCGCAAGCGGCCGCGGTAAATTTTGGGACGCTTTTCACGCATCGCCAGCAGCTCGATGTATTGCCCGGTTCGCGGTTGTGTATCGTGCCAGCGGATGTTGCGTTGGTAGTTGCCGGCGGGCACTTGATAGGCGGTATCGCGGTACAGGGTGAGGGTGTCGTACAGGGTGTAACTCAAGGTCTCGCCGCTATCCCCGGCATATTCCACTAAGCTGTCGCGGATAACTTGGTAAGGAATGCTGTCGAGTTGCCCAATGTGCCTATTCATCACTCCGCTTTGGTCGCTGAGGTAGCTAAAAAAGTTGCGGTATTGCCATTGTGGCCGCCGTTCATTTACCTCAGGCGTGTTTGTTACCCGCAGTAGCTTCGATTTTTTGCCCTCTTCATTAAAATATACAAAAACATCGGTGGTGGCCATGGGCTCCAGCGTGTCGCTGTTGATTTGTAGGAGGGTATCGAGCGGCCGGTTGGAGCTAAACAAGAGCTTGCTACCACCATCAAAATAGCGCGGCTCGTAGTCGTCGAAGGGGTCGGAGGTGATGGGCAAAATGCGCTTTGAGGGCACATGGTACAGGAAGATGTCGGTTTGACCGTTGCGGGCACCGGAGAGGGCAATGTGCTGGCCGTCGGGACTAAAATCGATGTCGTACACCTGGTCGAAACGAAAGAGCGGGTACTCCAGCACCTCGTGCTTGCCTTTGTCGTTGAGGCGGATGGTACCATAATGTACCCTACCCTTCACATCAAAAAAGTAAGCAATGGTTTTGCTGTTGGGATGCCACGTAAGCACCGGATACTGATTGCCGCCGTGTAAATACAGCCATTTGACCCCGCTTTTGTGCACCCGCTCGCGCTTTCCCGTGGTTAAGTCGTGTACATACATGCGGTGAAGACCTTTGCGGTGCTCTACGTAGGCCATTTTGGTGCCGTCGGGACTAAACTTCAACTGGCTGAGCTCAGCTCTTTTACGGAATTTGCGGAGGTAGAGCGTATCCTCCGGCATGGTCCTTAACGCGTCCTCACCCGCATAACGTGCACGGTAAAAAGCCAGCCAATCTTTGCTTAGCTCCTTCATCTTTTTGCCAGTTACATAACTGAGGCCCTCCTGAAAATTGCGATTTACACGCGTCAAATACAAAATATTGGGCACCGCGGTGCGGCCATAGGTCTCTGAAATGAAGTGCCAGAAACTATGGCCCGCTAATTCTTGGTGGTCGTTGAGTAGGTGGTTAAATTTTTTGAAGCGCTTGGTGCTGAGCAAGTCGCGCAGCTCATTGTCGTTGTGCGCGCCCCATTCGGTATGTATGTAGGAAAAGAGTCCGTTTAAATACCAATCAGGCAAATAAATAGTCGCCGCATTTTGCACCCGCTCCCCAATATTGCCGCCGTACATCATGTCGAAGAGCAACACTTTGGCAATGCCTACGCGTAATTCGCGGAGAAAGGCATCGCGACTCTCTGAAAAATGCACCATCACCTTGTTGCCCCCCAAGCGGGTAAGTCCACCCGTATTGTATTGCTCTAAATCGAAGCCTAAATTGGTTTGGTTGAGGTCTGATATGTTGTTGTAAATAATGATTTGATATTTGCCGTCTGCCCGGTAATTCATAAAATCTTCGATCTGCCGCACGGTTTCTTCAGCGATGGTGGCAGCATATACCCCCAATTCTCTGCCTCCAACAGTATAAAAGATCTCAAAGTTGGGCCCGCTCAAGTTCGACCACTCAAAATCGCGGTACTGAATTTTATTTTTACCAAAAAAGGTTTGGGAAGATTGATTCTGCGACCAAGCCGGTCCTTTTGAAACAAAAGCACCGAAGCACAAAAAATATAGAAGCAGCCTTTTTAGCACAATGGTATTAACGCATCAATTTACGCGAAGGTTTATTGTAGACGCAACTACAACGCATAAAATTACATGCTAATTCTGATAAATGTTCATGCGCATGTTACAACCACCGCCGTGGCCCTTACTGAAAGAAGGGATTGTGCTGTTTTTCTCGACCGATGGTGGTGGCAGGACCGTGGCCTGCATATACCACCATTTCGTGGGGGAGGGTGAACAACTGTGACTTCACCGACTGGAGCAAGGTAGCATGGTTGCCACCTGGCAGGTCGGTACGGCCGATGCTGCCGGCAAACAGCACGTCACCACTGATTACATAGCCCTCCTCGTGGTTAATGAAACAAATACTGCCTGCCGAATGCCCAGGCGCCTCGCGCAACTCAAACTTCAGGGTGCCCACAGCCACTTCTCCGCCATGTTTTAAATAGCCGGCAGGGGCAGGAGAGGCCATGGCTCGAATGCCAAAAATAGGCCCGTAACTCTCTAAACGGTCTAAATCCTTTTCATCCGCCGCATGAATACATGGCCGCAAACCATAAGTATCATACACAAAGCGGTTGCCGAGCACGTGGTCAATGTGACAATGGGTGTTGAGCAAGAGCACTGGCTTGAGTCCTTTTTCAATGATATACGCCTGCAAGATCTGCTGCTCCTGCACATCCATACAACCCGGATCAATGATGGCCGCATCGCCCGCCGCATCAGCTACGATGTACGTGTTTTCGCTAAATAGATTGAAGGTGAAGAAATGAAGTAACGACATGCGCTTGGTTTAAATGGACATAAAAAAAGCCAATTCATGGGTAGAATTGGCTTCTTGAAAGGATATGTACTTACCGGTTCGAAAACGCCGCCAAATCAAACATCATGCTGAAACGCAAGGTGTTTTCAAGCGGATTGCCACCCTGCAAGCGGGTGGTCGGCACCAAATAAGAGAAGTTTAAATTAAATACCTGGTACTTTAAGCCAGCACCAAAGGTTAAATACTGCCGACCGCCCTTGGTAGGGTGCTCGTAAAAATAACCAGACCGCAACGCAAACACATTGTTGTACCAGTACTCCATGCCTGCGGCAATGTTAATCTCACGCAACTCTTCAATGCCCCCGCTTGGCGCGTCACTAAACGAGCTAAAAACGCCTTCTAACACGGACTTTTGGTTCGGATCTTCGCCCTGTGCCACCAGAGGATTGCCGTTGACATCAAACTGGATTTGACCTGTAAGTGGGTCACGGGCATAAATGGGATTGGATGGCACCAATAACTTATTCAAGTCAAGGGCAAAGGTAATGCTGTTGTAATCGTCAATTTCGGCCGTAACTGCAGTGCCTAAACGCAAATTGGTAGGCAAGAAGTTTGAGTTTCCAGACTCTGTGTAAGCAATTTTTGCTCCTAAATTAGTAATGCTCAAGCCAAAGGCTATTTTGCCGTCCTTTCCAAACACCTCCGTCTTGTCCTCATAATAGCCCGAAATATCGGCTGCTGCCGATTGACCAGGAATGGTTTGGTTGTTCTGGTCTAAACCCGCCGCTAAATTTGAATAAATGTAGCGCAAGCCTATGCCTAAACTGAAATTATCGCTGAGTTTACGAGCGTAAACCCCGTCAAGGGCAAGTTCGTTAGGACGAAAAGTGGCAATTTGCTCACCGGTAATGCTGGTGAAAGTAATGTCACCCAAAGAAAAGTAACGCAAAGAAGCGCCGAAGGTCTGTAAATCGTCGATTTTTTTATAAAAGGAGAGGTACGACAGGCTGATGTCGGGCACCAAATTACGCAGCCAAGGGGTGTAGTTCATGGCTAAGCCCGTGTTGTCTTTTGCAAAAGCAAGTTTAGCCGCGTTCCAGTGAATGGCATTGGCATCGGCTGAAATAGCCACGCCTACGTCGCCCATGCCGCCAGAGCGCGCGTCAGGCGAAATCATTAAAAAAGGTACGGCGGTAGTGATGGTATTGAGATTGGCGCCTCCTAATTGGCTGGGGGCACCAACTTGCGCCCAGGTTTGGCTCCCCGTGAAAAGGGTTACAAAAACGCTCGCCAGAGCTATTCGAGTTAATTGCATCTGCTTTAAAAAATCAAATTCGTACAAATATAGTTGAAAGCTAAGGCATTCCTTAACGTAAAATTACAAGCTTTTGGGTTTCTTGAACGCTTTCGCCTTCGCTAGAACGTAAACGCAGCCTGTAAATATATACGCCACGTCCAATTCTATCACCAAAATCGTCTAAACCATCCCAATACAGCTGATCGGCATGAAACCCGGGCGTGAGCACGGTTTGTTGGATGCTTTTAACCAGCTTACCACTCACGGTGTACACTTGCAAAATGGCGTCCAACGGCTGATTTGGCCGGTTGTGGTCGAAATGAAAGGTGGTACTGGTGGTAAATGGATTGGGGTAATTCAACAAGTTAGCGATGGCCAACTTGGCGTCTTCAGCCACTACAAAATCGAGCGACGCTTCTCCAGAATTGTTGTGCACATCCCACACCTTCATATTTAAGGCATAACTGCCTGGCTCGAGCTGAAAAAAGGGATAGCGGATCTCTCCCTTGGTGTAATCATTGAGCGAGGCCTCGTAAAATTGATTGAGGATGATGGGCGTATTTACTTCCTGGTTTTTAATGAGCGTGATGTCGCGACCAATGCCCGAACCCACGGTGTTGATGCCGCTGCTATCGCTGAGCTGGGCAAAAAACACTGGACTTTGGTCGGTGATGCCGCCGTTTACAAAGCTGCGGTCGTTCATGTATAGCTTGATCTCCGGACCAACAGCATCCGGTACAAAATTAGTGTCGGTGCCCCCTACAATTACATTCCTAAAGTCGCCTGCCGCCTCCGTTTGTCCGTTGGAAGCATACAGGTTGATCCGACCAAAACCATAATTGTAAGCAATATCGCGCGGTACAATGAAGGTAAAACTCCACTGTCCGTTGGTGATGGTGGCACGACCACGGTAAATGATGTTTCGATACTCTGAATAAGAGGCCAAACCAGAGCTTGGGTCGTTTACGAGCGTATTGATTTGCGAGGGTTTATCTAGCACAGAGGGTGTTAAAATACCGTTGTATGTGGTCAATGGCTGTCCTGCCCGATCGCGCACCCCCCCCGTAATGGTTACACGCGCCAAAGCACGCAAGGTGTCGGGCACTGGGTTCACCTGCACATTGTTGATGGTAGCCACTTCTGCCACTTCATCTGGATAGGCCAGCGTGAGGGCAGGGTCACCAAGCAAACAAAAATTGCGGGTGTTTACATTGCTGAGTTCAGGATTGGCGGCATTCATAAATACCTCCCCCATGGTTTGGTAGCGATTGGCAGTGCGGCGAAACAGCTCGTCGCGGTATACGCGCTGGCTCAAGGCAAAATTACCATTTGTAAAGGTTACCCGCGTAGTGGTCATCAGCGCTATGGCGCCGCCAACAGGATTTAAAAGCACCCATTCACCGGCGCTGGTGAAAGAAGGGTTGTCGTAACGGGTAAACTCACAAGTGGCGGTCAGCATCATAGGCAACTTGCTGCCGCTGTTCCATGCTTGGATTTCGGGAATGGTTAAAACACGCTCTTCGGCCCAGCCATTGATGCCGCCGTGGCCCATATAACCTATGATTAAAGCCCCTAAATTCATGCGGGCATTGATGTCGCGATTTACTTCTGGGTAACGGGTGCCGCCCGGGCGTGAAACGCGCCGATAGGCATCAAAATAAACCTTCTGAATCCGCCCTACAGGGTAGCGATTGTTGATGTGACCAGCCATAACCTCGGTATCGACGAGGTGCATATTGCCATCGCCATCATCAGAAACCAACAAAATCTGGTTCTTCCAATCACCTGTATTCCCCGCATCTACATAGCCCCGAATTTTATCAACCAGCTGTTGCGCTTGTTGCTCGTTTTTGGCTGGAAGTCTGCCAATACCCACATCCATGCGGTCTGAACCCCCTACAGAAAAAGCACCTTCCGTGTCGTCGAGTAAGCCAAAATAGGTGTCGGTGCAATAGGAATTGATGGGGTGGTTGGAATTAGGACTCTGAAAAGTAGGCACCCAATTGGCATTTCCTGCCAAACGGTGTTTGAAGTCGTAGGAAGCCGAGCCCAGCAACAGCAAAAAGCGCGGTTCAGCTCCCGGCGCCGCACGGTCGTACAACATTTTGAGCAACGAGCGGATGGCCGTAATGTCTTGCTTACCCGATGAAAACTCGTTGTAGATTTCATTGGGCGTCACCACCAAACTGGTGATGTTGTCGCGCTGCTGATGTAAAGCCGCCAATTGATTGGCTTGACTCAAAAAGGCTGCGGGTGCAACAATCACCATGTCGATGTTTGCGCTGGCATGTAGGTTTTGATTGCCTACTTGACCGATCAAAGCAGGCGCCGCAAAATTGCTTCCTGAAAAGGCTATGAAGGTGCGTAAGCTGTCGGTAGCCGCTACAAAGGCTGCTCCACCGGCAGTGGCGCTGAGCGTCATGCGCATGATGTTTGAAGGATTGCTTACCTCCCACACTTCGTGGTTGGCGGTGTTGATCCCCGCTATTTGGAACTGGGTACGCTGTCCTGCCCCTACCGTATTTTTATCACTAAAAATGAAAAAGCTCCCGTGTCCCGCCATATTCAAAACCGCTCGGCCCTGAATTTCGATGTAATCAAGCCAGCCTTGCGAAAAGTTATTGGGCTTGTTGTAAGCAAGATTAACCACAATGCCACTGCTGTTTGAGGTGTAGGTGGCATCAACCACCGCTTCACGCATGTACGTATCGAGGTAGTCGCTGGTTACCGCATTCATCGGAATGTTGTTTACGGTGGTGCCGTTGGCACGTACCTCAAAAGAAGAATTGGCACCAATGCTGCGCGCAGCCACTGCCGTACGTATGCGCACAGGTTGTGTGGTGAGTAAATTGGGTAGCTGAAAGCTGAAGTTTTGGGACAAGTTGAGATCAAAAAGCTCACCATACCACTTGCGGCCGCTGCGAAGGAGGGAGCGCTCGTCGCGCTGGTGCTGGACCAAAGCGTCATACGTGGAGGTTGTGGCAGTGGGTAGTGGATGATTAACCAGGTTTTGAACGCGCTTGCCAGGGGCGGTCGCCACTGTAACATAGTAATAATTGGTATCGGCGTAGACATTGTATTCGTGCTGATACTGGCCGTTTGAAGGGTTAAAACGCCATTTATGGGCACCTTCAGCATAAAAAAGCACGAAGTCGTTGGGGTCGAAACTGCCGTCGCTTTCCCCAGAAACAAAAATAGGATTTTCAACAAGGTCGTCGTGCCGAAAAACCGCATTGGCCTCTGGTAACATGCCGCCACCATTGCCATAGATGCGCAAATTGCGTGGGTCGAAACTACCTGGGGCAAAGCCCATGGTGTTGAGGGTACTGGCCGATAAGCGGTACATGCCATCACTGGCAATGCCTATTTTATACCAGTAGCCCGTCGAAAGCACGGAATTGCTGGCATAAACTTGCGCGGCGGCCTGACTGGCGGTTATATCGTTGATGGGGGTGGTGCGCACCTGGAAGCTCAGCAAGCGCTCGAGTTGCCCGTTGCTCGCATTGCGGCGAACCGCTTTTACTTCATAATGGGTTTGCTGCTGCTTTTTGATGGTTACGTTTTGCTGGATGACTTCAAACTCCGTAGGCCAGTCGCTCAACACCAAGGCCGCACGTTCACTGGCTGGGAGCTCAACGGCGACTACAGCTTCTAGGGCAATGCGCACCCTGCCGGTTGCCGTTCCAAAATAGGTGGGCACCGAAGATTGCACACCCGTATAGCCGCAATTCAAACAGTTCAGTCTATTAAAAAATTGTTGCTCATCAATTTCATGCCTGGTAGCAGCACCCCACTTCAGTTCAATTTGATCCTGCGCCATCCCCACCAAGGGAATGAAGAAAAGCGCAAGCATATTCAAAAGTTTATTCACATTCATCAGGTTCCGCATTTTGGCCTATCTATAACTACAGCAACAATTACTTAGTATGTTTATTCAGCAAATATGCCCAAACTGAGATAAATTTTTGGTTAAAATCAAAAATTCACCACTTTAAAATTGGTTCATAACTTAAAAAGTATAAAATTTACATTTCCGATAAACCGTAGAAATGCAGAAAAAGCTTCTGATTGCCCTTTTTGTCTTGTTGTCTTTGGGTAAAACCAATGCGCAAGATGTGGGTTATTCACAATTTTATGCCAATCCTCTTTACCTCAATCCAGCGTTTGCGGGTAGCGGCGTAGGCCCACGCTACATTCTCAATTATCGCAACCAGTGGCCAAGTTTGCCGGGTAATTTTGTTACTTATTCTGCTTCTTACGATCAGTATTTCAGTGCGATCAACGGCGGTTTAGGCATTCAGGTGCTGTCTGACAACATCGGCGACAACAATTTTCAGCACAACCAAGTGGCTATCATGTATTCCAATAATTTGGCGCTGAACCGCAAATGGGCATTAAAAACAGGCTTCCAATACATGTTTGCCCAGCGGTCTTTGAATTGGCAGGGCTTAGTTTTTCCGGATGAGATTGATGCGCGTTTAGGCATTCAGCCAGGAACGACCGCGGAGAATCTGCCTGGACAAAGCGTTACTAATGCCAACATGCATGATTTTAGTGCTGGGGCCATTTTATTTTCGGAAAATTTCTATGCTGGTTTTGCCGTTCATCACCTTACAGAGCCTAACCAATCTTTGATTCCTCCCGGCGTAGTTCCGTGGAGCCTTCGTACTACCTTACACGCAGGCGCCAATTTTGAAGTTATCCGAGGAACACGCAATCGCCCAGGCACAACTTTATCACCCAACATCATCACCATGTTTCAAGGGCCTGCTACCCAAGTAAATGTAGGTACTTATATCAGTCGTGGCCCCATTGTAGGCGGCGTTTGGTATCGCTTCGGCGACGCCTTCATTGTGTCTTTAGGCCTCCAACAAGGTGTTTTCAGAATGGGCTACAGCTACGACATCACCACCTCAGGTTTGCGTGCGGCAGCACTCGGATCACACGAAATTTCGTTTGCCATACAACTCGAATCGAAAGAAAGAATTCCCCGTCGCAAGATGGTTAAAATAAAATGCCCTACTTTTTAGTTACTTTAGCCCCCGCTATCATAAAATAAATTGCTTAGCAAATGAAAAGCAACAAATTAATCCTCACAGGAGCAGTACTTGCTGGCTCCTTATTTTTGGGAGCATGCTCGCAAAAATCAAACAAAACAGGCTGGAAATACAACGAGCCCAAGAATGGTGGCTTCGAAGTAGTGAAGTACAAGGAACAGGAAACCGGTCCGGGCTTGGTGCTCATTCAAGGTGGTACCTTTGTAATGGGTGCTACGGAGCAGAACATCGCGCACGACTATGATAATGTTTCGCGTCGCATCACGGTGGCCTCTTTCTACTTAGATGAGTCGGAAGTATCGAACATCGATTGGTTGGAATATACCTATTGGTTGGGTCGTGTTTTTGGCGAAACCTACCCTGAAGTAGTTAACGCTGCCCTGCCTGACACAACGGTTTGGCGTCGCGACCTCGGTTTTAACGAGCCTTTTGTGGATAATTACCTGCGCCACCCGGCCTACCAAAACTACCCAGTAGTTGGCGTGAGCTGGAAACAGGCTAACGACTATTGCATTTGGCGTACCGACCGCGTAAACGAGCAAATTTTGGTTGATCGCGGCTATATTAAAGGTAATCCAAACCAATACGGGGAAGAAAACTTCAATACAGGCTCTTATTATGCCGGTTTGTATCAGCCCGAAGTACGCAAGGCTCGCAAAGACCTTAATCCTAACAACGATACCCGCAACATCCGTCCCGAAGACGGTATCATGTTACCTGCCTACCGCCTTCCAACAGAAGCGGAGTGGGAATATGCAGCACAAGGTTTGATTGGCAACTCTGATCGTGAAAACGTGAGCGACCGCCGCTTGTATCCTTGGAATGGTCACGGCGTGCGTTATGCCAAAGGCAAGGGCCAAGGTGAAATCCAAGCAAACTTTAAGCGTGGTCGCGGTGACTACATGGGTGTAGCCAATCGCTTAAACGACAATGCAGCACCAACAGCACCAGTGAAGTATTACTGGGCCAATGATTATGGCTTGTACAACATTGCGGGCAACGTAAACGAGTGGACCGCCGATATTTATCGTCCCATGACCTATACCGATGCCGAAGACTTCAACACCTACCGCGGTAATGTGTACACCTTGCCTAAAAAGGATGCCGATGGTTATATGGAGAAAGATAGCTTAGGTCGCGTGTCTACTGAGTTAGACTTCAAGCGCTACAGCAATCCAAACGTAATCGATTACCTCGACAGCTTGGCCATGTACAACGAGCGCAACAGTTTGATTTCGAATCAAACCCGCGTGTACAAAGGTGGTAGCTGGAGAGATTTGCCTTACTGGTTAAACCCAGGAACCCGTCGTTACCTCGACGAGAACATGAGCCGCGACGACATTGGTTTCCGTTGCGCCATGACCCGCGTAGGTAGTCCGGGCGGCAAAAAGCGCTAAGGGCATGCAGCAATGGATTGCTAGCACCGAGGCATATGTAAAAGCACAACTGCAAGGCGCAGAAGGCGGGCACGACTGGTGGCATGTTTACCGGGTTTGGCAGCTGAGCAAGCGCATCGCGATACAAGAAAGCGCCGACACTCTCACTGTAGAGTTGTCGGCGCTTTTGCATGACATAGCCGACGCCAAATTCCACGATGGCGACGAAGAGCTGGGCCCAGCGCGGGCCACGGCCTTCTTGGAGCAATTAGGCGTGGATACCCCACGGGTGGCGCACATCGGCAACATCATCCGCTATATGTCGTACAAAGGCGGCCACAACGAAGGTGCGTTTTATTCGCCCGAGTTTGCGGTGGTGCGCGATGCAGATCGCCTCGATGCCATCGGTGCTATTGGCATTGCCCGTACTTTTAATTATGGTGGTTTCCGCAACCGGGCTTTGTACGACCCTGCCATCCCCCCGCAACCCGGGATGAGCAAAGAAGCCTACAAAAACAGCACCGCCCCCACCCTCAACCATTTTTACGAAAAACTACTGTTGCTCAAAGACGGCATGCTTACCGCTACCGGTAAACAATTGGCTGCCGAGCGCCATGCCTATATGGAAGCCTTTGTAGATCGTTTTAAGGCCGAGTGGGAGGGCCTCGATGGTTAAATCGCTTGAGGTAAGCTGCGCCATCATCGAACGCGATGGCTTGGTGCTGGCCGCCCAGCGCAGTGCTGCTATGAAAATGCCGCTCAAATGGGAGTTCCCAGGTGGCAAAATAGAAGCAGGCGAAAGTCCTACCGCTGCCCTACTCCGCGAAATCCGTGAAGAATTAGGATTGGAAATTGAACTGCTGCAAGCCCTCGCGCCGCAGCCCTTCAGCTACGAAAACGGACTGCACATCACCCTCTGGCCCTTCATAGTTCGCATCTGCGGCGGCAGTTTGCAGCTCGCCGAGCATGCGCAAGTGCAGTGGTGCAACCGTGCTGCACTCGAGCAACTCGACTGGGCGGAGGCGGATTTGCCGGTGCTAAACAGTTATTTTGCCCTGCACAAGCCCTGATTTTATCAAAAAAACGGCCACAGTCCGGGCGAAACAAGTGGACGCCCGTAACATACTCAGCTTACAGCTTCAGGCCTCTGCGATATCAACGGAATAACAGCAGCACTTGGCCTTTCTCCACGGTATTTCCGACCTCTACCACCAGCTTGTCTACAATGCCTTGGCCGGGCGACTTGAGCACGTTTTCCATTTTCATAGATTCGAGCACCAAAAGCGGGTCGCCTTTTTGCACTTCTTGTCCGGGCTCGGCCACCAACCGCAGCACCAGTCCCGGCATCGGCGCCTTCAGCTCGTTAATCTTTTGCACCGCCCCTGCATCAATGCCCAGCTTGTTGAGCATGAGGTCGAGTTCGGTTTTAAGCGTTACCTCAAAAGTGCTTTGGTTAACACGCACTTGCAGGTTTTGGCCTTCCTGTTCGAGCAACTCCACCTGGTAACCCTTGCCATTCACCAGCAGGTGCATGCGGTCAGCATCGAGCCTAAGGGCATCGGGCTGCACCATTTTGCCATTCACCAAAAGCTCGTTTCCTTGCTTTTCAACCATAAATTTTTTGCCCTGGAGGGTTACTTCAAACATCTTTCACGTATTTGCGTTGCCAAAACTACTAAAAATGCCCAAATTTGGCTTTTTAAGCTTAAATAATTGCAGCTGCATGTATAAAAACCGACTACTCCTCGTTCCAGTTTTAGCCCTTTTCCTCGGCTGCAACAGCAACAAAACCATCTTAGAAGTGGCTAAACCCACGAATGCCGATGTATACACCCCTCATGTAAACGACGATTACCGCGCGAGTCGTCCGCTTGACATGAAAATGTTGCATACCAAACTCTACCTCAAGCCCGATTTCAGCAAAGCTTGGATGTATGGCACGGCTTACCTCACCGTTACACCGCACTTTTATCCCTCCAAAAAAATCAGTCTCGACGCGAAAGGCTTCCAAATAAACCGCGTGGAACTGGTGGGTAGCGACTTCTTCAAGCCGCTGCAATACCAATACGACGGCAAGCAGCTGCACATTGAGCTCGACCATACCTATACCGCTGGGGTGAAGGTGCAATTGCTCATCGACTACGTTGCCAAGCCCAACGAACTCAAGGAAGTAAACGGCAGCAGTGCCATTCAGGGTGCCAAAGGGCTCTATTTCATCAATCCTGATGGCGCCGACAGCACCAAGCCCGTACAACTATGGACCCAAGGCGAAACCGAAAGCAATTCATGCTGGTACCCCACCATCGATGCCCCCAACCAAAAAACCTCACAAGAAATGTATCTAACCGTTGATACTGGCTTTGTGACTTTGGCCAATGGCGAATTGGTGTACAGCACCGACAATGGCGACGGCACCCGCACCGATTATTGGGAGCAAAAGCTGCAGCACGCGCCTTACCTCACCATGCTCGCCGTGGGCAAGTTTTACGTGGCGCGCGAGCAATGGCGCGGCAAAGAAGTGTCGTATTATGTAGAGCCCGAATTTGCTGCAACCGCCGCCAAAACCTATCCCAACACCGTAGAAATGCTGGAGTTTTACAGCAATTTGTTGGGCGTGCCGTATCCTTGGGACAAATACGCACAAATTTCGGTGCGCGATTATGTATCAGGTGCCATGGAAAACACTGGCGCCGTTATTTTTGGTGAATGGGCTCAACGCACCGAGCGTGAACTCCTCGACGGCAGCTCAGAAAGCACCGTGGCACACGAAATGTTCCACCATTGGTTTGGGGATTTAGTAACCGCCGAAAGCTGGAGCAACCTCGCCATCAACGAAAGCTTTGCTACGTACGGCTCTTACCTGTGGGATGAGCATAAATACGGCGCCATGGAGGCGGACCGTGGTTTGTACGGCAACCTCAGCGGCTACCTCAACGAAGCAAAACGAAAGCAGGAAGATGTGGTGCGTTTTTACTACGAAGACAAAGAAGACATGTTCGACGGCCATTCGTACGCCAAAGGCAGTCGCATTTTGCACATGCTGCGCAAGGAAGTGGGCGACAAAGCTTTTTTTGCCTCCCTCCAGCTGTTTTTAACCCGTCACGCCCACCAAGCCGTGGAGGTACAGCAGCTGCGTTTGGTTTTTGAAGAAGTAACTGGTCGCGACCTCAACTGGTTTTTCAACCAGTGGTTTTACGCCAAAGGCCATCCCGTACTCGATTTCAACTACGGCTACGATGCTGAAACGGCCGAAATCGTGCTCAAAATCACCCAAAAGAAATCGAGTGAGGGCGTGCCCTTGTACCGCTTGCCGATGCAGGTAGACATTTATACCGCCGACAGTAAAACCACCCAAGCCATTGTGTTGAGTCGCGATTCTCAGGAATTCCGTTTCAAAAGCGAGCGGCCACTCTTGGTAAACGCCGATGCCGACAAAATGCTCCTCTGCGAAAAAACCGAAAACAAAACCCGGGAGCAGTACCTCGTGCAGTTTCAGCGGGCGCCTTTGTTTGTTGACCAATACGAGGCCCTTTTGTATTTACGCAACCTCAAAACTGATCTCCAAGCCCGCAGCAGCTTTATAGATGCCATGCAGCACGAGTTTTGGTTCCTACGCCAGTATGCCATCCAGCAATTCGACTTCAGTGATTGGAAAAAAGACGCCACCCTGTTGGCATTGCTGCAAAAACTCGCCCAACAAGACCCCAACAGCTCGGTGCGCGCCGCCGCTGTAGCCAAATTAGGCGAGGTAGATGCCTTGGCTTACGGTCCGTTTTTCTTAGCAGTTTTAACCCAAGACAGCTCGTTCCGGGTGATTGGAACAGCCCTGCCGCTGTATGCCAAAACCGATTCGGTAAAAGTGATGGAAATTGCCCGTAGCCTAGAGCCTCACCGTTCGGTACGCAACCAAGTGCTCGAAATTTACGCAGCTTACGGCGACGCCAATATGGCCAGCTTCTTCGAAAGCAGCTTTGCGGCCGCCCAAGGCTGGGGCAAGGTGGCTGTGCTTCAGCGTTATAGTCAATTGGCGCAGCGGCTCCGCAACGACGCCCTCACCACCAAAGCTTTGGCTTTTATGGAGAGCGTTCCGGGACGCAACAACAATCCGTATTTGGCACGCATCGCCTCCCAAGAGCGCATCAAACTAGCAGCCCTGCTGCCTACGGCTGCGCACTAGTTGCCCCGTCATCTTTTCCACAGAAAAAACAGCTTGTGGATAATTTGCACAGCTGTAGTTTTTTCATTACTTTTGCATCGAAATTGAGTGAGGGGACCGAAAGTCCCCTCTTTCATTTGAGTATGATAAACGCAGTCAGAAACAAGGTTTTACAAACGTTAGAGCGCCTTTTGGCCGACAATGTGCATTTTGTGGTAGAAGTGAAAATTTCGCCCGATTTGAAGCGCATTGGTGTGGCTTTAGATGGCGACTCGGGTGTGGACATAGATTTTTGTGCGGCAGTAAGCAGGGAGCTCGGCAATGAGTTAGAGACCTTGGAAGATTTAGGGGCCTATGTGTTGGAGGTAAGTTCGCCAGGTGCGGATGCGCCCATGAAATTGCTTCGGCAGTTTCCCAAGCATGTGGGGCGCGAGTTAAAAGTGGTGTTAAACGACGGCACTGAGCTCAAAGGCATCCTCGAGGAGGTAGCCGGCGACCAGCTCCACATCGTTTATAACCACAAAGAAAAAGGCAAAAAAGCTGAGGAGCGCACCCGTGTGTTGCCCTTCAGCGAATTAGAATATGCAAAAGTCATTATATCCTTTAAATAAGAAAGCATGAACAGCAGCGAACTGATCGAATCCTTTTCGGAGTTTAAAGAACTCAAGAATATCGATCGCGCTACCATGATGCGCGTTTTAGAAGACGTATTCCGCAGCATGGTTCGCCGCAAATTCGGTACCGATGAGCACTTCGACATTATCCTCAACACCGAAAAAGGTGATTTGGAGATTTGGAGAAACCGCGAGGTGGTGGAAAACGATTCAGAGTTTGTTGGTCAATCCGACAAAATCACTTTGACCGACGCCCAGAAAATTGAGCCCGATTTTGAAGTAGGCGAAGAAGTATCTGACGAGATTAAGCTCGAAGAGTTTGGTCGCCGCGCCATTTTGGCTGCCCGTCAAACTTTGGTACAGCGCATTTTAGAACTTGAAAAAGACAATATCTACCAGAAATACAAAGACCGCGCAGGTGAAATTGTGACTGGTGAGGTGTATCAGATTTGGAAGAAAGAGATGTTGATTCTCGACGACGAGGGCAATGAGTTGATTTTGCCGAAGACCGAGCAGATTCCTGCCGACTTCTACAAAAAAGGCGATGCCGTTCGCGGGGTAGTGTTGCGGGTAGAAACCCAGAACACAACACCTCGCATCATCATTTCACGCACAGCGCCAGCCTTTTTAGCGCGCTTGCTCGAATTAGAGGTGCCTGAGATTTTCGACGGTTTGATCACCATCAAAAACATCGTGCGTGAACCTGGTGAGCGGGCAAAAGTGGCTGTAGAAAGCTACGATGACCGCATCGACCCAGTAGGTGCTTGCGTAGGCATGAAAGGTTCACGCATCCATGGCATCGTGCGCGAGTTGCGCAACGAGAGCATCGACGTGATTAACTTCACCAACAACATGCAGTTGTACATCCAGCGGGCTTTGAGCCCTGCGAAGATCAGCAGCATGGAACTCGACACCGCGCGAAACAAAGCCAGCGTGTACCTCAAGCCCGACCAAGTGTCGTTGGCTATCGGTAAAGGTGGTCACAACATCCGTTTAGCAGCCAAGCTCACCGGCAACGAAATCGACGTATTCCGCGACATTGTGGAAGACGATAGCGACGTGGACTTGGACGAATTTGCAGACGAAATCGACAGCTGGATCATTGATGAACTGAAGAAAATCGGTTTAGATACAGCCAAATCCGTACTGGCTGTTGGTCCAGAAGAGCTCGTACGCCGCACCGAGTTAGAAGAGGAGACCGCCGCTCAGGTGCTGGCCATTCTCCGCGCAGAATTTGAATAAGCATAGCGTTGCAAAGCGCAGATTACCAATAAATAGAGGGAATGTCAGAAGGAAGTATCAGGATAAAAAAAGCGGCCACCGAGTTTAACATCAGTGTTGGCCACGTGGTGGACCACCTTGCAGCCAAAGGCTTTGAGATGGATGCCAATCCGAACGCCAAAATCACCGACGAGATGTATGGTGTGTTGCTTCGCGACTTTGGTCAGGATAAAAAGATCAAAGAGCAGGCTGCTCAAATCAACATTGGCACCAACAAAAAGGAAGATGTGGTTTTGGACAAGAAGGACTTTGGTCCTGCTGCCGCCACCCCTTTCGAGCCAGAAGCCGATGAAGTGCTCATTAAGGGCATGAACAAGACAGCTTTGCCCGAGGCGAAACCAGCGGCGAAGTCCGAAGTTGCGCCAGCAGCCGCACCAGCCGCAGTAACCCAAGCGGCCGATGCCGCCGAAAAGGGCGGTTTAAAAGTGCTTGGCAAAATCGACCTCAACACTGCTGGAAAGTCTAAGTCCAAGGCCGCACCAGCAGCCGTTGAAGCACCAAAAACAGTCCCAGCAGCCGCTCCCAAAGTGGAAATCCCTGCAGAAGCGCCGGCATCCCCTCAGCCGGAAGCGCCTCAGGCAGCAGCAGTAGCCGCGACAGCTGAAGCGTTGCCAAAACCAGCCCCAGTGCCGGTTGAAAAACCAGCAGCAGCGCCAGTGGCAGAAGTACCTGCAGCCGAAAAGCCAGCGACAGCAAAGGAAAAACCAGCAGCTCAAAAACCAGCACCCGCCGAAGCGTTAGCAACACCAGAAGCCGAGAAGCCAGCATCTGGGGCAGTGGATCCTGCCGATAAAGCAGAAGATGAGGATGTGGTACGTGCCAAAGCCGACAAGCTGCAAGGCACTACGGTGTTACGTACCATCGACCTGAGTCAATTTGAAAAGCGCAAGCCCGTAGCGAGCTCGAGCGACAGCAGTGTTGGTCGCCGCAAGCGCAAGCGGAAAGAAGGTCCTGGCGGCGGCAACGCCCCAGCTACAGGTGCTGCACCGGCAGCTGCTAACGTAGACCGTCCATTACGCTCTCCCAATGCACCAGGCACCATGCCTCAGCGCCCGCAAGGCAACCGTCCACATGGCGGAGGACCAGGCGGAGGCCCTGGGGGCAATCGTCGCGGACCAGCAGCACCGCTCGGACCAAAAGCGGAGCCCACAGAAAAAGAAATCCAAGATCAGATCAAGGCTACGATGGCACGCCTCCAGGGAGGTGCCAAAGGTGCTAGCCGTGCTAAATACCGCAAACAACGTCGCGATGACCACGCCCTCCGTGATGGCGCTGAGCTCAACGAAGACGGCAAAATGAAAATGCAGGCCACCGAGTTCCTCACCACGGGTGAGCTCGCCGGCTTAATGGATGTGCCAGTAGGTGAAGTAATCATGAACTGCTTCTCCCTCGGCTTAGTAGTAACCATCAACCAGCGACTCGACGCCGAAACCATCACTTTGGTAGCCGACGAATTTGGATACGACGTAGAGTTTATTTCTGCCGACGCCAACGAGCCGATGATTGAAGAGGAAGACGACGCCGACAACATGGCCGACCGTTCGCCGATTGTGACCATCATGGGTCACGTTGACCACGGTAAAACTTCCTTGCTAGACTTTATCCGCAAAGAAAATGTAATTGCAGGGGAGGCCGGCGGTATCACCCAGCACATTGGTGCCTATGCGGTGAAACTCGCCAATGGCAAACAAATCACCTTCCTCGACACCCCGGGTCACGAAGCCTTTACCGCTATGCGAGCGCGTGGTGCTAAGGTTACCGACATTGTGGTAATCGTAATTGCAGCCGACGACAGCGTAATGCCACAAACCAAAGAAGCCATCAGCCATGCGCAAGCAGCCAATGTGCCTTTGATTTTCGCCATCAACAAAGTTGACCGGCCTGGTGCCAATCCCGAGCGCATCCGCGAACAACTTTCAGCCATGAATATTTTGGTAGAAAGCTGGGGAGGTAAGTACCAAGACCAAGAAATTTCGGCCAAGTTTGGTCAAAATGTAGACGCTTTACTTGAGAAGATTTTGCTAGAAGCTGAAATTCTAGAGCTCAAAGCAGACCCGAAAAAACGTGCTGTGGGCACCGTAATCGAGGCCTCGCTAGACAAAGGCCGTGGTGTAATCACCACTGTGCTGATCGAAGGCGGTACTTTGGAAATGGGCGATCCCATTTTGGCAGGCGCCAATTTTGGAAAGGTAAAGGCTTTGATGAACGAGCGTGGACAACGCATCACCAAAGTTGGGCCTTCGCAGCCGGTGCAAATCCTAGGCTTTAACTCGGCACCAACAGCCGGCGATCGTTTTTACGTAACCGACTCCGATGCTGTGGCCAAGGACGTGGGCACCAAGCGCATGCAGTTATTGCGTGAGCAGGGCATGCGTACAAAGAAACACATCACCCTCGACGAAATCGGACGCCGTTTGGCCATCGGCAACTTCAAAGAGCTCAACCTCGTTGTAAAAGGCGACGTGGATGGCTCGGTAGAAGCCTTGGCCGACAGCTTGATGAAGTTGAGCACCGACCAAATCCAGGTAAACGTCATCCACAAAGGAGTAGGCCAGATCAGCGAAAGCGACGTAATGCTCGCCTCTGCTTCTGACGCCATCATTGTAGGCTTCCAGGTGCGTCCACTTGCCTCAGTGCGCAAGCTCGCCGAGCAAGAAGAAATCGACATCCGTACCTACAGCATCATCTACGACGCCATCGACGAGATCAAGTCGGCCATGGAAGGCATGTTGGCCCCTACTTTCGAAGAGAAAGTGGTGTGCAACGTACAAATCCGCGAGGTCTTCAAAATCTCCAAAGTGGGCACCATTGCAGGTTGTATGGTTACCGATGGCAAAATCAACCGCAACACCAAAGTACGGGTGCTGCGCGATGGCATCGTGATCCACACTGGCGAGCTCGCATCGCTCAAGCGTTTCAAAGACGACGTAAAAGAAGTGCTCAAAGGTTATGAGTGCGGCTTAAACATCGCCAACTTCAACGATATCATTGAAGGCGACATCATTGAAGGTTATGAGCGCATTGAGGTGAGGGGTAAGTTGTAAATCACCTAAATATCCCAGCGAAGGCTGCTTTCTGAAACAGGAGGCAGCCTTTTGCGTTTAAAGCACTATGGAATTGCTCTAAACGGCAAGTAGGTTCATTGAAAAAATATGCTTAAAGTCGTTTGTTAAAAGGCCGTCTTCCATAGCAACAAATCTAATTTTCAAATTACCCATGAAGGAGGGAGCAAACGATATCCGTCAAGAAAAAGATAAGCTTGAAATCATCAAATGGGTCACCACCCTCCAAGATGATACTTCGATTGAGCGCTTGAAAATGTTGATGAATACGCGTGAGCAAGCAGATTGGTGGGAGCAAATTTCGGAGGAAGAAAAAGCGGCCATTGACAAAGGTCTTGCTGATAGCAAAGCGGGGAGACTGATTCCGCATGAAGAAGTGAAGCAACTTTATGAAAAGTGGCTTTAGCATACGCTGGACTCAGCAAGCTTTTTATGACCTTGAAAACATAATTGGGTACCTATTACACCAATGGTCTGAAAAAGAGGTTCGGAATTTTGTCGTAATGTTAGATCAACGCATTGCGCTCATCTCATCGAATCCTAGATTATTTCCGAAAACGCATATTCGCCCAAATGTAAGGCGTTCGGTGCTTAGCAAGCATACCGTAATCTAAATGAAACACATTTCCGTACGATAAGAATATTGACTCTTTTTGACCCCAGACGAGCACCTTCAAAGCTAAAAATACCGATTTAATCAAATTGATTAGGCATTTTTGTTAGTCATAATTCTGCAACAAAGGCCCAAGCATCATGCCCTGCTTCTTACCTTTGCCCTGATGCCTGTTCTCAGTCTACTCGAAACCACCGCCGCCATTTTTGGCGTGCTCAGCGTGCTTTTAGCACGATATGCACACGTAGGGGTGTTTCCTACCGGCTTGGTGAGCACGCTGCTCTACATCTACATTTGTTTTGGGGCGGGCTTGTATGCCGACATGGGCGTTAATGCCTGGTATGCCAGTATGAGTGTGTATGGCTGGTGGCGGTGGACCCGACCTGTGCCAGGCCAAGCCGTGCTGCCCATTGCCTTCGCCAATCGCCGCAACTGGCGCATTTTTACGCTGCTGAGCGGCGGCAGTTTGCTCGCCATTTACTTCCTGCTCACGCATTACACCGACAGCACCGTGCCATTCGCCGACGCCTTCACCACGGCTTTGGCCATTGGGGGAATGTACTTGATGGCAGAGAAAAAAGTCGAAAACTGGATTGCTTGGGTGGTGGTTGACGTGGCCTCCATCTTTTTATACGCCTACAAAGGCCTCCCCATAAGCAGCATGCAATTTGTAATATTTACTGTTTTGGCCCTTTGGGGATGGCACAGCTGGCAAAAAACAGCTACCGCTGCTTAGTCGATTGGGAGAGCATCCCCAATAGATTTAAAAACACCTTCCTCGCATTCATGCCTGCATGTACCTGGTCATCCGAAAAACCAGATTGCCATTTTTAACATATTCTTCCCGCTTAGCGGCGAATAGAAAAACACTATGTGCTGCTTTAATGTTAATTTCGCAGCATGGACGAAGCCACAATCCTCACGCACATCAATTCCAAATTGCCAGGCACTTTGGGGGAAAGTTTGGGTATGCACTTTACCGTGGCCCGCGAAGGCTATCTCGAAGCTACGATGCCCGTTGATCACCGTACTGTGCAGCCATATGGCATTTTACATGGCGGCTCGTCAGTGGCCTTGGCCGAAACTTTGGGCAGCGTGGGCTCTAACATGCTGGCAGGCGAGGGCTTGGTGGCGGTTGGACTCGAAATCAACGCCAACCACCTGCGGGCGGTGCGCTCGGGCTTCGTTACAGGCAAAGCCAGCATCCTGCACAAAGGCCGCCAAACCCATGTGTGGGACATCAAACTATACGACGAGCGGGATCATTTGATATGTGTTTGTCGCTTTACCGCAGCCATCGTTAACAACCGCGCCTGATTTGATCCATACCTCCATCAAGCGCATTGCCTCCTTGCAAAAGCTGTTTAATACCGCTGTAGCCAGTGCCTTTCCGCTAGTAAGCTACCGTTTGCCCGGTGCCGCTGAACCGGAAAGCTGCATGCAACTCGACGATACCCCCTTGTTTTGGAGCGAAGGGGCTGTAGATGGCTTTGTAGTAGCTCCTTTCGACTTTCCCAATACCGCAGCCCGCTGGTTGCGCCGCGATTTGGCCTTCACAGGCTTTCAGTTTAATCCCGCGCAAGCACGCACCGGCTTGTTACACACCAAACAATTATTGCAACTGTCGGCCTTTTACGATCGTTTGGCCGAAACCACTGCCGATAACTGGCAGCAGCTTACCCAGCAGCCCTCCCCGGCCGTATCGCAGCAAAACTACGAAGTGCAGGTGCAGGCTGCTTTGGCCGCCATCGCCCGCGGTCCCTTGCAAAAAGTAGTCCTTTCCCGCATCAAACAAGTGCCCCTACCCGCCGATACCCATCCCGCTACGCTTTTCGAAAAACTATGCGCCGCTTATCCCCAAGCCTTTGTGAGCTTGGTGAATTTGCCGGGATTAGGCATTTGGCTGGGCGCCTCGCCCGAATTGCTCCTTCAAAACGAGGACGATGTGTTCGAAACCATGTCGCTGGCGGGTACCCGCACCACAGCGGGCAGCATGGCGCCCTGGACAGATAAAGAAATACACGAGCAGCTTTTGGTAACCGATTACATCCGCGAAAAGCTCCGTGAAGCCGGTTTGCAGGTGGAAGTAGCGGAACGGGAGACCGTGCAGGCAGGACAAGTGTATCACCTGCGCAACCTCATCCGGGCCACAGGCCATGCCAGCAGTTTTGCCTTGGTCAAGACGTTACACCCGACCCCTGCGGTTTGCGGTTTGCCCGCCGATAGCGCACGTAACTATTTGTTGTTCCATGAAGCCCATCAACGGAGTTTATACGGCGGATTTTTAGGTCCGGTTGACGCCCAAGGCCACAGTCAGCTCTATGTTAATTTGCGTTCCATGGAACTTCACAAGGGCAGTGCGAGCTTATACTTAGGTGGCGGCATTGTTGCCGGCTCGGTTCCAGCAGCGGAATGGCAAGAAACCGAACACAAAGCTGCCACATTACTGCGTATCTTGCAGCATTGATACGCTTTTGAGAAGCATGCCCTATCACGATAAACAACATTTAAGCGATTTGTTGCACTTACTGCAGCAGTACGGCTTGCAGGAAGCGGTGATTTGTCCGGGCTCCCGCTCCGCGCCCCTCACCCTTGCCTTTGCCCGTCAGTCGCAAATTCGCACCAGCACAGCGGTGGATGAGCGCGCTGCCGCATACATAGCCCTCGGCAAAAGCTTGGCGAGCCAACAAGCCACCGCCCTCATTTGTACCTCAGGCACTGCCTTGCTTAATTTTGCCCCTGCCGTAGCCGAAGCTTTTTACCTGCGCATTCCGATGCTGGTATTGTCGGCAGACCGGCCGGCCGCTTGGGTAGATCAATTAGATGGCCAGACCATTCGGCAGGACCAAATACTCGCTAAACACACTGTTTTTAGTGCCACTTTGCCGGAGCGCGGTGATACCGACCTCGATCGTTGGCATGCCGGGCGACTCGTACAAGAGGCTTGGCACAAGGCGCACCGGTTGCGCGGACCAGTGCACCTCAACATTCCCTTGCGCGAACCGTTGTACGAGGCTTTACCTAGCAGCAACGACCTGCCCAAAGCCTTGCAATGGCAAGCACCCTTGCCACAAACACAACTGCCAACAGCCTTGCGCGAGCGGTGGTTGCAGGCCAAAAGCATTTTGCTGGTAGGTGGACAACAAGCTCCCAATGCTGCGCTACAAGCGGTTATCGACCAAGTTATAAAAGACCCCAGGGTAGTGCTTTTGAGCGAGCCCGTAAACAACCTACAGGGCGGCATCGAGCAGCACGAGGCCATATGCACTACCAAACCAGCGCATTTGCAAGCCGATTTACTCGTGAGCTGGGGCGAACAAGTGGTGGCCAAACAGCTCAAAATATGGTTGCGGGGCTATCCAGCTGCTGAACATTGGCGCATTGATGCCGATGCACAATTGGCCGATCCTTTTAGACAGCTGCAGCTACTGGTAGGCGTTACTCCACTCGAGTTTTTCACAAGCGTTGCAGAGTTACCCATGGGTTCAGGCGACTACCAACTGCATTGGAAACAAGCAGAAGCCGCTATCCACCATAAAATACAGCCCTTTTTTAAGGATTTAGTCTTTGGAGACCTGTACGTGATGGCACAAATTGCCAAGCACCTTGGTCCTAACGACGCCTTGCAGCTTGGCAACAGCACCCCCATTCGCTATTGGCAGCTGTTGCCGCAGCCAGCAGCACCGGCTTGGTTGCATGCCAATCGAGGCACCAGTGGCATCGATGGGGTAAACAGCACTGCTTTAGGTTTCGCCAGCAAAGTAAAAAACGCCACTTGGCTAGTCACAGGTGATCTGAGTTTTGTGTACGATCTCAACGCGTTCAGCAGTAGCGAGCGCCCTTCAAACCTCAAAATCATCGTCATCAACAATGGCGGAGGTGATATTTTTAGACTCATCGATGGGCCGAGCACCCAGCCAGAGCGCGAAACCTTTTTTGCCACGCCTCGGACCATCGATTTGCAGGCGTTGGCTAAAGGCTGGGGCCTCACATCCTACTTGGCAACTGACGCCCTATCTTTGCAGCAAGGCCTCACGCAGCTCCGCAAAAGCACCGAATGCTGCGTTTTGGAAGTCCAAACCGAACCTTTGACCAACCAAAGTGTTTACAAAGCCTATCAACAACTCATAAAAAGCAACGCATGAAATCGAATTACGCCTGGACACCCCTTCGCGAGTACAAAGAAATTAAGTTTGACTACTTCGAGGGCATCGCCAAAATAAGCATCAACCGTCCCGAAAAGCACAACGCCTTTACGCCCCTCACGGTGAGCGAAATGATTGAAGCCATGGAGGTTTGTCGCCAGGATGCCCGCATCGGGGTGATCATCTTAACCGGCGAGGGCGGTAAGGCTTTTTGCAGCGGTGGCGACCAGAGTGTGCGCGGTCACGGCGGGTATGTTGGCCAGGATGAAGTGCCACGCCTCAATGTGCTAGACCTGCAGATGCAAATTCGCCGCATTCCCAAGCCCGTAATTGCCATGGTGGCCGGCTGGGCCATTGGTGGTGGCCATGTATTGCATGTGGTGTGCGACCTCAGCATTGCTGCCGAAAATGCCCGTTTTGGCCAAACTGGACCAAAAGTAGGTAGCTTCGACGGCGGTTTTGGCGCTTCGTACTTGGCACGCATCGTGGGCCAAAAGAAGGCGCGCGAAATTTGGTACCTCTGCGACCAATATGATGCCCAAGAGGCGCGCGAGATGGGCTTGGTAAACAAGGTGGTGCCCCTCGACAAACTGGAAGACACCACGATTGAGTGGTGCCGCAAAATTTTACAGAAGAGCCCCATTGCCTTGCGCATGCTCAAATCGTCGTTCAACGCCGAGCTCGACGGTCAAGCGGGCATCCAAGAGCTCGCTGGCAACGCCACGCTGTTATATTACCTCAGCGAGGAAGCCAAAGAGGGCAAAAACTCTTTTCTCGAAAAGCGCGATCCTGATTTTTCGAAGTTCACTCGTTTTCCCTAGCCATTGGGCTGCTTTTGCAGCTGTACATAACGATTCAAAGCCGGCGGAAGTCGGCTTTTTTGTTGGTTTTGGGAAGGATGGCAGCCCTTCTAAAGTAAAGCACTTTTTGAGGGGTACAGTCGGCGGTGGCAGCAGAAAATAGCTGCAATTGGTGTTAAAGCGAGCGCAACGAGCAGTCTCCTAAAACCGCTATCTTTGCACCATGTCATCTCCTTCCAAAACCGACATCCGCGCGCTCAGTCTGATCGAACTCACCGAGGCCATCACCGCCATGGGCGAAAAGGCTTTCCGTGCCAAGCAAGTGTATGAATGGCTATGGAGCAAGGGCGCGCGCTCATTCGACGACATGACGAACCTATCGGTAGCACTACGGGCACAACTTGTAAACCGCTTTGCTATCAACCACATCCACATCGACGAGGAGCAAAAGAGCAACGACGGCACCATCAAAAATGCCGTAAAGCTGTTTGACGGCCGCGTAGTGGAATCGGTACTCATCCCCACCGACACCCGCATTACGGCTTGCATCAGCAGTCAGGTGGGTTGCAGTCTCGACTGCACCTTCTGCGCCACAGCACGCCTCAAGCGCATGCGGAACCTCAATCCCGACGAAATTTACGACCAAGTAGTGGCCATCCGCCACCAAGCCGAGCAGTATTTCGACCGGCCGCTCACCAACATCGTACTCATGGGCATGGGCGAGCCGCTGCTCAATTACAACAATGTGCTGGCCGCCATCGAAAAAATTACTTCCCCCCAAGGCCTCGGCATGTCGCCACGCCGCATCACCCTGAGCACCGTAGGCATCACCAAAATGATTCGCAAACTGGCCGACGACGGTGTAAAATTCAAGCTAGCGGTAAGTCTGCACTCCGCCATCGACGAAAAACGTTCGAAGCTGATGCCCATCAACGACAGCAATACGCTCGAAGAGCTGATTGATTCGCTGCTGTACTGGTACGATAAAACGGGCAGTCGCGTTACCTTCGAATACGTGGTTTGGCGGGGTATCAACGACGGCGAAGAAGACATTCGTGCCCTGGTGAGGCTCTGCAAAAAACTCCCGTGCAAAGTCAACATCATCGAATACAATCCCATCGACGATGGCATGTACCAGCAAGCCGACCGTGCGCGGGTAGATGCCTACATCTTCGCCCTCGAAAAAGCGGGTATTACGGCCGTGGTACGCCGGTCGCGGGGCAAAGACATTGACGCCGCCTGCGGCCAACTCGCCAACAAGAATTTAAGTGTAGTTTAAGCCTATTCGCTCAACCGCTTCCAAACGGTGAGCACTTGTTTATCACCCGTTCGGGTTTCGAAATACGCCGGTCGGTAGGCCTTAGGTGCGGCAAAGCAGGCCTCCAGGGTATCGCCTTTCATTCTAAAAATGCCATTACGTTTCAGTCCAGCATCGTCGTTACCCGTCACCCAAACATCTAGGTGCTTTGGATAAAACATCTCTTCATAGCGGTACTTGCCTAATGTGAGCGTTACTTCTCCTTCTTGATATACTTCAAAGCCGCCGTCAGCTACTTCCAGCTCTACTGTTTTGATTTTATAGTCGGGATACACCACCCCATCAATTTCCACATGCAAGAGCTTCCACTTGCCTTCTAGGTTGGCGCCTGTGGGATGCGAGTCGAGACAAGAGGTGAGGCTCAACGACAAGAAAAACAGAAATCCGATCTTTTTTAACAATTTGTAAATTATTGAGGGCCGTAAAACCCGAGCTATCATAACCGCAATAGCCTGTCGATAGTTTAAGATTTGCAAAAAAACCACATTTCTGCCAAAAACAAAAACGCCCCGACGAATCGAGGCGCTTTGTTATTAAAAATTACGGTTATGGTAAGGTGATGGTGCGGCTGATGCCATTCATGGTTACGACTGCCTGGTTGTCGCAGCTGCCGTTACCAAAATCAATGGTGCGGGTGTTGGTGCCTCGGGTCATGGTCATAACGCCACTTACCAGCCAATTGCAACTCACTTCTTTACGCAAAGGCGTGGTGATGGTTTGACTAAAAGTGAGGCCATTGCGGGTAGTGCTGCTGTTGCCGTTGATCAAAAACACATCGTCGGTGCGTACAGGAGTGGCATAACCAGCAATCATTTCAATGCTGCGAGTAGCGGTGCGTTGTACGCTGTCGTTGGCAGGACTCACAAGCAATAAAGTGCTGTTGCGGGTGATGAGCGGATTGCCGTTACTCAAGGCAAAAGCACCGCTGATGCTACCGCTTACGGCGCGGTTGTTCACAAAATAATTGGTAAACGCCACGCTGTAGCTACTGCCTGCATTGCCGCGTTGGCCTGTGTAACTAATCACCACGATGCCCCTGCGAAAACGGCCATCCGCACACAAACAATTGGTTGTGCCATAATCGATGGTGATGGTGCGCGGCGTAGAGGTGGTATCGCGGGTAACCGTGGCACAAGGCGCTGGTGGGAAACTCTCTGGGGTGTCGTTCAAATACAGCTCATCGAAGGTGCTTTCGTCGACCGTAAGCAAATTTTCGAATTGTGTGGTTTCGTCGGCAGCATTGGTTTCGTTGGTCTCGTCGATGTTTTCTTTCTGACAAGCGCTCAAGGTAACCAAGCAGATGGCGGCGAGGGTTAATACTTTTTTCATGGTGTGGTTTTTAGGGGATTAACGTAGCCTATGACGTACAGCTCCCGATAAAGTTTAATTCAAAGTTAATTATTTTTTTCGATTTGGCGTACAAGTACCTGCTTGGCCAGCGACAACGGAAGCTCGAAGCTGTTTTGGGCGCTACGTACCACCATTATGGCCGCCAACTGTGCCTCTACTTGCAGCACTTGGTTGGGTGTAATGCCGAGTTTCCAGAGGGCGGAGCTTACAGTTGCACTTTTTTGGGCAGTAAGCACCATGGCGCGACTGCCCAACGGCAACTGGGCAAGCACCAAAGCAGCATTGCTTTGCTGGGGGATGGGCGAGCCGTGTGGGTCGGTGGTTGGAAAGCCTAAGTGTGCTTCAACTTCTTGCAAAAATACTTCCGGCAGTCGGTGCTCAAATTGCTCGGCCTGTCCATGTATTTGGTCGGTCTGCAAACCCATCTCCTGCACCAAATAACTCTCCCAAATGCGGTGGGCGCGAATGAGGTGGTAGCCACGCTCCAAGCCGGCTGCGCTGAGCTGGATGTGCTGGTTGCGCCACGACTCAATCCAGCGCTTTTGTTGCATGGCTTGGAGTTGGCGGCGGAGTTTTTGGGGACTCACTTCCATGGCCGCTGCCGTGGCAGCCAAGTCTTTTACCCCCCGTTCCTGTAACTTCACCAGGGCTTTCAGCACATCCTCCAACGCTTGTATCCGTTGGCGCTTGAGGCGTCTTAACCATTGTACAAATAGTCCTTTTTGCGGCGAAAAAAGCATCGCCAACAAGTAAAAAGCAGTAGCCACAAGGGTCATGGCTGGACCAGGCGTGGTTTCCCAAAGAATAGCGAAAATTAAGCCCATACTGGCCGACAAAACCCCTACCACCGCCGATAAAACGAGCACTACAGGCAATCGGTTGCTAAGCAAAAGCGCCGTGGAAGCAGGAATAATAAGCATGGCCACTACTAAAATTACACCTACAGATTGCAGCGAGGCTACCACGGCAAAACTGAGTAGCATCATTATAAAATAATGCATGAGGTTGGCGTTAATGCCTGCCGTTTGGGCCATTACAGCCTGAAAAGTGGTTACAAAAAAGTAGCGGTAAAAGGCCACCAAACACACCAAGGTGTACGCCATGATGAGACCCGTGAGCCAAAGGTCTTGGTCGGCGATGCCCAGCACATTGCCAAACAGAAAATCCTTCATGTCGAGGTGCACGCCCTCCTGCCTGGTAACCGCCGAAATGCCGATGATGCCCAGCGCAAACATGGCCGAAAACACAATGCCGATGGCGGCATCTTCTTTGGTTTTTACGTTGCGCTGAAGCCAGGTGATGCTAAGTGCGGCCAGCAAACCCGCAATCACGGAGCCGGTGAAGAAGGCAAAAATGCTGTGGCCAGCGATGAGGAAGCCAGCCACTACGCCCGGTAATATGGCGTGTGAAAGTGCGTCGCCGATGAGCGACATATTACGTAAAACGATAAAAACGCCTAGCAAACCGCAGGTAATGCCCACCAGCACCGAGGCGAGCAGGGCGCGCTGGGCATAGGCATAGCCAAATACGTCGGTGAGTTCTTGCCAGCTGTTCATCGGTTGCGATTAAATTGTTCGGCCTGGTCGTACATGGGCTGGGTGCCGCTAAAGGTGCGGAGGATATTGGCTTCGGTTACCACTTCGGCGGGTGGACCAAAAGCCACCAGGCGGCGGTTGATCATGATTACTTGGTCGAAATAAGCCTGCGCTTTGCTCAAATCGTGGTGGATCATCACCACCGTTTTGCCCTCGCTCACTAACCGGCGGAGGATTTGGATGATTTTATCTTCGGTGGTCACATCTACCCCCACAAAAGGCTCGTCTAAAAAATAAAGCTGGGCCTCTTGTGCGAGGGCACGGGCTAAAAACACGCGCTGTTGTTGTCCGCCCGAAAGCTCTCCTATTTGTTTGTGCAGCAGGCCGTCGAGCTCCAACTCCTGGATGTGGCCGAGTACTTTGGCTTTGTCGGCCGCACTCAAGCGCTCAAAAGGGCGTTTGTGCGGGTAACGGCCCATCAACACCAAGTCGAGCACGGTGGCAGGGAAGGTCCAGTCAATCTCCTCCTTCTGTGGCACATACGCAATGTGGGTTTGTACCGCCTGCACAGGCAGCCCACCGATCGAAATGGCACCTCTATCGGTGGTGATGAGGCCCAGTATGCTTTTGAAAAGGGTGCTTTTGCCGGAGCCGTTGGGACCAATGAGTCCGTACAGCTTGCCCTGCTTTAGCTGCAAATCGAAGTGGTTGAGGATTACTTTATTATCGTAGGCCACCGTGAGCCCATGAATGTGAATGGGGTGCAGCGCGGGCAAGGCACTGCTGTTTTTGCGTTGGATGCGCAGCGCAAGCACCACAAAAGCTAGGGCAAAAAAGTCTGCAATAAGCAGCAACATGAGCAGGTCGGTGCGGCGACTGCTCCCCGCCCCGCTTTCGCTCAAACCAGCCAACAAGGTATTGGCATTGTGGCGCAACATGTTGAGGTAGGTGTCGGCACCGCTGCCTTTTGGTCCCATGCTATCGGCATACATATTGCCGCCAATGCGAATACCAGCGTCGGCCGCTACTTGCTGCAGCAGCTTGGGATTGATGGTGCTTTCGATAAAAATGGCCGGCAGTTTTTCGACTTCGATGGTGCTGATGAGGGCTTGTAAATCGCTCACCCGCACTTCCGCATCGGTGGTGGTGCCAAGTACCGAGAGCACCCGCATGCCGTAGCGGTTTCCAAAATAACGAAAGGCATCGTGGGTGGTGGCGATGATGCGGTGCTGGGGTGGAATTTGAGCCACACGACTTTCGATGTAGGTATGGAGCGCTAGTAGTTGCTGGTCGTATTGCTCGTACCGCGACTCAATTTCGGCGGTTTGGGCGGGCAGCAAGCGCTGCAAGCCGTTGGCAATATTGCGAATGTACACACGGCCCAACAGCGGATCCATCCAGGCATGTGGGTCGTAACTAGCTGCGTGCTCCGCGCTTCCAATGGCGTCGATGCCCTGTGCGGCCGTCAGCAACAGTGCCTGGCCGCCGGCTTGGTCAATCAACTTTTTTAGCCATCCTTCGAGGTTGAGCCCATTTTCAATGATCATATCCGCTTCCGCCAGCAGCCGAGCATCACCGGGAACGGCTTCGTACACATGTGGATCGGCGCCTAGGGGCAACAACGACAGCACTTCGCAGTTGTCAGGGGCTAGTTGCTGGGCCATGTCGGCCAAAAAACTGGTGGTTGCAACCACTTTTACGGTTTGTGCAGCGGTGATTATTGGCGTTAGGAGGAACAACCCTCCCCACCAAAAAATCAAAATTAACCGCTTCGATGCTTGCATTTTACAAAGATAGCTTGCTTTTTTAGATTTGTCTAAAAATTTATTTTGACAGCGCTGTTTGTGAAAGTGAAGGCACAAAAAAGCCGCTCTTTAGCGGCCCTTTTGCGGTGGACTTCCTTATTCGGCTTTGCCTCTACCCATTCGGTTGTTGGGCTGGTTTTTATGGAGCTCCCTTTTATCTTGGCGCCTACCCTTATCGGCTTCGTAGCGCTTTTGTTGCTCGGGCTCCATCACTTGCATGACAATCGTTTCTTGTGCCCGCTGGGCTTGGCTCGCTTCCTGCCTGGCTTCGCGTGCGGCTTGTTGTTTTTGGGCGATAGCGCGTTCTGATTTTACCAGCTCAGGCTGCAAGCGCGCTTGCTGGTCTTTGCTGAGGTCGTATCGCTGAACCAATCGATTTACCTTTTGCTCGGCTTTTTCTTCCGGCGATTTGGGGGCTCTGGCCTCTTGGGCTTGGGCGGCGCCAATGGTAAAAACCAAGGCAGCCATTAACAGTACTTTTTTCATGGGATACAAATTTATACTGGTCTGACCCCCGCATCCCACAAAGTTTAAGCTCGATTTGTTAAAGGGCTGTTAAAGGAAATGTCCTTTTTTTAACCAAAACGAAACGCTTTAACCCTATTATTGTTAGACCTATTATAATTAACTTTGTTTCATCTCTAAACATATACCTCCATTATGGCATTTGAATTACCCGCCCTTCCGTATGCGCACAATGCGCTTGAGCCGCATGTTGACACGGCAACCATGGAAATCCACCACGGCAAACACCACGCCGCTTATGTAAATAACCTCAATGCTGCCATCACTGGCACCGAACACGAAGGTAAATCGCTCGAGGACCTGATGGCCAACATCAGCAAATTGCCTGCTGCCGTTCGTAACAATGGTGGTGGTCACTACAACCACAGTTTGTTTTGGACGGTAATGAGCCCAAGCGGCGGTGGCGAACCTAGTGGCGATTTAGCGGCAGCCATTACAAGCGCCTTTGGTTCGTTTACAGCCTTTAAAGAGGAGTTCGCCAAAGCCGGTGCTACCCGTTTTGGCTCTGGCTGGGCTTGGTTGTGCGTTGAAAATGGCAAGCTAAAGGTTTGCAGCACGCCTAACCAAGATAATCCTTTGATGGATGTGGTAACCGATTGCAACGGCATGCCGATTTTAGGTCTCGACGTATGGGAGCACGCCTACTACCTCAACTACCAGAACCGTCGTCCCGATTACATCAGTGCCTTCTGGAACGTGGTAAACTGGTCAGAAGTGGCTCGTCGATACGCCGCAGCCCTCTAAAACAAGCGTTTTTAAATCCAAAAGCCGGTTTCGTGAAAGAAACCGGCTTTTTTGGCTAGTTAGCAGCGTCTATTCGCCGCAGCTGTTAAGGAAACAACCCCCTACTGAGGAGCAGCATTTGGCGCGCGCAGGTTTACACCTGTTAAAAGGCCATTGTTCAACACGAAGCGGGCGCAAAGGCCTGGTCAAGGTTGAGTGCGCTTGTAAAAGGACTTCACATCCTCGGTAAAGGTGCGCAGATCGCGCTCACGACTGTACATCATGTGTCCGCCTTCGTAATATTTCATCTGCAAATTTTGACGTAAAGCACCGCGCACAAACATGTGGTCGAGGGTGTATTGGGTAGCGAAATACGGTGTGGCCAAGTCGTAGTAGCCATTACAAATGAGCACCTGCAAAGCTGGGTTTTTGTGGATGGCCGCCGCCAGCACCGCCGAATTATCGAGGTAGCGGTTGGTAGCCTCGCCGTAGTTCCACGGCTGCACCTTACCGGTGAGAATTTCATACACTTGATCGGGGAATGGATACTTAAGCGTAGTGCCTAGGTGGTGGTTGATGGCCATGGTGTAGCCGCCAAAAATGCTGCGGTTATAACTCGGGTCATACTCATAACTTTCACCGGCATCAAGGCGGTCGAGGCCCTTGATGGTGCCATCAAAACGGCCTACCGTTTCACCCTGTGAGCGCAGCAGCTCTTTGGTAAATTCTGAAGTGCTGATACGGAAAAAATAGCCGCGCAAAAAACCGTCACTTAAACCTAGCAAGGCTTGCATGCGGGCCGATAGACTGCTCATTTCGGCCTCCGTAAGGCGGTCGCCTTTGAGCAGCGCAGTGCTGTATTCGCCGAGTGCAAAAGCCTCAGCATCGGCTAAAACTGCCTTTAAATTGGGATACTGGGACTTGTTGAGCTTGCCATGGTACCAAGCAGTGGCCGCAAAACTGGGCAGGTACAGTGGGTACGGCAGGTCGTTGCCGGGCGCCGACCGCAAGGTTTGAAAATTGAGCACGGCCGATACCAGCACAATGCCGTTGAGGTACATGCCATGGCGGTCTTGCAAGTAGCCCGACAAACCCGCAGCTCGGGTGGTGCCGTAACTCTCGCCGGCCAAAAACTTGGACGACGACCAGCGGTTGTTTACCGAGGTGTATTTGTAAATAAAATCGCCCACCGAGCGTAAATCCTCGCTGTAGCCCGTAAACTCCTTTTTGTCGGTGCCTTCCGCGGGGCGACTGTAACCCGTTTGCACCGGATCGATGAACACCAAATCGGTGTGTTCGAGCCAAGTGTATTGGTTGTCGACCAAGCTATAGGGCGGCATCACCGACTCGCCGTCGGCGGTCATGGGTAGGCGCTTGGGACCGAGGGCCCCCATGTGTAGCCACACAGAACTTGAGCCCGGTCCTCCGTTAAATGCAAAAGTGAGCGGGCGTTTTGCTGCTGTTTCGCCCTCTCGTACATAAGCGATGTAAAAAATATCAGCGATTTTTTCGCCTTTTTCGTTGAATTGCTCTTGGTGGCCTGCGGTAGCACTGTAATGGATGGCCTTGCCACCCACCTGCATGCTGTGCTTGGTGGTGACCGGCGCAGGCCACTTGATAGCGGCTTTGGTTTCTTTTTTCTCGCCTTGGGCGAAGACGGCAGCAGCCGAAAGCATCAAAAGAAGCAACAAACGAGTTTTCATGTAGTTGATTTAGGTGCTCTAAACTAGGGTATTCTAGGCAAAAAGAGAAAATCGGTTGTGAAATCCTGCTGTATTTATTACCTTTAGGTATATTACCACTTGGTATATTACCACTTGGTAATATTTAGGGCATTCATTCAAAAAATTCTGTCATGGACAAAATTCCATTTCGATACGGCACAACTGTCAGTAATTTTGCATTCACCGATCGCGAAAATGAGCGAGCGCGCCTTAAAAGCAACCTCTTAAGCGGCGTAAACACGGTTTTACTCGCGCCCAGGCGTTGGGGCAAATCATCTTTAGTTGAAAAGGTGATGGAAGACATTAAAAGCACTGAAAGCAAAGTCAGAACCATACACCTCGACATGTTTTCGGTGGGTACTGAAGCTGAATTTCTGGAGCTCTTTGCCCGCGAAGTAATCAAAGCTTCCAGCAACCAGTGGGAAGAGTGGATGCACAGTGGCAAAAACTTTTTCAAAAGACTGATGCCAAAATTATCTGTTGGCAACGACCCCTCTAATGACTTCAGCATCAGTTTCGATTGGCAGGAGCTCCAAAAACATGCCGACGAAATTCTCAATTTACCAGAAATAATAGGTCTAGAAAAAGGTTTGCATTTTGTGATTTGTTTGGATGAGTTTCAAAACCTCGCCAGCTTCCACGGCTATGACATCTTCGAAAAAAAGATGCGTGCCGCCTGGCAGCGTCAAAAGCAGGTTACCTATTGTTTGTATGGCAGCAAGCGCCACATGATGGCCGACATTTTCAACAATCCTACCAAGCCCTTTTACCGCTTCGGCGACCTCATGCTTCTTCCCAAAATCGAAGCCCACAAATGGGAGCAATTCATCATCGACGGCTTTGAGCGCAGCGGTAAAAAAATCAATCCTACCATCGCCCAGCAAATTCCGGCTCGCATGCGCAACCACGCTTGGTACGTACAACAACTGGCCCATTACGTTTGGAACCACAGCGCTAAAGAAGCGGGTTTAACCGAGTTTAATGCTGCACTCCAGGAGCTCATCCAAGCCAATTCGCCGCTCTACCAAAAAGAAATTGAACTCCTTAGCGCCACCCAAGTCAATCTACTGCGTGCGGTAGCCAAAGGCGAAACCCAGCTTACCTCCACCGAAGTGATGCAAAACTACTACCTCGGCACGCCCAACAACGTTATTAAAAACAAGCGAATGTTCATTGAAACCGACTTTCTAGAAGAAGCGGCAGGTGGCTATGAATTTGTTGACCCTGCCTTCGAGCTTTGGTTTCGCAAGCTGTTTTTTAGACAAGACTATTTGCTCCAAAATTAAGCAGCTCCGCTACAGCGCATCAACAGATTTTGTATATTTCCTAAACAAAAACACCTGTTCATGGCACGCATCCAGTCTTTCCGCGAATTTTACCCGTATTACCTCAGCGAACACAGCAAACCGCGTACCCGCAATTTGCATTATGTGGGCACTACGCTGTTTTTTGTATTGCTGCTTACGGGCTTATGGCGCCAGCAATGGTATTATTTTGCGCTGCTACCGGTGGTTGGCTATGGCTTCGCCTGGGTGGGTCATTTTTTCGTGGAGAAAAACAAACCCGCTACTTTCCAATACCCGTTGTGGAGTTTGGCTTCAGATTTTGTGATGTATTTTCAGTGGCTGAGCGGGCGACTGAAGCTGTAATCAGTCCTTTTTAGGCGCCTTTGGCTTCTTCGGAGCGGCGGCCTTGGCAGGCTTGGCTTCAGCTGTTGCCGCGGTAGAAGCAGCTTCGGCAGCTGGCACAGCTTCGGCTTCTGCAGCACTGAAATCGAGCATGGGCTCCAAAATCACATACCACTTCATGAGCTTGCGCATATCGCTCACATACACTTGCTCGCGGTCGTAATTGGGCACGAGGGTTTCAAAAGTTTTGATGATCGCGGCGTTTTCAGCTTTGGTTAAATCAAGGCCTGATAAATTCACCTTGTTCGACTTCATGCGCTTGAAAATGTCTTTGAGAGGCTCTTGCTCCTCACTGGTGTAAACACTGATGTCTTCCAAAGTAGCCACTTTACTGGTGCCGGGGATTACGCTGCGCTTGGCAGTGCCATCGAGGGCCTCTACAATAAATCCTCCTTTGGTGGTGCTGAGCACCTTGAACAGGCCGGGCTTGCCGGTAATGTTTACAATTCCTTTTAAATCCATGTTTGTTGCTTAGCGGGCTGCTAAATTAGGGCGATTAGTTGAATATTCATAACCACTGCACATTAGCCTGGCTTTTTGCCTGTGAGCAGATATACGTTAAACTGCTCAGACAATTCGTGATGCTTCATTTTCCAGTGCTCGGCCTCTTTGCGGGCTGCGGCAAGACTTTCCTGCAAAGTGCTAAACTCCGCCTCGCTTAAATAACCGCCTCCATATTCCTGCACTGGCCCTTTTTTACCTAATAATTCGGCGAAAGGATAGTTAAGCACCTGCCGTAACTGTTCCAATACCGCAGTATTGATGCTGGGCTTATCAAACAAACCGTACACATAGGTGCGCGTGCGACCCAATCTGCGAGCTAGCTCACTTACCGAAATACCTCGGTCGCTTACCACGGCCTTCACTATCTCGCCTGCATGTTTCATCACACAAAAATGGCCCACAAACCGTCACAAATTTTTTACACATTTGATTGTTTTTGTGTACACTTTTGTATAAATTTGAATATTGACTTTAGGAGCCGGAATTCCTGTCGAAACAACAAAGGGCTTGCAATCGCAAGCCCTTTGTTTATTTATCCCCCTCAGTACCCTTCTTAATAAGAGCGCTGGTTGTTTTTTTCGATGTAGTTGATGAAGGCGCGGTTCACCACCCGGTTGCCGCCCGGCGTAGGATAATTGCCGCTAAAATACCAATCGCCATGGTGCGCAGTAGCCAAATGCAGGTTGTCGATGGTTTGAAAGAGCACCTCCACGGGTACATCTAATCCTGCTGGTGTTACCAATTGTGCAATTTTGGCACTAAGCTCGGCTTCGGTAAACTGGTCGTAAATTTTCTTCACATGGTTTACCATTTTGTTTGGCTCCAACTTCGATTGGCTTTTGCACAGCAGGTACACATCATTGATGAGATTCCACTGCCCACGCTCTTCGAGCAAACTGATGGCGGCGCGGAAGGCCACAAACTCCCCCATGCGACTCATGTCGATGCCGTAGCAGTCGGGATAGCGGATTTGCGGTGCCGAGCTCACAATCACAATTTTTTTGGGCTTGAGGCGACTTAAAATCGTGATGATACTTTGTTTGAGAGTGGTACCCCGCACAATCGAATCGTCAATTACCACCAGGTTATCGCGACCGGGCTCGAGGATGCCGTAGGTAGTATCGTAAACGTGGGCTACCAGATCGTCGCGCTGACTGTCGTTGGTAATAAAAGTCCGCAGCTTGGCGTCTTTGATGGCTGCTTTTTCGACCCGCGGGCGCAGTTGCAGCAGCCAATGCAATCGTTCGGCATCAATATTATTACCCATTTTGGCAATTTCTTCGGCTTTGTACTGATTAAGGTAGTCTTCCAACCCTTTTACCATGCCATAAAAAGCGGTTTCCGCGGTATTGGGAATGTAGCTGAAAACCGTGTTTTCGAGGTCTAGGTTAACGCTCTCTAAAATGCGCGGCACCAGCAGTTCTCCCAGCTTTTTACGCTCGTTGTAGATGGCTATGTCGTTGCCGCGTGAGAAATAGATGCGCTCAAAACTACATTGAGCTGGTTTTTGTGGCTCCAAAATCTCGTCCATGCGCACACTGCCATCTTTGCGGATGATGAGTGCATGGCCTGGTTTGATGGGCTGAATGTCGTCGATAGGTACGTTAAAAGCAGTGAGGATGGCCGTGCGTTCGGAGGCAACGACCACCACTTCATCGTCGCGATAAAAATAAGCAGGACGAATTCCGTTCGGGTCGCGGAGCACAAAAGCGTCACCGTGCCCAAACAGGCCAGCCATGGCATAACCGCCGTCCCAGTACTTAGAAGCGCGTTTGAGGATGCGAACAATATCAAGCTCGCACCCAATGCGCTCCTGCATTTCCAGCTTATCAACGCCTTGGGCACGAAAACGGGCTACCAATTCATCGTTCTCTTCGTCGAGAAAATGCCCAATTTTTTCCATTACCGTTACGGTATCGGCCTTTTCTTTGGGGTGCTGTCCCAGTTCTACCAACTGGTTGAAGAGCTCCTCTACATTGGTCATGTTGAAGTTGCCTGCCACCACCAAATTGCGTGTTTTCCAATTGTTCTGGCGTAAAAAAGGGTGACAAGCTTCAATCGAATTTTTACCATGGGTGCCGTAGCGCAGGTGGCCAAGCAGCAGCTCACCAAGGTAGGGCAGCTCGCGTGACATGCGATTAACGTCGTCAAAAATGCTGGCGTCCGCCGCGCGGGCTTCTTCAA
Organism: Chitinophaga pinensis; assembly: GCA_945874665.1. Taxonomy (GTDB): domain Bacteria; phylum Bacteroidota; class Bacteroidia; order UBA7662; family UBA7662; genus PNNG01. The sequence continues at coordinate 209,070 of CAMCHJ010000001.1, read as the reverse complement.
AATTGGCGTATATGCGCCCAAAAATATCTTTGATGGGTTGGTTACTGATGCTCCGCACCCGACTGATGTAGCGCTCCCCTGGCGCTTGATCGAGTTTTATGCTCGCCAAACCTACCCCGTCTTGTCCGCGATTATGCTGCTTTTCCATCAGCAAATACTGCTTATTTAGGCCGTAAAGAGCAGTACCATATTTTTCATGGTAATAGGAGATGGGCTTCAGAAGCCGGAGGAGTGCGATTCCACACTCGTGTTTGATGCTGTCGCTCATGCCAAAAGGCCTAGTTTAAGGAAGAAAGGCAAAGTTACGGATTTCTATGGCTGGCAGGTAGTGTCATGCCAATGAAACAACAGAAATCGGGCCTTCGTTCCGCCTGTTACCAGCCAACTCCAGCGTCACAATTGCTTGCGCTGCTCCAAAAAACCAGAGCAGCAGCCTGCCGCGCTACCAATAATCGACCATCATTTTTCGTTGCTATCTCTTAGCTTTGTAACTGATGATGAAAAAAGTAGTTCTATCCAGCCTTTGCTGGCTGGCGATGCTCGCTTTAGAGGCACAGGTGCCCGTGGGCCAGTGGCGGGTACACTTGCCATATGCCTTTGCTACCTCCGTAGAAATAACGCCAGAAACGGTGTATTGCGGCACCAAACAAGGGCTTTTTACGGTTTCTAGGGAAGACTTTGAGGTGCGTACGCTGTCGCGCATAAACGGCCTCACAGACCAAGGCATCACGTACATGCGCTACAGCGAGGATTTCAAAACGCTGATCATAACGTACGAGTCGGGCAACATCGATTTATTGCGCAACGGTCGCTTTACGCGCATCGACGCCATTGTGCGGGCCAATTTGCCTGGCAATAAGCGCATCAACCACATTCACTTAAAAGGCCGATTCGCCTATCTGAGTTGTGCCTTTGGCATTGTAGAGCTCGATTTACAGCGCACCGAAATACGCAATACATTTATCATCGGTCCAGAGGGCAGCCGCCTACCCGTTAGCGCCCTCACCGACGATGGTACGAACTTTTACGCAGCCACCGATAGCGGCATGTTTGTGGCGGCCCTCAATGCCCCTAACCTCAGCAATTACGCCTTTTGGCAGCCAGAAGCCGCTTTTAGGGGCACGAAACTAACACATATCGATTATTTCGACAGCGCGGTAGTAACCATCCAAGACGATGAGCTGCTGCGGTACCGCAACGGCAACTGGACAGGCCAAGTGCTGGATGCTGGTTTTGATAATACGAGTTTAACAGTGCGCAATGGCCATTTACTTGTTACCAATACGTTTCGGGTAAATGAGGTTTTTGCAGACGAGAGCTTTTCGGGCACGGCCTCCAACCCACTGATACAGCGGCCCACTTTGGCTGTGCGGAGTGGCATTTTTACCTGGATGGCGGATGATGGCGGGGGTTTATTTCGCTATTTTGAAGGCCTTGGCGAGCAGCTGTTGCCCAATGGCCCCGGTTCTGAAAAAGCCGTGCACATTTCGGCCGATCGGACAGGCGTTTTGGTGTCGGCAGGTGGTTTTAACTCCGTTTTGGTGAATCGCTATTCGCAAGACGGGGTTTTTCAGTTAGAGAACGAAAAGTGGACGGTGCTCAATCGCGGCACCCTCTCGGCAGACAACAAGTTTTTTGACGTGATCCAAGCCAAATACGATCCTTTCAGTCCAGGCCTCAAATACCTCCTGCCTTGGGGCGGTGGTTTGCTAGCGGTGCGCGACACAAGCATCGAGGCCGTTTACACACCTGTAAACTCCAGCTTGGAGTACATTCCCGGCAGCGTAAATCCCACTACTGGCATCGGTGACACCCGGGTGGGTGGCGTCGATTTTGATGCGCAGGGGAATATGTGGGTGAGCAATTATGGTGCTTCGCAGCCTGTTTGTGTGCGCCGACGTGATGGCAGCTGGGAGAGCTTTTCATTGGGACCTTACAACCAGGTAATTGACATGGTGGTAGACAATTCTGATAATAAATGGGTGCGTTCGCGCAGTGGCGGCGTCGTGGTTTTGAATCGTGAAAACAATCGTTTTGTGAACCCTAACACCGCAGAAGGCAGCGGGAGCTTGCCGAGTCCGATTGTAAACTGTATTACGAAAGATAAAAGTGGTGCCATTTGGATTGGCACAGCCGAAGGGCCCGTGGTGTTTTTCAATCCCAACGCCGTTTTCCGCGACCGCTACGACGCCCAACAAATCAAAATCCAGCAAGAGCAGTTTGTAGGCTTTTTATTAGGCAATGAAGTGGTAACAGCCATTGCCATTGATGGCGCCGACCGCAAGTGGTTTGGCACGGCCAATGGGGTTTGGTTGTTTTCGGCCGACGGCACCACCCAAATTCACCATTTCACCTCCGAAAACAGTCCGCTTCTATCCAACATCATCACCTCCATCGCCATCCATCCTTTAACTGGGGAGGTATTTATAGGTACCGACCGCGGGGTAATCTCGTATCGGGGCACGGCAACGGAGGGGGCAATCACGCATACCGACGTCAAGGTTTTTCCGAATCCAGTACGGCCAGAGTACGATGGCATGGTATCGGTGAGCGGCTTGGTGACGAATAACTGGATTAAAATTACCGACATCAGTGGCAATTTGGTGTTTCAAACGCGGGCGGATGGTGGACAAGTGAGCTGGAACGGCCGCGATTTAAAAGGACAGCGGGTGGCTACGGGCGTATATTTAGTATTATCAACCTCGGATTTGGGGGAGGAGACCGTAGCAGCGAAAATTGTATTTATACAGTAGAGCGCCCTTCGACAAGCTCAGGGACCGCCTTCGACCGGTGGGCCCTTCGACCGGTGGGTGAGCCCCGTCGAACCCCAGGGACCGCCTTCGAACCCCAGGAACCGCCGTCGCACCCCAGGGACCGGATTGGTATTGGTGAGCGATTTGATGTAAAAAGCGTATTTTCGGGGCAAATGCAGCATAAATTAAGAGCCATCATTTTAAGGAGCACGCCTTACAGCGATAGCAGCGTGATTGTACGCATGTTTACCGATGAGCTCGGCATGCAATCGTACCTCATTAACGGGGTTCGTAAAAAAAAGGCCAGCATCACACCGGCCATGTTGCAGGCGCTTACTTTAGTAGAAATTGAAGCCTATCACAAAGAAAACAGCGGTTTGCAGCGCCTCAAAGAGTTGCATGTATACCCCATTTTAGAACAATTGCAGTTATCACCGAGACACCATGTAGCCGCTACCGTGGTGGCAGAGTGTTTTAGCAGGGCCATTCGCGAGGAAAGCGCCCATGAAGAGCTGTTTCGCTGGATGCAGCGGCAGGTAGTAGGACTCGATGCCAGCGATACGCCCGGTGTAGAGGCCTTGGCTTTGCTCACACGACTCACAGAGTGGCTGGGCTTTAAGCCCCACAACGAGGCTTTTACAAAAGACGCTTGGCTCAATTTATCGGAGGGTGTTTTTGAAAATAACCGCGACTTCACCTCCACCTACGCCAATCCCCAAACAGCCCAGCAGCTTGGGCATTTTTTAGCTGCCGATGCCTTTGACCGAAACCAACTGCCTGGCAAACGCTACCTCGACGACCTGCTGCGTTTGTATCAGCTGCACAGTCCGGGCTTTAGTCTACCCCGCTCCCTCGACCTCTTCCGCGAACTGGTGTTAACGGATTTATAATGTGTGCGTTGCCAATTTATACTTGACCATGTGTGCCACGTGTTCATCCCACAGCCGACCTTACAGCTGCAAAATAAAATGTTAAACCGCCATAATCTAGGTGATTTTAGCCCGTTTGCCATTTAGATTTTTTACATTCGTTGTTTATCCCATCCCATGAAATACCTCCGCAAGTATCGATATTGGTTGATAGCTGCCGGCCTTTTGGCTAGCATTGCCTTGTACCCCTATATGTTCAAAAGCGATACCGCTGGTATTGAACTGGAGGCGGAAGTGCGCCGTGGCACCTTCGAAAGTGTGGTATTTAGCGCTGGTGAGCTCTTGGCCAAAAATTCTGAGAACATCAACGGTCCCGACGGTCTCCGCCAAATCGGCATCTGGCAAGTAAAAATACAAGACCTCATTCCCGAGGGCACCGTGGTAGAGGAAGGTGATTATGTGGCGGCGCTCGACCAAAGCGAAATCAGCGGCAAAATAAAAGACACCGGTGCAGAGCTCGAAAAAGCAGAGTCGCAGTTTTTGCAAGTCAAGCTCGACACCACCCTCAGCATGCGCACCTCGCGCGATGAATTGCTGAACCTCGAATTCCAGCTGCAGCAAAAAGAAATTACGCTCGAACAATCGCGTTTTGAGCCGCCTGCCATCATTCGGCAGGCCGAACTCGACCTCGAAAAAGGGCGTCGCGATCTCAAACAAGCCAAAGAAAACTACCAAGTAAAGCAGCAACAGGCCGCCGCTAAAATGGCAGAAGCCCAGGCCACCCTGCAGCAGGTACGCAACAAAATGGAGATGCTGCAAAAGGTAGGTAGCTCCTTCACCATTACCGCACCCAAGGCCGGCATGGTTATTTACATGCGCGAATGGGGCGGCAGCAAGAAAAAAGTGGGCTCTACCATCTCCCCTTGGGACCCAGCCGTAGCTACTTTGCCCGATTTGCGCGAGATGCTCTCGAAAACCTATGTAAACGAGGTAGATATCCGCAAGGTGCAGCAGGGTCAGGTTGTGCGCATTGGCTTAGACGCTTTTCCAGACCTGCAGCTCAAAGGCAAGGTAACCCAGGTAGCCAATGTAGGCGAGCAGCGCGGCAATACCGACGCCAAAGTATTTGAGGTGGTGATAGAGCTGCTCGAAACCGACAGTACGGTGCGGCCGGGCATGACCACGGGCAACCGCATCGTGACCAGCACCCTCGCGGACACCCTCATTGTGCCTTTAGAGGCTATTTTTGTAGAAGAAGGCCTGCAGTTTGTGTACCTCAAAACCGGCTTAAGCACCGAAAAAGTGCAGGTCATCATCGGAGAAACCAACGAAAACGAGGCCGTGCTGGTGGCTGGTTTACAGGAAGGCGACATTGTGCTGCTCAACAAGCCTGCGGGTGCCGAAAACAAAAAAATCAAACTACTAGCAACCCCAAGCATGGCTGATGAACAAGCGGGAAAGACAGCTCAGTAACCTCAGCATCGCGGCGGAGGCCTTGTTGGCCAACAAAGTGCGGTCGATGCTCACGGCCCTGGGCATTATTTTCGGCGTAGCAGCAGTGATAGCCATGCTCGCCATTGGTAACGGGGCGCGGCAGGAAATTTTAGAGCAAATTAGGCTCGTGGGCGTAAACAACGTGGTAATCACCTCGGTTTTTGAGCAAGACCAAGGCGATTTAAACGCCGCCGAGCAGCAGCAGCCCGCCCGTTTTAGCAGGGGATTACACCTCAGCGATGCCGAAGCCATTTTAGATGTACTGCCATCGGTAACGGCGGTGAGTCCTGAGGTGGTGTACGAAACCGAAATCATCCGCGAAGGCTTCAAACGCAGCAGTCGGGTAGTAGGAGTTACCCCAGCTTATTTTGAGATCTCCAATTTATTGTTGGCGGATGGACAAGGCTTCACCGAGGAGCAGCTCGCCAAAGGACAAGGGGTCTGTATCATTGGGGCCACCATTGCCAAGCGTTTTTTCAACAAAGAGCCTGCTTTGGGCAATTACATCAAAGTGGGTAACCATTGGCTGAAGGTGGTGGGGGTGCTTAACGAGACTGCCGTGAGCGAAAAAGCCATCGAAAATCTGGGCATCCGCGATTTCAACAGCGATGTGTATGCGCCCATAAAAACCGTTTTAAGCAGGTACATCAACCGGGCTTCGGTGCAACAAGCCGGCGGTGGCGAGGACGGTGTTTTTGTAAACGGCGGCATGGTAACCTTTAGCGATGAGGAAGAGGGTGAAGGCAAAAAGAAGAAAAAAAACTACCACCAGCTCGACCGATTGGTGGTACAGGTGGCTGCCTCGGAGGAAGTAAAAGCCACCACCGATGTGTTGTTGCGGATGCTCAGTCGCCGCCACAACGAGGTGGTAGACTTCCAGATCAGCATTCCCGAGCAGTTGCTCAAGCAGCAGCAGCGCACCAAGGATATTTTTAACCTGGTGCTTGGCGCCATTGCAGGCATTTCCTTGTTGGTGGGCGGCATCGGCATTATGAACATCATGTTGGCGTCGGTGTTGGAGCGCACACGGGAAATCGGCACCCGGCGGGCCTTGGGCGCACAAAAAAGCGACATCATCATGCAGTTCATGTTCGAGGCAGTGCTAATTAGTTTGGGTGGCGGGGTCATTGGGGTAGTACTCGGTGTATTGATGGCCGTGCTGATTGGCAGCTTTACCGACATACAAACCATCGTATCCCCCTTTTCAGTGTTTTTGTCTTTTGGGGTATCGGCCACGGTAGGGCTCATTTTTGGCATCACTCCTGCCCGGCGCGCAGCCGAGCAAAACCCCATTGAATCGCTTCGTTATGAATAAAATGCGCACGCTTTTGCTTCTTTTGCTGCTCGGTGCAGTGGAGGCTTTTGCCCAGCAGCCCGAGGTGCTGCGATTACCCGACGTGATTGGCATGGCGCAATTGCGCTCTCCAGCTTATTTACGCTCACGCACCACTTACGAAAACAACTACTGGCAATACCGCAACTTTAAAGCAGGTATGTTGCCCCAGCTCACTGCCTTCGGCACCATCCCCAACCTTAACCGCAGCATCGAGCGCATTACCTTGCCAGATGGGGCCGATGCGTTTGTAAATCGCTCGCTGGTTACTTCGGCAGCCAACCTCAGCTTGAGTCAGAACGTGCCCTGGACCGGCGGTCGTTTCAGCTTTTTCAGCAGTTTGCAACGCATCGATTTGTTAGGCGAAAACAACGGCAGCTCCTACTTAGGCACACCCTTTTCGATCAGCTACTTCCAAGACAATATCTTCTACAACCGCTTTAGGTGGGAGCGCAAAACCGAGCCGCTGCGGTACCAGGAGGCTACGCGAGGATTTACTGAAGAACTTGAGGAAATTGCCATTGAAGCTAGCCGGCTGTATTTTGAGCTGTTGCTAGCTGAAAACAACCAGCAATTGGCCTTCATCAATTTAGCCAATACCGATACCCTTTTTCGCATTTCACAAGGACGTTACCAATTGGGTAAGATTGCCGAAAACGATTTGTTGCAAATCGAATTATCGCTGCTCAATGCGCGTAACCGTTTGGCCGAAACGAGTTTAGACTTAGAGCTGCGCATGCAAGACCTCAAGCGCTACCTCAACCTTCCCAACAGTCAGCCCATTGCACTTGAAGTACCCGATCGGGTACGTTTCTTCGAAGTAAAGCCCCCTTTGGCACTAGAGCAAGCGCGTAAAAATCGCCGTGCCGTTTTAGAATTTAGGCGACGACGACTCGAAGCGGAGCAAATGATTGCGCAAAGCAGGGGCGACAACGGGGTACAATTGGGCATAAATGCCAATTTTGGGGTTACACAGCGCGGCACTACGCTGGGAAGTGTTTATGTGAATCCGCAAGACCAGCAAACCGTTGCTCTCACCATGAGCATTCCGTTGATCAACTGGGGAGTTACCCGTTCCCGCATGCGCATGGCTGAGGCCAACCGCGAATTAGTGGAGGTGAATGTGCAGCAGGAGGAAATAAATTTTGAGCAGGAGATTTTGCTGCAGGTGATGCGTTTTAACATGCTCAAAGACCAATTGCTGGTCGCAGCTAAAGCAGATACCATTGCGCAGAAGCGTTTTGACGTGACCAAAGAGCGTTATTTGATCGGCAAAATTTCGATTACCGATCTCAATTTGGCGGTGCAGGAGAAAGATTTGGCCCGGCAATCCTATATCAATATGCTGCGTACGTATTGGCAGTCGTATTATCTGCTGCGGCGCTTGACGCTATACGACTTTGATAAGAATGTAGAAATTGGGGTGAAGGAAGAGCGGTTTTGAAGTTCAATGTTGAAGGTTCAAAATTCAAAGGTTTGATACTGCCTGAATTGAAGTGTCGACTGTTGAACGCTAGAGCCTGCTCTGTCTCTCAGCGAACCGAAGGTGAGCGATCTGTTAGGGAGCTGCCGGCGACCGGTCTGTTAGCAAACCAAAGGTTTGCGGTCTGAAAAGCGAGCCGCAGGCGAGCGCTCTTTCATTATCTTAGCTACCTCATCCCACACAAAATATGGTACTTGATGTAGATCATTATTTAGCCGACGGCTGCATGCGCTGCTCCCTTGGAGGCACGCCGCAGTGCAAAGTGCATGCATGGAAGGACGAGCTTGTGGCTTTGCGGCACATTGCACTTGACAGCGGATTGACTGAAACCGTAAAATGGGGCGTGCCGTGTTACACTTTCGAAGGCAAAAACGTGGCTGTGGTAAGTGCTTTTAAGGAATACGCCAGTCTCAGTTTTTTCAAAGGCGCGCTGCTGCGGGACCCTGAAAATTGGCTGGTGCAGCGGGGCGAAAACTCGCAGGCGGCGCGCCTTTTGGCTTTTACCGATGTGGAAGTGATCTTCGATAAAGAAGCAGTAATCAAAAGCTACCTGCTCAATGCCATCGACATTGAAAAAGCAGGTGCTAAAGTGGTGTTTGAAAAAGCACCGGAGCCTCTCCCCGAAGAACTGCTGCAAAAATTTGAAGAAGACGCCGCCTTCAAACAAGCCTTTTTTGCGTTAACGCCGGGCCGACAACGAGGCTATGTACTTCATTTTTCGGAGGCCAAGCAGGCCAAAACACGTTTGATGCGCATTGAAAAGTACGTTGAGCAGATTAAAAAGGGCATTGGGTTGCTGGATCATTACAAGGCGAAGAAGGAAGGATAAGAGGCTCGCTGAAAAGCGGGATTGGGCTCTTTTTATCACAGAGGGCTGAGTTTGGGTGGTACAGCTGGCTCGATTTTACTTCTAATGGCGGATGTCACTGTTGCCTAGCTGGCGGCGGGCGATGGAGGTCTAACCTTTCCTGCACAAAAGATGGGCGCTAAGGCGTCTAGCTGTTGTTCAATTTTCGGGTTTTAACTTGCCGGGCGTTGTGTACAGCTCAGGAAACGGTTGTAAAGCGATTGCCCAGGCCGCGATTAAGTGAAAGGTAAAATTACTAAGCCACTACTCGTGCTGCCTTAATGTATCATACCCGCCGTCGGCTAAAAACTGCTGTTTTTGCATGAGCTTGAGGTCACTGACCATCATGTCGTGCACGAGTTCAGCCAAACTGTGCCGCGGTGCCCAGCCCAACTTGGTGCGGGCCTTGGTGGCATCGCCGATGAGGAGCTCTACTTCGGTGGGACGGAAATAGCGCGGATCAACCGCCACCACCTCAGCGCCCACCGCCAATGAGGCATGCTTTACCCCTAGCGCCTGCAAACGGGCCGCATCGATGCTGCTCACCACGCCTACTTCATTTACACCCTCACCGCTAAAGGCAATGCCGATGCCGAGCTCGGCAAAAGCCATCTTTACAAAATCGCGCACATAGGTGGTTACACCAGTGGCAATCACAAAATCCTCGGGCTCGTTTTGCTGCAGCATGAGGTACATGGCCTCTACATAATCTTTGGCATGACCCCAGTCGCGCTGCGCATTGAGGTTGCCCACATACAACTTGTCTTGCATGCCGAGCGCAATTTTGCTCGCTGCTCGGGTAATTTTGCGCGTTACAAAGGTTTCGCCACGCAAAGGCGACTCGTGGTTAAACAAAATGCCGTTACACGCATACATGCCGTAGGCCTCGCGGTAGTTTACGGTAATCCAATAGCCATACATCTTGGCAACACCATAAGGCGAGCGCGGATAAAAGGGCGTGGTTTCGCGCTGCGGCACTTCTTGCACCAAGCCATAAAGCTCCGACGTAGAGGCCTGATAAATACGCGTTTTCTGTGTCAAGCCGCAAATGCGCACAGCTTCCAAAATACGCAAGGGCCCCAAAGCATCGGCATTGGCCGTGTACTCGGGGGTTTCAAAGCTCACTTGCACATGGCTCATAGCGGCAAGATTGTAAATCTCATCAGGCTGCACCTCCTGAATAATACGTATGAGGTTGGTGCTGTCTGTCAAATCACCATAATGCAGCTGGAGGCGCACCCCTTTGTCGTGCGGATCTTGGTACAAATGATCAATGCGGTCGGTGTTTAACATCGACGCCCGGCGCTTGATGCCATGCACCATGTAGCCTTTATCTAACAACAACTCGGCGAGGTATGCGCCATCTTGGCCGGTTATGCCGGTAATCAATGCGGTTTTCATGCTGGAAATAAAGCGCGGTGGTCGCGGCGGCTGTGCAACTTAGTGGATAAGCAGTCCCTCGTTCAAGGACTTTCCACCTAAAGGAAGCAGCAAGCAGGGCGGCTTTGGCGTTGTTTTTTATTTGGTGATAACGAGTTTTTGAGTGTTAATACCTCCCGCCCCTTGCAGTTGCACGAGGTAGAAGCCGGCGGCAAAATTAGCTAAATCGAGCCTGATTTGGTCTTCGCCCACCGCCAAATCACGGCGTAAAAGCTCACGTCCGCTTTGGTCGCTCAGCCGCAACACCCGGCCTACACTGGCCTCATTGAGCTGGATGTTGACGCTGTTTTGGGTAGGATTGGGATAGAGCTTAAAGCCAGGCGCTTCCGTTTCAAGCAAACCCAAAGGCACATCCCCGAAACTGATATTCGTGAGGTAGAGGTTGCCACCAAAAGCGTTGCGGGTTACGAACTTGATGGCCGTTTTCTGAGCAACGGGAATCACCTGCGGAATGCGTACCATGCGCCAGTGCGACGCCTGGGTTGGCTCCAAGGCCCCGTAAGTTACCATTTCTGTGCCGCCAGTAGTAAAAACACGGGTCCAGTTGGTGCAATCGTTACTTACAAACACCGATAAACTGTCGTTAAAGCCGGCTCGGTTGCGGTAAGCCATGCGGAAGTGTAGATCGACAAGGCCACTGTTGCCGGTTGGAATGAAATACGGACTGAGCAACTCGTCGTTTTGGCCTTGGGCAGGACTGTAGTTGTTCATCCGTACTTTTACCCCACTCGAAGTACCCGGCAATCCAACTACATTGTGACTTTCCCAGGTAATGAGGTCGCCGCCCACGTTGTTAACCAACCAAGCGCCATTTAACACCGTCGGATTAGCAAAATCTTGGTGTCTGCCATTGTCGCGGTTGCCAAAAACAGCGGTGCCGTCTTGTCGGCGCATGCGAATAGAAAAATAGTTATTGATGGTATCACGCTCAGGAAGGCCCGTTAAACGCAAGCGCGCTTGCAATTCGCTGAAAGTGCCCGTAAACGGCCCTGGAATGCTTAAAGAAACGGTGGTGCTTTGTCCTGCCGCCAAATTGCCCGTCCAATTCGCCGTGCTGTTATAATTACCAATACCAAATTGCACCTCAAATGCGGTAATGGCTTGCTGGCCTACGTTTTTTACCTCAATGGTTTCTGTGATATTAGTGCCACTGACACAAAAGCGATCGCCATCTTTCCGGCCCAATACCCGCTGAATGGCAAGGTCACGGGGACTGTTGTTGGGCGCTACTGGCGTAAAGGTCTGCGCTAAAAAAGTGTAGGCTGCCTGCAAATTAATGATGCCGCGTCCATAGGCATTGTCCTCCCCCGGCGTACCCAAATCAACAGCAGTTTGGTACAGCGCATTGAGTTTTTGTCGCGGCGAAGCTTCTGGGAAGGCTTCTCCTAACAACATGACTGCACCTGCAACATGCGGACTGGCCATACTGGTGCCGGTATAAAGCGCAAAACCACTTTCATTCACCGAAGAACGCACATTGGTACCAGGGGCTGATACCTCCGGCTTTATATTGAGGGGAGCAGAAGATGCGCAAATTGACGGTCCACGACTTGAGGTGTTGTTGATGGGGAAGGAAGCGTTGCTGGCATCGAGATTGCCTACGGCAAAATTGCGAAGACTATCGACCGTAACTGCGCCGTATCCGCCTGCGGTGCTTACGCCCGGACCATCGTTACCCGCCGCAAATACATTGGCAATGCCCGAAGCCTCTAAGGCCGCAAAAGTGCCGTTGATAGCGCCGCAAGCCGCTGCGCTCGCCGGAAAGCCCCACGAATTATTGATAACATCTGCCGCGTCATGCGTGGTGGCTGTGTTGGCGTCAGGATTGATAGCAAACTGGTAAGCGTTGATGAGGTTTTGTAGATTGCCACCGCTTGGAATGATGTCGTTGCTAAAAAAGTACCCTCCAGGCGCTACGCCAATGGTGTCGTTGTTGCTTTTTTGAAGGCCAATGATGGTACCGGCCACGTGGGTGCCGTGCTCTTGATCGCGGTCGGTAGGAATGGTGTTGCCAAAATAGCTTTTCCAGCCCTGCACCAGCGGAAAACGGTTGCCCAAAAAGCGCTCGCGGATAGCGGGGTGCTCACTGCGGGTGCCCGAATCGTACACATACACCCGTTGGTTGAGGCCGCTGTAGCCTAAATTCCACATAAACGGCGCTTTTATCGCACGGTGACCGACTTCACTACCGTTCGCGGCTTCTGGCGAAAAGGCAACGAAGGTGCCGGGATTTAACGTTGGCAAAGTAGCGTCAAGCATTAAAAAGGCTGGTGGATTAAGCTGCTGCAGCTCGGAAAGCCGATCCATCCGCATCTCTAAAAACAAACCATTGCACAGCCAAACCGGGGTAAGGGCACGAACGCTGCCGTTGGCCTGGAGGCTTTCGAAAGCGGTGATCCATGGGCTCACTACCCGCTCGGTGTGGGCAGGCCCGACAGCTAAAACCGTGCTTACTCGTTCCTCTTTAGAGGCGCGGCGGGCATCAAAGGCCACCACCAAACTGTCGAAATTATAGGTGTCGTAGAAAAAAAGTACCACGGGCAAGTAGCTGCTTTTGTTGTCTGATTGCAGCTGTAGGGCTTGGGTTACTTCGTCTTCAACGATTAACTGCGCTTGAGCGGCGAAACCAAGAAACAGTAGGGGCAACCAAAAAAGTTTTTTCATTTTTAAGGAAACATAGGGTGTAATGGGTAAAAATACAGAAGTGCGTTGGTACCTACAAACTTTAACCTGTTCAATTGTAGCGGAAGAATGGATTTTGCTTTTTAAATCAGGGAAGCGGTAGGGATGGAGCGCTTATCGACCAGCGACGTAGTTAAAAGTCGTAAGTCACAAATGGCGCTTCCCGCGTTTTGTAAAGTCAACATCGCTGGGTCTTGAGGTTTACAATGGCCATTCCTGAAGGCGCTTAATCCTTCAAATACACCCGCTTTACCCGCTGCGAAACGCTGGTGAGCACCTCATAAGGAATGGTTCCAATGGCTGCAGCCAAGGTGGTGATGGGCAAGGCGCTGCCAAAAATGATGACCGGATCGCCTTCGCGGCAGTCGATTTGCGTAACGTCGATCATACACATGTCCATACAAATGTTGCCCACCGTAGGTGCTAATTTGCCGTTCACCATAAAACTAACTTTACCGTTGCCGCAAGCCCGCACGATGCCATCGGCATAACCAACAGGCAGGGTGGCAATGCGCATTTGCTGAGCCGATTTGCCGTTGCGGTTGTAACCAACGGTTTCACCTGGCGCTACATCATGCAGTTGCGAAATGAGCGTTTTAAGGGTGCTTACCGACTGCAGGCGCTGCTGGAAATGGCCCGAGCTGTCGAAGCCATAAAGCCCAATACCCAAACGCACCATGTCGAATTGCGCCTCAGGGTGATTGATGATGCCGGCAGTATTGAGAATGTGTTGCAGCGGCCGATAACCAATGCCAGCCACAAGCTGGTGATACGCCGCGTCAAAGCGCTTTATTTGCTCCTTGGTAAATGCCTGGTGCTCGGGAGCATCACTGGCCACCAGGTGCGAATACACACTGGCCACACGCAACCTATTGCTTTGCAGCAAGCGCTTGCTAAGCGCAGGGATGTCGCTGGTTTCGAAACCCAGGCGTTTCATGCCTGTGTCAATATTGAGGTGGATGTACAACTGCTCTTCCTCGCGGGTATGGAGCAGATAGCCCTCTAGCTCGTCAAGCAGGCGAAAGCTGTACACTTCGGGCTCGAGGCGGTATTGCACGAGTTTTTCGAGACTGCTGGGTTCCACATTCATGACCATGATGGGCAAGCGAATGCCCGCTTCGCGCAGGGCGACGCCCTCGTCGGCAAAGGCCACAGCGAGGTAATCGGCCCGCTGGTTTTGGAGGAGGGCGGCAATTTCTACACTGCCCGAGCCATAGGAAAAGGCTTTTACCATGACCATTATTTTGGTCTGTGGCTGAATGCTGCCGCGGTAAAAGCGGTAGTTGTGGAGGAGGGCGTCAAGGTCGACTTCAAGCACGGTTTGGTGCATTTTAAGCGACAACTGGCGCTCTATCCGCTCAAAGCCAAATTTACGCGCACCCTTGAGAAGCAGGGCAGTATTTACGAGCTGCTCGCTAGGTAAATCGGCGAGCAACTGCTCGGTGGTTTCGTAAAAACGGGATTCTAACGCATCAAAGTGCTTTTTGTGGCGCTTAAGGGCAGGACCAACAGCAAACAATTTGTTTACGCCGGCCTCGCGCAACAGGTCCGCCGCCCGCTGATAAGTATCCCCTTCATCGCGGCGCTCACGGTCAAAATCCGATAAAATCACCCAACGCTGAGGGTGCTGCTGCAAACTTGCTAGCTGCTGCAAAGCAAGTCGCAGCGAATCTAAATCGAGACTGTAGCTGTCGTTAATGAGGGTACTGCCGTTGAGTGCGGCCTTCATTTCCATGCGCATTTCAAGTCGTGGTAACCGCGCAAACCGCGGCGCCAACACCTCATCGGTATAGCCCATTTGTTTCAACAGCACCCAGCAATGTACAGCATTTTCGATGCTAGCCAGGTCATTGAAGGGTATTTCGAATCGGCTTTGTTGGCTTTTATGTTGCAGTTGCAATGTCGTATGTGGTCCGTTAGAAACCGCTTCTGTTAAAGTATACGTGGCTAAACCAGGCGTGCGGCTCCACGCCAAAATAGCAACCCCAGAATTAACCCGTTGCAGCGCTTCCACTGCTTGTTGTATCTGGGGGTCGTCTAGCCGGACTACCAGTCTTTTGACGTTTTGAAAAAGCTTGAATTTTTCAGTTATTTTTTCGGAAGGAGAAGCAAAATGCTCAGCATGAGCATCTCCTAAATGGGTAAAAATGCCGATTTCGGGTTTCATGATGGCTTCCAAACGGGCCATTTCGTCTCTTTCGCTGATACCGGCTTCGAAAATACCCAGCTGATCTCCCGCTTCGAGCTGCCAAAGGGAGATGGCCAGTCCAAGTTGCGAATTATAACTTTTAGGGGAGCGACAAACGCGCAACTCCGGTTCGAGCAACCAACTGAGCCAGTCTTTTACAATGGTTTTGCCATTGCTGCCCGTGATGCCAATCACTGGTATGTTAAACTGCTGTCGGTGCGCCGCCGCCAAGTCCTGCAAGGCCCGCAACGTATCATCCACAGCTACAAAGCTGCCCTCAAACCAGCGTTTATCGGGGAAAAAATCGTGGTGCACCACAAAAGTGCGCACCCCCGCCTGGTACACTGCGTCTATATAATCAACCCCATCTCTGCCAGCTGTGCGCAAAGCAAAAAAAGCAGCCCGGTGCGGCAGGGTAATGCGCCGACTGTCGTAGGCCAACTCGTGCACATCGTTGCTAAGACCGGTTTTAAGCAGGCTACCGCGGGTGATTTTTACGATTTGGTCGAGGCTAAGGCTCATGGCTAAGCTTTTTAAGTTGGGCTGTGAGTGGCTTGATGGTAGGAATGATGAATAAACCACACAAGAGTATAAAAATACCAAAGACTAAGTAGCCAAAGCGAATATTATTTTCTTCATGGAAGAAAGAAAGGGTGAAAAGCGCAATAAACAAGCCCCGCATCGTGGTATCGGCTACTTTAAAGAAGCTTAAAATACGGCCAATTTTGTCGTTGCTCACGGTATTAAACAAATACGTAACCCGCATAATGCGAACACCTGTATTTACATAACCATAAAAAAACGAAAACAAAAAGAGATACCGGATGCTGGTGTTAAAGGCCATGAACACATAGCCCAACGACAGCAGCAACATGAGTAGGCTTACAGCGGCAACCGGACTCCTTTTGCCAAACAAACGCCGGGTAATAACCCCTGAAAAAAGCGCTCCCGCTGCAAAAAGCATATCGCTAGAAGCAAAAACATCGGCGCCTGCCTGCAACTGCAGCCGAACATATTCAGGCAATAAAATGCGGTCTTGCACCAGCACTGTTACAAACACCCCATAGCTCATCACCCCAAAAAGCAGCAGCCTGGGCCGAGCACGCAGGTAGTCGAAACCGGTGCGAATGCGTTGCCACGCACCCCCTTCTTCAGGATTAAAAGTAGTTTGGCGCTTGTAGCGGATGGCCAAAATAAGCACAAAAGCCACCGCATAGGTAATGCCATCCATCAAAAACACCTCGTGGAGCTCCCAGGCAGGAATGTTAAAGGGCAAGCTAACTTTAAATCCCATCAGATGCAGCGGTTCGTTGGCCTTTACGCCAACCAAAAGCAAGGCAGCCAGGGCACCGGAAAGCACATTGGTGGTTTGTCCTTGTATTTCGAGGTAGCTGATAATGCGCGCATAATTGGCCTTGTAGGTCATTTCTTGCGCAAAAGCATACAGGGTAGGATAGTGCAGGTTGAAATTGAGCAGGGTAATGCCCATTACCAGTAAAGTGGGCAGCGTTCCAAGGGGTCCCGTAACAAAACCATAAGCTGACACGCCGAGGGCAACACTGCCACATACCGCCGTTAGGATGAGAAAGATGTTTTTACGACTGTATTTGTCGATAAGCGCACCCGAATACACCACCCAACCAATGCTAAGCAAGGTAAAAATGCTATAGAACTGCGAAAACACGACCGGTGCTTTGAGGTTGTCGATAAAATACCAAGGAATGGCGATGAGACTAATGCCTTGTGCCGCACCAGAAATGGTGTTGGCCAAAAACAACAGCACGAGGGCTGGTGTGTTGGCTAAAGGGCGGTCGACATTCACGGTGTGAAGATATTAGCTATACGCGAACAATTGGCTATTTTTGCTGGATGCCACGTGAACCAAAAAATGCAACTCCCCTCGAAAAACTAAAGCATTATTGTGCTTATCAGGAGCGTTGTCATGCCGAGGTAAAAGAAAAACTCCGCAAGCTAGAGGTGCCTTTTTACGAGCACGACGGCATCGTGGCGGTATTGATTGCCGACAAATACCTCAACGAAGAGCGGTTTGCCAAGCTGTTTGCCCGCAGTAAGATGCGGCAGAAGCAATGGGGCATCCAAAAAATCAAACAGGCACTCAAGCAAAAACAAGTGTCGGAGTATTGCATCCGTGCGGCGCTGAAGGAGCTGGAGGAGGCAGAATACGCTGGCATCTTGCAAAAAACAGCCGAGCGCAAGTGGCTAACGATGCAGCACGAAACGCCCTACATCCAACGCAACAAACTGGCTCAGTACCTGCTGCGGAAGGGCTTTGAGTCGGAGGCTGTGTGGCGTACCATAGCCACATTGGTGGCTAATTAGGGCAGCTAAAAGCCGGTGAGCTTTGTGGCATACCGGCTTTTTGGCTGGTGAAGACCCCGTTGGGTTGTTCACGACTATTCAACAACCGGCTGTATCCTAAATCTAAAACCCACATACACCATCCGCTCTATGCCTGGCCCCCACACCATGCTGGCATCAAAAAAGGGTGAGAACGGCTGTTCGGCAGCATTCACCAATTGGGCCTGCCTAAAATCAGCCATGTTTTCTATGCCCACATAAAAATCGTAGCGTTTCCAGGCTTTTGACACTTGTCCGTTCATCATAAAATACGAAGGCGATCGCTCCGGAAAGCGGAATTCAACGGGGTTTTGCAAGGTGCCGGGTAAGCGTTTGGTGCCGATCCATTGCACTGTATAGTCAAAACTCCATTTGCTGCGGGTGGCATAGGCCAGGTTTAAAAACACCCTGTCGCGCGCAACCAAAGGCCTAGTTAACAAACCACCTTGGTTGTACGCGGTTTTTACGTCGAGATAACGGTACGCCAGCTTTACATCAAAGCGCCGCGCCGGCTGCAGTAGCACTTCCACCTGAGCACTGTTGCTGTAGGAACGGCCCTGAAGGTTATAAAAAAGCAGCTTCCGTGGGTCTTCGTAATCTACCACCACCTGGTTGTCGAAAGTAGTGTGGTGAATGTCCAAATTCACACTCGCCTCCCGGTACCTAAACTTAAAGTTGTGAGTCAAACTCAAGCCGGCATTCCACGCCCGCTCCATCTCCAAGCCAAAGCCGCTTGGATGCGTGCCCTGGATCACCACCTCCCGCGAACTCACCAGTCCACCCATGTTTTCGGCAAACACATTGGCCACCCGGTAGCCCCTGCCCAATGCCAAACGCAGCGCAGTTTTGTCGGTAAAATCGTACTTGCCATGCAGCCGCGGCGTAAACAAGCCGCCATATAAATTATGGTAATCGGCCCGCACACCCCCTACAATTTGGTAGCGCGCTTGCGACAAAGTGAGCTCGTAAAAAGCACCCGGAACTACCTCGGTGCGGGCATAAGTACGGTCTGAGGCCCGCGCAGGCGCCCGATCTACAAACTGCTCATCATACTGCTCGGCCATTAAGCTCAGGCCCGCACGGTACTTGCGGCTGGTATTACCGAGTATGTTTTGGTAAATGAGGTTGCTGTACAAACTCTGCTGACGGCCGCTGTAATTGCGGTCACCAAAAAAAGCTGTCATGCGTTGCTGCACCGCATTGGCCATCAAGCCCAACGAACGATAACGCTCCTGCGGAAACACATAACCAAGCTTACCGTATACTTCAGCGCGGTTTACTTGCATGCGGCTACCGTACAATTGCGGCTGCAACTCCGGGGCCCTACCTGATTCAAATGCCACTTGTCCGCCTAGTCGCTCGTCGGTAAGCACAGCCACACCCAACTGCGCACTTACGCCCTTTGCGTCATCGTATTTCCAACGGTTGTGCACATTGAGCTGGCTTCCCAATGGCAAATCCAAAAAGCCGTCCCGGTTTACATCGTTTTTTACACTGGTTATGTTGCCGTGCGCCAGCATGGCCGTGCTCCAACGGCGGTTCACTTGGTGGCGACTGTACCAGTTCAACTCCGACCGACCCATTTGGTTCTGGTAACCGTTGATAAAGTAAAAGTCTCCCTGGTCCGACTTCTTCAACTCCAAATTAATCTGACCCGCAATGCTTTCATAGCCATTCACCACCGAACCAATGCCCCGCGTTACCTGGATGCTTTCGATCCAGCTGCCCGGCACAAAGGTCAAGCCGTAATTGGCAGCCAATCCACGAATATCTGGTAAATTTTCGTGCTGCATTTGAATGTAATTACCACTCAACCCTAGCATCTGTATTTGTTTAACGCCTGTTACCGCATCGGTATAGCTAACATCTACAGCGGGATTGGTCTCAAAACTCTCAGACAAATTGCAGCAAGCAGCCTTAAAAAGCTCCTTTTCGGTCATTATTTGAGTTTTGATCGGGTTCAAGCTCGACACAAAAGTCCCCGCCCGCTCCGCCTGTACCTCTACGGTGCTAATTCTGGCGTCAGATTTTAACACCACTTTTACGGTCGCAAAACTCCTAATAAACAAGGTGTCGGGCTGGCGCCCAATGTAACTGATCAGCAATTGCCGCGTACTTGCATGCGCCGGCAAGGCAAAATAGCCGTTTTCGTCAGCACTGGTGCCTAGCGTGGTGCCCAGCCAAACAATGTTGGCGGCCATCAATGGCTTCAAGCGGCCTGTAGCGGTTTCTTCAAATACAAAACCCCGCAAACTGTCTTGCGCCCCCGCAGCGGTGCCGCCCAATAGCAGCACCACCACAAGCATAAAACGCATCATGCTTAATCCTCGTGTGGATTGTTGTTTTCACGGTACAAGCAACAGCCCGGCAGCTTCGAATACACCTCGGTTTTGGCTTTTTCTTTGTTAGTATCGTGACCAACTCCTGCGATCAGTTCGTGGATTTTTTCTTCACTTATTTTGCGTGGATTGTAAATGATTTCCGCCTTTTTGGTGTAACGATCCCAGCTCGAAACCAGCACACCCGGCACGTCTAAAGCATTGTTGATGCGGCGTTCGCACATGCCGCAATTACCAGAAATTTCGATGTTGAGGGTGGCTTTTTTAGGTGCCTTCTGCGCGGCGGCTTCTAGGTTTGAAATAAAGAAAATGGCGGTGGCCAACAGGCCTATAGAAAGAAAATTTTTCATGTTGATTTGCTTTAATGTTTGATAATGTTGAAGATAAATAATGATTATACCTGAACCTGCAGGTCCATGGCAGCCCTTAGCTGCCTTTCTCCTATCTCAAAAAAGCTTGGTGCTGTATAAACAGCGGTGTGGCCGAAGCCAACAAAGGCGGGGCGTGTGCTTGGGGCAAACAGACCCTTTGTGAAACAAACAACGGTGTTATTAGACCACTTGGCAAAGCCGTTGCGTTGGCATGGGCTTGTAATAATAAATGCTGACTGCTCCCCGCATGGTCGTCCTGAAAATCTAGCAGCTGTTGTTCATCGTCGCAACAATCGCCACTTTCTTCGGGTGCAGGACAAACACAATCGGCCACAATCGGCTCGTAAAAACTAATTTGCTTAACCCGCCCCAAACAATAATGATAGCTCGCCAAAACAGGCAAGCTGCTCATCACATAAAGCAGAATTAATATAGGTTTTACGAAACGCATGGTGTAAATTACGTCAAATAGCTTGAAAAACGTGTAAAGTCTGTTACTTTACTCATCATAACAATGG
Organism: Chitinophaga pinensis; assembly: GCA_945874665.1. GTDB lineage: Bacteria > Bacteroidota > Bacteroidia > UBA7662 > UBA7662 > PNNG01. The sequence goes on along the minus strand of CAMCHJ010000001.1, from coordinate 188,395 downwards.
TCTTTATGAAAAAATTACTGCTTTTACTGCTATTTGCCGCTTCTGCCGCTCCCGCACAGGCCCAGTTTTTTCAACTTGGTATTCGCGGGGGTGTGAGTTCGTACAACGTGCATTATCAAAACATCACCAACCCCAACAACGTCAGCATTGCGTCGAGCTCGGGCCTCGGTACACACTTGGGTTTTTACAGCCGCATTCAGGTGCTTGGATTTTATGTACAGCCAGAATTGCTTTATACCCGCACAAGTTCCCAAATAACCACGACCACGCCTACCAGCACAGGTACTTCAAGTCTACATTTTCAACGCATTGACCTGCCGGTTTTAGTTGGGAAGGAGTTTTTTGGGGTGTTTAGAACAAACGCGGGGCCTGTTTTTTCCTCCCTTCTCCGAGCCGATCTCACCGAAAGCAACATCAAAGGCAACATCACCGATGCCTACCGCAACAACACCATGGGTTTTCAGGTGGGGTTTGGCTTTGACATCTGGAAACTGATGATCGACCTTAAATACGAAGGCAGTCTGAGTAAATTCGGCGACAACATCGCCACTAGCGGCCAAAATTTCGTTACCGACGCCCGCCCTAGCCAATGGCTACTGTCGATAGGATATCAGGTTTTTTAAATATGATGCCGTGGGCTTCGGCAAAGCATACGCATTGTATTTTTGCCCGATGAAAACCCGGCTGCTGGTCCACGGCTCCCTCTTATTAACAGCGCTTTTTTACGGTGCCTCCTTCACCGTTGCGAAGGAGGTGATGCCAAAGCTTATACAGCCGCAGGCGTTTATACTCTTTCGCGTGCTTATCGCCTGCGCTTTTTTCTGGGCCATTCACCCACTGGTACAACGCAATCGGCCTAAAGTACCGCTCCGCGACCTGGGTTATTTGGCCATTTGTGCAGTTTTTGGCGTTGCCGGCAATATGCTCTTGTTTTTTAAAGGATTGGCCATCAGCTCACCCATCAATGCCTCGGTTATCATGATTACCACGCCTATTTTTATTCTTGCCTTTGCCTCTTTTTATTTGAAAGAGAAATTAGGTTGGAAAAAGCTCGCTGGCATTGCCCTGGGCACTACCGGCGCACTGCTGCTCATTTTAAGTGCGGAAAGCGTTTTTACCCGCGGAGGCAGCTACAACAGCAGCCTTGGCAACCTGTATGTGATGCTTAATGCCATGCTTTTTGCCATTTATTTGGTGCTCATTAAGCCCATGATGGCCAAATACGACACTTTTACAGTAGTTAAATGGCTGTTTTTATTCGGCTCTATTTTCGTTTTTCCCTTCGGGATCAAAGAAAGCCTGACGGTGCCCTGGCAAGATTTCGATACCGCTGCTTGGGCCGCCTTTTGGTTTATCATTGTAGGCATCAGCATCGCAGCCTATTGGCTCAATGCTTGGGCATTAAAGCACACAAAAGCCTCGTTAGTAGGCACCTATATTTATCTACAGCCGCTCTTGGCCACGTTAATAGCCATGTGGAGCGGACGCGATAGATTACTGCCCGAACAGGTGTTTTACGGCTTCCTTATTTTTACTGGCGTATATCTCGTAAGCGAGGCCAAAAAATAAGTCGTATTTTTACAGCTTATCCGTCACTATGATTCGATCAATGACAGGCTACGGAAAGGTATCGGCACACCTCCCCGTAGGCTTAGTACAAGTAGAAATACGCTCCCTAAACAGCAAGTTCCTCGACCTTGGGTTGCGGATACCGCGGGTGCTTCAAGACAAAGAATACGCCATCCGCAACCTGGTAACCGCACCGCTCGAGAGGGGTAAGGTAACGGTCAGCATACAATTTGAGCGCAATGTCGATAACGGTAGCAGTTTACTCAACCAGCGCCTCTTTAAGGCTTACCACGAAGAGCTATCTGCACTTTGCGAAGAGCTACAACTCGACAAAAGCCACCTGCTCGATACCATCATGCGCCTGCCCGATGTGGCCGCTACAGAAAATGAAGAAGCCATAGATTGGTGGCCGGAGCTAGAAAAACTGGTAAAAGACGGGTTGGCCGCTTATGATACATACCGCCAAGAAGAAGGAAAAAAAACAGGCGATGATATGCTGCTCAGCTGCTTGAGCATCGAAAAAGACCTTGCCGCCGTCGTGCCTTACGAAGGCGATCGCATCGAAACTTTGCGTAACCGCATCAAGGCAGGACTAGAGCTTTTTGCAGAACAAGAAAAGATAGACCTCAATCGCTTTGAGCAAGAATTGGTGTACTATCTCGAAAAATTGGATGTCAGTGAAGAAAAACAGCGTTTGGCACAGCACTGCCGCTATTTTAGAGAAAACTTGAATAAAGATTCGGGCGGCAAAAAACTCGGATTCATTGCCCAAGAAATGGGCCGTGAAATCAACACCTTGGGCTCTAAATGCAACCACGTAGAAATCCAAAAACTGGTGGTGAATATGAAAAACGAGCTTGAAAAAATCAAAGAACAAGTCCTCAACATCTTGTAAAGTGGCTGGCAAACTCATCATCTTCTCGGCTCCTTCGGGCTCTGGCAAAACAACTTTAGTACACCACTTGCTGGACAAAAGACCCGATTTGCGCTTTTCAATTTCAGCTACCAGCCGCGATAAACGGGGACAAGAAGTAGATGGCAGGGATTATTATTTTCTTTCGCAGGATGTGTTCATCGAAAAAATCAAAAATAACGATTTCGTAGAGTGGGAAGAGGTTTATGCAGGCACCTATTATGGCACTTTACGCGCCGAAATCGACCGTTTGCTGGCAGCTGGTAAATCGGTGATTTTTGATGTGGACGTAAAGGGTGGATTGAACATCAAAAGCCAATATGGATCTCAGGCACTTGCTATTTTTGTGCAAGCCGGTTCCCTGCAGGTGCTGCAAGAGCGGCTCACGCGACGCAATACCGAAAGCCCTGAAAAACTCAAAATGAGACTAGAAAAAGCCGAAATTGAAATGAAATTCGCTCAGGAATTCGACTATATTTTGGTAAACGACGAGCTCGAAGTGGCTAAAGCCACGGCCTTAGAGGTGGTTAATAACTTTATAAATAAGCCATGAAAAAAACTGGTTTATTCTTCGGCTCCTTTAATCCCATTCATGTAGGGCACCTCATTTTGGCAGAATATTTTGCCACCCAAACCGAACTCGAAGAGGTATGGCTTGTGGTAACACCGCAAAATCCATTGAAGAAGAAAGACAGTCTGCTCGACCAATACCTCCGCCTTGATTTAGTGCACAGGGCTATTGAAGGCAACCACAAGCTACGCGCCACCGATGTGGAGTTCAAGCTTGCCAAACCTTCCTACACCATCCATACGCTCATTCACTTGCGCGAACAGTTTCCAGATCGGCAGTTTAGCTTAATTATGGGTGAAGATAACTTGGTAAGCCTGCCGCGCTGGAAAAATTACGAGCAAATTCTGGAGCAATTCGAAGTATTGGTATATCCTCGAGTAGGGCAACACCCCTCTGAACTCGCCGGCCATCCACAAGTACACCTTGTACAGGCTCCGGTTGTCGAAATTTCCTCCAGTCAAATCCGGAACCTCCTTAAAAACAACCAATCTATCCGCTACCTTGTTCCTCACGTTATTCACGACTATCTCCTCAAAGAAGGCTTTTACAGATAGTATTGAGTATACTAAAAGAGATAGTTAGGGGTAAAAAATCTCTCTTGTGTTAAGAAAACATTGACTAAAGCCGTGTAGATAAATGTGGAAAGCTGTCGATAACCCCTGCCTCAACCTGCAAATAGGGTGCATAACCCCCTGTTCATAAGTTTTACGGTTCTATTTATACAGCGCCACCTTAACAATTTAGTATTAGTCCACACACTATACACAGCCACCTCCGCAAATCACCGCTGTATAACTGCTATGCACAAATGTGGACAAGCTGCAAAATCCATTAAAAACTAGGAACTTTGCATCTCTTCGGCTGTTGATAAGGCATTGTTGGATGTTGGTACTGATTGTTGCAACTGCTAATTTTTTGATTTGCTAACATTTACACAGCCCTAACAACAACAATAAAATTTAAATAAATAATTTATTATAGTTTGGGTATGTACACAAAAGAGTTGAGTTTTGCATTCGATCAGCTGCCTCAAAATGGCTTCTTAGACGTGGAAGTGGATCCAACGCTTGATTTGGTGGCGGAGATCAATCAATTGAAAAAAGAAAAAAATGCGGTGCTCCTGGCGCACTATTATCAAACCAATGATATTCAGGATGTAGCAGATTTTTTGGGAGATAGTTTGGGCTTGGCACAGCAAGCAGCGGCAACGGATGCTGATATTATTTTGTTTGCAGGGGTGCATTTTATGGCAGAAACAGCCAAAATCTTAAATCCCTCCAAAAAAGTACTTTTACCTGATTTAAAGGCAGGTTGTAGCTTGGCAGATAGTGCACCTGCGGAGTTATTTACCCGTTTTAAGGCAGAAAATCCCGATCATTTGGTGATTTCGTACATCAATTGCACGGCCGACATTAAAGCATTGTCCGACATCATCTGCACCTCCAGCAATGCAGTAAAAATTGTGGAGAGTTTGCAGATGGATCAGCCCATTCTTTTTGCACCAGATAAAAACCTGGGTGCTTGGATTAATAAAATCACCAATCGCAACATGCTCCTTTGGAATGGCAGTTGTATGGTGCATGAAATTTTTTCTCTTGAAAAAATAACCCAACTGATGGTGGAGCATCCTGACGCTGAATTTATTGCACATCCCGAATGTGAGGCCGAACTGCTAGAATTGGCGCATTTTATTGGTTCAACCACAGCCTTGCTGAAGTACACACAAAAAAGTACTGCTCAGAAATTTATAGTGGGTACCGAAACGGGTATTATCCACCAAATGGAATTGGCGGCACCGCATAAAACCTTCATTCCTGCACCGCCAACCAACAATTGTGCTTGCAACGATTGTCCACACATGAAACTCAATACACTCGAAAAAGTGTACCTCGCACTCAAATACGAACAGCCTGAAATTCACATGGAAGAAAGTTTGAGGCTCCGTGCCTTGGCTCCCATCAAACGCATGCTCGATTTGTCTGCACAATTTGGACTCTAATTCCGAAATTGCAACATGATCTCCAAGCTACCCCATACGGGCGACAGTATTTTTTCGGTCATGACGCGATTGGCCAACCAGCACCAAGCCATCAACTTGGCGCAGGGCTTTCCTGATTTTGACCCAGATCCGCAGCTGCAACAGCTTGTTACCAGGGCCATGGCTGAGAGCAAGAACCAGTATGCGCCTATGCCAGGATTACCTAGTCTGCGGGAGCAAATAGCGCTTAAAACCCAACGCTGTTACGGCTATCTACCCGATGCCGATCTGAATATTACGGTTACCGCAGGCGCAACCCAAGCCTTGTTTACCGCGCTTCAAGCCTTTGTTCATGCTGGCGACGAGGTTATCCTGCTCGACCCCGCTTACGATGCCTACGCCCCTGCTGTAGTGCTAGCTGGAGGCATACCGGTGCACGTACCCATGGGCTTTGTAGCGGGAAGCTTCTTCTTCGACTGGGAAGCCATCGAAAAAGCCATGAATCCACGTACGCGTTTGCTGCTGCTGAACCATCCTAACAATCCAGCGGGTACCATCTTAACTGAAGCGGATATTCAAAAACTAACTGCGCTCATGCAACGCTTTCCGTTTTTACTGCTCTCCGACGAGGTGTATGAGCACATGGTGTTCGACAACCAGCCTTTTTTATCGGTACTTCGCTACCAAGCCATCCGCCAACGCAGCATCGTGGTATCGTCGTTTGGCAAAACCTACCACACCACAGGTTGGAAATTAGGCTACATCATCGCGCCTGAAGTACTAAATACCGAATTTAGAAAAGTGCATCAATTTAATGTGTTCTCGGTAAATACCCCCATGCAACAAGCGTATGCCTGGTTTATGGAAAGGGATCGGTCGTACGAAATTCTCCCACAATTTTATCAGCAGAAGCGCGATTTATTCTTGAAAGACTTAGTAAAAAGCCGTTTTATATTCACACCCACGCCTGCTACCTATTTTCAATTGGCCGATTATAGTCAAATCCATGCAGCCGACGACCTCGAGTTTACCCGCACCTTGGTGGCTACACACAAGTTGAGTTTGATACCTGTTTCGCCCTTCTTCAATAATAAAATTGAGCATAAATTGGTGCGTTTTTGCTTTGCCAAAAGCGATCAGCTGTTACAAAAAGCAGGAGAGATGATATGCGCGATTTAAGACTTACCCTCGTACAAAGCGAGCTTTTTTGGGAAGATAAAGCGGCGAATTTGCGCCATATAGAGGGTTTATTGGCCGAGCAGCAGCTCCACACTGATCTTATTTTATTGCCAGAGATGTTTACCACGGGTTTTACCATGAACATTGGTGGCACAGGTAGTAGTATGGAAGGTACCGAAGTAGCCTGGATGCAGTCCATAGCTAAAAAATACAGCTGCTCTGTGGCGGGTTCTTTGCACATTGAAGAAGAAAAAAAACATTACAACCGCTTGTTGGTGGTGAACGAGGAAGGCATTCTGGCCCAATACGATAAGCGGCATTTGTTTGGCATGGCCGGCGAACACAAAGCTTACGAAAAGGGCACCGAGCCACTTATTTGTTTGATCAACGATTGGAGGGTGAATTTTCAGATTTGCTACGATTTACGTTTTCCTGTTTGGTCGCGCAACAATAACAACTACGATTTATTGGTGTACGTGGCCAACTGGCCTGCTCGGAGAGCGTATGCTTGGCGCCAATTACTTATAGCAAGAGCTATTGAAAACCAGAGCTTTGTGGCAGCGGTGAACAGGGTAGGTACCGATGGTAATCAGTTGCCTTATCAAGGGGATAGCTGCGTAATTAATCCGATGGGTGAAGCTATTTGGCAGCTAGCTGATGTCGAAGCTGTAAAACAAATCACAATTAGTGCTTCCGAACTGCAAGAAGTACGCGCGAACTTGCCATTTTTGCAGGATAGAGATGATTTTAAGTTATTGTAGATGAAAAGTATAGTTGACCAAAGGTGGCATGAGTTGGTAGAGAAGCTGGAAAAGGACTTTGGAAAAATTCCTGACCTACAAGCGGTCTTGTTTTTAGTGGGTGTAAACGTGCTCGGACAAGGCGATCGTAAGTTTACGAAGGAAGAAAAACAAGACCTCATGCACATTGCGGTATGTGAATTGTTGAGTTTGGCCGAATATTATGAGTTCAACGGTCGTGACGCAGATGGTTGGCCCCATTACACCCTGCTCAAACCGCTTCCAGCGTTTAATCTCTTGGAACAAGAAGAAATAATGAAAGGCTACTGCTTGCAATATTTTGAAGAAATAGCCTATTTAGAACCGTCAATAGAAAATTAATCAAAGCATATGAAAAAATTAATGGTATTAACGATAGCCCTGTTGGTGGGTTACGGACAAGTAAACGCTCAAAAATCTAAAAAAGTGAAAGAAGTACTTATTGAATTTGAAACCACCGAAGGGGTGATGTTGGTAAAGTTGTACAATCAAACGCCTTTGCATCGCGACAACATGGTGAAATTGGTGAAAGAAGGGTATTACGACGGTTTGTTGTTTCACCGCGTTATTAAAAGCTTCATGATACAAGGCGGCGATCCGGATTCTAAAAATGCCAAGCCAGGTCAGATGTTGGGTCAAGGTGGACCGGGGTACACAGTGCCAGCCGAAATAATCGATTCGCTTATCCATAAAAAAGGGGCTTTGGCAGCCGCGCGTATGGGCGACCAAATCAACCCTACCAAGGCCTCTAGCGGCAGTCAGTTTTACATCGTGCAAGGGCGACCATTTAACGAAAACGAATTAAACTCGATGTCAGCGCGCAGTGGTATCAAATACAACGATGCCCAAAAGCAATTGTATGCAACCCTCGGTGGTGTACCTCATTTAGATGGTGGTTATACGGTATTTGGGGAGTTGGTAACGGGTTTTGATGTGCTGGATAAGATTGGTAATACGCAAACAGGCGCTGGCGACCGCCCTGTAAAAGAAATGAAAATCATCAAGGCAAAGATCCTCGATTGATGAAGCTTATTTCTTACAACGTAAACGGCATTCGTGCTGCAGAAAACAAAGGCTTTACCCGTTGGTTGGCCCAAGAAGCGCCAGATGTAATTGGTTTACAGGAGATTAAAGCCATGGATGACCAGTTTGACTGGCAGGTGGTGCGTGATTTAGGCTATGAGGTATTCACCTATCCGGCTCAAAAGAAGGGCTATTCAGGCGTGGCGCTGCTTACCAAAATCAAACCTAACCAGGTTACATTTGGCTGTGGTGTTGACTGGATTGATTTCGAAGGCCGCATTGTAAGGGCTGATTACGACGATTTTAGCTTCATTAGCGTGTACATTCCTTCGGGCTCGAGTGGAGATGAGCGCCAAGTTATGAAGATGAAATTCCTCGACTTTTTTGGTCCCTATATCGAAGGCCTAGCTAAAACGTACCCAAAGCTTATTATTAGCGGAGATTACAACATCTGTCACCAGGCCATCGACATTCACGACCCCGTGAGAAACGCCGGTATGTCTGGTTTTTTGCCAGAAGAACGGGAGTGGTTTACCTCTTTTCTCAATCGCGGCTTTATTGATACATTCCGTGAATTGATAAAAACGCCAGATAATTACAGTTGGTGGTCGTACCGCGCCGGTGCACGCGCCAATAATAAAGGATGGCGCATCGATTACCACATCATTAGCGAAGCCTTGCGCCCGCAATTACAACAGGCAGCCATTTTACCGGCAGTTGTTCATTCTGATCATTGTCCTATTACGCTGATATTGAGTTAATTACTTTTGGAAAAAGCATACACCATATTACTCGATAAGCTGGATCAATTCATCCGACGCTATTATCTTAACAAGATAATCAGGGGCGGTTTGTTGCTTTCGGCCTTGTTGTTGGCTAGCTACTTGTTGGTTGCCACATCGGCTTTTTATGGTGATTTGTCGAGTTTGTGGAGGGGTGTGCTATTCTACGGATTTATCGCACTCAATGGTGGCGTATTGGTTCAGCTCGTGCTGCTTCCATTGCTGCGCCAACAAGGGGTGATTAAACGCATGACGTATCGCGAGGCTGCGGTACTTATTGGAGAACATTTCCCTGAAGTTAAAGACAAGCTGCTGAATACCATAGATTTACATGATTTACCAGGGGATGTGGGGTCACGTAATTTATTATTGGCGAGCATTGAACAACGAACCTTTCAGCTGCAGCCAGTGCCCTTTTTGCAAATGATTGATTTTGGTAAAAACCGCAAATACTTACGGTTTTTATTGCCAGTAGCCGGTGTGTTTTTGGTGGTTTTATTCGCTGCCCCCAGTGTTATCAAAGAAGGCGGTACCCGCGTATTGCAGTACCAACAGTATTTTGCACCGATTGCACCATTTGACTTTATTTTAGAGAATGAGGTGTTGGTGGTTGAGAAGGCTGCTGATTTGGAGCTCAAACTGAGAACTACAGGTTCAGAAATCCCACAGCAAGTGTATGTAGAGTACCAAGACTACGCCTACCGCATGGAAGGGGTGAAGAAAGGGAGCTTCGCTTACAACCTCAAGAACATCCAAAAAACGACCCGCATCCGATTTAAAGCAAATAAGTTTTACTCGCCTTGGTACGAGGTAAAGGTGGTTCCAAAGCCGCTTGTGAATGATTTTGAAGTGCAATTGCAGTATCCGAGCTACTTAGGCAAAACCAATGAGCGCCTACAAAACATAGGCGATTTGATGGTGCCAGAAGGCACTGTTGTGAAGTGGTCGTTTCGTGGTGCCGATGTGGACGAGCTGGTGTTACGCTTAAGCAACGGTCAGCGGCCGCTCATCAACAAAGAGAGCAAAGGCAGCTTCAGAGGACAGTGGAAGGCCATGGAGGCGGTGAATTATGCTGTTTACATTGCCAATAGGCAAAATCCAATCACCGATAGCATGCTGTATGGCATTCAGGTTATTCCAGATGCTTTCCCAACCATTGTGGCTACGGAAGCCATAGATTCGCTGCAACGCAAACTACGCTACTTCAGCGGTGAAATTGCCGACGATTATGGTTTTAGTAGCCTGCAGTTTGTGTACCAACGGTATAACGACAAAGGTGGGGTAGATGGTGAGTTGCAAAAAGAGAAGCTCAATATCAGCAAGTTTAGCAGGCAGCAGTTTTACCATTATATGGATGCGGCCAGCTTGGGTTTAAGCGATGGTGCCTATGTTGAATATTACTTTGAGGTAGCCGACAACGATGCCGTAAATGGCGCAAAGAAGGCGCGTTCTGAAACGTTTTCGTTTAAGAGCTTAACCGAAAAGGAAACCAAGTCAGCCATCAGTGCCAATGCTGGTGCCATCGAAAAACAGCTGCAAGAAGCTATTAAAGATGCCAAGGCCATGCAGCAGGAGCTTGATAAGCTGCGCAGAAAACTCAAAGAAAGCAAGGAATTAAGCTGGGAAGACCGCAAACAGCTGGAACAATTGCAGCAGAAACAAGAAGCGATTCAAGAGAAGGTGCTGGATGCTACCCAAAAAATGAATGAGAATAAGGAGTTGCGGTCGGAGCAAGACAAACCCACCGACTTGCTCCAAAAACAGCAGCAATTGCAAGAAATGGCTGAGAAGCTATTGAACGACGACTTAAAAAAGATGATGGAGGAGCTCCAGAAGATGATGGAGCAAAAAACCAATAAAGACCAGCTGCAAAATAAGCTTGACCAAATGAAGTTGAGTGAAAAAGATGTGGAGAAGGAATTAGACCGGATGCTGGAGTTTTTTAAGCAAATGGAAGTGGAGCAAAAAACCCTAGAAGCGGCTGACAAATTGGACGAACTAGCCAAGGAGCAGCAGCAGCTAGAGCAGCAACAGCAAAAGGACGCCGAAGAACTTGAGAAAAAACAGCAGGAGCTGAATGAAAAATTTGATGAACTGCGAAAAGATATTAACGACTTAGAAAAGAAGAATGACGCTCTGGAAGAGCCTAATGACTTAGGTGACCTCAAGGAAGAGTCGAAGGAGATTTCTGACGAAATGGAGGAGGCCAAGAGCGACCTTCAGAGCAAAAAGAAAAAAGAAGCAGCTAAAAAACAGAAGCAAGCTGCAGAGCAAATGAAGCAGATGTCGAAGGGCATGCGCGAGAAAATGGATCAACAAGACAAGGAGCAACTAGAGGAAAACATGCAGGCACTGCGCATGTTGCTCGAGAACTTGATTAAGTTTTCATTTAATCAAGAAGAGCTGATGGACCGGTTGAGCGAAAACAGCAATTATTCACCTGTATATGTTGAAATTGGTAAAGACCAGTATAAGCTCAAGGAAGAGGCAAAACTGATAGAGGATAGTCTTTTGGCTTTGAGCAAACGCATCATCCAAATCGAAAGCACAGTTAATAAGGAGATGGGTTTGGTAAACGACAACTTAGAAAAGGCGGTAGACCAGTTAAGCAATCGTCAAACCCCACAGGCCAAATCACGGCAACAGTATGCCATGACCTCAGTAAACAATTTGGCAGTCTTGCTATCTGAAATGCTAAAGCAAATGCAGCAGGAGATGTCCCAAAAGATGGAGGGTGACCAGCAATGCCAAAAGCCAGGGGGCTCTAGCAAAAGCAAGATGAGTAAGTTAAGCCAATTGCAGAAGTCTTTGAACGAACAAATGAAGGCCATGCAAGAGGGTAAGGGTAAAGACGGTCAAAAGCCTGGTGGTGAAAGCGGTCAGGGAGGAAAGAACAAAGAAATGAGCAAGGGTTTTGGCGAAATGGTGGCTAAGCAAGAAGCCATCCGCCGGGAGCTACAAAAACTAAGTCAAGAGCTTAACAAAGACGGGCAAGGCAGCATGGGCGACCTCGATAAGCTGGCCAAGGAGATGGAAAAAACCGAAAAAGAACTTGTTAATAAAGTGCTTACGCGTGAAAGCATGAAACGACAAGAGGAAATTATGACACGGTTGCTGGAAGCAGAAAAGGCTGAGCGTGAACGCGAGTTTGACGAAAAGCGCGAGTCGAATACTGCCAAAGAGGTGCCGCGCACAACGCCTCCGGGTTTTGAAGCCTACCGCCGCCAAAAACTCCGCACTTTGGAAATGTACCGCACGGTGAGCCCCGAGTTGAATGGTTTTTACAAACAAAAAGTAGATCAATATTTTCTGCAGTTGAACCGATGAAAGGAAGGGTAGTTATTCAGTCTGATCCACAGAACATGGGGGTGGTAGATGAAATTATGGTTTCGTTGGCTGGTGAATTGTCTTTAACGGAGCCACAATATTTCAACATCCACTTGGCTTTAGGCGAAAGCATACAGAATGCCATTATGCATGGTAACGCTTCGGACCCAACTAAAACCGTGATTATTGATTATGAACTGTATCAGGGCCAGTTGTTTTTTTGCATCAGTGACCAGGGCGCGGGCTTTGATGTGAAGGCCGTAGCCGACCCTACTGCTACTGAGAATTTAGAAAAAGAAGGCGGCAGGGGTATTTTATTTTTAAAGCAAATCACCAAACACTTCCATTATTGTAACGAAAGCCGTGCGGTGAAATTTACGATTGATTTAAGATGATTAAGTTTTATACTGCCGATGTAGGCAACCCACTCAAGGAACGAAGAGCTGTAAAGGATTGGCTTCAAAGGGTTGCGAAGCAAGGAAAACACGAATTGGTGTCATTGAGTTATATATTTTGTTCCGATGAGTTTTTATTGGCATTGAATCGCGAACACCTACAGCATGACTTTTATACCGACATCATTACTTTCCCCATTGAACTTAATGATGGCGAGGTGTATGGAGAGTGCTATATAAGTATTGATCGTGTACGTGATAATGCCAAGGAAATTCGCAGTAGTTTTGTAGATGAATTACATCGGGTAATGGTGCATGGGCTGTGGCATTTAATGGGACAAGGCGACAAGTCTTCGGCCGAAGAAGCAGCCATGCGAAAAAAAGAGGATGAGTCTTTGGCTATGCGTATGTTCCACGTGGAACAAGGCAAAACCAAGGGTTAAAATTAAATCGTTCCACGTGGAACAACAAAATAAAAATGCATCAAGCATACGATATTATAGTTGTAGGGGGAGGTCACGCGGGCTGCGAAGCAGCGGCAGCAGCGGCCAACATGGGCTCTAAGGTGCTGTTGGTTACCATGAATATGCAAACCATCGCACAGATGTCGTGCAACCCAGCTATGGGCGGCGTAGCTAAAGGACAAATTGTGCGTGAAATAGATGCTTTAGGCGGCTATTCAGGCATTGTCAGCGACAGGTCGGCCATTCAGTTTAGGATGCTTAACTTATCAAAAGGACCAGCGATGTGGAGTCCTCGTACGCAAAACGACCGCATGGTGTTTGCAACCGAGTGGCGGCAGATGCTAGAGGATACCCCAAATGTGGATTTTTGGCAAGATATGGTCACCTCCATCATCACAGACGGCGATCGGGTGGCTGGGGTTGTTACTTCGCTCGGCATTGAGTTTAGGGCCAAAGCTGTGGTGCTTACAAATGGCACTTTTTTGAACGGACTCATACATATTGGAGAAAAGCGGTTTGGTGGCGGCCGAACAGGGGAGAAAGCGGCGCATGGCATAACCGAGCAGCTGGTAAGTTTAGGGTTTGAAGCTGGTCGCATGAAAACAGGAACACCGCCACGCATCGACGGCAGGAGTCTTGATTACAAAAAAATGGAGGAGCAGCTTGGCGACGTGCTGCCGGGCAAGTTTTCTTATACCGACACCAAGCCTTTAGAGAAGCAGCGTTCTTGTTGGATTACCTATACCAATGCAACAGTGCACGATATTCTTAAAACAGGATTCGACAAATCGCCCATGTACACGGGCCGCATTCAGGGTTTGGGTCCTCGTTATTGTCCAAGCATTGAAGATAAAATAAATCGTTTTGCTGAGCGCGACCGCCATCAGATTTTTGTAGAGCCAGAAGGTTGGAATACCGTGGAAGTGTATGTGAATGGTTTTAGTACTTCTTTACCCGAGGAGGTGCAACATGCTGCCATGCAGCAAATACCAGGATTTGAAAACGCCAAAATGTTTCGGCCGGGTTATGCTATTGAATACGACTATTTTCCACCGACCCAACTGTACCCAACGCTCGAAACCAAGCACATTCAGCAATTGTACTTTGCTGGGCAGATTAACGGCACCACGGGTTACGAAGAGGCTGCCTGTCAGGGTTTGATGGCTGGAATCAATGCACACTTAAAAATTAATGAGTTAGAGCCGCTCATATTGAAGCGCTCTGAGGCCTATATTGGCGTGTTGATCGATGATTTGGTGAACAAAGGCACAGATGAACCCTATCGCATGTTTACATCGCGTGCCGAGTATCGTATTTTACTGCGACAAGACAACGCCGACATTCGTTTGTCGGGAATTGCACGCCGCCTAGGACTCATCAGCGAAACGCGCTTTAACAAGGTCGAAAAGAAGATAGAGGATGCGGAACGTATTTTGAGCTTCCTGAAAAAGCAATCGGTAGCACCTGAGGAAATGAATCCGGTGCTCTTGGGTATTGATTCGGCACCAATCAATCAAAAAGTGAAACTCGATGGCCTCTTGTTGCGTCCACAGGTACATTTGAACGATTTGGCGTCGGGCTCAACCGAGTTACAAACGTTTCTGACGCCCTTCAATGACGAAACAAAAGAACAAGCAGAGATCAACCTGAAATATGAGTCTTACATATTGAAAGAGAAGGAATTAGCGGATAAAATGGGAGATTTAGACGATGTGCGCATGAAAGACGATTTTGACTACAAAGGCATTACATCGCTCTCCAAAGAGGCCCGGGAAAAGCTGACCCAATTGCGACCGGCTACCCTCGGTCAGGCCTCCAGAGTAAGCGGGGTTTCGCCTTCTGATATTGGGATTTTGATGGTTTATTTGAATAAAGGACAAGCATGGAAAAGTTAATAGCCTGTCCGGCATGCGGCAGCGGGCAATTGCAGGCCTTTCTAACCTGCAAAGATTACACGGTGAGCAAGGAGCTCTTTAACATTGACAGCTGCATTGATTGTGGCTTACAGTTCACTAATCCAAGGCCAACTGCCTCAGAGATAGGGTATTATTACGAGAGTAAGGACTATGTTTCGCATACTGATGAAGAAGCACCGGGCGTAGTAAATGCCATTTACCGCGAAGTGCGCAAGGTGACTTTGAAGCAAAAGCGTGCTTTAATTGAAGGCATAACAGCCGTGGGCGCGTTGCTTGATATTGGCTGCGGTACTGGAGCTTTTGCAGGCAATATGAAAAAAGCAGGGTGGGAAGTTACTGCCGTTGAACCGGACCAGGAAGCAGCCAACCGGGCAGCTATACAATACGATTTAAAGGTTCACAGCGAGGCCTGGCTTGAAAAATGTACAGAAACGTATCACGTGGTTACCATGTGGCATGTTTTAGAGCATGTTCATACCTTGCAGCAGCGATTTACCGAGCTCGGCCGTTTGGTAAAGCCCGGGGGCATTTTGGTGATTGCGGTTCCAAATCCCAACAGTCAGGATGCTCAGCATTATGGGTCGCTTTGGGCGGCACGGGACGTACCACGGCACTTGTACCACTTTCCTCCGGCCATGCTGCGCAAGCGAGTGGTTGCAGAGGGGTTTGAGGTTTTAGCCACGAAAAACATGCATTTTGATCCCTTTTATATCAGTTTGTTGAGCGAAAAGTACAAAAACCAAGGGGATGGCGGCCTGTTTTTGGGCTTTTCAAAGGGCCTTTGGTTTTGGATAAAGTCGTTGTTTACATCGGATACAGGAAGCAGCCAAATATATATTTTCCGTAAAACCCCATTCGTTTAAGATGCGTCAGCAGCGCTTTTTGGGAATGGCGGTCATGCTGTTGCTGCTGTGGGGTTGTGCCAATGTGGTGCCACCAACAGGAGGCGAGCGCGACGTTGTACCTCCAGTGCTACTGCGTGCCTTGCCAACTAACGGCACGTTGTTTTTCAACAAACGTGAAATTAGACTCGATTTTAACGAGTATGTGAAGTTGCAGAACCCATCTAACATTCAATTTACACCAGCATTAGACGGGAAACCAACGTTTGAGGCGCGATATGGCACCTTGTTTATCGACTTGGGTCCCGACAGTTTGCGCCCCAATACCACCTATACCATCAATTTTGGCGATGCGCTTACCGATTTAAACGAAGGCAATAAACTAGAGAATTTCCGCTATGTTTTTTCTACGGGCTCCTACCTCGATTCGATAGAGGTAAGTGGCGTGGTGCTCGATGCAGAAAAGAAAGCGCCGCAAGAAAACATCACCGTAGCGCTTTACCCAGCCGATTACGGGGATTCGGCCATATACCAAAAAAAGCCCTTTTACTTTACCAAGACCAATAAAGCAGGTCGTTTTGCGCTAGAGAACCTGAAGGCCGGAAGCTATTTTGTGTGGGTTTTTAAAGATGAAGACAGCAATTTAAAGTACAACATTTCCGAAGAAGCGGCTTTTGCCGACCAAATGTTGGTGCTGGATAGTGCTGATGCCGACAGCTTACAGTTTTTGCTCATCAAAGACCAGAAGGCTAATTTACGGTTGCAGGAGCGGCGGTCTCCTGAAATTGGAGCTGCTAAATTCGTGTTTAATTCGGCTCCTGATACATTGGAAATCAACTTGTTAGATTCGGCGGATAGCCAGGTTGTGGTAGAGCGCATGCAAGACAGTGTGTTTGTATATCACCGCTTCACCACTGCTGATAGTTTGTTTTTTAGGGTGGCCTATGCCGACAGGGTTGATACCGTACGGATCAATCAGCGCAAGCAGCCGTTAGACATGAGCAGGCTTCAGCTGCGTAAAAACAACCAACCATCGGTGCTGGAGCCAATTAAATTAATGGCCACGCGGCCGCTCGCTCAGAACTTCGATACCAGTCTGGTAAGTTTGGCCTACGATACCCTAACAGGAGCAAAAATCCCGTTTACTTGGAAGATTTCAGGGGTTCAACTCGAAATAACCACCGAGCTGCTTCCAAACAAACGCTATGAAATATTCATCGCGCAAGGGGCTTTGCAAGATTGGTTTGGTGCCGCCGTTGACAGTTTCCGTTTTGGCTTCAATAGCCTTTCTTCCGATGCTTTTGGTGATTTGGTAATCGAGGGCCTCGATAGTTTACCTAAAGGCATCACACATGTCGATTTAATGTCAGAAGGGTACGAGCTTATTCAGCGTTTGAAATTACCAGCAGACAAGAAGATAACATTTCAAAAATTACGCCCTTTATCCTATCGAATTCGCTTTTTTTCCGATTTAAATGGCAATAACCAACTGGATTTGGGCAGTATTACTAACCGCATTCAACCCGAACCGCTCTGGTACCTGCGCGAAACCGCGAAACTAAGGGCCAATTGGGAGGTTTCAATCAACGCGGCACAGCTGATTCAACGCTAATGCCATTTATCCTGTATTAGGAACTGTGGTAAATATTGCCTAATTTTACGCTCTAACAATTTAGAAGGGAACATTCCCGCCATTCTGGTCTTCAAACCATCTTCACAGTAATTTGCCTGCCCGGAATGCTAAGGTATGCGTAAAAGCATAAAAACCACAAGCGTGTTGGTTTCCGCCATTCCAATTTTATGACAACATTTGAATCATTGAACATTGCAAGCCCGATTTTAAAGGCCTTGCAAGAAGAGGGTTACACCAAACCCACCCCCATCCAATCACAAGCCATTCCTATTGTATTGCAAGGCATCGACCTCCTGGGTTGTGCGCAAACGGGTACAGGCAAAACCGCAGCTTTTTCAATTCCAATTCTGCAATTGATGGCGCAACGCCCTGAAAATGGCGCTCATCGCATCATCAAAGGGCTTATTGTAACACCAACCCGAGAGCTAGCCATTCAAATTGGTGAAAGCCTGCAGGCGTATGGTAGGCATTTGCCGCTTCGGAGCACCGTTATTTTTGGAGGCGTAAGCCAACATGGCCAAGAGCAAATCCTCCGCCGGGGAGTCGATATTTTAGTAGCTACGCCTGGTCGCTTGCTCGATTTAATGAACCAAGGCATCATCAGCTTGGCTGGGGTGCGCTTTTTTGTACTGGACGAAGCCGACCGCATGCTCGACATGGGCTTTATCCACGATGTGAGAAAGCTGATTGCCGTTTTACCACGTCAGCGCCAGTCGTTGTTTTTCTCGGCTACCATGCCGCCCGAAATCCTCAAATTAGCCAGCAGCATCCTCAACAATCCCCAAGAAGTGAAGGTGGATCCAGTGAGCTCTACCGTTGAAATCATTGACCAACACGTGTTCCACGTGGATAAAAACGACAAGCCCTCGTTGCTTATACACTTGCTCAAAAGCAAAGAAATCAAAACAGCATTGGTATTTACCCGCACGAAGCACGGGGCCGATAAACTCGTGAAACTTCTGCTGCGTGCCGACATCAGAGCCGAAGCCATACACGGAAACAAGGCCCAGAACGCTCGTCAGCGGGCATTGGCCAACTTTAAGGCCCAAACCACCCGTGTGCTGGTAGCCACCGATATTGCTGCGCGCGGCATCGACGTAGATGAGTTGGCCCACGTAATCAATTTCGAAACCACCAATGTGCCTGAAACGTATGTGCATCGTATTGGTCGTACAGGTCGCGCTGGCGCCACAGGTACCGCGTTGTCGTTCGTAGATGCCGAAGAAATGGCCTATATGCGCGACATTGAAAAGCTGATTGCGCGTAAAATACCAGTAGTAGAAGATCACCCTTACAAGGCGGTCCATCCTACCCATGTACCCAAAGCTGCTGCAGCACCGAAGCCATCTGGCAATCGCCGGCCGGGAGGTAGGCAGTATCGTCCGCGAACAGGAGAGCAGCGGAGTCGGTAGGTTTTACTAAATAGCCAAATCAGAGCCCAAAAGGATGTCCTTTTGGGCTTTTTGTTTGACTTGGTTATTAAGGGATAAGGGTGTTATCTTATGAACCACCAGCTTTGCGGCATTTCGTAAATGGCGTATTTGGTTTGACGCATAGTTGCAACGGAGTGGACATGAGCTTTGAAGGCCATCCCAACAATACGACCACCAACGGGATCCCGGCCCTGCAGTGAAACGCTTCAGTCAGCCGGTTTAGGCCATAAAAGCGAGCTGCAACAGTCCTTTATGCCTCTTGCAAGTGGTAAAGCGTGGGCAAATTGCGGCCATGCCCGTCGAAGTCGAGGCCGTAGCCCAAAAAGAAATGCTCCGGCACTTCGAGCGCCACATAATCGAGTTGAAGGGTATGCTGCAAAGCACTAGGCTTGCACAGAAGCGTACAAATTTGCACCGAAGCGGGCTCTCTGCTTGCTAATGCAGCCTGCAGCGCCACAATGGTATTGCCGGTGTCTACAATGTCTTCTACCACCACCACATGCCTGCCGCGCAGGTTTTCGTTTAAACCAATGAGCTCTTTCATGCTGCCTGTTGAACGCATGCCGCTGTAAGAAGCGAGTTTTACGAAGCTGATTTCGCAGGGAATGGTGATGCGACGAAATAAATCGGCCACAAACATAAACGAACCGTTTAAAACGCCCAGAAAAACGGGGTCTTTGCCATCAAAATCGCGATTCAGCCGTGCAGCAACCTCAGCAACCTTTTCTGCTAGCGCTTCCTCACTTAAAAACGGCACAAAGCGCTTGCCATTAACGATTACAGGAGTCATTTTGAAACTAAGAGCTCGGCGCCTAAAACCAGGTCGTTGCTCGTCATTTTATTGAGTTCCTTGAGCTCTGCCACCGTTATGCCATAGCGCCGAGAGATGTTAAACAGGGTGTCGCCCTTTACGACGGTATGCTTCTTTGCTTCTTTGTCGGCGGGCGTCTTTTGGCTTTCTACTTTGGCTGGCTGGGAATCGCCCGATACTTTTTCGCCTGCACCATCGGTTTTGGTTACAGCTGGCGTTTCTGTTTTCGTGGCTTCAGGGCTTGGCTTTCGCACCGTTTCGATGATTTCAGTGGCTTTTACGCCAGTCTCCGTTGCCTCCGGCTGTTTATTTTGGATAGAGCCGCCGATTTCTGCAACAGTGGGAGTGGGCTTGGCATTCACTTTTTCAACAGGTGCGGCATAGGCTGGGGTCGTCTTGCTTTTTACTACAGGGGGTGTAGCCGGTTTTTTCATGGCTGCTTCTTTGCGGTCACGCTCCGAGCGTAAGGCTTGGATGTCAGCCAAACTGCGTACTTTGGGCTTTTCGGCACGCTTTTGTACGAAGTAAGCTGTTTCGCCTGCAGCAAATTCTTCGTCTGACCGCAACTGGTTTTTACGACGAATGGCGCTGGTACTGATGCCATAGCGCTGCGACAAATCACGAATACTTTCAAATTCACTCACTACATGCTGTTCAACCTGGGCCCGCTTGCGCTTGCCCTCAAGGTATACCAACTCGCCTGCCTTAAAACGTACTTCCTCTGTTAAATCGTTGTATTTGAGGATTTGATACGGGTACAAACCGTGGGTTTCGGCGATGCTCAACGGACTGTCGCCAGCTTTGGCACACACCACTTTTACTTTGTTGTATTTGAAAACGCCTTCTTGGCAATCATATAGCTGCTCGTTCGTTTGTAAAGGGTTTCCTGTGGTAGCGGCAATGCTGTTCTGATCGCCTGTCTTGCCCTGCAAAGCCGCTAACTGCGTTGGATTTACGCGGTCGTAGTCGGCCAAGCCCAACTCTTCGATTTGTTTGATGAGCAAAGGGGCGTAATTTGGATTGGTAGCATAGCCGGCCGCTTTTAAGCCCGTGGCCCAGCCTTTGTAATCGGTGATTTCGAGTTTAAACAGCTCGGCGTAACGCGGCCGCGATTTCAAAAAGGCGGCATGGTCGAGGTAAGAGTCTAAAGCCGACTCATATTTGCGAAAACACTCGTCTTTTTCATCGTCGTCCATGGTATAAGTAGGCCCCGTCCATTCTTTATGGCACTTAATGCCGAAGTGGTTGTTGGCTTCAATGGCCAGCGGACTCTGACCCACGCCCGACTCTAGCAGGCCCTGCGCCAAGGTAATGCTGGCGGGCACACCGGTGCGGTGCATGTTTTCGATGGCCATCAGTTTGTATTGCTCAATGTAGGCTTGTTTGAGACTGCTGCCGTTTTGGGCATGGCCCGAAAAGCTAATCACAAGGGCCAAAAGGAGGGGTGCAATGTATTTCATGGAGCTTAATTTTTACGGATGAGGGTAATGCCGTCGCGGAGCGAGAGGATGAGCTTGGTAACGCGCGCATCGGCGGCTATTTTTTGGTTGAAGGCATGCAGGGCACGGGTGTCTTTGTCGCTATCGGGCGCTTCGGCCACTTTGCCGCTCCACAGCACATTGTCTACCAATATAAAACCGCCGGTGGGCACGCGGTCGATGATGAGGTCGTAATAAAGACCGTAATTTACTTTGTCGGCATCTATAAAAACCAAATCGAAGGTACCAGCCAAACCCGGTATAATATCGGCGGCAGCGCCAAAATATTGTTCAATGCGGTCGGCCATCCCGCTCAAAGCGTAATATTTGCTGGTAATGGGCTCGAGTTCGTTGTTGATGTCGATGGTGTGGAGTTTGCCGCCGGGCGCCAAGCCTTTGGCCAAACAAATGGCCGAATAACCAGTGAAAGTACCGATTTCGAGGATGGTTTTGGGCCGCAACATACTGCTGACGAGTTCTAAAAACAGGCCTTGCTGGTGCCCCGATACCATTTGCGGCAGCAGGTGCTTGAGGTGCGTTTCGCGGTTGAGGGCCGCTAAAATGGGGTCCTCGGCACTGCTGTGCTGCTCAATGTACTGGGTAAGTATGTGGGGGAAAAAGTCCATGCCTATTTGGGATTGTAAATGATGGTGCTGAGCTGTTGTGGATCGAAAATTTCGTTGGCAATGTCAAGCAAATCGCCCCCGTCGAGGGCTTCTACTTTTTTGATCACCTCGTCGAGCCGGTCGATTTTGCCATGGTCAAAAAAACCGTGGGCGAGGGCCAGCATGAGGCTGGAGCGGCTTTCTTCCGACATTAACATCCTACTGATAAATTGCTGCTTGGCCATGTGCAGCTGCATATTCCCGAGGCGTTTTTGCCTGAATTTGGCCAATTCTATCTCCACCAAACGCCGCACACGCTTTTGATTGCCCGCTTCAGCGCTGAAATAGATGAAAAACAAGCCAGTATCGGAGTAAGGGGTATAGTTCGATTCGATGCCATACACCAAGCCGTTGCGCTCGCGCACGCTCATGTTGAGGCGCGAGTTCATATTGTCGCCGCCCAGCATGTTGTTGAGCATGAGCAAACCAAGTCGCTTGGTGTCGTTGGCAGGATATGCCTGGTTACCCATCACCACATAGGCAGTGGAGGCGGGTTTGTCGAATTCTTTGTAAAAGGGCTTGTATTGGAAATCGCCGAGCCGCTGCACGGGCTGTTGGAAGTTGGCGTAGGCTTCTAAAACGGGACGCACCTTGCGTTCGAAAGCCTTCCAAGGCATGGGTCCAACATAGGCAAAAATGGTGTTATCAGCGCCGTAGTTGCGGTTTTGGAAATCAACTAAGTTTTGGCGGGTGATTTTGCGCACGGTTTCTTCGCTGCCGAGTATCGGTCGGCCGAGGGGCTTATCGCGGTACACCAAACTTTCGAAATCATCTAAAATGCTTTCGTCGTGCTCGTCTTGGTACATGCGAATTTCCTCTAAAACCACCTGTTTTTCGCGCTCTAGCTCTTTTTGGGGGAAGCTGGGGTTCATGAAGATGTCGGCGAGCAGCTCAAAAGCCCTTGCAAAGTGCACCTGGCGGAAAGAGGCGTGCACCGAGGTGCGCTCGCGGGAAGTGTAAGCGTTTAAATCTCCCCCTACCGCGTCGAGGCGGGAGAGCACGTGGAAGGCTTTGCGTTTTTGGGTGCCTTTAAAGAGCATGTGCTCGAGGAAGTGCGCCAGGCCCCATTCGTTTTCGTGTTCGTCGCGACTCCCAGCATTCACCACAAAGCCAGCATGGGCAATTTCAGTGCCTGCTACTTGCTTGTAAAGCAGGTGCATGCCATTGTTGAGCCGAATGAGCAGGTGGTCCATTGCCTGCAAAGATAACCAGCCACATTGCTAAGCGAAGCAAGCAGGACGAAAAAGAAAGCTTTTTGCGAAAAAGGCGCTGAAATCTTCAAATGCATCCGGTTGCAGGCGTTAAAAAAGCCCTTATCTTTGGCCATTGAGCGCTGAAAAGCGTTTCAAACCACCGCCGATGTGGTGAAATTGGTAGACACGCACGTTTCAGAGGCGTGTGTCGCGAGACATGCCGGTTCGACTCCGGCCATCGGCACAAAAAAGCCCGACTGCAAAGTCGGGCTTTTTTATTGGAACGGCGTATTGCTCCTTAATGCGGATTAACCCCGCCGCCAAATTTGGTTTTGATGTAAGCCACCGTCGCCATTACTTCTTCGTTGCTGAGGTAGCCTTTAAACGCCGGCATGCCGTTTTTGCCATTGAGAATGATGGTGGCCATTTCGTTTTTGTCTTTCATGCTCAGCTGCAAGTTTTTAGAACCGCCAGCACCGAGGGCGCCGTCTTCGCCGTGACAAACCACACAATTGTTGATGTAAAGGGCCTGACCATGATACACAATATCATATGTATCGCTCATTGGGTCGAATTGGTCGACGGCCAGTTTGCCGGGGCCCGCCAACTGACTAAAATAATCGGCTTTGTTCATTTTTGGGCTTTTGGTCTCCGAAACGCCGTACGCATACAACATCAACGCCATCGCCAACAAAGCCAAAGGTTTGATTTTGCGCTTGAAAGCAATGATGGCCACAGGAATAGAGGCAAAAACAGCAGCCATTTTAATCCAAAACCAGTTACCAACCCCTACGCTAGGCGCGTTGAAGGCCAAATACACGCCAGTAAGTAAAAACAAGGTGCTGATAACCATCTCAGCAATTTTGGTGCGCTTGGTAAAAGCCGCCAGCTTGCTTTCGCTGGTAAACAGTAAAATGGTTTTGATGAGGTACAGCAGTACAAAAAGTACTACCACCAAGGTATGGGAATGAAGTATGCCTGTGTACATAAGAATCAGTTTTTAAGAGCTACAAAAATGAGGAATTCGCGCAGTATTTCTACCATTTTTTCTGGGCACTCGTACATGCCCATGTGTCCTGCCTCCGGCAAAAGCTCCAATTGGCAATTGTCGAGTTGCGCGGCAAAGCTTAAACCCACGCTTTGCGGGAGGATGGGGTCGCCGCTGCCGAGCACCACCAATTTTGGTAAAACACTGCTTTGAAGCAGCGTGAGGCGCTCAGGGCGGTTGCGCATGCCCTTGGTTTGGGCCACATAGGCCAGCACACTTTGCTCGGCGGCTTGCGTTTCAAGCTTGGCAATGAGTCGCGCCAAACGTTTTCGGTTGTCCTCCGCAAATAAATTTGGGATGAACCCATGCAAAAAATGTTTGCTGCCCCGGCTTTCTATCAGCGCCACGGTGCGGTCGCGGTTGACCTTTTTTCCTTCATCATCTCCCAAAGGATGCGAATGCACCAAGCCAATGCCGAGTACCCGTTCGGGTTGCTGCGCCAACATCTCCAGCGCCACATAACCACCCATCGAATGGCCCACCAGCACCGCTTTGTCGATGTTTTCGGCCGCCAGCATGGCCCAAACGCAGTCGGCCATAAAAGGCATGTCGGCACTGCTGTCGCCAGCCAAACCTGTGCCGCCCGAGCCGGGTAAGTCGGGCGCCAGCACTTTATACCTAGTAGCCAAAGCCGTTGCGGTAGCTTGCCAAGCCTCGTGGGTTTCGGTAAATCCGTGGAGCAAAACCACAGCAGTGCCTTCGCCAAGGGAAAGCCAATTTAGCGGGACGTTTTTAAAGCTGGATTTTTTAAGCATATTTGTTGCTGGCCTGCGCGCCAACAATATTACTACATATCTGATGAAGAAAATTATAATCCTCTTGTTCCTATTGAGCGGCCTCGCTTACAGGACTGTTGCCCAGCCTCATTTTCCGTTTAACGGCGTGCAAGACGAGCGTCCAACGGCATGGCTCCTCACTAACGCCAACATTGTTACCCGGCCAGGTAAATTGCTTGAAGGCGGCATGATGCTCATTCGTGATGGCAAAGTGGTAGAAATTGCCAAAACCATCGCTCAGCCAGTAGATGCGCAGCTGCTCGATTTGCAAGGAAAATACATTTATCCCGCCTTTGTAGAGCCTTACGGCGAATACGGCATCCCCAAAAGCAAAAGCGAACGGAACCGCGGCGGCGGTCCACAGCTTACGCCCTCCCGCGGCGGGGCTTACACCGCTAACGATGCCATTCGTGCCGATCAACAAGCTGCAGCAGCCTTTCAGGTAGATGCCAAAGCTGCCGAAAAATGGCGTAAAAACGGCTACGGCGCTGTTGCTACCCATGTGCAAGATGGCATTGCGCGGGGAACGGGCGCTTTGGTGGCCACCGGCGAGGGCAGCGACAACCAGCAATTGTTGGTGCCGCAACTCAGTGCGCACTTTAGCTTTGACAAGGGTAGCAGCACGCAAGATTATCCCTCTTCGCTCATGGGCAGCATTGCTTTGCTGCGCCAAACCTACTACGACTCCCGTTGGTACCAGGCCAATAAAAGCAGTTTGCAGCTCCATGATTTGACTCTAGAGGCCTTGCTATCAAATGCCGATCTGCCACAAATTTTTGAGACCAGCATGAAATATGACTTGCTGCGTGTTCAAAAATTGGGCGCGGAGTTCGGCGTAAATTATGTGGTAAAGGGCCATGGCGACGAATACCAATACCTCGATGCGGTAAAAGCTGCCAAAACACCTTTGTTGGTGCCCGTAAATTTTCCAGATGCGTTTGATGTGGAAGATCCGCTCGACGCCCGCGATGTAAGCTTGGCCCAAATGCTCCACTGGGAGCTCGCTCCGGGCAATTTGGCCGCACTGCACAAAGCTGGGGTGCCTTTTGCGGTGACTTCGGCTGATTTGAAAAATATGGGCGACTTATTGCCCAATATGCGCTTGGCCATCGATTATGGTTTGTCGGAGGCCGCCGCCCTCGAAGCCCTTACCCTGGCACCTGCGCGGTTGTTGAAGGCCGAAAAGCTGTTGGGACAGCTGGTAAAGGGTGCTTTGGCCAATTTTATCGTTTGTAGTGAGCCGTTGTTTGCGCCCGACAATGAAATATACCAAACTTGGGTATTGGGCAAGAAGTATGAGCAGCAGGCCTTCCCCGAAAAGGGAGAAATGCGCGGTACCTATGTGTTTAAAGGCGGTGCCTTAGACGGCGATACCTTGGTGATCAAAGGCAAAGCCAGTGCACCAGAGGCCAGTTTGCGGATAAACGACAGCACAACCGTGAAGTTTAAATGGGAGCTGCAAGGCGATTTTGTAAATGCTTGGGTGCGCGACACCAAGTTGAAAGACGGGCAATTGCTGCGCTTCAGCTTGTGGCGCAAGGGAACCGGGTTTCAGGGCAGTTTTAGTGAACAAGAAGGCCAACTAACCTCGATGGAGCTCCTCCAAGTAGCTACACACACTGAAAAAGCGAAAGAAAAACCCACCAAAGAAGCGGTTACTGTTGGCGCGATGCGCTTTCCTTTTACCGATTTGGGCCAGTTAAGTTTACCAAAAGCGGAAAACATGCTGATTAAAGGCGCTACCGTATGGACCAGCGACGAAGCTGGGGTGCTCGAAAAGACTGATGTAGCGGTGAGGGACGGCAAGATTGTAGCCGTAGGCGCCAACATCGGCGCAGCCATCTTTGGCAAGGCCGGTGCGGTGCGTGAAATCGATGGCAGCAATATGCACCTCACCCCAGGTTTAATCGACGAGCACAGTCACATAGCCATTACCCGCGGCGTAAACGAAGGCACACGCAGCATCACCTCGGAGGTGCGCATCGGCGATGCCCTTAACCCCGACGACGTAAACATCTACCGCCAACTCGCCGGTGGCGTAACCTCGAGCAATTTGTTGCATGGCTCGGCCAACAGCATTGGCGGCCAAGCGCAGTTTATTAAGTTGCGCTGGGGCGTAACAAATCCCGAGGAGCTCAAATTCAAAGAAGCTCCCGGCTACATCAAATTTGCCTTGGGCGAAAATGTGAAGCAGTCGAATTGGGGCGACCGCAATACCTCGCGCTTCCCGCAAACCCGCATGGGTGTGGAGCAGGTGATGCACGACGGCTTTTTGCGGGCGCGGGACTACGAAGCAGCGCTCAAAGCCAATCCTACCGCCACCCGTCGCGACTTATCGTTGGATGCCATTGTGGAGATAATGAAACAGCAGCGTTTTATTACCTGCCACAGCTATGTGCAAAGCGAAATTAACATGCTCATGAAAGCCGGTGATTCACTGGGCTTCAAAGTAAACACCTTCACTCACATCCTCGAAGGCTATAAGGTGGCCGATAAAATGCTGGCGCATGGGTCTAATGCCAGTACGTTTGCCGACTGGTGGGCCTATAAATACGAAGTAATCGATGCCATTCCCCACAACGCCGCCATCATGAACCGCGTGGGCTTAAATGTGGTCATCAACTCCGATGATGCCGAAATGGCTCGGCGTCTCAACCAAGAAGCCGCTAAAACCGTGAAGTATGGTGGCATGAGCGAGGTGGAAGCCCTCAAAATGGTCACCATCAACCCAGCCAAAGCCCTGCGCGCCGATGCCTTCACAGGCAGCATCAAAGTGGGCAAACAGGCCGATTTGGTGCTGTGGAACGCCCATCCGTTGAGCATGTACAGCAAGCCGGTGCTCACTTTGGTAGATGGAGTAGCGTATTTCGATGCTTCCCGTGATGCTGAGCAGCGCGCAGCCCTCGATAAAGAGCGCCAGCGCTTGATAGAAAAGATGCTAGATGCCAAAAAAGCAGGTAAAAAAACCAGCAAGCCGGTGATGATGGTAGCGCCAGAGTGGCATTGCGAAACGCTGGGCGATATGGGCGAGGCCGCACATAGCCACTGATAAAAGCGTTTTTTAATTAAAGAGGGGCATTCCGATTAGAAATGCCCCTCTTTACGTTACAAGTTGTCGTACCTGAAAATAGGTTCCAAGTCCTCAATCTCGTGCATCATCACATGCAAGTCTTTGATTTGGCCGGTGTCTAAGCCGTACACCCAACCGTGGATCTGTAAAGTGCGGTTTTTCCAAGCCTTTTGTACGATGCTGGTCTTGGCGAGGTTTCGTACCTGCTCTTCTACATTGAGTTCCACAAGGCGATTGCTCCGTGCTTTTTCATCTTCAATGGCCTCTAGTTCGAGGTGGTGCTTTTCGTACACCTCTTTGATGTTGCGGAGCCATTTGTTTACCAGACCGGTATCGTTGCGCCCCATGGCCGCAATTACCCCGCCGCAGCCGTAATGGCCGCAAACGATGATGTGTTTCACGTGGAGCACTTCTACGGCGTACTGCAATACCGAGAGGAAGTTGAAGTCGGTATGCACCACCATATTGGCAATGTTGCGGTGCACAAAAATCTCCCCAGGATCGGTGCCGGTAATTTCGTTGGCGGGCACACGACTGTCGCTACAGCCCACCCACAAAAACTCAGGTGTTTGCCGCAGGGATAGTTTTTTGAAATATTCAGGGTCGTTGGCGAGTTTTTCCTTGGCCCAATTGGCGTTGTTGGTGATTAAACGGTTATAAGATGCTAACATGGTGTTTTTTTAGTGGTTTTGGATGAGCTCAACAGCAGGAATGTTGACGAGCGTAAGTTCAATGTCGCGAGATGGCGCATTGATTTTGAAATCTTGTATTACCTCCAGCACATCATGGTCGATGTAAGTAGCGGCGGTGCCATCTATAATGACGTGGCTTCGTAAGGGCACCTCTTGCAAAAATTTGGCAATCGCTCCTTTGTTGAGGTAGCTCACTTCTTGTGATAAAGAGAGTTTGAATAGCCCTTTATTGCCATCGCTTGCCTGTTCTTTGGTAAGTACAAAGGCATTATTATAATTATTTCTCAAGATAAAGAAGACGGCCACTATCAAACCAATGGCGATGCCCGTGAGCAAATCGGTAAATACAATGGCCAGCACCGTAGTGAGGAAGGGCAAAAACTGTGGCCACCCCAATCGGTACATGCCTTTGTATAGGCCCACGGTAGATAATTTATAGCCGATGTAAAGCAAAATTGAGGCAAGTCCTGCCAACGGAATGTGATTCAAAAGCTGTGGCGTTAAAAGCACAAATCCCGCCATAAACAAACCATGCGAAATGGCAGAAATACGGGTGCGGGCGCCCGCGGTAACGTTGGCTGAGGAGCGTACAATGACCGCGGTAACAGGCAGGCCGCCGAGCAAACCGCTGATGATGTTGCCTACGCCTTGAGCTTTGAGTTCGCGGTTGGGTGGACTCGTTCGCTTGTAAGGGTCGAGTTTATCAGAGGCCTCTAAGCTCAGCAGCGACTCCAAGCTGGCTACAATGGCCATGGTGCCGGCAACCATCCAGGTAGTTTGTTTGCTGAAGGCCGACCAGTCGGGACTCAGCTGCACATGGTTCGCCCCCTCGCCAAAAAGCAGGGGGATGTTAACAAGGTGATTATTGCTCAAAGCCAAGGCCGGGGCAAATACCACAAATAACTCATTGAGCAAGGTGCTAACCAGCACCACGAGCAGCGGTCCAGGCACAAACTTAAACAGCCAAAAGCGCTTCAGCCTTTGGTTATTCCATAAAATCAGGAGAAAAATGGAGGTTAACGCAATCACCAGCGCGCCTATATTGGCATTAGTAAGTGCTTGCCAAAGCTCCGTGAAGGTGTTGGTGTTGTTTTTTTCGCCAAAAGCCACCGAGCCCATACTGCTCTCGTCGAAGCCCAGCGCATGTGGAATTTGTTTCAAAATAAGGATTACACCAATGCCCGCCAGCATGCCTTTGATAACGGTAGAAGGAAAATAATAGCCGATGAGGCCTGCACGGGCATAACCCAGCGCAATTTGAATAGCGCCCGCCAGGATCACCGCGCTCAAAAACGCTTCGAACGAACCTAAACTGGCGATGGCGCTGAGTACAATAACGGTGAGGCCGGCGGCGGGACCGCTAACACTTAGCTGCGAGCCGCTCAAGGGGCCAACAATCAAGCCGCCAACTACGCCGGCTATCACGCCCGAAAAAAGAGGTGCGCCGGAGGCGAGCGCAATGCCCAAACAGAGCGGGAGGGCAACTAAAAAAACCACCAAGCCCGCCGGAATGTCATACTTCAGGTTGGGCCCAAACATTTTATTGTGAGGCATAAATCGAAAAAAATTGTGAAACAAAGGCTAAAAAGCCGGTAGACCGCACTTAGACTTGGGCGTCGGGAGGTTGCGGACTGCTTTCACGGGCGCGTTTCATGAGGTCGTCGTTTTGGCAAAGCATGCGCAGTTGACGACTCTCTAAAAACCAGCAGTTTTCATCGTTTGTGCCTTTGAAGACCTTGTGCGGCTCTTCTTCAGCGGATTGTGTGGGGTTATTTTCCTCGGCACCCTCTTCTATAGGGAGGTCTGCGGCCAATTTGTAAAGTTCTTTTTGGAGGCTGTTTGAAGGATCGACTGTGTTAGCAGCTAAGCTCACCGGTGCCTGTACCGCAAAAAGCACAAATACCGCGGTAAGCATACAGACAAACAAGCGCATAAAACCAGACAGCCGCATCTTGAACCCTTAAAATACAAATATCTCCTTTTTTAATTTTAATAGCAATACTATTATGTTAAGATTGGTTATTGAGTTTAAACGCCATTCTAGGCTATATCAAGCCAAAGGGCAAAGCCACAGCTCTCGAAAAATGTTGTATGTTTGCAACGGTTTAATGGTTCCCGCTTTTTACGAAGCGGGATTAAAAGGGAAGCCGGTGTAGCATTTAGGTGTGATTCCGGGACAGTACCCGCTGCTGTGAGCTCCATTCAACCTTCAGATCACACGCCACTGGGCAACCGGGAAGGCATCTGAGGGGGAGTAAGTCAGAAGACCTGCCAATGAGCCGCAGATCACAGGCTTTCGGGAATAAAAGTCAGCAGATCGGAATGTATAAGTGGTTCGGCCTCGGCCGGAGACTGCTCGTGCTTTTCGTTTTTATCAATCCGAAGCCTGACCCGATATGAAAAAACGGTCAGGATTTTTTGTTTATGCCCTCAGCTGTGTGCTGCCCGTAGCGGCTCAGCAGCGCGACACCACTGTGCAATTGGCACCTGTGCAGGTAGAGGCTGTGTTGCCGCCCGTGCAACGGCAACCTGCCCTTTTTACCTATACCCCCGATTCATTGTTGCTGCGTGCCTTGCCAGCCGCCAGTGTGGCCGATTGGCTGCAATGGCAGGGCGCGGCGAGCTTGCGTTCGTATGGTTCGGCCGGCTTGGCAACCGTATCGGTACGCGGCAGCGGCTCGCAGCAAAACGCGGTTTTGTGGGATGGACTGTCGCTGCTGAGTCCGCTCAACAGCACCCCCGACTTCAACCTCTTGCCCCTGTGGCTTTTTAGCGATGTGCAATTGCAAACGGGCAGCTCTTCAGCCGATTTTGGCTCGGGTGCCGTGGGAGGCGCTTTGCATTTGGGACAAGCCATTCCTCAGCACAGCAATTTGTCGGCTTTTGTAGAGTCAAGGTCGTTTGGCGATCGCTCAGCCGGACTCGCCATCACGCACCGAGCAAAAAACTGGTGGTACAGCGCCCGTGGCTTGTATCGCCAGGCAGAAAACGATTTTCCTTTCCGCAATACTGCCAAATTTGGTGCTCCGAAGCAGCTGCAGCAGCATGCCGCTACCCGCATGGGTGGGTTTTTGCAAGAAGCGGGCTGGCAGCCACACCCCAAGCACCGCCTCAAGCTGCGCTGGTGGTACCAAGCTTACGACCGCCAACTGCCGCCCAGCATGACCGAAGCCCTCAGCACCGCTACCCAAGCCGATAGTGCCAACAGGGTGTTTTTGAGTTGGGATTATGCGGGCCAACAGCGCAGTCTTAGCTATAAAGCCGCGTACCTTAAGGAGCTCAACCACTACGTCGACCTCCGTACCAATTTAGATGAAAGGCATCGTTTTGAGGCCGTTTTGCAAGAATTGCGGCTGCAGCAGTCGTTTGTAGGCAACCACCAAGCCTCTTTGCTCGTTCAACAGGCCCTATACAGAGCCACGTCCCCCAATTACGATTTGGGCGTGCAGCAACAGCGCTTGGCTTTAGTGCCAGGCTGGCGGTGGCAGCGTGCGCGCTTCAGTACCCAAGCACGACTGCGTGCCGAGTGGGTAGATGGCCAGCTGGTGCCTGTAACCCCTAGTTTGCAACACGAACAACGCCTTGGCAACGATTACGAACTGCATGCTGCCGTGGCGCGCAACTACCGCTTACCCACCTTAAACGATTTGTACTGGCGCCCCGGCGGGAATGTGAATTTACAGCCCGAGTTGGGCTGGAGTTCGGAGCTTGCTCTGCATAAAAAAGCACAATACAAAGGCCATACGTTTGCGCTCAGAAGCGGCGTTTTTTTAACGGAAGTCGACAACTGGATCATCTGGCTGCCGAATGCCCAACTCGGCTTTTGGTCGCCCCGCAATGTGCGCCGCGTACGCAGTTGGGGTTTTGAGCAGCAGCTCAACTGGTCGAAAGCCATCGGCCAGCTGCAGTTGCGTGCCACCGCCGATTACGCCTTTGTACACACCACCAACCAACAAGTGGGCGCTGGCGAAGCAAGCATTTTGGGCAAACAACTCATATATGTGCCCCGGCACCAGCTGCGCGGTCGGGCATTTGTGCAGTACCAGCAGCATTTTGTGGGTTGGCAGTTTGGCTACAACGGCATGCGCTACACCAGCACCGACAACAGCAACTTTTTGCCAGGCTACGAACAAAGCAGTTTGCTCTTTGGGAGCGACATCCGATTCAAAAAGCATTTGCTGCGTTTGAACGCCGGCATCCACAACCTCTTTAACACCCAGTTTCAGGCGGTGGCTTGGCGGCCGATGCCGGGACGACATTTTCACATTAATCTCACTTATCATCTCCATAAAATATGAAACACAACTTTATTTTCCGCGGCTTGAGCTTGCTCGCCTTTGTACTGCTTTTTCAATCTTGTAAAGAGGAGCCCCTACCGGAACCTGCCAATGCCTACGGCACAGGCGTTTTTGTAATCAACGAAGGCGTTTTTCAAGGTGGAACAGGTACAGTCACTTTCATCAACCGCGCCACCTTAGGGGTGCAGCAGGATGTTTTTGCACAGGCAAACGGCCGTCCCCTCGGCAACGTAGGCCAAAGCATGGCGAGTTTTGGCGCCCAAGGCTTGATTGTGGTGAACAATGCGAACAAGGTAGAGGTGGTTGATTTGAAGGATTTTAAATCGGTGGGTACCATCGAAGGGTTAGCCCTGCCCAGTGAAATTTTGGTGCCTGGCAACAGCGGCAAAGCTTATGTAACTGAGTGGGTGAGTTTTAGTAGCGCTGGCCGGGTGTCGGTCATCGACATCGCCTCGCGCTCGGTCATCAGAACCATAACCGTGGGCGAATTCCCCAATGCCATTGCTTTGCACAACAACCGCATTTATGTGGCCAACAGCAATGAAAACACGGTTACTGAAATCAGCCTCAACGCCGATACGGTTTTGCGCACCATCACCGTAGGCGACCGCCCGAATGGTTTTGTGAGCCAAGGCAACAGTCTTGTGGTGCTTTGCGGCGGTAACCCGTCCTGGACCGGCAGTGAAACGGCAGGAAGCATCGCCACCATCACCGGCAATCAAGTGAGCATTGCCACGTTCCCGGCAGCTACTTTCCATCCCACCAACCTCACCAGCCACCCGAATGGCAACGCGGTTTTGTACGAGGTAAATGGTGCAGTTTACAGTGAAACGCTACCTGTGGGCGCCAACATTGTGCCCGCAAACCCTGTGATTAACCGTGGTTTTTACCATTTGTCGCTCGACCCTACTGCCGACGGCCTGTTGTACGGTACCGATGCGCGAGATTTTGCGAGCGACGGCTGGATTTACCGTTATGAGCGTAATTTAGCGCTCAAAGATTCCTTACCTGCAGGCATCGCCCCAGGCCATATCCACTTCCGTTAATGTTTGGCAAACCCTCCCCAAATAACAACCAAAGGCTCGTTGAAGGAGAAGATTTCTACTTCAACGAGCAAGGGTTGATGGTGTTTACGGCACTTTATCACCGCAAAAGAGGGCATTGCTGCAAAAGCGGCTGTAGGCATTGTCCGTATGGCAATGCAGCCAAAAGCCGGTTTCCTGAAAACTAAGCAGAAGCTAGGCGGCGAATGCCAGCGCTGAAGTCTTCTTGTTCAGGGCCTTCTCCAAATGCTCGCTTCGCAATGCATTTTAGCCGTTACACGGGTCCAAATTTTCTGTAAAGGGCGTTTTATCAGGCCATGATTTCGACGCGTACGGTGATTCCTTCCACGGAAATAAAATAAAAATATTCAATGACATGATTGAAACGCTACTAATTCCAATCATTTTATTTAAAAGCAACAGGCCTATGACCACATTTCTTTTCTAATTTTATAAAAAAATCCATGCTGCTTGCTATCGATTGGACCCTGCCGCTGAAAAATCCCGTGCTGATTTTTTCGCTGGTCTTGTTCGTGATTCTGTTCGCGCCTATTGTGCTACAGAAATTGCGCATTCCTGGGATTATTGGTCTCATTTTAGCCGGAGTGGCCATTGGCCCGAACGGTTTTGGCATCTTGCTTAGAGATGCGAGTATTGAGCTCTTTGGTACTGTAGGCCTGCTGTACATTATGATGATGGTGGGCTTGGAGGTGGACTTGCAAGATTTCAAGAAAAACAAGAATAAAAGCCTGATTTTTGGTCTTTTTACATTTATAATTCCCTTAGTATTTGGTTATCTAGCAGGGCGGTACGTGCTGGCGTTTTCTCAAGTGTCTTCGATATTATTTGGGGTTTTGCTTGCTCCTCACACCATGCTTGCGTATCCCATTGCCTCCCGTTATGGGGTGAGTAAATTACTGCCAGTAAATATTACCGTTGGTGGCACTATCATTACCGATACCGTGGCTTTGGTGCTGCTTGCTGTAACCGCAGGCACAACCACAGGTGAGGTAGGGGCTGGCTTTTGGTTACAGCTGGCGGTATCGGTGATTTTGTTTGGTGTGCTTGTTTTTGGTTTGTTTCCGCGTATTGGCTTGTGGTTTTTTAAACGGGTAGAGGATAATGTAAGTCAATATATTTTTGTGCTCGCCATGACCTTTTTGGGCGCGTTTATTGCCGAATTAGCAGGTTTAGAGGCAATTATTGGGGCATTTATGGCGGGATTGGCGCTCAATCGGCTCATTCCGCACACGTCACCCCTGATGCATCGTCTCGAATTTGTTGGCAATGCGCTGTTCATTCCTTTTTTCTTGATTGGCGTGGGGATGTTGGTGGATTTAAAACTACTGCTGAACGGCTATACTTCGTTGCTCGTGGCGGGCACCATGACAGTGGCGGCTGTGCTTTCGAAGTGGTTGGCGGCTTGGGCTGCGCAGTTGGCTTTTAAAATGAATAAGTACGACAGACGCTTGATTTTTGGATTGAGCGTGTCGCGCGCGGCAGCTACATTGGCTGCGGTTTTGGTGGGATTTAAGTTAAATCTACTCACCGAAGAGGTATTTAATGGTGCCATCCTAATGATTTTGGTGACTTGTTTAGTAGGGTCATTTGTCGTGGAGCGTGCCGCCCGAAAGTTGGCCATTATAGAAGCTAATAATGCGCCGGCACAAGAGCAGCAGTTATCGCACCGCATTCTAGTGCCACTTTCCAATCCCGAAACAGTGGCTTCGCTCATCGATTTTGCCATTTTCATTAAACCAACAGGAAATAAAACGCCGGTCTTTGGGCTATCGGTGGTGAGGGAAGATGATGCCGACGGCAATGAAATGAACCGCGGTAAAAAACTATTGGAGCAAGCGGCAAAATATGCAGCGGGCACGGATAGCAAAATGGAATTGCTGAGCAGGGTGGATGTGAACATTACCAATGGCATTGTATTTACGGCCAAGGAGCAAAACATATCGGATATTGTAATAGGATGGAACCCGAATCCACAGGTCACAGACAAGCTTTTTGGGGGTTTGATGACGCATTTGTTGCGGCGAACCGACCAAACGGTGGTGGCTATTCGAAGTTTTCAACCCCTGAATACCATTAGGCGCGTGCTGGTGGTGGTGCCTGAAAATGGAGAAGTGGAACCAGGTTTTATGGGATGGCTGGAGTTGGTTCGCCACTTGGCCAAGCAAACCGATGCGGAGTTGGTTTTTTATGGCAGCCAAAAACTAGAACAACGGCTGCTTGGATTGTTGAAAAACAAAAAGACGACCTTTGTATTCAAGTTTGAAGAGCGCATCGACTGGGAGGGTTTCTTAAGGCTCGAGAAAGCCGTTCTGCCAAATGATTTACTTTTGGTAATCAGTGCCCGAAAGGGTACACTTTCGCATACTACTGGTTTGGATAAAGCGCCTGCGCAGTTAAGTAACGTTTTTAATAAAAATAGCTTTGCTATTCTGTTTCCAGAGATTAAGGGTTACAGCGATCGAGCATCTAATTTACAACTCGACCCAAGTATGCGCACTCCCATTCAAGAGAATATTGAGCGGATTGCGAAGGTGGGCAAGTACGTGAAAAAAGCCTTTGGTACGGGAGAGCAGCCTTAATGCACAAATCGCAAGCTGAGTAGGAAGGTGCGTGGCCGCATCGGTCCGTAAACATAACCCGCATCCCGATCGGGTCCTGTGTCGAGGTCGCGCTGAAAGCTGTTGAAGAGGTTTTGGATGCCCACACTGCTTTCGAGCCGAAGCCGTGGTGCCAAAATCCATTGTTTCTCTGCAAAAAGTGCCAAATCTGCGAAGTTGGGCGTGGTTTTAACCACGGTGTACGCATTTTCAGGATCGAGCACGTGCGGCACCAACATAGCGCCTGTGAGCTGTAAATTAGCCTGCAGCGCCCAGTTTTTGCCAATAGGGTGTCTATAATTGGCGTAACCATACCAGTTTGGGGTGCGCAAAAGCTGTTGGGTAGTGGTAACGCTGTCACCGTTCGCACTTTCCCATAAAACTTCCGGTTCGTTGAGCAGGGCGCGCTGACCAGTGAGTCCAAATTGCAAACGGGCGTTGGTTTCGAACACCGCTTCGGAGCTGAGGTTAAAGCCAAAAACACGGGCGCCACTGCCATTTCGCTTGTTAACCACTTGCAAGCCGCTGGGCAATACTTCGGCTTCTAGCAATAAAAACGGATTTTGAAGTTGGGTGTAAAACACTTCCACGCTGCTGAGTAAACCCGTGTGTTTTACCTTGCTTTCGCGCTGCAAAGTGGCGCTGAAGCTGTTGGAGCGTTCAGGCACCAAGTTGTTGCCGAGCCGAACAAATCGTGCTGCGCCACCAAGCAGTTCTATGTGCAAATCTTCATCGAAAGCCTGCGGCGCGCGGTAACCCTGTGCCCAGTTGAGGCGCAGCTGGGTGTTGGGGTTGAAGTTAATCATGCTGCTGAGGCGGGGGAGCAACAGGCCGTAGGATTGGTCTTGCTGGAAGATATCGGTGGCCAAATCGTACTGACCCGCCAAGCGTACCATATCGTAGCGGAGTCCACCGAGCACTTTTACACGCTTGTTCAGCTGGTATTCGGCCTGGGCAAAATTGCCCCACACTTGGTAACGCTGGTCGAGCAAACGCTGGTAGCCCGTCATGCGGTCGATGATGCTGTTGAACCAATACTCGGTGCCGGCCGTCAACATAAGTTTATCGCTGTGGTACCGCTGCCAGTTGAGGCCGCTTACAACTGAGCGGTCGCTGGCCACGCCATAAGCATTGAGCGCGAGCAGATCTTGGTCAGTTAAACTATCGCCTTGCTGCAAAACACGTCCGCCGCCGCCGTAATAACTTTGGCGGTCGGTAAACTGACTGCTGTGGTAAACGGTGAATTTATTGCGGTAGTTTTTGCTGAAATAGCTGAGTTCGGTGCGGAGCCCATTTACCCGGTGGTGTAGCTGTTCTGTGAGGCGCGCTTGATGCGGTTCAAGCTCAAAATCAGAGCCGCCGCGCCTAAATTCCTGCAAGTGATAGGCGTTGGTGCGCAGTTGTAGGCGTTTGCTGAAGTTCACATAAGCATTGGCACCAATGGTTTGGGCGTTTAATTGGGTGATTTCGCTAAACTGATCGTTGTTGTGGTCGTACCATTGGCGGTTGCGCAAGCTGCCATAGAGGGTGATGCCCGCCTTTTGCTTTTCCTCATCCACCACATCCAGGTGAAACTGTGTGTTGCTTTCGGGTGTGCGACCGCCGATGAGACTGCTTTGCTGCCAGATACTGAAGCCGTTGGCCACCGGACTGCGGGTGATGATATTAACCGTTCCGGCGATGGCGTTGCCGCCGTACAACACCGATCCGCCGCCGCGCACTACTTCGGTACGTTCAATCATAGAGGCAGGAATTTGATCGAGTCCGTATACCCCGTTGAGCGCGCTAAAAACAGGACGACCGTCAATCAATATTTGTGTGTAAGCGCCCGGCAAGCCATTTAAACGCACGGCGCTGAAGCCACAGTTTTGACAATTATTCTCGGTGCGCACTCCCGGCGAAAAGCTCAGTCCGTCGGCCAAAGCTGGTGCCTGCAACTGCTGCATGCGTTTGCTATCAATCACCTCTACCCGAACGGGTGCTTCCCGGCGCGACACCTCATCGCGGTTGGCACTTACCACCACTTGCTCCAGGCCGTGTAAATCGGTTTCTAGGTCAAAATGGATTCTTTTCTGCTCGTTTTCACCCAAAATCACCGTTTTTTCAACGGGTTTAAATCCCAAGAAGCTCACGCGGATGCGGTGCGTGCCCGCGGGCAATGCTAATTTGTAACTGCCATCTGCAGCACTCGAAGTGCCCGTAGTGCTGCCTTTTAATTGCACATTGGCCCCAGCCAAGGACTGTTTGCCATGCTGGATGCTCCCGCTGAGTGAACTTTGGGCGGTTACAACCAGGGGCAAGCTGAGTAAAAGCAGAAAGAGCAGCTGTTTCACACCACAAATATACCAGGCTAAATTTATATTTAGACAAACCTAAAAATATAGCGACGGGGTTTTTAGAGTCAAGCCGCTTTGTGCACGCGCACGATTCAGCGATTTTCGACATCCTTTTGTAATTTGGCGAGATGAAGCAGTTACAAACACGGATTGCGCCTACGCCTAGTGGCTTTTTGCACGTAGGCAATGTCTTTGCGTTTTTGGTAACAGCGGCAGAAGCGAAACAGCACGGGTTGGCGCTGCGTTTGCGGATCGACGACTTGGACCGCAGTCGTTTTAGGCAGGCATATTTACAAGATGTGTTTGCTGTTTTACGAGTTTTAGAGATAGATTGGCAGTTTGGACCGCAAAATGAAGCGCTTTTTTTAGCTGAATACCGTCAAGCGTTGCGGCTGTCTTTGTACGAAAGTTATTTGCAGCGGTTGCGTGCAACGGGTTTGGTTTATGCCTGTGCTTGCACGCGCTCCGAATTAGGTGCTAAGCGCCATGAATCGACAGCGTGTAAGGCCCAAAACCACTCG
This sequence comes from Chitinophaga pinensis, assembly GCA_945874665.1. GTDB lineage: Bacteria > Bacteroidota > Bacteroidia > UBA7662 > UBA7662 > PNNG01. Next base: position 149,042 of record CAMCHJ010000001.1, on the reverse strand, counting down.
CTCGATGACCCCAGTTGCGCATGGCGCTTGACCTTAGAGCAAGGCAAGGCGCTGCAAATGCGGAACTTTGAACAGCAATTGAAACCAGTAACATTGGGGACTGAACTGATCGACCCGGTTGTGCGCAGGAAACAAGAGGGGCTCAAGGAACCTGCTTTACCAGCTTATCACCTCGCGTGCATAGCGGATGATGTTTTATATGGAACTACCCATGTTGTTAGGGGCCTTGATTTGTATGAAAGCAGTGTCATACAGCTGTTTATAGCCGAAATATTGCAGGAGACAGCGTTTTTGGAAATGCATTTTTTGCACCATCCTTTGGTGCAGAACGCGAACGGACTAAAACTCAGTAAATCGGCAGGCGATAAAAAGGGAAGCAGTCTATTGGTTAATCATGGCACCAAAGCACAACTTTTTGCTGCCGTAGGAAAAGCCTTGGGTGCGAATATCATGGGTTTTGACGATTTCGAACAATGGTGGTCCGTCAAAAAGCAAGGGTAGCGTTTTGATTTTATTTTTTTACGAAGCCTAAACTCACCGAATTGATGCAATAACGCATGCCAGTGGGTTTTGGACCGTCGTTAAACACATGGCCGAGGTGGCCATCGCAGCGAGAGCAGCGCACTTCTACGCGGGTCATGCCAAAACTTTTGTCGAGCACCTCTTTGATCTTCGATTTATCGATACCCTCATAAAAGCTTGGCCAGCCGCAACCGGCGTCAAATTTGGTGTTGGAAGTAAATAGATCTGCACCGCAGCCTTTGCAAACATAGGTGCCTGGTTCCCAGTGCTGGTCGTATTCACCAGTATAAGGCCGTTCAGTGCCATGCTGGCGCAAAACCCGGTATTCTTCGGGCTTGAGGCGCTTGGCCCATTCTTCATCGCTTAAATTCATAAAATTGGGGGTTTCAGTTGTGTTCACAGGGGTGGTTTTGGGTGTGGTTTTGTTTTTTTCTTGCGCTTCACAAGCCGTAAAAACGAGCAAGAAGCTGAGAGCAAGGAGGACCGATTTAATCATAGCAGTATAACGATTAAGAGCGTGTATTGGTTTCGAATTCGGTAAAGGGTGTAAAAGAGTGGGCCTGGTGTTTCCGATTGGTCTACTTATTCGAACGGTTAACCCAGCTCTTTCGTTTTTTTGAAGGCTATTTGAAGCCGCACAAATGTTGTTTTTTAACAGATTTACTTCTTCCTTTTGCCAAAACCATCACCCTCAAATCCCAACTAAAGGGTGCTCAAAATAAAAGCATGTGCTTATGCTGAGCTCAGCGTTTTTTAAAACTCCAGCTCACACGCATCTCAGCAACACATTCGTTTTGAGCAGTGTAGCCGCGCGAAATAGCGATAAACTGGGTGCCTGAAGGACCAGCCTGGTCGATGGCTTGGTGCAGGGCAGCTACGTCTTCAAATCGGAATTGGATTTTACCAACGGCTTTTTTGAAATAGTTGGCCTCGAAATGGGTAACCAGCATGGAGGTATTGCTTTTGGTAGCGCGTAGATGCAGCAGGGCGGGTAGTCCCGTGCTCATTTCGGCAGCCATGGCTTGGGCAGCAAAATAAATCGACCGAAACGGGTTTTTGGTGAGATAACTGTAGCGAATTCCCACAAAACACACTTGATCATCGGCCCGCTGCAGCTGCAAACCAGCTAAAAAGCCAAGGGGCAGCATTTTGAGCAACATCAACCTAAAAAGAAAAGGACTGGGCGCGTTTTGCATGTTGCAAGATAAGGCTTGCACCTGAAGTAATCAAAAAAGCCATCTAGCCAAGTGCAAACAACAAAACAGCTATTAGCAAGACAGAAAGCCGCTTAATCAATCGGTTTGTATAAGTTCGTCTCCAGCTTTATACGGCACATACAAAAAAACGAGGCGCATCATTTCTGTGGCATCGTCCATGCTGCCTGTTTCAATAAGCATCGGTTTGGGCGGCTGGTTGGGATTGGCCAAATTGGTGGCCGTATTGTCATAAACGGCTTCGGCATGTATCACCGATCCACTGGGAATATGCAAAAGGCGCTCGTAACGATAAAATTCTTGCCAGTTGAAGTCCCATTGCGGAATTTTCACCAATGGAATAGTGTCACCAGCAGGCGTAAGCGCCCAAGCCACAAAACTTTTTCCCAGCTGGTGCATGTGCGGGTTGATGTGCAAAAGCGACATATCGCCCTTGGTTTTTATGTTGATGTAGTAGGTGCGTGTTTCACCGGCAGGAATGGTATCGCCAGCGATGCGCGGTTTGAAAGCGGCAAATTCGATGGTGCGTTCCACGGGCCTATCGGCTAGCCACAAACGAAGGCTACTTTGGTCGCTACGCGGCAAAGGGGTAGGCGAATAGTGCAGCGAACGAATGAGCAAAACGCCCTTACGCGGTAAGGCGAAGCCAATGCCTGGGGGATATTGTTGGATGGTGGCCCCGGGCAGATAGCCGTTGTGAAAAACTGAAAAAGGAGGGCGGCCTAGACTATCGTACAATTGAAAAATGTGAAAATCGCGGTCGTCGTCAATGCCATCAACACTGTCGGCACTGAATACGTAAAAATTAGGGCTATTGTTGGCGTTTACCCCAGGTCCTGTGCCGAATAACTGATAGCTGGCGTGGTGCACCAAGGCTTTGTTGCCCGGTACAAATTCAATGGCCTTTACATAGGCATCGCCGGGTAAGTCAAACGGAATTTTGTAAGCAATGTAGTGATGGCGTCCGTTACCCGGTATGTGATATGGCTCTGGCATTTGGAGCACCAGGTCGGGTGGCCCTAAATCGGTGGGCGCTTCGAAATTGGGAAGTTTAGGGGCTGGGAACCTGCGCCCTTGCTTAGCCCCACGGGCCACCCAGGTTAAAATGAGCTGCTTTTCTGTGTCAGTGAGGGCGGTTTGGTTGGCAAAACTGCGATAATGTGTATCTGCGGTCCATGGTGGCATATAGCCCCGTTGTACCACTTCGGCAATGAACTGCTTGCGCTTGGCAAATTGCTGGTAACTGGCTAGTTCGAAAGGAGCTCCGCCTCCGTGGCGGTGACAACTACTGCATTTTTGATACAGCAAAGCCCCCACATCTCGGTTAAAATTTGGGCTTTGTGCTGCGCCGTACACGGGCAACAGTAAAAACACCAGTGCAAGCTGTTTAAACCTCATGGAAGTTCAATAATGCAGCCTATGGCATTGGTTTCGATAGGCCAAATAGGCTCTTGCATCAGCCACATTTCGATTGCATTGAACAAATAAGTTTCCTGCGCATAGTCGTTGAGCTTGCCCAAACTTACAGCACGATCGTCGATGGCACCGCGATAATGCACGCCTCCCCAAGGGTCACATAAGAATACTTCGGGGGTTACCTTGGCGTGCAAAGCGCCGCTCAGACGATAGTCAATATCCATCAAAATCGGGAATTGCAGCTTGTATTGCCTGCGGAAGGCCTCGATTTGTGCCGGCGAAAGCTCTTTTCCCGGAAAAACGCCGTAGAAGGCCATGTCGTTATGCTTGTGCTGCTCGTAAAGTTCGTTTAGCTCGCGGGTGTACACTTGGCTAAGTGGACATTCAGGCGATAAAAACACAATGACGGCACCATTATGGCGGTCAATTGATCGTAAACGTATGTGATCACCTCCGGAGGAGATTAACTTGATTTTTTGCAAGGGCTTGTTTTCTTTCCAATCGAGACTTTGTCCTTGTACCGTGCTGGCCAGCAAAAGAAACACAAATAATACTTTTTTCATGGATGTGAAGTGTTTAATAGGCACCGCCTATGATGCGTTTATTTAAGCTCATTTGTTGATCAATCTTTGGCAAGCGCAAGGGTCTGCTGGTTAGACCGGTTGTATCGGTAAGGGCCTCCATAAAGGCAACCAGTGCTCTTTTTTCTTTTGCGTTTAATGAAAGACTGTCAAAAGGCAAGGTTTGGTTGGGTACCTCAAGTCCTAGTCCTGCACCACCGCCTTGCGCGTAAAAATCAACCACTTCCTCTAAACTTTCGTAAACACCATTGTGCATATATGGCGCTGTGAGAGCGGCATTTCGTACGGTTACAGTTTTAAAGGAGTGGTTGTAAATGGGATGCTGCTCTTTGGGTAAGCCTGCAGCTCGGCCTAAATCTGTATCTAAACTGTATGGCGCTTTGGCCTGCGCAGGTACGCCGAGCACTTCCGATTCTTGCTCAGTATAAAGTGGTGGTACAATACCTCCGAAGCTGGGCGCAAAGTGGCAGGTACCACACAAGCCTTTGCCCATGAAAATATTAAATCCTTGCAGTACTTCAGGCGAAATCTGAGCCTTTTCTCCGCGCATGTATTGGTCAAAGGGACTGTTGAAACTCCTGAGGCTACTTATGTAGGCAGCAAGGGCAGTATTAATGGTATATTGGTTGATGGCTTTTTCGCCAAAAGAAGGGAAAGCTGCACTAAAAAGCGCCTGGTACTCGCTGCTGTAGCCCAAACGCTGCATGATGTCGAGCACCGAGCTATTGAACTCCAATTCATTGATAACTACATGTGCAAATTGGTTCTCAAGCTGTGTGGCACGAAGGTCCCAGAAAAAGCGAGGCGAATACACACTGTTGATCAAGCCCGGAGCATTGCGTTGGATGGTGCCTTGCATGCCGGTGGCCAAGCTTTTGGCGGCACCATCGCTAAAGGCTTTTTCGGGTTGGTGGCAGCTGGCACAAGCGCGTTCATTGCTCGCACTCAGTATAGGATCAAAAAACAGCAGCTTGCCCAGGGCGATGGTGCTCGAAGTGTACATTTCTGGAACCAATTGGGTGTAGTAAAAGGGGTTCAGTAATTGGTTATCAAACAGCGAAGTGGCTTCATAATTTAAGGCGTATTTTCCAGGGTAAAGTTGCGTGCTCATGGGAAGCTGCAAAGCTTGCTGCAAGTACAGTAAATTGGAAAATAAAGGGTTTAAGGCTTCACGGATGATATCAGCACGGTTGAGGTCATCAAAATTTTTGCTCTCGGCGAGTTGTTTGCTGCCCACTAACCACTTTTTTTCAATTTCTTGACCTAGTTTTTGTTGACTGCCGGCAAGTTGTGTGGTAAAAGCTGCAGAAGCTGCTTGCATTGAGGCCCATTGCGCTTGCATTTCGCGAAGCTGCTCACCTGAAGCAGGCTGGTCGAAGCCAACTAAGCTCAAACTCATAAAGCGGATGAGGCTGTAACGTAAGGCTTCTAAGACTTGGTAGTCTTGTATGCGGCGTTGCTTGTCGAAACGGGCAAAATCGGATACTGAAAACAGCAATCCATTGCACAATTCGCGTGCTTCAGCCAGCAACTCTGGTGAATAAACGTCCTCATACAATAATTCTTCCAAGGGTTGAAAACCTTTAGGTGATAAGGCATTTACTTGTGAAAAATTGCGCTCGAGCTTCGGCAAAGGCGCGCCATTGATGTAATCGGCCATGAATTCGGGATCAAGGTACTCCGCTAAAAAGGAAGCTCGCTTGAATGCCAAACGGGCCTCCAGATGCAGCTTCTGACAGTTTTGTGGATCGGGTTGAGGTTGCTGCATGGCCGTTTGTAACGTTTCAAGTGCTTGCAGCAGCTGTTGCCAGTCTTGGCGGTAAAGTTCAACTACTTTTTGTGCTGAGCCGTTTAAGTCTTGCTGCGGCCGTAAAGCACTTGTTACAAATACCAAGGCGCTCATTAAAAGCACTATAAAAATGTAAGCCTTTTTCATGTTTCAGCTGCTTTTAAAAAACAGAACCCCACCATTGCTGGTGGGGCGCTGCTAGGGTTAAGCTTGGTTATTGGATAATGAGTTTCTGTGATTGACCAGCACGGTTGGTAACCACATAGTTACCTGCAGGGATGCCGTAAATGTCGATCAAGTCGGTGTTCTTGGCTTCTTTTACCAAACGACCACTCATGTCGCGAATTACGATATCGGTTGCTTCGCTGAAGTGCAACTCACGTGAAGTTGGGTTTGGCCAAATTTGGAAACCAGCACCTTCAAACTTAGGTTGCTCGAATAAAGAAGCTACAATGTTGCTCCAGCCGCTGATGGCAAAAGTAAGCGAGTTGTTATAAGGGAAAGGGCTGTTGGTGCTAGGGTGCTGGTTGTTGATGAGGATGGCGTCAGCACCTTCAATGTAGCACATGCCTGTGATTTCAGCCCCTAACGGTGTAACCGCAATGCGCTTGAGTTTGTTGACAGTAGGATTGGCATCAGCCATATCATACAAGTAGGCTTCAGTATTTATGCCTGGAGCACCAGTTGGCATACGGCCAAAGGATGTGCCATTCAAATCTTCTTCAATTACCATGTAAGTCTTGTTGGCAATTTTCATAAAGCCTAAACCGTCAGGATTCGAGAGGTGCTTGTCGGGATAAGCGTTCGGCTCGCCTGAAGGGATGAATGGACCGCCTTCTAAGAAGATTTCCATTTTGCTAGTTGCAGGGTCAAATGCCACTACACGGCCATAATAGTCGCGGAAGTTTCCAGCCAAGAAGAAATTTACGATTGAGTCGTTGTTTTGCGCAGCTAACTCAGGGTGACGGATACGAACGGCCTTTACCCAGTGGCTGTCAACTGTTGCACCAGCGTCACGTACAGTGCGGAAAGAGGTTCCTAAAGCGTCACGCCCTGTTTCAGTGAAATAGACCTTGCCATTGTGCTCCGCTACCCACTCTACACGGTTAAACATGGCCGCGCCACGGGCAAAAGCCAATACCGACATGCGGTTCAACGAGTCGAGGTTGTTGTTGGGTATTTGTACCCAGCTTCCATCAGCCTTCCAAGCAAATAAGTTACCAGTAGTAAAGTCGCCCGCAGTGTTGGCTACAAACTTAACCCAAGGAGCCGGAGACTCATCAATGCCTAAGTAAACAGTTTTGTTGTCGGCCATTACTACACCGCCTTCAAAACCACCGCGTCCCCAGTTGTACTGCTTGCGAACGGCTTTGGCAGTACGTGGGTTAATTTCGGTCATGTAGTTGAGGTTTTGAAAACGCTTCAAGGTTGAACCGTTAAAGCCTGCGAAACCGGCAGGAGAGGTTGTGCCAATAATAAAATTACTGGTATCGGTGATGCCATTGCCACCAGCAAAAATTTGAGCATTTGAGGTCTGGAACCATTCTTCGGCCGTCCAAATACGCCCGTCTGCACTTTGAATGCCACCACAGTTCATACCAGTTTGGCCGGTTGGATTGAAATCAACGTTGAAGAACTTGCCTGTACGTCCGTCTGGTAAAGTTTGATTTACAATCATCAAACTGTCGCCGCTTTTACGCACTTTGTAAGCAGTCATACCGCCGCCATCGCCAATTTTTGGGTTAGCGGTTACCATTTCATGATTAATAGTAACCCAACCGAGGTCAGGTGTACCGGCGGTTACGTCTTTTGTAAAGCCGATAAAGTCGTGCCACTGCTTGGCTAAAGCGCGGCCGTTTGGATTGCCCTGTGCGTCTACCGTGGCAACGGAGTCGTGTCCGCCGATAAACAGCACTTGGTACTTTAAGAGGGGTGTTTGCGGCACAACAACAGCGTTGGTGCCTACGGAAGAAGGTGCTGTGGGCACATTCTGTTGTTGGGCAAAAGCCATTGTGGTAATGGCGAGCAAGCCCACGCTGAGTAATTGTTTTTTCATAGCAGTTTAAGATTTGTGCCACAAAATTGCACAGCTGCTATGTTGCTATTATAATCGTTTGTTTAAGCTTGGATGATTAAAATGGGGCCGAAAGTGAAAAAAATGTGAACAAAGTAACCGTCGTGTGAGCGCTAGGTTAAGGTAATGCTAAGGGAATAAAATACCTGAGAACTCTTATATATAACCTGCCCTTTTTCAGCCTATAAAGCCTTCGGAGGGATGGTTAATGGGGCAAGCACGCCAATCCGGATAGTAAAATGTCCTGTATTTTCTAATTCTCTGCCTCGTCTACCGGTGCCGGCCGCTCGTATGGCAAGTACACAAACGAGCTGGCTGTGCCGGCGTACACAAATACGCACATAAAGTCCTCGGGGTCCTTCCAGCTTTGCTTAAAATCAGCAAATTTGTCGCGGGCCACGATGCCTTTGGCTACAAACTCTTCCATTAGTGATACATTGATGCTCCAACGGGTTTCGATTTGGGCGTGCTGCAAAATGGGTTTACCGATGTCGAGGCCCCGTTCGTGCTGGTGCGCTACAAAAACCGGGTATTTGCTGGTGCCGCTGTCGAGTATTTCGCGTGCCAAACCTTGCAGATAGTCGGCATAATAGGTGAGGTCGTTTTGCAACGTCTCTAACAGCGGATTGGAACCAGGAACTTGCTCTTCCATGCTTAAATTTTTTCTAACAAGGCTACGTTTTCAACGTGGGCGGTCTGTGGAAACATATCAACGGGCTGGTATTTCACCAAACGGTAGTGCTCGCGCATCAAATCCAGATCGCGGGCCTGGGTGGCAGGATTGCAACTCACATATACAATACGCGGGGCACCAATGCGGCACAACATCTCTACCACGTCGGTGTGCATGCCAGCGCGCGGCGGGTCGGTGATGATGAGGTCGGGGCGACCGTGCTGCGCTAAAAAATCGTCGTTCAAGAGGTCTTTCATATCGCCAGCAAAAAACTCACAATTGCTGATGCCGTTTTTCTCGGCGTTTTTGCGCGCATCCACCACGGCGGCTTCCACATACTCTACGCCAATGACCTTTTTGGCCTTGGCAGCCACAAATTGGGCAATACTGCCCGTGCCGGTATAGAGGTCATACACCAGCTCGTTGCCAGTAAGGGCGGCAAAATCGCGGGTTATTTTGTACAGCTCGAGCGCCTGCTTGCTGTTGGTTTGGAAGAAGGATTTGGCAGAAATCTCAAAACGCAAATCCTCCAAGGCCTCTACAATTACTTCGCTACCCTTCCATACCAATACTTCTTGGTCGTATAAGGTGTCGTTTTTCTTGGTATTGATCACATAAAGCAGACTGTTGATCCACGGAAAATGGCTGGCCAAACTGTCTAAAACCAGCTTTAGATTCTCAGGCTGGTCTTCGCCTACCATTAAAATCACCATCCACTCTCCTAAACTGGTGTTTCGGATGGTTAAAGTGCGTAAAAAGCCGTGGTGTTCGCGCACGTTATAGCGGGTAAGGCCGTGTTCCAGTCCCAATTGATGCACATGATTGCGAATAAGGTTCATCTTATCATCCATCAAATGGCAGGTGTCAACGTGCAGCACTTTGTCGAAACGACCTGGCAAATGAAAGCCTACTCCCGGCTGTGGCTTGATGATGCTGTCGTCGGCAAGCTCATCAGGCGTGAGCCAACGACTCGGTGAGAAGGTAAACTCTAGCTTATTGCGGAACTCATACTGTTGCGTGGAGCCATAAACACGCACTTGCTCTTTCACATCGAGCTTTCCAAGGCGATTTAAAGCATCAAATACCTGCTTTCCCTTGTATTCTAACTGGGTAGCATAGCTTAGGTTTTGCCATTTGCATCCGCCACAATAGTCAAAGTGCTCACAAACGGCGTCAATACGCTGTGGAGATGGGGTGATAAGCTCTGTCATCTGCGCCATGGCATACCGCTTTTTGTCGCGCAGCACCCGGGCATTAACCACATCACCAGGCACAGCGCCTTCAATGAAATACACTTTGTCTTCTACCCGGGCCAAAGCCAAGCCATCGGCTGCCATGTCGGTGATCACAGCGCCTTCGAGGAACTGGGTTTCTGTCTTTTTTTTCTTGCGCATCAGGCGTCTAAAAATTGGGTAACTGCGGTAAAAAGGGCTTCTGGGGCTTCGGCATGCACCCAATGCCCGGCATCGGGAATGGTGAGCAGCTCGCTGCGGCGGAAAATTCGTTTGATTTTGACGTGGTCTTCGGGCTGGATATAGCGCGATTTGCCGCCGTTGATGAAGAGGGTGGGACCGTCATAGGGGGTTTCGGCATCGAGGCCTTTACCTATTTCGTGTAGATTTTTGTACAAAGCTGGCACATTAAGTCGCCAGGCAAAAGCCTTTTCCTCGTTGCGGTAAATGTTTTTAAGGATAAACTGCCGCGTACCATATTCAGGCAAAGAGGTCGTGAGGGCTTTGTCGATTTCAGTACGGGTTTGGTAAGCGTTCAAATCGAAGTTTTGCAAGGTTTCGAGGATGTGTTTGTGCTCAGTGAGTTGGTACGACTTCGGCGCAATATCCACCACAATAAGCTTTTGGATGCGCTCTGGGTACAACTGTGCGAACAACATGCTCACCTTTCCACCCATCGAATGGCCAAGGATGTGAGCGGTTTCGAGCTGCTCTTGGTCCATCAAAGCCCTCAAATCTTCGGCCATGAGCTGGTAGCTAAAGGCCTCGCTCCAAGGGCTTTGGCCGTGATTGCGCTGGTCGATGAGGTAAACGGTGTACTGGTCGGCAAAGCGCTTGCCCAGGGTAAGCCAATTATCTCCCGAACCAAAAATACCATGCAAAATAAGCAGAGGTGCCCCACTGCCCATTTTTTGGAAATACAATCGCATCCCGCAAAAATAGTCCATTTCTCTCGTAACGCTTCAGAGATTGTTTGAAATGTGCAACCGAACATACATGTGGGTTTCTGCAAGGTGCGATCAAAATGGTTTTTCCTACTGTTTTGAGGCAATTATGACCGATAAATCGCGGTTTTTTTGTATAATTTAAAACTTTCAAGCCGTTTTATTGTCGTTATGCATGAATGGTTTGAGGAGATGCAATTGAACGAAAGCACTAGTATTTGTGACCTGCTCCGGCTGGTTCCCATGATGGCGGAAGTATTTCGCAAGCGCGGGGTGCTGGACGAGCATTTTACAAATTGCGTTGATATGGGGCAGGTTGTACGCGCTACAGGTGTGCCATTGGTTGAATGGACAAGGCAGCTAACCTTGTTAGAAACAGGTATTAAATACAACCAAGCCACTTTTAAGGCCTTGCCTATCTTAGAGATGGTACAGCTATTACGGGCAGAGCACCACGATTTTTTGGCACGCCGTATTCCTCGCATGAGTGTCATTTTACGAGAGTTAGTGGTTCGAAAAGGGACTGATCAACCTGTTCTGCAAGAGCTGAGGGATCGTTTTGAGGCTTTTCGTGCCGACATCAGTGATCACATACTCCAAGAACAGGATTCGCTTTATCCCTATGCCGAACAATTGGAACACTACCTGCAAGGTAATTTAACCGAAATGGAAGCCCGTGCGTTGTTCGAAAAGCCTTCGCCCGTGGCGCATGCCTTGCGTGCCGACGATGACGTGGCTTTTTTTGATGTAGCCCGTTACCTCACCAACCATTATACGCCACCGGCCGATGCCGGCATCATGCAGCGCAGTTTGTACAAAGAGCTGGCACTCCTCGAAAAAGACCTCCTCCGCCATGAAGCCGTGGAGTTTGAGGTGCTGCTCAACCGTGTGGTGCAGCTCGAAGATCGGGTGTTGAAGCAGCTCCCCGGTTGATCTCGGATTTAGGATTTCTGATCTCGGATTTATGAATTGGGTCTAGGGAGTAGTTTGTTGATTCTGTTTCGTTTTTTTAATGGTAGCATATAGAATGGCAATCAATTCGTTGCATTCTTTTATCAGGTGATCGAGCTGCTTTGGGTCTCTGCATAGTTCGCTTTGATGAATTATTCGGAGGTTGTTGTATGTTTCTCTCAATTCTTTTAAGGCTATACTTAGTTTGTGTATAAAATCCTTGGTTGATTCAGCACCAACAGCCTCTCCATAATGCAAAGCAGGCGATCCACCTGACCTCAAGACTTGGTTGCCAAAATATTGGCCCGCAATGCCGTTATCTAAGTGTTTGGTAATACGCACAATGCCCACTGCAAATGCAATCAATCTGTTTTCAAGTAGCTGTCTGTTCATTATCTCGAAGATAAACCAAACCAACCCTTCTTGCCAAATAAGTAAAACAAATGCGTAAAACACTAAACTTATAAAGTCATTCTCGTCTCATTTTAATAGAAGTCTGAGCCATAAATCATAAATCATAAATCCGAGATCACAAATCACAAATCTAAAAGCGGTATTTTCGCACCTAGTTTTTCATCTAGCAATGGAGTTACAATCAAAAATATACATCGCAGGGCACAACGGCATGGTGGGCTCCGCTATTCACAGGGCCTTGATGAAGCGTGGCTACAACAATTTTGTGCTGCGCAGCAGCAAGGAGCTTGATTTGCGCAACCAACAAGCGGTAGCCGACTTTTTTACCGCTGAAAAGCCCGAGTATGTGTTTTTGGCTGCAGCCAAGGTCGGGGGCATTTATGCCAACAATGTGTATCGGGCGGAGTTTTTGCACGATAATTTGCTCATTCAAACCAACGTTATTCACCAGAGTTATTTGCAGGGCGTTAAAAAGCTGTTGTTTTTGGGCTCTAGCTGTATCTATCCCAAATTGGCACCACAGCCTTTGGCTGAAGAAAGCTTGCTTACCGGCTTGCTCGAACCTACCAACGAACCCTATGCCATCGCTAAAATTGCCGGTATTAAAATGTGCGACGCCTACCGGGCGCAGTATGGTTGCAATTTTACGAGCATCATGCCCACCAATTTGTACGGGCCCAATGATAATTACGACCTTGAAACTAGCCATGTGCTGCCTGCACTGATCCGTAAGTTCCACGAAGCCAAGGCTTCTGGAGCCGCAGAGGTAGAGGTGTGGGGAACCGGTAAACCGCTGCGCGAATTTTTGTACGTGGATGATATGGCCGAAGCTTGTTTGGTGATGATGGAGCAGTACAACCAGTCGGGCTTTTTGAATGCCGGCTTCGGTAGCGATGTGAGCATTGCTGAATTGGCCCAAACAGTGGCGGAGGTAATTGGTTTTGAGGGTGATTTGCGGTTTAATGCCGATAAACCTGATGGTACTCCGCGTAAATTAATGGACTCTAGCAAGCTCATGGCGTTAGGTTATCAACCTAAAGTTGATCTCAAAAGCGGGATTGCCTTGGCTTATGCAGATTTTAAAACCAGGTATCTCGCTTAAACCCATTGACCGCGAATGGCGGATAAAACAGCATTATGAACATTTTACTTCTCGGTAGCGGCGGTCGTGAACACGCCTTTGTATGGAAACTGAAGCAAAGTCCTCTTTGCAAAGCGCTCTATGTAGCCCCAGGCAATGCCGGTACCTCGGAAGGCGCCATCAATGTTGAGCTCAACCCCAATGATGCCACCGCAGTAGCCGCCTTTGTGAAGGAAAAAGGCATCGATATGGTGATTTCTGGTCCCGAAGAACCCCTCGTTCGCGGTCTTGCTGACCAGCTCAAAGCCGATCCAGAGCTCCAAAAGCTGCACTTTTTTGGTCCCGGTGCCGAAGGCGCCCAACTCGAAGGCAGCAAAGATTTTAGCAAGCGTTTTATGGCGCGCCATAACATCCCAACGGCGGCCTACCGCACCTTTACCCGCGAAAGTTTGCAAGAGGGCATCGCTTATTTAGAGGCACATGCGCTGCCAATTGTACTGAAAGCCGATGGTCTCGCCGCAGGAAAAGGCGTGGTCATTTGCCAAAGCAATGCAGAAGCAGTGCAGGTTTTCCGCGAAATGATTGAGGACTTGAAGTTCGGCGCAGCCAGCGCCCGCGTTGTAGTAGAGGCTTTTTTGGATGGCATTGAGTTGTCGATGTTTGTGATAACCAATGGTCAACACTACTTGCTGCTGCCTGAGGCAAAAGATTACAAGCGCATTGGGGAGGGAGATACAGGTCCTAATACTGGCGGCATGGGTGCTATTTCACCCGTTTCGTTTGCCGATGCGGTTTTTAAGGAGAAGGTGGTAAGTCGGATCATTGAGCCGACCATTGCAGGATTGGCAGCCGAAAACATAGCCTATACAGGGTTTATCTTTTTCGGCCTGATTAAGGTGGGTAATGATCCTTTTGTAATTGAGTATAACGCCAGAATGGGCGATCCGGAGACCGAGGCGGTATTGCCGCGCCTGCAAAGCGATCTTTTAGCGCATTTGTTGGCAGCTTGCGAGGGGCGACTGGACGCCGAAAAGGCTATTTTTGACCCTAGATATGCCTGTACAGTAATGCTGGTGTCGGCGGGCTACCCCGACGCCTATGAAAAAGGCAAGGTGATAACGAACATAGAAGCAGTTAGGGACACCCTTTGTTTTCATGCAGGAACCAAATGGCAGGGTTCACGAGTAGCAACTAACGGGGGTCGCGTATTGGCTTTAACCGCTTATGGCGCTACCAAAGCTGAAGCTTTGCAGAAGAGTTTTGAAGCTGCTGAAACTGTGCAGTTTGAGGGTAAAAACTACCGACGCGATATAGGCTTTGATCTTGATTAGGCCGCTAAGCTTTGCCATAAAAGCTGCGAAGCAATATTTTCACATCTTCCAAAGCCGTGTAATCTTTTACATAACTTTTGCGGATGCGCAATTGCAAGGATGCATGCTGTTGTGTGTGGGCTAATTGAATGAGCGCAGGTTTGAGTGTCGGTAACTGGCTATGTGGCGGGTAACCCACCAAGGTATGCTGGCCCAATAGCAGCCTGAACAAGGCCATAGGTGAACGCAAACGCGCTGGATACAGCCAAAAAAGAGGCAAGCCCAAAAGCAGCAAAAAGCCTGTTGCCAGGTCAACAACGCGTTTGTTGCGCTTGCTGGCTGGTAAACTGATGCGGAGGTTAAAATCGGGTGTGTAAGTATCGCCGGGGTAATCAACCGAGCTGCTGCCAATGACATAATCACTGCCTGCTGGGACAATTTTGAGCTCTCCTACAACAGCACCGAGTTGCTCGAAATAACCGATGATTTGTTTGTTATGGAGGTCTTGGCCGCAAAATATGAGCTCATCAACGCCAAGAGCCCGCACGGCTTCCGGCAAATCCGCCAAAGCACCTACATAAAACTCGTTTTCTTCGTCGCCTGGTAGGTCGGAAACAAAGCCTAAAAACTTATGATTTACCCCAGCGCGCTGTAAAATGGCGTGAACCCGATAGGTCTCTGCGGCTGAACCCACTACCAATGTGCCTTTTTCTGGCGGAGCCGTGAGGCCGGTATGGCCATACAAAGCTAAATTGAGTAAGGCCCTTGCTGAAACGGTAAGCAAGATGCTCCAAGCAGCACCAACTACAATCAGGCCACGTGAATAACGGTGGTCGGGTGGGAAAAAGCCATACGCTGCCGAAATAACAATGGTACCTACCAGCAAACCGCGTACGAGCTTGGCTGCCCGAAAAGGCTTGTCGTAGGCTCCGCTAAAATAGGCGCTTAAAACCCACAAAAGCACGTAAATGGGCACAATCAGCTGCATGTAAATGGGCGGATAAATGAGGCCCTCTTCCACTTTCACATTGTTTTCCCAAAATTGGGTAAGCAAATACATGCCACTATAAATCAGCGCTGCATCTAATAGCGGGTGAAACGCCAACTTCGACCAGCGCCGCAACAAAGCCATGCCGGCACGAAAAAAGATGCCGAATTGAATGAGCCATGCAAAAAGGCGTGCATTCGTGGCGCTGAAATATTGTCTGGCAAAAATGGCCATGGCCTGGTAAAACACACGAACATAGTTTACGGAGTCTTTTTTAGTGCTCTCGCCCTTATAGTGAATGATGGCGCTTTCTGCAAAATACCAGTTTTCGGCACCCGCCAAGCGAATGCGATAGCTCAAATCAATGTCTTCCCCATACATAAAGTACTTTTCGTCGAGTAAGCCGATTTGGTTGAGCAGCGATTTGCGCATCAACATAAAAGCACCTGCAAGAATGTCGACAGGATGGTTTTCATGCTCGCTGAGGTAGGTGAGGTGGTATTGGCCGTATTTTTTGCTGTTTTTGAAGCATGCTGCAATGCCAAACATCTTGTAAAAAGCCACCCTAGGCGTAGGTAAACCACGTTTAGATTCTTTGAGAAACCTGCCCCCGCCGTCTAACATCCGAATGCCAAGGCCACCAGCTTGCGGTCGCGCATCCATAAATGACAAGCATTTGGTGAAGGTGTCCTCGGCCACCACGGTATCGGGATTGAGCAGCAGTACGTATTCGGCCTCGGATGCACGTATGGCTTGGTTGTTGGCCCGAGAAAAGCCTACATTATCGGTATTGGCGATGAGCCTCACTTCCGGAAACTGTGCCCGCACCATTTCTACGGAACCGTCGCTCGAAGCATTGTCGACCACCCAAATGTCGGCCTCGAGATCAATTATGGCTTTTTGCACCGACAATAAGCACTGCTCGAGGAAGTACTTGACGTTGTAATTAACAATGATAACCGACAGTTTCATGTGAAAGAAGTCAGATTAGAACAAAGAATTTCCGAAGGCAACGGTACGAAAGTACTGTCCTTGCACAGGCGCCCAAAGGGCTTCGCTATAACGTAAATAATACCCTCTTCCACGAATCCGGAAACGAATGCCGGCGGAGCCTACGGGCGCAACTTGGTCGGTGCGGAAAGGGATGGCAAACTCGCCCCAACTGCGGGCAAGGCTGTATTCTGGTCCTAGACCTACAAAAGCACCAATCTGCGCTTCATTATAAATACTGCTGCCCATGCCAATGTTGCCCTCCAACATTACCGGCACCGTCAACAGAAAATAACTGGCAAAGTTGCCGAACTGAATACCCAGTGTAGGATGCGTACCAATGCTCAAGCTGTAACGATCGGGATTTTTGTTAAGTACCAAGCGCCCAATGTAATTGACGCCGGGCAGGGCAATGTTGGCCGGACCAAAAAATGTATTTACATCAAACCAATAAAAACTAGCACCAGCGTCTTGCAAATAGCGCTCTTTGTAATTGAATGTCTTATTGCCAGCGGCAATAGAGGAGGTTTTGTTTCGATTTTTGCTGGTTGTTCTCCCATTCAGATATGCTTCATAGGCATCGTCCTGGGCCAGTGCGGGTGACAGCCCAAGACAGAAAATGACGGCGAAAAGAGAAATAAATCGAATCATGCGGATGCAAAACGCTCAAAAATAGAGAAAATTACCCCGTATGCAGCAAGCAGGGTGATGTGGGCATGCAAAAAGCGTATCTTTATCACCGTTCAAAATAAGCCCTTATGCAATTTACCAAGCTCAAGGAAACCCATCTCCAAGTAAAAAATTTACGGAAGGCCATTTCTTTTTATCAGGATATACTAGGATTTCGTACGCAAAGTTATGTAAAAGAGAAGCATGCGGTTTTTGTGGCAGGCAGCACCATGCTGGTGTGTCATTTGGCTAAATCTGCCTCAGAAGAGGGCATTCAGCTTATTCAGATGGGCTACCCTAATCAGCACATTGTGTTGGAGTCGAAAGACGGCGAGTATGAAGGCAACAAAGAAGACATGGGCTACCATGAAATTGAAATTATCGCTGAAATGGTACGGGAAACAGGCAAAAAAGCCTTTTTTATCCACGATTCAGACGGGCACCTCATAGAAATCACGGAATACAATGCCTGGGAAAGCTGAACCATTTTCCCTAAAAACCCTATTTAAAGCATGACAAAAATTCTTTTAACCAGCCTGCTGTTGCTGAGTGCGCTGTTTACGCAAGCCCAAATATTAGAGCCCGTTAAATGGAAATTTGAGGTTGAAAAAATCTCGGATACCGAGGCGCTGCTGAAGGCCACGGCCACCATCGACAAAGGCTGGCATTTGTATTCGCAGTTTATGACACTCACGCCCGATCAGTTTGGTCCTGAAGTGACGGTTTTTACCTTCAACAAAAACCCCAATATCAAACTGCTTGGCAAGGTGGAGGAAAAGGGCAAACTCACGGAAGAAATTACCCCGTTATTCGACAATATCTTAGTTCGCTTTTTCAGCGATAAAGTTACTTTCATCCAAAAAGTGCAGGTTACGGCCGAGCAAACGGTGGTAACGGGCAATGTATATTACATGGTTTGCGACGACAAGCAGTGCTTGCCGCCGGATGAAAAAGAGTTTTCGTTTAAACTAGCAGGTTTTAGCGCAGCACCAGCTGGCATTGCTATCCCTGAGGATACAGCAGCGATGGCCACTGAAAATGCCGACAGTAGCACAGTAAAGCAAAGCGTTAGTGCTACTATTGTGCAAGCGCCAGTAGCGGATGTCGACTCAGACGGAGGTTTGTGGGCTGTTTTTATAGCGGGGTTTTTAGGTGGCCTCATCGCCTTGCTTACACCTTGCGTATTCCCGATGATTCCGTTAACCGTTAGTTTTTTCACCAAACAAAGTGGTAGTCGCCGTGCTGGGGTGATGAAAGCGTTGGCTTACGGACTTAGCATCATCCTCATTTATGTAACCCTGGGCCTCACCGTAACGGTGTTTTTTGGATCGGATGCGCTAAACGCCTTGGCTTCCGACATCTGGTTTAACCTCGCATTTTTTGTGCTGTTAGTGGTGTTTGGCGCTTCTTTTTTGGGTGCTTTCGAAATTACTTTGCCAGCGAGTTGGGTGAATAAGATGGATCAAAAAAGCGACAAAGGGGGTGTTTTGGGCATCTTTTTTATGGCCTTTACCTTGGCATTGGTGTCGTTTAGCTGCACCGGTCCTATCATTGGCACCTTGCTGGTAGATGCCGCCACCCGCGGAGCTTTACTTGGCCCTGCCGTGGGCATGACCGGCTTTTCGCTCGCTTTAGCGCTTCCGTTCACCCTTTTCGCCATTTTTCCTGGTTGGTTGAAGTCGCTACCCAAAAGCGGCGGCTGGCTCAACAGCGTTAAAGTGGTGCTTGGCTTTCTCGAATTGGCCTTTGCGCTTAAGTTTTTAAGTAATGTAGACCTCGCGTACCATTGGGGTATTCTCGACCGGGAGGTGTTTTTAGTACTTTGGATCAGCCTATTTATGATGCTCGGCTTGTACCTGATCGGAATTATCAAGTTCTCACACGATTCGCCATTACCATATTTAAGTGTGCCGCGCTTGATGTTTGCCATTGCCGCCTTCAGTTTCACCTTTTACCTCGTGCCGGGCTTGTGGGGGGCGCCGCTTAAATCAGTAAATGCGTTTTTACCGCCTATGGCCACACAAGACTTCGATCTTTCAAGCAGCGGGGGCAATCATGTTGTGGTAACCGAAACCGGCCAAGAAACACGCAAATACGCCGACTTATTACATTGTCCGCATAACCTCAGCTGCTTTTTCGACCTAGAAGAAGGCATTGCCTATGCCAAAAAAGTAGGTAAACCGGTAATGATCGACTTTACAGGCCACAGCTGCGTAAACTGTCGCAAGATGGAGGCCACGGTTTGGGCTGATGGCGAGGTGTTGCGTCGCTTGCGCGACGATTACGTGTTGATTTCGTTGTATGTGGATGATAAAACCCCCTTGCCTCTCGAAGAGCAGTTTGTAAGTAAGTTCAGCGGAAAAAAAATTAAGACCGTAGGCAATAAGTGGAGTGATTATCAAGCGAGCACCTTCAATATCAATTCGCAGCCGTATTACGTGCTCATGGACCACGACCGCACCTTGCTTGTGCCGCCTACGGCGTACGACCCCAGTATTCCTGCCTACATCAACTTCTTAGATAGCGGGAAAGAAGTCTTTTACCAAAAATCCGGCCGATGAAAAGCAGATATGCCCGTGTGCAAGCAGCCCTTACCGAAGCGCGTGAATTGCTCGATCGTTTTATGGGCGATTCGCAACAGCTCGAGCGGTTGGTGTATGCGGCCGATTTGATGGCCAATGCGCTTCAGCACGACAAAAAAATAATCAGCTGCGGCAATGGCGGCAGCATGAGCGACGCGATGCATTTCGCCGAAGAGCTCAGTGGCCGGTTTCGCCTCGATCGACCTGCCTACGCTGCGCTGGCGCTTTCGGACCCGGCTTTTTTGAGCTGCGTAGCCAACGATTATGGTTACGAACAAGTGTTTGCACGTGGCGTGGCCGCTTTTGGGCAACGCGGCGATGTACTTTTGGCTATCAGCACCAGCGGTAACTCAGCCAATGTGCTGCGGGCTGCTGAAGCGGCCCGAGCCAAAAACATGAAAGTGGTTGCGCTCACAGGTAATGACGGCGGGGCTTTAGCGGCCTTGGCCGATGTAGAGCTGCGTGTGCCTCACCAAGGGTTTGCCGACCGCATCCAAGAAATACACATCAAAATCATACACTGCTTGATTGAAGAAATTGAGCACAGCATGCAAAACCGTTGAAATGTTAACTCCTGGCGGTGCATCCTTTTGTTTTACTGCAAAAAATGTTAGTTTTTTCGGTATACGCCCAGCTTTAACCTTGGGCACAACTATTTTTTAAGTATTTTCGACGCCAATAAACCTTTTCTTATGAATTTATATCAGCGCATCAACAATCTTACCGGCTGGATCGTGTTTTTGATCGCCACGGTTGTTTATACCCTGACCTTAGAACCCACCACGTCGTTTTGGGACTGCGGTGAGTTTATTTCGGCCTGTTATAAAATGCAAGTCATGCACCCTCCTGGTGCTCCTTTCTTCATGCTTACTGGCCGCATGTTCACCTTGCTGGCTGGCAATCCTGAGCAAGTAGCTTGGATGGTCAACTTCATGAGCGGCTTGGCTAGTGCCTTCACTATTTTGTTTTTATTCTGGACCATCACAGCCTTTGGTCGTAAAATCATTGAAAAGGGTGGCGAAGTAGTAGAAGGCGGTCGCATGTTCGCCATCATGGGTGCTGGTGCGGTAGGTGCTTTGGCCTACACGTTCACCGATTCATTTTGGTTTTCGGCGGTAGAAGGCGAAGTATACGCCTATTCCAGCTTCTTCACGGCCATTGTGTTTTGGGCCATTATGAAGTGGGAGCGCGTGGCAGATCAAGCCGACAGCAACCGCTGGTTGTTGCTCATCGCCTACCTCATGGGCTTGTCTATTGGCGTTCACTTACTCAACTTGCTGGCCATTCCCGCCATCTGTTTTGTGTATTATTTCAAGAAGTTTGACGTTACCCGCAAGGGCATTATTTACACCCTTTTGATCTCCGTGGGTGTGTTGGGCTTTATTCAATACGGCATCATCCCTGGCATTCCGACCGTATCGTCTTTCTTCGACCTTACGTTTGTTAATTCATTTGGACTTCCATTTGGTACAGGTAATGCCGTTTTCCTCACCCTTTTGGTGGCGGGTATAGCCTACGCCATCTGGCATACGCATAAAAAACAGCTCGTATTGCTCAACACGGCCTTGTTGGCACTCACATTTGTGATGGTAGGCTTTAGCTCCTATACCATGATTGTGATCCGCTCGCATGCGCAGCCGTCGATCAACATGAACAATCCGTCTAACATCTTCTCACTGGTGAGTTACATCAACCGTGAGCAGTACGGCGATCGTCCTTTGCTAAAGGGTCCCTATTTTACAGCTGAAGCCATCGACCAGGTGGAAGGCAAGATGAAGTACCGCAAGGGTGAAGCGCAATATGAGGAAATTGGTCGCGACATCGAAACCATTTATGACCCAGCGCATACCACTATTTTCCCACGCGCTTACCGCAGGGCTGGAACGGCGCAGCGCCACATCGATTTTTACAAAAAGTGGTTGGATTTGCGTGATGGAGAGAAACCAACGTTTTCTGAGAATCTCGATTTCCTGTTCTCCTACCAGCTGGGGCATATGTACTTCCGCTACTTTATGTGGAATTTTGCAGGTCGCCAAAACGACGTGCAAGGTCAAGGCCTTGATTTTGAGCGCGGCAACTGGATCAGCGGCATCGATGCCTTGGATAAAAGTCGCGTAGGGCCCCAAGCCAATTATCCAGCCATCAAAAAAGAAAATAAAGGCCGAAATGTTTACTACGCTTTGCCTTTGCTGTTAGGCTTGATTGGCTTGTTTTACCACATGAAAAAAGACAACAAAGACTTTTGGGTGGTGGCCATGTTGTTTGTACTTACTGGTATTGCCATCAATGTGTACCTCAATCCTGAACCTTTACAGCCTCGCGAACGTGACTACGCCTACGTAGGGTCGTTTTATGCCTTTGCCATCTGGATTGGTTTGGGTGTAATGGCTTTGTGGGAGATGTTGCGTAAAAAGGCGCCAGAAACACTCAGTGCCGCTGTGGTTACGGCCATTTGTTTGGCAGCTGTACCTGGCATTTTAGCTGCTGAAAACTGGGACGATCACGATCGTTCAGGTAAATATACCGCGCGTGATTTTGCCATAAACTACCTCGAAAGTTGTGCGCCTAACGCCATCATCTTTACCATGGGCGACAACGACACCTATCCACTCTGGTACGCCCAGGAAGTGGAAGGCGTGCGAACCGATGTGCGTGTGGTGAATCTTAGTCTATTGGGCACCGATTGGTACATCAACCAGTTGCGCCGCCCGATGAACAACTCGCCAGAAATCAAGCTCAGCATTGGTGCCGAAAAGTTAGTGCCAGGCACCCGCGATTACGTGCCGTTTTACGACCGTAATCTTGCTGGGGCTGTTGATTTGAGTCAAATCCTCACCTTCCTCAGCAGCGACGACAAGGGCTCGCAGTTGCCTACGCAAGGTGGCGCCATGATCAACTACTTCCCTACCCGCAAATTCCGCGTGCCGGTTGATAAAGCTGCCGTTATTGCGCAAGGAGCGCTCAGCGCCGCTGATACCGCTATCATGTTAGATGCCATCGAGTGGGAATACCCACGCACGGCCATCATGAAAAACGATTTGGTGGTGCTCGACATCATTGCCAGCAATGGCTGGGAGCGCCCTATTTACTGGACCGTGAGTATGGGTGCCGAGCAATATTTGGGGCTTGAAGATTACTTCCAGCTCGAAGGCTTGGCCTACCGCTTTGTGCCTGTATACTCTCCGAGCAACGGTGGTCAGACGAGCCGCGTAGCTTCTGACATCATGTACGACAACATGATGAACAAGTTTAAGTGGGGCGGCATGAACAAGGGCATTTACATTGACCCAGAAACCAACCGCATGACCATCAATTTGCGCAGCAACGCCACCCGTTTGGCTGAGTCGTTTTTGATGAAAGGCGAAAAGCAAAAGGCCATCGATATCTTAGATTTGGTGATGGCCGAAATGCCGCACGACAAAGTGCCGCTCATGATTTTCAACTACCGCATGGTAGAACTGTATCACCAGGCGGGTGCTGCCGAAAAAGCCAATGTCATTGCGGTCGATTTGTTCGACATGTTCGAAGACGAAGCGCGCTACTACAGCAAATTACGTGGTTCGTATGCAACCTTCTACGAGCGCGATATGCAAAACGCCATGGCCATCATGCAAGAAATGATTCGCATGGCCAAAACGTATCAGCAGCCTGATTTGGCGCAAGATTTCCAAACCCGGTTTGACGCCATGGCCAGAGCCAACTAAAAATTAAACGGTGCCCCAGCAATGGGGCGCTTTTGTTATGATACGATCCCATACCGAAAAAAGAGAACCGCTCGAAATGGCCTTTGGTTTTCATGCCGTTGCCGAATTGCTAGGTTCTGGCGCTGAAATCAATAAAATTATGGTGGCTCGTGAGCGCCGCGATGACGAAGTAAAAGCCCTGCAGCTGCAAGCGCGCGATGCCGGAGTGCCGGTGCAAGAGGTTCCCAAAGAAAAGCTCAACACCTTCACTCGCAAAAACCACCAAGGCATCATTGCCTTTATATCACCCGTTTTTTACCACCCACTCGAAGAGCTCGTGGCCAACATCTATGAAAAAGGCGAAACACCACTGCTCGTGCTGCTCGACCGGGTAACGGATGTACGAAACTTAGGCGCCATTGCCCGCTCAGCCAGCTGCGCCAACGCTCATGGCCTCATTCTACCCATGCTCAACAGCGCGCAGGTAACCGGCGACGCCATCAAAACCAGCGCTGGCGCCTTGGCCAGTCTGCCTGTGAGTCGCGTGCAAACACTCAACCAAGCCATCGATTTTTTGCTCGAAAGCGGCTTTTCGGTGGTAGCGGCTTCGGAACATGCGGCGGAGACTTATTACCAACTCGATATGACTGGCCCTTTGGCCATCGTGATGGGGTCGGAGGAGGATGGACTCAGTCCAGCTACCCTCCGCAAAGCCACACACCTCGCTAAAATCCCGATTGTAGGCACCGTTGGCTCGCTCAATGTATCAGTAGCAGCTGGCGTACTGCTGTTCGAAGCCGTGCGCCAACGCCTCGCTATCGCGCCTTAAGCACTTCCTATAATTTGAGGCTTTTTGTTAGCTTTGGATATCCGATTAATATGTATGTGCTTAACCCAACCCGACTTGGCCCTAAAAACCGCACCGGCTTGGTGTATGTAATTCAAAAATGATACAAGCTCCTTACCTTCATACAGGCGATTTGATTGCCATCGTAGCCACTGCTCGGAAAATCATGCCCGAAGAAGTAGCGCCTGCTAAAGCCTGGCTCGAGGGGCAAGGCTACCAAGTGCGCTTGGGCAGCAGCATTGGATTGGCTGATCGGCAGTTTGCAGGTACCGATGCGCAGCGCCGTACCGATTTGCAAACGCAGCTCAACGACCCAGCCGTAAAAGCCATTCTTTGCGCCCGTGGCGGATATGGCACCGTGCGCTTGGTTGATGGTATCGACTGGACTGCATTTCGCGCCCAACCTAAATGGCTCTGCGGTTACAGTGACATCACCGTTTTACATGCAAAATTACAGCAAATGGGCTTTGCCAGCATCCACAGCACCATGCCGCTCAACTTTGATAAAACGGCAGAAAGCGCACTAAGCTGGCAGTCGCTACACCAAGCGCTCCAAGGCCAAACACCTGTTTATGACCTTCAGAACCTTCGGTTTGCCAGAGGCAATCAGATGCAGGGAGAGGTAATGGGCGGCAATCTCTCGGTATTGTACAGCTTGATGGGTAGCAACACTTTGCCCTCCACGGCCGGAAAAGTGCTGTTTTTGGAAGACTTAGATGAATACCTCTACCACCTCGACCGCATGCTGATGTGCTTGAAACGCGGGGGAGTGCTGAGTAATTTGGCAGGACTCCTTGTGGGCGGACTCACCAAAATGAACGATAATGCCATTGGTTTTGGCAAAACCGCTGAAGAAATCATTTTTGAAGCAACAGCCGAATTTGATTACCCAGTCGCTTTTGGCTTTCCTGCTGGGCACGAGCCTTTAAATCAAGCTTTGGTGCTGGGCAAGTCGCTGCAGCTTTAATTGGATAGCTGAATGCGCCCGATGATGTTGACCTCGGGCTCTAAATGAATGCCGTAACGTTCCTGCACCGAGCGTTGTATGCTCTGCGCCAATGCCCAAATATCGCTACCTGTGGCATGGCCGTGATTTACGAGCACCAGTGCGTGTTTAGCATAAGTGCCAGTATTGCCAATCACTTTGCCTTTCCACCCGCACGACTCAATGAGCCATGCTGCTGAGGCTTTGATCACCCCTTCGCCAGCAGGATAGCCCACCATTTCGGGAAAATCGATTTTTAAACGCTGGAATTGCGCCTCTGGAATTTCGGGGTTTTTGAAAAAACTACCGGCATTGCCAATGCTGCTGGGGTCGGGCAGCTTGCTCACCCGCACACTGCTTACTACCTCGGCTACCTCCGCTATGCTAGGTTTAACCAAGCCGCGTTGCGCCAGAGCGTCTTGCAGGGCGCCATAATGCAATTTTAGATTGGGTTGGGTCGATAAGCGAAAACGCACCTGGGTTACAATGAACTTGCCTTTAAGGGCGCCTTTAAAAATAGACTGCCGATAACCAAAATGACAGCTTTTTTTGTCAAACTCCATAAAGCCTTGCTCCAAATGGTAACCCCGCAAGCTGTCAAAAATATCTTGCACTTCTACCCCATACGCACCAATGTTTTGAATGGGCGAAGCACCTACCGTACCAGGAATCAAAGCTAAATTTTCGAGACCGCCGTAGCCATGCGCCACTGCATACTGCACCAAGTCGTGCCACACCACGCCCGCACCTGCCGTAACAAGCACCTCTTCGCCTTGGGTTTCTGCCGAAATGCCAGGAATGCGCATGTATAAAATGCTGCCCTCGTAATCTTCGGTGAAAAGCATATTGCTGCCACCGCCCAATACCATAAAGGGATAGCCAAAATGCGTGGCCATTTCAACCGCGCGCGGCAACTCCGTTTCTTCCTCAATTTCGATTAAATATTTGCATTTAACCGAAATGCCGAAGGTATTGAGTGGGCGTAGGTCGAAATCTTTGTGTAGCTGCATAGCGCAAATATAAGGGTAGATGGTGGTTGTGGGCAACAAAAAAGCCGGTACCCTTGGAGCACCGGCACTAGAAAGGAAAGATACCCTATTTGTTTCCCATAAACGCACCGCTTAAACAAGTAGCATCAAACCTGAATACGTTTGCCGATGCCATTCGCTTTTAACCCCAGCCAAAGGATGGAAAGCGTTGTGGTCTGCAGCGTCGTTATGAACGTTGCTACAAAAGAGGTTACCAGTGCTTGAGCGATGCTTGTTTTGCTATAAACGGCAGCAAATGGCAGGAGTAAATTGGCTTTATGTTATGATGTTTTTGGAGCTTTTAGCTACTGAAATGGGATGTACATTTGAAAATCCAAAATGACGTGGTAAAAAAAAGAGGGCCTAAGCCCTCTTTTTCATTTCAGATTTAGCGTTTATTTTGAGATAATCAATTTCTGTTGTGCAATGGCACCACCAGCATTGAGTTCTACAAAGTACATGCCTGAATTTAAGCCAGCTAAAGTTAAAGTCGCTTTTTGAGCACCCTCAAACTGGAAGCCTTCGTTCGATTGCATCACAGTACGGCCAGCGATGTCGCGGATGGTAATGATAACTTCAGAAGCCTTGTTCAACTGGTAGCTTACATTAACCTCGTCCTTAGCAGGGTTTGGATAAACCCGCTTCATGGCTACGTTGTTATTGAATTCATTTACACTCAAACCAAGTCGACGAGTATCGCCAAGTACAGCGCTAACGCCGATGGCAGTACCGTTGGTGTACCAACGAGCGGCTGCACCTGGAGGCGTTGGGAGAAAAATGATTGACTGGTAAGGCTGAATAAACTTATCATAAGTCAAATCATCAATGATGCGAATGTGTGATGCTCCGTTGTTGCTGATTAGTTCTGCAGAAGCATAATAAGCACCTGGCTGTAAAATCAGATCCTGTGGGGTTCCAAACAAAGTTCTAGGAATGTCAATATCTACAAAACCAGCAGTAATATCTGCGGCGGTTAGGGTGTAGTCCTGACTTGAAATCAACGGGGCGAATGAAAAGGCATTCGCATATTCAGCGTTAGCTAATCCGTTGGTATCACGTACTGCAGCTGTAATGATACCACCTGCTACTGAAGTGCTTCCTAAGCGAACGCGTATGGCAGTGATGGTGTCCACATTGCTTATCTCAAAAAGACCTGCAGCAATAAAGCCATCGGCATTTCCTGTAAAGGATGAAGTACCCAAAGTTGTAGAGCGGGTTGCCGAAGTTGTAATGGCTCCAAAAATCGAGTCTGTTACGGCAAATGGCAATGAAACGCTGTCGTCATTAGGATTAGCATCCACAGAGTCCATCCTCATGTCAATAATCAAGTTATGAGCACCAATGGTTAATCCTTCCATTGGGAAGTTTGCTGTAGAACTTACCGTGTCACGAGCATTGCTTAAGATGGTAAAGTTTGCAGAATTGTTATTGAAAAGTGTAGTTGAACCGCGAGTAATGCGCGTGTTCAAACGTGCAGTTGTTTGGGTATTTCTGCCAAAGTTGTAAACCGCAGCTGAAGTAGATAAAGAGTCGTTCAACTGAGAAACAGGAAATTGACCGTAAAAGCCTAGTAAATCTTGGAAACCAACGGCGTAATCCTCAAGAATAAGGTCGTTCGCAGGCGGCTCAACTAAAGCGATGTTGTCAACAGCCCAAAACCAGTCCCATGCACCTACATAATGGAAGCGAATCCATACATTGGCTTGACCAGCGGCAACCGATGAAATATTAACGCTTACCGTGGTAGGGTTGGCAATGGTAGTGTTTACTGGAATGCTGATCGAAGAGTTATAAACAGTAGTCCAGGTAGTAGAGTCATTACTAACTTCTACTTTATGTGTTTCTTGGAAACGGCGGAAATACTGCTGCCATGACAATACAACGCCAGTGGCGGCTGACAAACTCGTTCCTACTTTTACAACTAAATAGTCGTCTTGAGTACCATTTGCAAATGAGTCTGAATTAATTAAAGCGAAAGGCGCTCCAGAACCAGAGGCAATGGCTGGAAAGCCTTGACTGCTCAGGTTTCCTGGCTGAGTAGATACAATTTGCCAAGGAGTGCTGCCGGCGCCACCACTTCCACGAACGATACTCACGCCCGTTACTGGCGCAGTAAAGTTTTGCGACCACAAAGTACTGGTGCTTTCAGTAGCATTGTTTACTGGACGCGTTGTTCCAAAATCGTAAGGCTCATTGGTTTTGAGTTCATCACGAACACTCAATGGCTTTGTTTGCTGTGCGAAAGTCGCAGAAGCCACGCTGCCCATGAGGGCTAGTAGTAATAACTTCTTCATGTATTTTCTTTTAGTTTAAACTGCAAATTACAAAATCTTAATAAACTGTAATAAAAAAGCGTGCTAAAAGCACAAAAAAAGCCTGAATACCGCATAATTGGATATTCAAGCCTTCAAAAATTCAATCTTTCTAGTGATTTACGCCTCTTCGTAAGCCTCCATCGGTGGACAAACACACACCAAGTTACGGTCGCCATAGGTGTTGTTTACGCGACCAACCGAAGGCCAAAACTTGTTTTGGAGCACCCAACTGGCTGGGAATACGGCTTTTTCGCGGCTGTAAGGGCGATCCCAATCTCCCACCAATACCCGTGCGGTATGCGGTGCATGCTTGAGCACGTTGTCGTTGCGGTCTGCCAAGCCCATTTCAATTTCCCGAATTTCTTCGCGGATGCTGAGCATGGCTTCGCAAAAACGGTCGAGTTCCGACACACTCTCCGACTCGGTTGGCTCAATCATCATGGTGCCAGCCACCGGGAACGATACTGTAGGCGCATGGAAACCATAATCCATCAAGCGCTTGGCTACATCTTCGGCTTCAACACCGGCGGTGTTTTTGAATGGCCGCAGGTCAACAATCATTTCATGCGCACAACGGCCATTGGCACCCGTGTACAAAATCGGGAACTCCGGCTGCAAGCGCGCCATGATGTAATTGGCGTTCAGAATGGCATAACGCGTGGCGTCGGTTAATCCCTCAGCACCCATCATGCGGCTGTAAGTGTACGAAATAAGCAGGATGCTGGCACTGCCCCAAGGAGCTGCCGAAACAGGCTTCATAGCGGTTTTGCTGCCAATGTTTACCACGGGATGCCCGGGTAAAAACGGCACCAATTGTGGCGCTACGCCGATGGGCCCCATGCCAGGACCACCGCCGCCATGCGGAATGCAAAAGGTTTTGTGGAGGTTGAGGTGACATACGTCGGCGCCAATGAGGGCGGGCGACGTTAAGCCAACTTGCGCATTCATATTGGCACCATCCATGTAAACCTGGCCACCATGCTGGTGAATGATTTCGCAAATTTCTACAATACCGGCTTCAAAAACGCCGTGGGTAGAAGGGTAGGTGACCATCAAACAACTGAGTTCATTGCTGTGCTGGATGGCTTTGGTGCGGAGGTCTTCGATGTCGATGTTCCCATCATCGTCGCAACGCACTACTACCACTTTCATGCCCGCCATTACGGCAGAGGCAGGGTTGGTGCCGTGGGCCGAAGAAGGGATGAGGGCGATGTTGCGGTGGTCATCACCGCGGCTCAAGTGATAAGCACGAATCACCATCAAGCCGGTGTACTCGCCTTGGGCACCGGAGTTGGGCTGCAAACTGATGCCAGCAAAGCCTGTTACTTCTTTTAAGTCGGCCGTAAGCTCGTCGAATAGCTGTTTGTAGCCCTGCGCTTGTGCCAATGGTGCAAAAGGGTGGATGTTGCCAAACTCTGGCCAAGTAACAGGTACCATTTCGGTGGTAGCGTTGAGTTTCATGGTGCAAGAGCCTAACGGAATCATGCTGTGACACAGAGATAAATCTTTGGCCTCGAGCGATTTTATATAGCGCAGCATCTCGTGCTCGCTGTGGTGCTTGGTAAATACGGGGTGATTCAAAATGGCATCGGTGCGGAGGAATTTCGTCGCGATGTTGGCCTCTACCTGCTGGTCGAGTTCAGCTACCTGCACCTGCTTTCCGTTGGTGATGGCCGCAAAAACGCTCACAATTTGTGCTACATCGGCCACAGTTGTGGTTTCGTCCACCGAAATACCTACTTGTCCAGGTACAAAATAATTCAAATTCAACTGCTTGCTATCTGCAATGTTGTGCAGTTTTTCGAGCTCCTCGGCCGACAGCTTCACCTGCAGCGTATCAAAATACTGGTCGTTTACTTGGTTAAAGCCCAACTGGCGCAGTGCTTTGTCGAGCAAGCTCGCGCGGCGGTGTATGCGCTTGGCGATGGTACGTAGGCCTTCGGGACCGTGATACACGGCATACATACTGGCCATGATGGCGAGCAGCACTTGGGCAGTACAAATGTTAGAAGTAGCTTTTTCGCGGCGGATGTGCTGTTCGCGGGTTTGCAGCGCCATGCGGTAGGCCATGTGGCCTTGTGCATCTACCGAAACACCAATAAGGCGACCCGGAATTTGGCGCTTGAACTCGTCGCGGGTGGCGAAAAAGGCGGCGTGTGGACCACCATAGCCCATTGGCACCCCAAAACGTTGGGCCGAACCAATCACCACGTCGGCACCCCAAGAACCCGGAGCGGTAAGCAATACAAGGCTCATCAAGTCAGCCACTACCGCTACATAAATGCCGTTGGTTTTGGCTTTGCTGCAAAAATCCACATAGTCGCGTACGCAACCATACCCATCGGGGTACTGGAACAGAACGCCAAAGAAGTCGTTGTTAAAGTCAAAATTTTCGACCAAACCATACACCAACTCAATGCCCAAAGGTTCGGCACGGGTTTCAAGCACGGCTTTGGTCTGCGGGAAACACTTCTCCGAAACAAAAAACTTATTGCCCTTGCCGGCAGCCTTCATGCTGTGCAGCATGAGCATGGCTTCAGAAGCGGCTGTAGCTTCGTCGAGCAAACTCGCGTTGGCAATTTCCATGCCGGTAAGGTCGCATACCAAAGTTTGGAAATTGATGAGTGCCTCGAGGCGACCCTGCGCAATTTCGGCCTGGTAAGGCGTATACTGGGTGTACCAACCTGGATTTTCGAGGATGTTACGGAGAATTACCCCAGGTACAATCACGTCATAATAGCCGAGACCGATATAATTTTTATAAACTTGATTTTTATTGGCCATCTGGCGCAGCGCCTTCAACATCTCAAACTCGTTGAGGGCCGGTGCCATTTGCATGGGCGTTTGGCGGCGGATGTTGGCCGGAATGGTTTGCTCGATTAAGGTGTCGAGACTCTCAACGCCGATCGTGCCCAACATATGCTGTAAATCAGATGAATGCGGCCCGATGTGGCGCGATTGAAATTCAGTACTTCCCATGCTTTGGTTCATTGTATAACAAGTTTGAAACAACAATGCTTTTCAGGCCATAAAGGTTTAGAAAAGCAGCGCAAAATTAAGCTTTTCAACGCAGCAAGCCAGCGTATTTTCTCTGCAAATTTTGAGAAAAGCGCTGGCGAGAGGCAGCTCAGCCTCAGCGGCTTAAAAATGCATGGCTGCACCCAAATTTTTTTCTATTAGTTTAGCGCTAATGAAAGGGCAAAAAACTGGCTGGATGCTGCTGTTGGGCGGCTTGATGTTGCTGATGGCAGTACAAAGCAGCGCGCAAATCTCTCTCCAATGGCCAAGCCATGTGATGCAGGACCAGGCTTTTGAGCTAAAAATCGAAGATTTAGGTTCGGCCGACAGCGTGGAAGTGCTCGTAAATGGCTACCAGCAAACGTTGCCAGTGGCGTTGGGTAAAGCCAGTATTACCCAAACGCTCAGCGACCCTACTACTTTGCGGGTTCAAATCGGCGGTCAGATTTTTGAGCGCTATTACCTGCCCATTCCCCTTGCTTGGAGCATTTGGCCGCCACTGTTGGCCATTTTAATTGCTTTGCTTTTTAGGGAGGTGTATTCTGCGCTGTTGGCGGGCATTTTATTGGGTGGATGGGTGATTGGGGGGTATCAATACGGACTGGTTTCAGGCCTCTGGTTTGCCATTAGGCAATTTGCGGATACGTATTTGATTGGAGCGCTCAGCGAACCCGACCACCAAGCCATCATTGTATTTTCGATGTTGATTGGCGCGATGGTAGCGGTGATCAGTCGAAATGGCGGCATGCAAGGGGTGGTAAACATACTCGCAAGGCGGGCGCAAAACCCTCAATCTGGTCAGTTTGTAACTTGGCTTCTCGGCATCGCCATTTTTTTCGACGATTATTCGAACACTTTGCTGGTGGGCAATACGATGCGCCCTGTAACCGATAAACTGCGCATATCCCGCGAAAAACTAAGCTACTTGGTCGATTCTACTGCCGCTCCTGTGGCGGCCATTGCATTTATCACCACCTGGATTGGGGCCGAGTTGGGCTACATCAAAGACGGCATCAACAGCATTGAGGGCCTGAATGAAAATGCCTACACTGTGTTTTTAGGGTCGTTGTCATATGCCTTTTACCCCATCCTCACGCTGTTTTTTATGCTTATTTTAATTAAGCAAGAACGCGATTACGGCCCCATGCTGGCCGCCGAAACCAAAGCCCGGGCTAAACCGCCCGGTGAGGTGCAGGCACAAGCGCATTTGAGCGGTGAGGCTGGAGCTTTTCAAATGGAACCAGGTCTCAAGCCCATGGCTGCCTTGGCATTGCTGCCGGTGCTCACGGTGATTGGGGTGGTTATTTGGGGATTGGTGCATACCGGTTGGGACCAAAGCGTATGGAACGATACCAGTTTGCCTTTTTACCGCCGCCTGTCCCTGATTATTGGCAACGCCAATTCATACACCGCGTTGCTCTGGGGGTCGTTTGCTGGCTTGCTGGTGGCGGTGCTTGGAAGTTTGCTCAGCCGCCGTTTATCCCTCGAAAAAAGCGTGGAAGCCGCCCTTACAGGTTTTAAAACCATGATTGGCGCCATTTTGATTTTGAGTTTGGCGTGGGTGCTGGCCACTGTTACCAAAGAGCTGCAGACGGCTACGTACATTACCAATGCCTTGTTATCACTGGATGTAGGGCCCGGCTGGATTCCTGTGATTACCTTCCTTCTGGCTTCTGTAGTGGCCTTTAGCACAGGGTCAAGCTGGGGTACCATGGCCATTTTGTATCCGTTGATGCTGCCTGCTAGCTGGAAACTGTGTATGGAGGCCGGCATGGACCACGAAGCGGCCTTGGCTATTTTCCACAATGTAGTGAGTTGCGTATTGGCTGGCAGTGTGCTCGGCGATCATTGTTCACCCATTTCCGACACTACGATATTGAGCTCCTTGGCTTCGGGCTGTCACCACATCGACCACGTACGTACGCAATTGCCCTATGCACTTACGGTAGGGGTTG
The DNA here is from genome assembly GCA_945874665.1 of Chitinophaga pinensis. Taxonomy (GTDB): domain Bacteria; phylum Bacteroidota; class Bacteroidia; order UBA7662; family UBA7662; genus PNNG01. The sequence goes on along the minus strand of CAMCHJ010000001.1, from coordinate 115,781 downwards.
TGGCCATTGTGTTTGGCACCATTCCGGCTGCTTTTGGCATGCCTGTATATCTAAGTTACTTGCTCGCCTTGACAGCCTTGTGGCTCATTGTGCGCTATGTGGGGAAACGCGTACCTCTGCCAAGTGGTGAATGAGGTATTGTTTGCCGCTGGCGAGCTCGGTGCAGAGATAGCGAGTACGGCGCTTTTCTTGTTTTTTAAAGATGCGGTTTTGTCGGTTAGCGAAAACAGCGCCCTCGGGCAGTTCTTCTAATAGTTTTAAATGCGCAGGACGGGCGTCATAAGCCGAAAGGGAGCGCAGTAAGTCGGGGTCAGAGCAGCTGGAGGCCTTGGGCGATGCCAAATAATTGAGCAATACAGGCAGCAGCGCCCCGGGAAAAATGCTTGGTTGCAGTAGCGGCTGCATCAGCGTTACAAACACCTTTTTCCACTCGTCGCCGTGCGGCTTCACCTTGTTTTTATGCTGCTCCCATACCAGCAGATGCGCAAATTCGTGGATGAGCGTTACCACAAATGCATACTTATTGAGCGTTTGGTTTACCGTAATGCGGTGCCCTTTGCCCTGCCATGGGTGGCGGTAGTCGCCCAGCTTGGTGGCCCTGCCCCTGGTAAGCGTGAGCTGCACTCGGTGCTCTACCAAAAAGGCTGCAGCATAGCCCAAGGCTGGTTCAGGCATAAATGGGCGCAGTGCATTTTCAAGCTGCAGCTGAAGAGGGGTGTTCACCGTACAAAAATAGGGAAAGCGAGGGGAGCTTCTAGTGCTGTTTGGAGAGTTATTGGCTGATAAGGACAAATGCTACCTAAAAAGCCGCCGCTGAAAATCGAACGGACTGCTGTCGAGCAGCTTTACTTCATTGAAATCAGGATGATTAGGGTTAAGCAAGAGGTTGAAGTCGCCGGGGGTAACTGCCGAGGGCACTTGCAAAGCAACAAACTGGTTTTGCCGCACCAGAAAATCACCGTGCTGGCGCAGGGTTTCGGGTGGTGGAAAGTCTTGCCAGTGGGCAGGCAAGGCATCAGCATGCAGCCGCGAAAAAGGCAGGGTATCGGGCAGGTACAGTACCGCCATGCGATAATCACTAGGCATGGTGGCCAAGCTCAAATGCACCAGCACCTCGGCCATGGCCAAGGTGCGGTTTGTGGCGGTGTACACCAAGGCCGTGCCTGGGGAGTTCCAACGGCCACCACGTAAGGCCGCACCTTGACCGCTCAGCGGATTGCCGTACTTAGCGCGGAATAGCCGATAAAGCTCCATTTAGGCGAAAATGCCTTGATCGATGCGGATGAGTTCATCGAGGAGGAGCTGCTGTCCATAACTGCTGCCCACCAGCACTTGCGGCTTTTGGCCCGCTAAGGCGGCGTTGGGAGTGCCAAGCCAGTGCTCGTAAGCCTTGGGTGCCCCAAAAACCTGCACTCCTACTGTGCAAAGCTCAGCTACTTGGAGGATGGTTTCGGATTGGCCGGGCCTAAAACGGTGCTTGGCATCTTGGCGGTAGCGCAACAAGGACTTGGTAGAAATATCTAGAAAACGGGCCCAATCGGCATCGGTGAAAGGACTTACCTCCCGGATGCGCTCGAAGGCACGCAGCGAAAGGCCCATTTGGCTAGCTTCCCAAAAGGCAAATTTAGGAGCAGGTATTTGTGTAAAGATGGGCTGCGCAAGGCGGGCCTCGTAGGCTACTTCCAGCTCGTTTAGAAGGGAATCTATAGATTTACTAGGATAATCGGCACCGTCTTCGCTCATGGCTGATACATTTGTCTTTCAAAAATAGACATTTTTCCTAAATTTTACAAGGCTGTACATATTTTTCTAAAACAGCCTGCGGTACTGCCAACTAGCAAGGGTTAAAGAAAACGAAGTAGTGTTAATTACTCCACCGGATCAATGCCTTTTGGAGCATCAAGAAAGCAGCTGGTAGGCTAGTAAGCTTGCTAAATAGGCCAGTCCAGTCATGTAAAAAAACTGCAGCGCCGGCCATTTCCAGCTTTTGGTTTCGCGGTAAGTAATGGCCAAGGTGCTCATGCACTGCATGGCAAAGGCGTAAAACAGCATTAGGCTAAAGGTAGTGGCGGTACTGTACAAGGGCTTGCCAGAATTAGGGTGTACATCGGCCAGCATTTTTTCGCGTAAAGTGGTTTCTTCAAAATCCTCACTGCCTAAGCTGTAAATGGTGGCCATGGTGCCTACAAAAACTTCACGAGCTGCAAAACTCGTGACCAATGAAATGCCAATTTTCCAATCGAAACCCAAAGGCGCAATACCTGGCTCCATCCATTTGCCCATCCGCCCAGCATACGAATGCTCTAGCTTGAGTCGGTTGAGGTCGTTTTCACGTGCAGGCGAAAGCTCCCCGTCTACCCGCTCAGCTGCAAACTGCTGCTCGAGTTTTTCGAAAGCGTTGCCGGGCCCAAAGCTGCTCATGAACCACAGTACAATACTGATGATGATGATGATTTTACCCGCACCAAATACAAAGGCCTTGGCTTTATCGATCAGGGTGAGTCCTACATTTTGCCAACGCGGGAATTGGTAAATAGGCATTTCTAAAAGGAAGAAGGAACTGTTACGCTCCTTAATGAACCACTTCATGACCATGGCCGAGCCGATTGCAGCTACAAATCCCAATAAGTAAAAGGCCATCATTACCAAACCTTGCAGGTTGAACAGGCCTAAGACCCGTTCTTCGGGCACGGTCATGCCAATAAGAAGGGTATAAACCGGCAAACGCGCACTGCAACTCATCAGCGGCAGTACCATGATGGTCAGGATGCGCTCTTTCCAGCTGTTGATGCTGCGGGTAGCCATGATGCTGGGCACCGCACAGGCGTAACCGCCAATCAGAGGCACCACCGATTTGCCGTTGAGTCCAAATTTGCGCATGAGCTTGTCCATCAAAAAGCTTACCCTAGCCATGTAACCGGTTTCTTCGAGCAGACTGAGGAACAAAAACAGCAATACAATTTGTGGAATAAAGATGACAATACCGCCCAGACCTGCCAGTACACCGTTCACTAATAGATCGGTATACCACGCATCAGGGAGGGTGTCGCTGCCCCAGCTGCCTAGCTGGTTAAATACGGTTTCGATGAATTCCATGGGCCAACTGGCCCAGGAAAAAATGGACTGAAAAATGAAAAAAAGTATGCCTATAAAAACGAGGTAGCCGTACACGGGGTGCAGCAAAAGACGGTCTATTTTTTCGGTACGCGACTTTCCTACTTCTTTGGTGCTGCGTTTTTCTATGCTGCCCAACATGCCTGTGATTTGTTCGTAACGCCTTACCGTTTCGCGGGCCTGCAGTTGGTTAATATTGATGTTATGCTTGCTAATAAGCGCATCGAGGTCGCGGTGCTGCTTATCGCTGATGTTTTGTAAATGATCGTGGTTGCAGAGGTATATGAAGGAGCGGTAGCCCGGCTGCAAGCCGTTGATTGGCGTTAGTTCCTGTAAAATGGGCTGCACCTCTTCGCTGGGATAGAAAAAAGGTAAGGGTTGTCCGGCGCCGTTTTCGGCAATCAACCGCTTCATCTCAGCAATACCTTCTCCTTTACGGGCGTTGGTGGCAAGCACAGGAATGCCGAGGTGCTTCGACAAAGCAGGCAGGTTGAGGTCCATTCCCTGCTCCTTGGCTAAGTCTATTTTGTTGATGATCAAAGCCGTTGGTAGTCCTAAATCAATAATCTGTGTAATGAAAAGCAGATTGCGCCGCAAATTAGTTGCATCTGCAACAACTAGTACGAGGTCTGGATGGGTATCGTTGTGCGCATCCAAAAGCACATTAAAGGTTACTTGCTCGTCTTCGGAGCGGGGATATAAACTGTATGTGCCAGGTAAATCGGTTATCTCTACCGTTTTGCCATTGCTTAACTTTAAAAAGCCGCTTTTCTTATCAACGGTTACGCCCGGAAAATTACCTACTTTCTGATTTAATCCCGTAAGGGCATTGAAAAGCGACGATTTACCGCTGTTGGGATTTCCAACCAATGCAATTTGTAAGTCCTTTTTCACAGCTGCACAAAATTCGGACGCACTTCTACCTCAATGGCTTCCGCTTCATCGAGGCGCATGGCCAGCTCATATCCCAATATTTCAATGGCCATCGGATCACCAAATGGCGCAATGCGACGCACCCGCAGCAGCTCCCCAGGCAAACAGCCCATTTCCAATAATTTATTGGATACAGGATGGTCGCCTAATGATTTGATGACCGCCACTTGGCCAGCCCTGAGCTCACTTAGTCGCACGTTATTTAGAATTGTTTTAAAAAGACAAAAGTACGGAACGCAGCACAAAGTTCCAGCAAGCGTGCAAATTTTAGCTAAAAATGTCCGAATTGTAGGCCTAACGGCCGGCTCGTCAGCTAAAAAGCACGATTTGAGCCCCATCAGCCGTTATAAATCCCTATTCCAACCCCAAGCGGCAACAAAACCAGCTTTTTCCCTATTTTTGAAACATTATACCGTTTTGAGCAGCATCAAATCTCTCGCCTCGCAAACTGCCGCCTATGGTCTCAGCACCATTGTGGGTCGTATGCTCAATTATTTACTGGTGCCTCTTTATGTGCGCCTCTTTTTACCTGCCGAGTATGGGGTAGTCACCGACCTTTATGCCTTGGTTGCATTCCTCAATATTGTTTTTACTTATGGCATGGAAACAGCCTACTTCCGCAAGGTGCAGGAAGGCGGTGAAAAGGTATATCAAACGGCTTTTTGGTCGCTGCTTTTGTCCTCCGTGTTGTTTACAGCTCTACTTTTGTTGCTCGCACAACCCATCGCTAACGGCCTGCGCTACCCCAGTCATCCTGAATATGTACGCTGGTTTGCCTTGATATTGGGCTTGGATGCACTGGCTGCCATGCCTTTTGCTCGACTTCGCCAACTACAAAAAGCACTGCAATTTGCTGGGTTGAAGTTGCTGAACATCGGCTTGAACATCGGGCTTAATTTGTTTTTTTTACTCCTTTGTCCCTGGCTGGTAGCAAATAACGAGCTGGAGGCCGTTACCACTTTGGTGTACGACCCACAGGTGGGCGTTGGCTACATCTTCCTCAGTAATCTACTGGCCAATGGTGTTACGTTGCTGTTTTTGCTACCGCATTTTCCCCGCAATTTCGCTGGCTTTGACTTTACTACTTGGCGAAGCATGTTTGTTTATAGCCTTCCCTTGGTATTTGCTGGCATGGCTGGCATGGTGAACGAAACCATCGACCGCGTACTGCTCAAATACCTGCTGCCGCTCTCGCGTGAGGAGGCCCTGCACGAAGTGGGCGTGTATGGCGCGGTGTATAAACTGGCGATGTTAATGAGCATTTTTACACAAACCTTTCGCACTGCAGCTGAGCCATTTTTCTTTCAGCAGTCCAAAAACGCCAATGCTACCCTCGTGTACGCTCGGGTAATGCATGTTTTTGTGTTCGCAGGGGGCAGTATTTTTTTAGGGGTGACTCTTTTTATGGATGTGGCCAAGTATTTTGTGTCGCCGGCCTACTTCGGAGGGCTCCACGTGGTGCCCATTTTACTGCTGGCTAACCTCTTTTTGGGGATGTATTATAACCAGTCGGTTTGGTACAAACTGGCTGATAAAACCCGCTGGGGCATGTACCTTTCCTTTTTTGGGGCTGCGATTACGCTTGTTGGTAACTGGTTGTTGATACCAGAGATCGGCTATCTTGGCTCGGCTTACACTACCTTGGTCTGTTATTTTATGATGATGGGCGCGAGTTATTTGCTAGGACAAAAACACTATCCGGTGCCCTATAACTTGGAACGCCTGGCCCGTTATGTGGGCTTGGCCCTGCTGTTTTTCTTTTTAGAAGGCTGGCTACAAGGTTATCTATCTGAGCCAACGCTTTGGGTGCTGCGGGTTTTGTTACTTTTTGTATATGTAGTGCAAGGACTTGTAACCGAAAAGCTATTCAAATCCGTAACTTCGTAAGCTCATTTTTTAATCTTCGAAAACAGCCTCCCATGAAAATTATCGTCCCTATGGCCGGTCTCGGCAAACGCATGCGCCCCCACACCCTCACGGTGCCTAAGCCTTTGGTGCCCATTGCTGGCAAGCCTATTGTAGAGCGTTTGATGGAAGACATTGTACAGGTTTGTAACGAAGCTGTTGACGAGATTGCCTACATCATTTCACCCACTTTTGGCGCAGCGGTAGAGGCCAAGTTAAAGGATATAGCTGCTCGTCTCGGCGCCGTTGGCACCATTCATTATCAAGACGAGGCTTTGGGTACGGCCCATGCCATCATGTGTGCTCAGTCGGCTTTGAGCGGTAAAGTAGTTGTGGCTTTTGCAGATACGCTATTCAAGGCCGATTTTAAACTCGACACCTCACACGAAGGTATTATTTGGGTAAATCAGGTAGCGGATCCCCGCGCTTTTGGCGTGGTGAAAATTGCGGCAGATGGACACATTAGCGAATTCCATGAAAAACCCGAGACGTTTATTTCTGATTTAGCCATCATTGGTATTTATTACTTCAAAGATGGCGCTTATTTGAAGTCGGAGCTCCAGTACCTCCTCGATAACAACATCCGTGAAAAAGGAGAGTACCAACTTACCAATGCCCTCGAAAACATGAAACAAAAGGGCACGCAGTTTTTCCCTGGGAAAGTAACGGAGTGGCTTGACTGCGGTAATAAAGATGCCACTGTATATACCAACCAGCGTTATTTAGAGTTTATTAAAGCACAACCGTTGCAAGCTGCTTCGGCGAAAATAACCAACAGCACCATCATTGCGCCTTGTTACATTGGCGAAAATGTGGTAATCGAAAATGCGGTGATAGGGCCACACGTTTCGGTGGGCGACAACAGCCAAATCATGGGCAGCGTAATAAGCAACAGCATCATTCAAACCAACACGCAATTGCGGTCGGTGTTGCTGCACAACGCCATGGTGGGTAACCATGCTGTTTTGAATGGCCGTTCTCGCGATTTGAGCGTGGGCGACTATAACGTAATTACTGAATGAGGGTACCGTTTTTAGGTGGACTGTTGGCCTTGTTGCTCTTAGGTAGCGCCTGTGCCAGCCGAAAATCCAGCACTTCGACCAAAGATAACCGTGTCGCCGCCCGTGAGCTCAGCGAAAGCGAGCGTATGGAAATCGACTTTTTATTTTTCAATGCGCAAAAAGAGAAGCTCATTGGCAATATGGGTGTGGCCGAAAATTTATTTGTCGAAATCATTAAACGGGATCCAACGATAGCGCAGGCGCACTACGAGGTGGCCCGCACGAGCATGTCGCGGCAAGAGTTTGTTCGCGCACACGAATATGCCGCCAATGCCACCGCCTTATCCCCGCAAAACAGCTGGTATTTGCGATTAGAAGCTGATTTGTTGCGGCAGTTGGGCCGTCAAAAGGAGGCCATTCCTGTTTTACGCCGCTTGAGTAAACTGCCTGAGCAAGAAGCTTTATCGGTGTTGCTCGACATTTCGATGTTGCATGGCGAAGTAAACCAGTATGCCGAGGCCATCAAAGTGCTCAACGAAATTGAAAGAGTGAGCGGTCCTGGCCCTGAGCTAGCCGAGCAAAAGCGTCAATATTGGATCAAGCTTGAAAAACCCGAAAAAGCGGTGGAGGAAATCCGTAAGCTCAATGAGGCGTTTCCAAATGATATCGACTTTATTTTATACTTGGGGCAGCTGTACTTTGAGCAACAGGCCTATGCCAAGGCTAAAATTGAGTTTGAAAAAGCCTTGGCCATTGATGCCGAAAATGGTAAAATTTACTTCGCTTTGGCTGATGTAACTCGGGTTTTGAAGCAAGATGACCAAGCCTATGGCTATCTCAGTAAGGCATTTGGCTTTTCGGACGTGGAGATTGACTTGAAGGTGCAGGTACTCCTTAATTTGTTTGAAGATTTTGACCGCAATCCAAAGCTGCGAAATTTGGCTTTGGAACTGAGTGAAACGCTCACCCGCGTGCATCCCGATGATGCCAAGTCGTGGGCTATTCGTGCAGACTTCTTATACCACAGTCGCGATTTTTCTGGTGCTGTTGTGGCCTATCAAAAGGCCATAGATACCGATGTAGCCGCCCAAAAATATACTGTTTGGCAGCAGTACTTGCTTAGTTTGTTGGAAACGCAGCAATTTGTTTTCTTGGCTAGCGAGTCGCAAAAAGCGATAGATCTTTTTCCCAACCAGCCTGTGCCTTTCTTTTTAGGAGGGGTTGCCTTGTTGCAGGGGAAGCAGCACGATAAATCGATAGAGCTGCTGCGCGCAGGTGCAAAAGTAGTTTACGGCAATACGCAATTGGAGGCGCAGTTTTATGCCAGTTTGGGCGATGCTTACAATGCTATCAGTAAGCATGAAGAAGGTGATTTGAGCTACGACCGGTCGTTGCGGTTGAATCCCGACAACGCCCTAGTGCTTAACAACTACAGTTACTACCTCAGTTTGCGCAAGGTAAACCTTGAAAAAGCGGAAGAAATGTCGCGTAAATCGCTCCGTTTAGAGCCACAAAACCCGTCTTACCTCGATACTTACGGTTGGATATTGTACCAGCTCGGTAAATATACGGATGCCAAAAAGTACATGAACGACGCCATTGCGGCCACGCAGGGAGAGAATGGGACGCTTTTGGAGCATATGGGCGACATTCTCTATAAGTTGGATGAAAAAGAACAAGCGCTAAAGCTCTGGTTGCGTGCCAAGGCTGCGGGTGCTACTTCAGATTTTATTGACCGCAAAATAGCAGAAGGAACGCTATATGAATAAGCTTTGGCTTTGGATGCTGCTGCTGGTTTTGGGTACAGCAGCTTGTAAAAGTAAGCGCAACGCGGCTGCTGGTGGCGAAGGCGCCGAAAACACTGTTGTGGCCACCGCCGATCAGCGGTTCCAGCAATTGCTGCGTAACGACTTTAGCTTTTCGGAAATGAGCATGAACGGTGGTATCACTGTAGCTATGAACGACCAGCAATTGAGTTCGCCGGTGAGTTTGAAAATCGAAAAAGACAAACAAATTTGGATCAGCGTAAAGCCCATGTTGGGCATTGAGGCCTTCCGGGTGCTCATTCGTCCCGACAGCGTATTTGTTGTCGATCGCCTCAACAAACAATACCTCGAGAAGCCCTTCGCTTGGCTTGCTGAGCTAAGCAAGGCCCCGCTTCAATTTGCAGCGCTGCAAGATTTGCTACTCAACAATGTGGGCTTTATGGCCAAGGGAAGCCGATTGGACGCACAAGCTACCCAAATGCAACTCCAGGTAGATGGATTGCGCTATCTCCTTCAGCCAGCTCGTTCAGGCGATAAGCTCGAGCAGTTGGAGGTGACTCAAGCCGGTCAAAAACTCACCGTACGTTTTGTGGAATTCACCGCATTTGAGGGCAAACAGCTACCTAAAAATGTACAGTTACTGATAGAAGGCAAAGAAAGTGGCACGATTGACATAAATTTTTCCAAATTTGCACTAGAAAATGGGCAGACCTATCCTTTCAGCATCCCGAGCAGTTATGCGCGCATCGATTAGCGTAGGCTTATTGTTGTTGTTGCTCACGTTTGGGGCCCAGGCGCAAACCAAAAAGCAGCTTGAAAACCAGCGAAATAAGCTCATCGAGCAAATTAATTTCACCAAGAAGCAAATCGAAGAAGTGCAGCGCAAAAAAGCGGCCAGCGTTAACCAGCTGGTTACTTTGCGCAAGCAAATTCAAGTGCGGCAGCGCTTGATTGAAAACTACAACAATGATATTGCCATTACGCAGGTACAAATTGATAACCTTGCTGAACTCATTGGCTCCTTGGAACGCGATTTACAAAAGCTCAAAGCCGAATATGGTAAAATGTTGCAGGTGGCGTATCGCAACCGCAGTAATTACAGTAACGTGATTTTAGTGTTATCGGCCAAAGACTTCAACCAAGCTTTCAAGCGCTTGCGGTACTTGCAGCAGTACAATGAATTCCGTCAAACGCAGGTGCGGCTGATAAACAAAACGCAGGAGGGCCTCAATCGCCGCATAGCGCAGCTAGAGCAGAAGAAGGTGGAACGGGTGAGCTTGGTGGCTGAGGAGGAAACGCAGAAGACCTTACTGGGTTACGAAAGCGACAAAACCAATCAACTCGTAAGCACCTTACAAAACAACGAGAAGCAGTTGCGCAAGGAGCTGCAAGAAAAAGAAGCTGCGCGTGCACGTTTGCAAAGAACGATTGAGGACATTATCCGCCGCGAAATAGAAGAAGCCCGTAGACAAGAGGCGGAGCGCCAGCGTAAGGTCGGGCAGAAGCCATCGGTGACGCCGAAAACTACCAGAGAGGAGTTTGAGCTAACGCCAGAAGCCAAGGCATTAGGTGCAGATTTTGAAGCCAACAAGGGCAAACTGCCATGGCCAGTGAGCAAAGGCTTCATCAGCGAGTCCTTTGGAGAACACCCGCACCCTGTGTTGAAGAATGTAAAGGTGCGCAACGATGGTGTCAGTATCCGAACCGCTAAGTCGGCTGAGGTAAAAGCTATTTTTAGAGGCGAGGTAACAGCAGTCGTGAGTATTCCAGGCATGCAGAAGGCCATTATTGTACGACATGGACAGTATTTGACGGTGTATGCGCATCTCGAAACAGTGAGTGTTAGCAAAGGCAGTAAAATAGAAACAGGCCAAACCATCGGCTCGGTGCATTTTGATGAAGAAGAGAACAAGGCGGAAGTGCAGTTGCAAGTGTGGCGCGGTACCACTAAAATAGATCCATCGCCTTGGTTGGCGAAACGGTAAAGCGTTTTTCTTTCGAGTTTATGGCTGGATGTGAACCCTCGCATCCAGCTTTTTTGTGCTCATTTGTATAGCTATTGCAAAAAAAAGGCCCCGTTCCGAAGAACGAGGCCCTGCACAAACAGGATAAATTCTTATTCGTAGGTATTAAGCATCACCGGCATGATGAGCATGAGGGTCTCTTCATTTGGCTCTTGGTCGGTAGGGAGCATAACACCCGGGCGACTAGGCAAACTCATTTCGAATCGCACCGTGGCACCTCCTAGCGTATTGAGCATTTCGATGAGGAAGCGGGCGTTAAAGCCGATCTCCATATCATTGCCGCTGTACTCGCAGGCCAAAGTTTCATCAGCCTGGTTCGAAAAATCGAGGTCCTCTGCCGATACCTGCAACTCGCTGCCCTTGATTTTGAGGCGTACTTGGTAAGTGGTTTTGTTAGAGTAGATGGAAATACGACGAAGCGTGTTCAAAAACTCTGCACGGTTGATGGTGAGGATGTTGGTATTGTCTTTTGGAATAACCGCGGTATAATCAGGGTATTTCTGATCAATCAAGCGACAAACCAAATGAATTTCTTTGAATGAGAAGAAAACATTGGTGCTGTTATGGTCTACAGTTACCAATGTATCGTCGCCTGGTAAGGCTGACTTTAACAAGTTCAGGGCTTTCCGAGGCACAATAAAACCGCCAGTTTCTTCAATGGCGATTTTTTTGATGGTATGAAGCACCAATTTATGAGCATCGGTGGCTACAAAGTTAATGCTGTTGGTGTCGAGCTCAAACTTAACCCCCGTCATGGCTTGGCGCAACTCGTCGGTGCCTACCGCAAAAAGCGTATTGGTAACCGCCGAAAGCAGCGCGCTGGCTGGCATGCTGAAGCTGCTCGTACGACTTACTTCAGGAATGGCAGGAAAATCCTCCCCATTTTCGCCCGAAAGCTTGTACTTGCCCTTGTCGGTATTGATTTCAATGGCAAAGGTGTTGTCGTCGAACGAAAAAGTAATGGGTTGATCTGGCAACGACTTGAGGGTTTCGAGCAAAATTTTGCTTGGCACTGCTATTTTGGCCTTGCCCTTGCCTTCAATCGGCAAAGAGGTTTTCATAGTGGTGTTTAAGTCGGTGGTGCAGATGGTCAGGTTCTTGTCTTCAATCTCAAACAAAAAATTGTCTAGAATCGGCAATACTGAGCTGCTGTTGATAACACCTTGCACGCTTTGCAAGTGCTTCAACAATGAGTTAGTAGAAACAATGAATTTCATTATCCTTGAGTTTGGCTTTACGAATTTGGGTGGCCACAGGGCCAAATTGACTGCGCTTGCTGCTAACGTATGTTCTAAGCGTCTTTAGCAAAACATTCAGTTTGTAAAGATAATTTTTCTTCGCTCAATCCTTGCTTTTCAGCTGAGATAATGTGACATAATACCAAGGCATCGCCCGTTTTTGTATCACAGCAAATTCATTACCTTCTTTGTAAAATAAATAATCACGATCTAAATCAGGCATTACGTCAAGTAAAACCACATCAAGCTGGTTGAGTTGACTTTTGAAGTAGGTTGTAAAAGTGTGCGTTTTTCCATTCTTTTCTGTCACTTTTAGGTTGAGCCAAGATGGGGCCATGTTCACAATGCTGTCACGCATAACGCCATGGTTGTCGAAAGACTCTACCTGTACTTTGTTGAAACCGGCAAAAAGGGATTTTGCACGGGCGTCGTTGCCCATGGCTTGTGGTTTACCGCTGCCGTCTAGTAAAGTAAATGTTTTATCAGGATTGATGCTCAAGACGTAGCTTTCAGCCGGTGCATTTGGGAATTCGGTTGCAATGCTGGCGATGCTATCGGGATGTAACTTAATGATAACTTGCTCTCTCCAGTCTTGCAAATTGGTAAAAAAGCGAGGCGATAAATAGCCCTCCCAACCAGGAATGTGAATGATGAAAGGGGTTTCTGCACCTTCTTTAATCATATAGGTGCCGCGTGAGTCGATGGTAGCATGCCCAACATACACCACCTGTACTTTTTTGCCCTTACTGTACAGCTCTACCTTTTTGCCGGTAACGCTGAGTTGTTTTTTCACATTTTCAACCCCAGCTTTTGGCACAGGCATCCGTACTTCCATTTGACGAAAAGCACCAAGGATGTAGTCAATTACTTCCCAACGAGCATAGTAGGTGTCGTTAACCAGCCAGCGGCCATCAGGCTCTTTTTCAGCAAGTATTGAACGGCCTGATTTATCTGCAATAAAAATGCGGTCAATACTGGCAGTATCCTCTACGCTAAATACCGTTTCGTTCGGGTCAAGGGTGCTCCGATCATCCTTTTGAGTAATCCACCAAGCGGCAGCTAGCAACAGGATTAATACAGCAGCATATAGTAAGTTCTTTTTCATCAAGAGAGTTGTTTGCGCGCATACTTGCGTTTGCGCCATTGGTTTCGGCCGAAACCAAAAATGAGTAATAGTACCACGGGTAAGCCTAAATTGAGGGCTTGCCAGCGGCTGCGTTGTTCACTTACTTTTTTGCCATCCAGCATCCGTAAGGTGATTTGCTTGGAGCGTACGTTGATTAGCCCAGCGTCATCAAGTAAGTAGTCGATGGCATTCATCAGGAACACCTTGTTGCCATACATCTGGTTGGTATACCGGTCAAAACCCAGCGGGTAAATTTCCTGTGAGTTTTTTCGAACATGGTTACGGATCACATCCCCATCCGAAATCACAATCATTTTGGTTTTTACGCTGACTTCTTTTTGCGACATTCCAAGCGAATCGATGGCTTTTTGAGCAAATTCGTTGAGGTAGCGGTTTTTAAAGAAAGAGGGGAACTGGCCTTCCAAGAGTACTGCCACATTTTGATTGGGCTTGTTAAACTGTTCCTCCTTGCTTTGCTCCGTAGCCAGTTGGAGGTTTACCCGAACGGGTGCCATGAGTTTGCGGCTGAGGTTGCTGCTGCGTAAGAGTATCGATTTGTCGACACCAGGTGCATCCACCACATCGATGCTGCTTACAAACTGGAAGGCAATGGGGTCGAGGTTACGTACAATCGGGTGCTGGGTTTCGCCACTAATGAGTGGGAAGTAAAACCAGGGAAAGAGCTTCTGCTGCGGCTGACCGCCCAACGTACCGTAAACAATCGGAATGCGCGATGCTTTTACGTCCTGAATCAGGTCGGAGTTGATTCGAACGCCGTATTTGAACAACATATCGTCTAAACCGAGCTGATTTGGCATGGCCATAAAGAAGTTATCGGTCTTCATGCTGTCCATAGCCGCACCCACGCCATCCAACAGCCACAATACCTTACCGCCGCGCATGATAAAGTTGTCGATTTTATACTTGCTCCAATCGGTAAGCTTTTGCGTAGGCTTGGCAATTACCAAGAGGTTGATGTCTTGCGGAACGGCCTCAATGCTTTTTACATCATAGCGCTGCAGCGTGTAAAATTCACTCAACGCCCGAGCAATGTCGCTGGTGGCCACGCCATCAAGCTCGCCGTGCCCATCGGTAAAGGCGATGCGGGGCTTGTATAAACTGGTGGCTTTTTTGATGGCGTTGGCCAGGGTGTATTCGAGGGCTTCTTCGGAAGCATTGATGATTTCCATCGGACTGCCACCTGCGCCGGCACCTAATAAAAAGTTAGAGGCGACTTCTTTGGTGCGGTAATAAACCACAGCGCCTGGCCAAATGACTTTGCGTGCCATGCCATCAGCTGTGCGGTTCTGCAAATCGGTAGGCTGCAATCCCAATTTGTATAATTGCTCGTACAATTGATTGGTGGCCAATTCGGTAGGCTGGTCGGCGGGATTTACAAACTCAAATTCCAAATTCCCGCCAGCCAAACGCCGCATTTCGGCAAGCATGTCTTTTACCGAGCCTTGTAGTTTCTGAAACCCCGGAGGAAAATCGCCCTCCAGATATACTTTGATGTAAACCACGTCTTTCAAGCCCGTAAGCAACTCTTTTGTACCTGGCGCCAATGAATAGCGGCGCTCTCGGGTGAGGTCAAAACGCGTGTACACAAAGCTCGCTAATACATTGATTACAATGAGAATGGCGAGCAGCAGGGTAATGCGCACCAAAGACTGGCTGCGGTTGGAGCGGCTGGTTTTTTGCGATTTTACCATTTTCTACTCTCCAAAACGGTTTTAGTTAACATCACAAAAAGACTAATTACACTTCCAAAATAAACCAAATCGCGGGTGTCGATTACACCCTTGCCCATGGCGTAGAAGTGTGAACTGATGCCCAATTGCTCAAGAATGAGCTGGGTCTTAACTGGCAAGTTCAGCAGCTTTAAGCTATCGAAGGCACTGTACATGAAAAAACAAAGGAACAAACCTAGGATAAACGCCACAATTTGATTGTCGGTGATGGCCGATGCAAAAATACCTATGCTCACGAATACTGCACCAAGCAAAAGCAGGCCGATGTAGGAGCCTAATATACCGCCAGTATCTATGTTGCCAACAGGGTCGGCCAGAAACCAAAGGGTGATGGCATAAAGAACGGTAGGCAGCACGGCAAAAATAACCAGCGCAAAGCCTGCCAAAAACTTGCCGAGGATGATTTGTAAATCGGTAACTGGTTTGGTAAACAGCAGTTCAATGGTGCCTGTGCGCTTTTCTTCGGAGAAAAAACGCATGGTGATGGCGGGAATGAGGAACATAAACAGCCAAGGGCCAATTACAAAAAGTTGGTCGAGACTGGCGTAACCATAGTCGAGCAGGCTGTAGTCGGGAAACACCCACATAAACAATCCCGTTACCAATAAAAACACCACAATTACAATGTAGGCTATGAGGGAGCTGAGGAAGCTGCTGATTTCGCGTTTAAAAACAGTGAACATGCCTTATTTTTTACGGGTTAATTCACGGAATACTTCTTCAAGGGAGTTTTCGCGTTGGTTGAGACTCAAAACGGTTAGTTGCTTTTGAACAGCAAAGTCGAACAGCAGCTTGCGGATGTCGGCTTTGGCATTGCCACTTACCAGCCAGCGGTTGCCGCCTTCGTTTTTGACGTCGATAATACCAGGCAATTTTTTGAGCACTGCTGCTTCTACCGCTGCGCTGAACTCCACCTGCACACTCGCCGCACCCGTTGCCCTTTTTTGGAGTTGCGCCACGCTGTCGTTGGCTACCATTTTGCCACGATTGATGATGATGACGCGTTCGCACATGGCTTCCACTTCTTGCATGATGTGGGTGCTGAGGATGATGGTTTTTTGCTTACCAATTTCAATAATCAGCTTACGAATTTCCACCAATTGGTTAGGGTCCAGGCCCGATGTAGGCTCGTCTAAAATCAACACCTTCGGGTCGTGGATCATGGCTTGCGCCAAGCCTACTCGTTGGCGGTAACCTTTTGATAGTTGGCCAATTTTTTTATGCTGCTCTATGCCCAAACCGGTGATATCGATCATTTCTTTGACCCGAGCCGACTTGCGCGCTACTTGGTAAAAACCAGCTACGTAGTGCAAATATTCTTGCACGTACATATCGGTATACAAAGGATTGCTTTCGGGCAGGTAGCCAGTAAGGCGGCGCACTTCTAAGCTGTTTTCCGCCACGTTGTACCCATGCACCCATGCTTGTCCGCTACTTTGAGGAATAAAACCGGTTAGAATTTTCATGGTGGTGCTTTTGCCCGCACCATTTGGGCCCAACAAACCTACAATCGCACCCTCAGCAATGTCGAAGCTGATGTGGTCGATGGCGTTTTGAGTTCCGTAAATTTTAGTAAGATCCTGTACTTTAACCGACATAAATAGGCTTTACCCTTCTTTAGAGGCAAATTTAAAGTGTAAAAATAAACGAAATAGGACTTAATTGCGAACTTCTCCTGTATTTATGCAAAGTATTGCAAAAGCATGAACATACAAGTCGTTTTACCTTTGTACTACGAAGCGCTCGTGCGCGCACCGTCCATCCTGAAGCTGAATGCGCACTAGCAGTAAGCCTGTACTTTGCGTTTGTAATTGCACAGCCGATTCAAGTCCTGTAAAACGAAAACGCTCCAATAGCCTGCCTTGCAAATCATACAGCTGGATGTCAGCAATAGGTGCATCAGACGCTTCAACAGCTATGTTGACGAGGCCATCCGTACTTGGATTAGGATATAGTTTTATTTTCGGTAGCTGAACCCCTAAATGAGGCACGCTGACATTGCTTAAGCTGTTTTTAAAGGCTACAACACCCCCTCTGAAGGTGCCAATGAGTATGTCTGGCAGCGTGTCGCCATTCAGCATGGCAACTGTAGGTGTGGCATAAAGGGTATGTCTGGTACTGTCGTAAATGCCGGTGTTGGGGTAGAAAAAAGCCAAACTGCGATTGGCAAAGGTGCCTGTTAGGTTGCCTTCAATATCGGGATAAAAGTAGACCTTGCCATTCTCAGCGCCTACCATCAGGTCGTAGTTGCCATTGGCATTAAAGTCGGAAACCCGTGGCACAGCAAATCCAGTGAAAAAACTGGAAACGCGCACGTTGCCCAGGGTATTGGTAATCAAACTAAACAGCGGTAGGGTTGTAGTGCCAATGTTTTGGCGGTACTGCACCTCGCCCGAACGTGTACCTATCAATAAATCGAGTTTGCCATCTCTATTGAGGTCAACTAATTCAGGGGCGCTAGCATTTTGTAAACTCAATTGCTGAAAATTGGTGCTTTCCAGGTTAAATGCGAGGATTCCGTTGGCTGTCGTGTTTTTGTAGTGGAGTATAGGACCATCAAAAGTGCCAATGAGCAAATCCTGTTTGCCATCGCCGTCTATGTCGCCACCCGCCATTCTTGGAAACCGAATGTTTAAACTATCTAACTGCAAAAAACTAGTATCCACTAAATTAAACAAGGGCTCTGCTACGCTGCCAATGTTTTGGTAGTAATGCACAACCCCCTTGTATTGGCCGTTTTCAAAGGCTACGAGGAGATCCTGCTTGCCGTCGCCGGTAATATCTACTGCCAACGGTGCAGCATTGGTGTAGTATTGCAGGATGTCTTCGATTAAAAATGCCTTGCTCACTAAACGAAATGAATCTCGCAGCGAAGTGCTCTGGTTACGATAATGCCACACATGCTTGGTGAGGGAGGAGGCATAATAGTCGTTCGGGGCAATAACCAAGTCTTTGCGGCCATCATAATCAACATCAATGAGGTAACCTGCAGGAAAAATCCTCACCTCGCTCAGCGTATCATAATGCGGAAAGCTATTGAATACTTGCGTGATGCGTGCAGTGTCGTTGCTTCCTCCATTGCGAAGATATTTCAAACTCGATGCCTCTACATCACCGAGTAAAATGTCCATCAGACTGTCTTTATCGGCGTTGATGGGGGTAATGGTAGAGCCGATGTGTTGCACACGCGCCACCACACCTGGCATAGGGAGCGGGGCAAAACAATTGGCCGCTAGTCCAGTGGTGATGTTCGAATTGAACTGGCTCTCCTCAAACCTTCCCCAGCAACGCGAAACAACCTGATAGTCGAGAGAGTCGGCATGGCCATACCGCTCCACCGACATGTTGCGGAAATGGGTAACCTTACCGATGTCGAAATTGTCGAATGAAATGATGTCCACATCTCCATCTCCATCAAAATCAGCAATGCCAGGCCGGTCGATGTTCATTACCAAAATACCAGCTCTGAAGCCAAAATCCCACAGCACATCTAGGGCGGGTGTTCTTAATACAAAAGCAGGTCTGGGTCCATTGCCAACGTTCTCGTATATGGTAACACCACCATTTGAACCGGTGAACAGGTCTTTGCGACCGTTTCCGTTCAGATCAATCAAATAAAACCAGTCGCGAATCTTTGGCAATGCGTACGCATAATCAGGAGCAGGCACCCACCGATAAACGCCGCTTTCCATTTTTCGAAGCAATACGGTGGTAGTTTCATCTACCCGATCAAAAACAACCAAGTCCTCAATGCCATCCCCATCCATGTCTATTTCTTGGAATTGAGGTGCTGCCAAGCCTCCTACCCACGGGTATTTTAAGGTGTAGCCATTTTGCTGCACGCCTACTGCTCCATAGGGCTCAAAACGAAAAAACTGCGCGCTGGCCATTTGCTGGGCCGAAAGTAGCAGGAGTAATAGGAGCAGTTTTCTCATAAAACAATTTTCTCTAAGGTAACTATTGGTAAGATGTGAACTGCCTTTTAATCGTAATTTAATCGATTTGGGGTTGGGCTATTTGCTTTTTAGGATTGATGAGGGCAGGAAAAAATGTTAAAACGCAAAAAGCAGGATATTTAATGACTATTCAGCGGTTATAAACTCGTTTTTTACGAATTTAGCCATCCTATTTCAGCGGCATCCTTTATGAAAGACACCATTTCTACCTTATACGAGCATTTCCAGGCCCAAAGCGGCGCTTTTACCACTGATACCCGCAATATCAAGGCAGGAGACCTCTTTTTTGCGTTGAAAGGCCCCAGTTTTAACGGCAATTTATTTGCCGAACGGGCGCTTGAGCAAGGCGCATCATGGGTGGTTATTGATGAGCCTCAAGTTGGGTTAACCGACCGCTTTATATTGGTTGATGATGTTTTGGAAGCATTACAACAGCTTGCTGCACATCATAGAAGGCAGTTGCCCGGACTTAAAGTAATCGGTGTAACAGGCTCAAATGGCAAAACCACTACCAAGGAGCTGCTAAAAGTCGCCATCGGCAGTCATTACCGCTGCTGGGCCACCCCCGGCAACCTCAACAACCACATTGGCGTGCCGCTTACCCTGCTGCGCATGCCGTTAGATACTGAAGTAGCGGTGATCGAAATGGGCGCCAATCACCCCGGCGAAGTGATGCCGTTGTGTGAAATAGCCCAACCCGATTTTGGGGTGGTGACCTCGGTCGGTAAAGAGCATTTAGAAGGCTTCGGCAGTCTTGAGGCCATCATCGAAACCGAGTGCGAATTGTACAAATATTTAGCGCAAACCGGCGGACAGGCCTTTGTGCATTACGAAAACACCGATTTGATGGCCTATACTGTCAAGTTGCGTTCGGCCATTTATTATGGTGAAGACAAGGAGGCGGATTGCGTGGGGCGATTGCTCGACTCTGACTGGCAGTTGCGCTTTCAGTGGGAAAACAGCTACCGTTTGATGCTGCGTGCTCCACAAATTGAAACCAGATTGTATGGGCGGTACAACTTTGTGAATCTATTGGCGGCTGCTTGCATTGCTCGTCACTTGAGCGTGCCCTACCATAAAATTAATGAGGCCTTGGCCAGTTACGAGCCGGCCAACAATCGTTCGCAGCTGCTCGAGTTGCATGGCAATCGCATCATTCTCGATGCCTACAACGCCAATCCACACAGCATGCAAGCCGCCGTTGAAAATTTGGCGGGCATTCGTTCAAACAAGCGGGTGGCCATTTTTGGGGATATGTTTGAGTTGGGCGATGCCGCTGAAGCCGAACATTTGGCCCTGCTCAGCCTGTTGCAAGAAAAGGGCATTGAAGAGGTACTGTTATGCGGCCCCCTATTTGGTGCGCATGCTGCGGCCTTTCCTGCCTTTCGTTTTTATGGAGATTTGGCCAGTTTGCAAGCCGCTGAACCCATTAACCGCTGGCAAGAGGCCGTGGTGTTGGTGAAAGGCTCCCGGGGTATGGCCATGGAAAACTACGTGACTTTAGCTTAGGCGAGTCCTGCGGCTGTGCTGCTGGATGTTGTTGCAGGGAGATAATTTGAATAGACTTAAACCATGTACTTCTGGTGAAATTTCCACCATTTGTCGGGCAATTCGTCTTTACCAGCCATCAAATAGTCGTTGTATGAGCACGGCACCAAATGTGTGCGCTCCTTTTTACTTCCTTTGATGGGAGGCAGCGTAACTTCCATCCACCAGCGCCCTGATTTTTTGCTTTTATAAAACACTAAGTCGTGCTTTCCGGCCTTTAAAGTCGTTGTGTATTTGATAAAAGTGCGGGTTTTTACTTTGGGCTGGTCGTTCATGCGGTTTACATAACCATCTATGAAGTACCAAATGGCTTGCGCCAGGGTGGCTGCAGTTACCAATTGACGATCGCTACCCGGGTCGTATTCGTAAAATCCGATAGAGCTGAGTTTATCGCTTAAGCCGGCGTAGCGGGTGAGTTGACAAAGCTCATGCGCAAACAGACCGTTGGGGGAGCCGAGTGGGTTACCAGGCGCATCGGCTTTGCGAATGGCTGCAACATCGATGTACAGCATGTCGGCAGCACGTAAGTAAGGTTCAGCTTCCTCCATATTGGCGCGCACTTCACCAAGGCGCACAGCATCGAAGAAGAGTTTCTCAAGCAGGCGCACTTCTTCGCGGTCAACGAGGTAAGACTGATAACCCAAATTCACGTAGTTGAACAGGTGACTGGGCTGGTGGGCAATGATTTTAAATAAAAAATTCTGGGCATTGGTCATCGTTTCTGCGCCATCATCTTTCAAATGAAAGCGTGCGTCGATGGCAGCCAGGTCAATGGTGCTGTCATATTGTGCGTAGGCAAGGTATTGGCCGTAAGCCATATCAGAACTGCCTCCTAAAACGATGGGGATGATTTGCTGTTTGATCAAGCTCCAACATACTTCTCGCAAGGCCACATGGGTATCTGGCACGCTGTGCCCAGGCAAAATATTGCCTAAATCAACGATTTCGCAATCGGTATCCATGCAAAACAGCCGGTAAAACTCCTGGCGGATGAAGTCGGCACCATGCGCTGCACCAGGGTTATCGGGTTGTTGCCGCGCTTCTTGTACGCCAATGATGGCAAGCTTCACGCCTTCGAGCGAAGGGAAAGTAGTCAGATGCTTTTGAACCTTCGCGCCGAAGGTATTGGCAAGATAGGCGTCTTGTTCAAAAAACTGACTGTGGTCGAGGGGGGCAAGCAGGGTGTCGAGCATGAGCGTATTTTGGTCAAAAATAAAAAAGGCCTGTGGGGTTACACAGGCCTTGAGGTGTTTTTTCTAAGAAATTATTTACCTAACCGCATTTCTAGGGTTACCGGAACCGTAGTCGTGCTGTCGAGTTGATAATTGAGTTGTGTATTGAGCAGTTGCAAATTGGCTTCATTGGCAACCACATTAAATACCAAAAGCTGACCATTGGTTTCGGTGAGCGTGATGTTGGTGAGGGTGTTCGAATACGTGCCGCTGCCATTCAAACGAACAGTATCTATATTGATACCAGGTATAGCCGGAATGTTGGGTAAAAACTTAATGTCATAGCTAGCAGTCTTCGCAGCATGATTGAAGGTAATGCTGCCTGCATTGGCGCTGGTGCCTACAATAGGAATAGCAGGCAGCGGTGGAAAAGCTATGGAAGCCGTATAGTTTAGTGATACCACGTTCCAGCGACCATCCAAGCGCTCTGAATAAATTTCTTCAGGAGTTTTAGGGTCTTCTTTTTTGCAACCCACAAACAAAAAGCCTGTCAAAAGGCTTAAAAAAAGTAGCTTTTTCATCTTTAAATAAGGATTGAATAAACGAAGATATTGAATTTCTATATGGTTGCACCTCCTGCGCGTATTTTAGCACTAGCATAAGAAACTTCAACGTATTTGCAGTGAGATGTTTAGTGTTCAGCGTTACAAGAGGCAGTTGATTATTTGTTTACAGCTACTTAACATTTACATAACATACGAAGTTGTCCTTTGCACAAAGTTTTTAGGCCAAATGCGACCAATTTTACGCTCACTGCTTCTTTTTTTCTTAACGATTTCATCCGCCTTTGCTCAAAATGGGGGCATAAAAGGCATCGTTACAGATGAATCAAAAATGCCATTGATTGGCGTTAACGTAATCATTAAAGGCACAAACATCGGTTCCTCAACCGATTTTGATGGTAAATACAACATTGGAAATGTAAAACCAGGCACTTATACCCTATTCGTTTCTTACATATCCTTTAAACCAAAGGAGATGCAGGTGCAGGTGGTGGCAGGACAAATAGCCAATTTAAACATTGTTTTGCAAGAAGACATAGCCGAATTATCGGCTGTTGAAATTGTTGCTGATCGCATTACCTATACCGAAGCAGCTGTTTTGATGGAAGTAAAGCAGGCAACGCAAGTGGTATCGGGCGTGTCGAGTCAAGAGATTTCACGTTCGCCTGATAAGGATGCCGCGCAGGTGGCCTCACGCGTTCCGGGTGTTACCATTGTTGATAATAGCTTTGTAATGATCCGTGGTTTAGGTCAGCGTTACAACAACGTTATGCTCAATGGCATTTCTACGCCGAGCACCGAGCCTGATTCACGTGCCTTCTCTTTTGACTTGTTGCCGAGCTCGGTTATGGACCGCATGCTAATTTATAAATCGGGTTCTGCCGATTTGCCTGGTGATTTCGCTGGCGGCGTTATCAAATTGTACACAAAAATTGCACCTGAGTACGACATCACAGAAGTGAATTTTGGCTTGGGTTATCGCCAGGGTACTACGTTTAATACTTACCAAGTAAATCGTGCTGGTAAAACTGATTTTCTCGGTTTTGATAGAGGAAGGGCGCTTCCGAAAGACTTTACAGAGAATCTCAATAACCTGTCAGCAGATCAAGTAGAGGCTGCCGGCAAAACACTATCGAACAATTTTCAAGTGAATAACGAGTTTACGCTTCCTGACTTCAAACTTGGGTTCACTATTGGGCGTAATTTTCAAATGTTTGGTAAAAACGCCTCTAATTTGACATCGGTAAATTATGGTCAGGGCCAGCAGCATCTCGAAGTAGAGCGCAATCGATTTGATGCCTCGCGTGCGGTGATGTTCGATTATGAAGACCAACAAATGGAAACGGAAGTTCGCGTGGGCATCATCAGTAACTTTCACTTAATCGCCAGCAAGCGTGCGCGCTACACTTGGAGAAATACGTTTAACCAAATCGGTGAACGCAGTACCATCATCCGCCGTGGCGTGGAGCCGCAACAGCGCTTGGGCGACGAATACCTGAACTACAGCTTTCAGTACCTCAGTCGTACCATCGCCACCACGCAATTAGAAGGCGAATACACCTCAGCAGATAAGCGCAGTAAGTTTACTTGGATTGCAGGCGGTTCATTCGTAACACGTAATGAACCCGATTTTCGCCGGGTGCGCAGCACACGCCCTATCGACAACCCAGATGCGCCTTACACCATTATCGACCCTCCCGGTGCTGCTTTATTTGACAACGCCCGCTTTTTCTCTCGTTTAAATGAGTTCGGCGGCAGTAACAGCCTAGCTTTTGAGCGCAAGCTCGGCGATCCCGAAAAAAAGGAAACCATTACCCTCAAAGCCGGTACTTATTTCGATTATAAGTACAGAACATTTGAAGCACGCTGGATGTCGTATGCTTATCCTGGTTTTGGTGACCCGACTACTAAAACGCGTTTGGTGCGCTTACCAATAGGCGAGGTATTTGACCCGGCCAACATCAGCAGAGTAGATGGCTGGCGTTTGATAGAAGGCACCAATCCTTCTGACAGGTACGATGCCAATACTACTTTGGCCGCAGCCTATGCCGCAGCTGATATCCCAATGGGAAGATTCAACTTATCAACAGGTTTCCGCTTTGAGTATTTCAATCAGCAGCTCAACAGCGCTACCCAAACCGAAGCACTAAACATCAACAACAACTACCCAACGCCCATGCCGTTCGCTAATTTGTCGTACACCATCAATGACAAAGGGTTAGTGCGATTGGCCTATAGCCGCACGGTAAATCGTCCTGAGTTACGTGAACTTGCGCCCTTTTTGTACTACAACTTTAAGTACGACGTAAACTTTGTGGGTGAACCTAATTTGATTCAATCGGATATTCAAAACATCGATCTGCGTTGGGAAATGTACCCGCAGAATAACGAAACCTTTAGCGTTGGGGTGTTTTACAAGCGCTTTCAAAATCCTATCGAAACATACGTACAGTCAGTTGGCCTAAGTCAGCAGTTCAAACTCGACAATGCGGTTTCTGCTGAAAATTTTGGTGCTGAGGTTGAAGTGCGTAAATCGCTTGGAGACGTAACCTCGAAGTCTTTCATCAGTCGCTTTTTCCTTGTAGCCAACGCCTCCTACATTTATACAGAAGTTGATTTAGGTGGTGAGGGAGAATTAGCACAAGACCAAATTCGGCCGTTGCAAGGGCAATCGCCTTATGTAGTAAATGCGGGCCTGCATTATCGAGATGATGAGCGTGGCAATAGCATGAGTTTATTGTACAATGTGGCTGGTCCGCGTATTTTCTTTGTAGGCAACGACAACTTCCCAACGGTTTACGAATTGCCACGGCACATGTTAGATTTGGTAATGACTAAAAAGATGAATGCAAGGGTGGATATTAAGTTTGGCATTAGCAACATTTTTAATGCCCGAACACTTTTAGTACAGGACACTGATCGGAATGACAAAATCGAATACGACTACAATTCAGATAGTCCCGACGACCTCATCATGCATTTTCGCCGTGGCGTAATGTGGAGTGGGTCCTTTGTCTTCCGTCTTTGATAGCCTCAGCTGCCGTCGAAATCATTTAAGCCCGTTGATTCGGGCTTTTTTGTTGATTATCAATTGCTTATAGCAGCATAGGAGGGTACATTTCTTTACCAACTCTTCATAGCATTTTAACATTTGCATCATATTGGCCCTCTATTTTTGATGAAAATTCAAACAAAACAAAATGAACAAACTCTTCAAAAATGCCTTTTTATTGTCAGCGACAGTAATCGCATTGTCAGCTTGTGAAAAAACGCCGATAGAGCCAGAGCCACCAGTAGATACCTTAGAGGTATTGCAAGGCAACTTGACTTCTCGCACGCTTGATGCAAGTAAAAAGTATCTCATCCGCGGTACAACTTTCGTGGATAGTGGTCAAACGTTGACCATTCCAGCAGGAACCATCATTCTCGGCGAAAAGCGCAGCAAAGGCACTTTGGTAATTAAGAAAGGTGGTAAAATTGAAGCCAATGGTACTGCTAATGCACCTATCGTAATGACTTCGGCCCAAGAGCCAGGTGAGCGCGACAAAGGCGATTGGGGTGGTTTGGTTATTTTAGGCCGTGCTAACTGTAACCAAAACAATCCGGCTATCGAAGGTATTACACCTGCAGCCAATTTTGGTACGTTCCAGAGCACTGCATTCGATACAGAGAGCTCAGGCACTTTGCGTTATGTGCGTGTTGAGTATGCAGGCATTGCCCTTTCTCCTAACAACGAAACCAACTCTATCACCATGGGTGGCTTGGGTAATGGTACTGTAATGGAGTATTGCCAGGTTTCTTTCGGTGGTGACGACGGCTTTGAGTGGTTCGGTGGTACTGCTAATGGCAAATACCTTATTTCACACGGAACATGGGATGATGATTTTGATTGTGATTTTGGCTGGTCTGGTAAAGTACAATTTGGTTTGGCTATCCGTGATCCATATGCTGCTGACCAATCTGGTTCTAACGGTTGGGAGTGTGACAACGAAGCTGCTGGTAACGATGTACAGCCGTACACATCTGGTATCTTTTCTAACGTAACAGTATTAGGTCCGCGTCATGACTCTTTGAAGTCTTCTGGTCAGCATTCAGCGAATTATCAGCATGCATTCCACCTGCGTCGCAGAACTGCTATCTCAGTATTTAATTCAATTGCAACTGGTTTCCCTACAGGTTTCCGTTTGGATGGTGCTTCAACTGAAGCTCAGTACACCAACGGAACAGGTAAAGTGGCTAACAACATCATGGTAGCGATTGGTGCTCGTGGTGCTGCTGCGCCATTTGCTGCTGGAACAGGTAACGACATCGCAAGCGTTCGTACTTATTGGGAAGCGAATGGTAATACCACCTTCACTTCAGGTACAGGAATCACTGTAGATGGCAAGACTTATGCTAAGGCCTTCCAAGATGCAGGTGTTAATCCTGATTTGATCATGGGCTTCCGTTTTACCAACTTGGATTACCCAAACAATCCTAACTTCGCAAGCTTCACTGGTATCTCACAAAGCGGTGCAGCTTTCACAGACACTAAGCTTGGTGGTGGTTATTTCCAAACGGTATCTTTCCGTGGCGCTTTCGGTGGCACAGATTGGACCGACGGATGGGCTTCATTTTTCCCGAACGGAAACACTTACTAATTAATTTTTAGAGTTAAATAATAGAGACTTGCGGCCTATGGTCGCAAGTCTTCTTATTTTTATCCCATGAAGAAATACATTATACTCTTATCAGTGCTTTTTTCAGGTCTAATGGCCTGTAATTCAGAAAAGGAAGTAGATTTAAGTCCTGAGCAACACTGGTCGGCAGAGCAACAAGACAGCGTGATGCTGCGTATTTTACCTTATCTCGCCAAGCTACCAAGAAAGGCCACGCATGAAACCAAGTTTGAGCCACAGTTTCAAGAGTACTATGATGGTCTCTTGCCAGATTTTAAGTTTAGAGCATTAAGCCCTACAAACGATGGTGCATTCTATTTCTTAATGGACCGTCCTGCACCAAGTTTGTATGCCAAGCGGATTGCTGTAGCTGGAAAGCTGAAAGTGGATTTAGAGACTTATAAAATTGAGGAATATGAGGAGGTATTTTGGACTTTTAAACTTAAAGAGCCCGTTTTAACCGAGCGTTCCATGTTTTTATTCAAGGAGCTAATTGCAGGCAAAGCTTTAGACGCTTATTTGCCTATGAACAGCGAGGAGGAATACATCGAATTTCCAGATTTGCATAACGTTTACAATGCTGAAGCTCGCAATTGGGAGTTTCTGCATGCAGAGGAGCAGTAAGAAGCCTCGATTCCATCAAACAAACCATGGCAATTCTAGCCATGGTTTTTTCATTTTTGAAGCATTTTGTTTATTTATTTGGAATTGTGGTAGGCCAGGGCTTATTTTCACTATTGTTTTAAATGACCTTGGTTCGTACCATATTGCTTTGGGGAGTATTTGTTTTTGTATCAGCAGAGACAACTGCTGCTGTGCGTTGTTTTGAGCAGATAATTTTCAGTGCTGGCGAGGCCTGTGACTATGGTTCGTTAAAAGCGAAGCCGGTGTTACGGAAAGTGATTTGTGATTTTGAACTTGAATGTCCCGAACATAATCAGGCTATTGAGTGGCAGGAGCTGCCCGCTGTGGCTGAGGCATTAGCTGATTTTTCATCTAAAGGCGCTTCCAGTGATGATTTGGCTCATTGGCATATACTTCGAGCCAGACAATTTTTATTTTCAGGGCAGTACTCAAGCGCCTTGATGGAGAGCGACGAAGCGCTGGTGCTGCTATCCGCTCCCGCTGATCAATTGATGACGTGGTATGCGCTCTATTTCAAAGGCATTGCGTTAAAGCATCAATACCGCTACGATGAAGCAACTGACGTGCTTGGAGAGGCGTTAAATACAGCTACTCGTATGAACAATGATCGTTATCGTTTATATGTATTATATGCAATCTCTGAGCTCATGACCGTGAAAGAGCAGCATGATCAAGCACTCGAATATTATCGAGAGTTCCATCGCTTGCATCAAGTGCTCCATTTAAAATCTGCGGAGATAAAAGCAGAACGAGACGCGTTGCTGATGGCTTCGGCTAATAGGAATGCCGAAGCTGGCGCTACTGTTTGGCAATGGCAAATGGTGGCAGTATTTTTAATGTTGTTAATCATTGGCACTGCTATTTATTTCCGAATGGCTATTGCGCGCTTGTGGGCGGCTGAGCAAAAACCAGTGCGTTTTGAAGGAACAAAAACCGAGAGACAACCAAATCTCACATTCGGCATCAAACTTCCTAACAGGGAAGCAGTAACGGATGAAGAAATTATGGTGGACGAGGTGAAGGTAGAGCGTTTGGCTGCGCTGCGAAAAGCGAGGCTACTCACGCAGGAGGACTGGGAGTTGTTTGAAAATGATTTTAGCCATATTTACCCTGAGTTTCTTGCCAAATTGAGGTATGTGCATCCTGAAATTTCCGCTGCGGAAGAAAAGCTGTCTTGTCTATTACGGATCCATTACGGAACGAAAGATGTGGCTAGAACTTTAGCTATTTCGCCGCAGAGCGTGAGTGTATCGCGTTATCGGCTGCGTAAGAGAATGGGATTGCCCCTCGAAACCACATTAGAGGAATACATCATGGGCTTTTAGTCGGCAACCTACTCAATGGCTAGCTTCCTTTGCCTTGCTTGAGAGGGGTTAAACCCAAAACGTTCAAAGAATCTTATACTAAAATAGGAGGCTGAAGCGAACCCGTGCGTTGTGGCCACTTCGCCAACTTTTCGAGTGGAATTTGACAAGTCCTGCTTAGCCTTTTGCAACCGATACTCGAGTAAGTACTGTTTTGGTGTGTTGCCAGTGAGCTGAAAGGTTTTTCGTTCCAAGGTACTTGTCGATATCTGCATCATTGTTGCCAAGGCTGCCGTTGTAAAACGATGATTGGAGTAGTGCGACTGGATAAGGGATTCAAATTTTTTGCGGAATTCTTCAGTCTTGAGTGTGGCCAATGCTTGGCGTTGGCTCCGTGAAGCCTCGGCAAGGGCTGATAGCATCAATTTTTTAATATAGCGTAGTTCTCGCTGAAGTTCTCGCTTGAGCTGGTGAGGCGGTAAGTTACCGTCCAAAGCGTTCACATAACGAATGTGCGGTGTGTAGGAGAAAGTGGATGGTTGCAATGCTTTTTGAATAACGAGTACGTGAAAGTTCTGGCTATTCGAAAGGGATTGAACCCGCTTTGAGGCAAGTTTTTTTTGCAAACCAGCAAAGTCGTTGGTAATCAGGATAACGTTTTGAAACGTGCTCCTTTTTAGAGCAGTTTCAAAGGCATCTAAGTACACCCATTCTGACAAAGAAGGTCCCAGAAGATATACTAGCAAGGTCTCTAGCTGCGGCGGCATTTGCGCTGATTGGGTGATCAGTATACAAGTTTGCAGCTGGAGGTGCTTGAACGAGGCTTTTGGGGAATACATACGAGCAGATAACCCTTGAAAATAAGTCTCCTCGCATTTTCAAGCAAAATTTAACCCCATACAAAAACCCATACAATTGTTTATTTCATTATAATAAAAGACTTATGAAATGAAATTTGATTTATATGAATAGAAATTCATTTTAAGACCTTTTCAAACAGGCGCTGCCTAGCTTACCATTTGGAAGCTGTAACCACTGCCTTTTGAATGAGTTGCTCCGTGTGGTCAGGAAAGTCAACTTTCTGGTTTTGTACTTGCTTCAACCAGCCGTTGAGTTGATCAATAAACTGATAGTCAATTTGAAGGGCCATTGCGGCACCATGGTCTAAAGCGGCAATGGCATTGCAATGTTGTTCAAACTGGTTGCTCATCGGCACCATAAACACCTTTTTGCCTAAAAACAGCGCTTCCGCAGGCGCTTCAAAGCCTCCTCCAGTTAACAATCCAACACAACTTTCGAGTGAAAGCAAGTAATCTTGATTGTTTATCGGTTTTACTTGTACGTTTTTATATAAATATGCCGCTTTACTGTGCTTGCTAAAGAGCTCCCAGCGAATATCTGAGAGTTTCGTCAAGTGACGAATGAGTAAATCATCGGCGTAAGCAGGTAAATAAACCGTAACGTGATCGCCTTGCACTGGGGTTAGGTTTCTGATTTCAGCCCTGATTACTGGCGTTTCAATAAAATGATCGTATCGTTTGAAATGAAATGCCGTGGCTTGGGTGCATGGGGCATAGTGGCGAAATAGCCATTCTGCAAAAAAATCACGCTTGTAAGAGGGTCGCGGCACAAGCATGGAGGAAAAGGCACTTTGGTGGCTCAAACCATATACTTTTCGTCCTTGTGCCTTGGCGGCATAAGCGGTAAGTGGTTCAAAATCGTTGATTATGATGTCGTATTGATGCAAAGGGAGCTGTCGAATGTCCTTAATAAAGGTCCAAGGC
This sequence comes from Chitinophaga pinensis, assembly GCA_945874665.1. Lineage (GTDB taxonomy): Bacteria > Bacteroidota > Bacteroidia > UBA7662 > UBA7662 > PNNG01. Next base: position 85,293 of record CAMCHJ010000001.1, on the reverse strand, counting down.
CGCAGTTGCCTAATGGTTTTAGCCATGTCGACCCCACCCTGTGAGCCAAAAACGAAGCCCATGCCGTGGTGCCGATGTTTTACGGGCATCGCTGCGCCAACATCTACCTGTGTGCCTGAAATGAGAAGCGAAACCGTACCATGCTGCTGTAAATACGGAAGTATTTCACGGGCACGACTCACATGGCCGTTGCCAGTGCCTTGCACTGCAAATAAGATATTCATATAGGCTATATCGCAGCAGTCTTGCTATGCGCGATGATTTTGCTCAAAAAAACCAGCTCTTCGGTGCTGTGGCTTTGCTTGAAAAGCTCAAAAATAGAAACTTCTTCGCTCATGGCCTTCACGTCTACTACTTCATGCTCCGTAGCATCGTGTTTGTAAATCACCCATTCGCCTTGGTGGTATTCTAGCGATGTTAAGTTCTCTATCCAATCGCCAGAGTTGAGGTAAATAACCTTGCCTTTGGCGTTTTCGTAGGTTTTGATGTTGGGTTGGTGAATGTGACCACAAATTACATAGGCATATTTGTTGTCGATGGCGAGGTCGGCTGCCACATTTTCGAAATCATTGATAAACTTCACCGCCGTTTTTACGCTGTCTTTTATCTTCTTTGACAAAGAGATGCGCCCTCTACCTAGCTTTTCGCTGCACCAATTTACCACGCTATTGAGCATGATCAGGGTGTCGTAACCCACGGCGCCCAACTTGGCCAACCACTTAGAATACTGCATGGTAACGTCGAATACGTCGCCATGAAAAAACCAAGCCTCCTGACCATCTAGCTCCATCAACAATTTATCTTTGAGATGGAAGTTACCAACCTTCAATCCCGAAAAACGACGCAACATTTCGTCGTGGTTGCCGGTTAGGTAATATATCGGGATGCCTGCACTCAGGAATTCGAAAATCTTTTTGATTACCAAGGTATGCGACTTCGGCCAATAACTTTTGCGAAACTGCCAGATATCAACGATATCTCCGTTGAGAATTACTAATCCAGGCTCGATGCTGTTGAGGTATTGAACGAGCTCATTGGCGCGACAACCAAAAGTGCCAAGATGCACATCAGAAATCACTACCATATCAACTTTGCGCTTTTGCATGAAACGGTTTTTGCAAAATAAGCGCAAGGCTATGAACTCGGTTTTACCGAAGGATTATCTCATTGTTGTATATATGTGTACTTAATATGAAGCGATGACTAAGCTGTTGATGCGCAACAATGCTGCTTCGCTATCTACTTGAATGTGAGCTTTTTGATAAAACGGCTCGCGGCTTTCATAAAGTGCTTGTAATTGTTGTTGGATAGCGGCAGGGTGGCGGTCGGGGAACATGGGCCGGTCGTTTACACTTTTGAGCAATCGTTTGCCAAGCTCTACTAAGCTGATGTTTATCCAAATCACCACGCCATGCGACCGCATCCAATCGATGTTGTTCTCAAATGCCGCCGTTCCCCCTCCGCAGCCTACAACGATGTTGGCACTCGCTGCGGTTTCGTGTAAAGCAGCTTGCTCGTATTGCCTGAAGGCAGCCTCGCCTTCTTTTTGAAAGATGGAGGAGATACCTCTTCCAGCTCGAATGGTAACTAATTTGTCGAGATCTGCATAAGCCCAACCGAGTTGTTTGGCGAAACGTTTGCCCGAGGTGCTTTTGCCTGAGCCCGGCAGGCCGATGAGGTAAACGCGGTTCATTGTAATCGAATACGTGGGTCTAGCCAAGCATATATCAAATCAACTAAGATATTGATCAGGATAAAGGCTACCGCGATAAATAAAACAGCACCCATCACCACAGGTAAATCAAATTTCATGAGGGCATCCACGGTAACTTTTCCAAGACCTTTCCATCCAAAGATGTATTCTACAAACACTGCACCCGCCAAAAGGGAAGCAAACCAGCCAGAGACCGCAGTTACCACTGGGCCAAGTGCATTTCGGAGTACATGCCGGCGCATCACCTGCCACTCGCTGAGTCCTTTAGCCCTTGCAGTGCGGATGTAGTCTTGCGAAAGCACTTCTAAAAAGGTGTTGCGACTGAGCTGTACAATGATGGCCAAGGGCCTGATGCCTAGCGTGATGGCAGGTAGAATGAGATTTTGAAGCGCTAAACTGCGTCCAGCGAAGGCATCAACTTCAAAAAGACTGCCCGTCATAGACAGGCCTGTGTAACGCTGCCATACAAAACCGAATAAATAGGCCATGAGGATACTGGCAAAGTATGAAGGCGCCGAAATACCAACGATGGACAGTGAAACGGCGGCACGGTCGACCCAAGTTTGGGCAAATAAAGCAGCAATTCCTCCAAGCAGCAGTCCAAAAAAGGTGGCGATGAGCATCGCACTCAAAGCCAAAATAGCGGTTCCGGGCAGCGCAGCGGCAATGATCTGATTCACTGTTTGCCTACTTTGGTACGACCGCCGGAGATAGGGTGCTTTGGCACAAATATACCGATTGCCACCAAGGGGAAGTAAGCTGGTAAAACCATATTTCTGCTGCTCTTCAGCAGTTTTTTCATGTACGGAGAGGGGAGAAAGATCGTTGAGATACAGTAAATATTGCTTGTAAAGCGGTTGGTCGAGCCCCAATTCTTTGGTTACCGCCTCCAACGAAGCAATGTCACTGCGTTGTCCAAGTGTCATTTGCGCGGCATCGCCAGGTAAGATGTTAAAAAGAAAAAACACCACGCTCACCACTCCAAACAACACTAAAAAGCCGTTGGCAAGCCGTGTGAGCAGGTAAGAAAGCATTTTAGTCGATTTGGTAGAGCTCCGACAATTCCACCAAACTTGGCAAGCTGCGTGCAGGCCACATATTCACCACCGTTCCAGACTTAAGCGCCATCAAGCCGGGGTTAGAACGCACCATGGTTTTAAGTGTGGTGCCATCGGTAATGTAAATAGGCCAATCGGCCTCGCGAGCCGCTTTAAATTCGGCTACTTGCTCGTTGGTACTGGCGGTTAAAAAGGCTACCCGCAGCTGGTTAACTTCGGCCCACTTGATGATGCTGCCAATTTCAGCCCAAGCGTCGTTGCGCGATTTTTTGAAGTCGTAAGCCACAATAAATAAGGTGGCTGGGGCTATCAAAAAATCTTCTGTATAGTCGTTTCCATCTAAATCGGTAATGGTAAAATCGTGTACAGGAGGCGTGTAACCCTTCTTTACCAATACAGTTTTGCGGTCTACAAATTCCGCTCCAGGCAAGTCCCAGGGCGCCTCATCCGTAGTATACGTTTTGGTTTCGCCATTTACTTTATAATACCAAGTGTCGTTGTATTCGTCGATGGGTGCTCCTTCGGGAATTTTCATGCCTTCTTGGATGTTCTTGCCGATGGCATACGGCCTAAAGTCGATCATCGGCAAAAAGGCCCAGGTATAGGCTGAAAAAAGGCCAGATGCAGCCACAAAAGCAATCATCAAACGATTACGGACATCGCTGCTCCAGAACGATTGAAGTTGATTGCGCCAGATAAATAGCCAAGAAATCAGCGCAAGTAGCACGATGTCTTTGCTAAACGACTGCCATGGGGTGAGGTGTAAGAAGTCGCCAAAACAGCCACAATCGGTTACCACATTGAACCAAGCGCTGTAGAAAGTGAGGAATGTAAAAAATACAATCATGGCCAAGAGTAGCCAAAGGGTAAACATGCGGCGCCAGCCGATGAGTAGCGCCAAACCAAGGCCCATTTCAATTACACAAATGAGGGCGGCTAAAAAGGTGGCAGCAGGATTGAGCCAAGTGATGCCAAAAACCCCGAAATACTCTTCGAGCTTATAGCCAAAGCCCATAGGGTCATTGGCTTTTATGAAGCCTGAGAAGATAAACAGGGCTCCGGTGAGGAATCTAATGAGGATGGTCATGTGGTTTCTGAGGTTTTGATAAGTGCAAAAACAGAATAGTTGATGATGTCGCGGTAGCCAGCATCTACCCCTTCTGAAACGAGGGTTTGTCCAGCATTGTCTTCAATTTGTTTGATGCGCAGCAGCTTCATCAGGATGAGATCAGTAAAGGAACTCACGCGCATGTCGCGCCAAGCTTCGCCATAATCGTGGTTTTTATCGAGCAGCAAAGCACGTGTAATATCGCGCTGCTGGTCGTACAGCTGCAGTGCCGCTGCTAACTCCAATTCGGTGGCCGCATTGGCCGACATTTCGGCTTGAATGAGTGCCATGATGCAATAATTGATCATGCCAACATACTCGCCCCGCACATTGTCGGCTACTTTTTGGGTGCCTTTTTCTTCAATGCTGCGGATGCGGGCAGCTTTAATATAGATTTGATCGGTAAGCGACGGATTGCGCAAAATGCGCCAAGCAGTACCGTAATCGCGTGTTTTTTGTTCAAACAGCGCCCGGCAGTCTTGCATTATTTCGTCGAATGCAACAGCAGTTTGGGGTTTCAACTTGAAAAGATTTAATTTCGAGCAGCCAATAGCGGCATTTCGATGCTTAAAGATACTTTGTTTCCGACAAAAAACACGCTCAACTGCCAAGGGAAGTGCATTGATCTTTCTGAACCAGTGGTAATGGGCATCCTCAACCTCACGCCTGATTCGTTTTTTGCCGGCAGTCGACAGTGGCAAAAACCCACGGAGGTACTGCTCGAAACAGCATCAACTATGCTGGCCGATGGGGCTTTGTTTTTGGATTTAGGGGCTTACAGCACCCGGCCGGGTGCCGTGGATATTTCGATTCAGGAGGAGGTAGATCGCCTATTGCCCGTGGTTGAAATGCTGCATAAGCACATGCCACAGGCTTTGTTGTCGGTAGATACTTTTCGCAGTGAGGTAGCCGAAAAAGCGCTTTTGGCAGGAGCACATTTGGTGAATGATGTTTCAGGTGGCACGCTCGACATGGCTATGTTTGCCACCATTGCCAAGTACAAGGCACCCTACGTGCTCATGCACATGCGTGGCACTCCCCAAACCATGCAGCAGTACACACAGTATGCTCATTTGGTGCCGGAGGTGGTGGCCGAATTGCTCAACAAAGCGCATATGCTGCACCAAATGGGGGTGGCAGATGTAATATTGGATCCAGGATTTGGTTTTGCCAAAACCATCGACCAAAATTTTGAACTTTTGCGACACCTAGATCAATTGGCATTGTACGGCTACCCTGTTTTGGCGGGATTATCGCGCAAATCGATGGTGTACCGAACCTTAAATGGCACTGCCGACACAGCGCTTAATGGCACAACTGTGCTAAACACCATCGCACTTAGCAAAGGAGCGCGTATATTGCGGGTGCACGACGTAAAACCGGCCGCTGAGGCCATTCAACTCTATAAAAAACTTGAAACTCTTTGATTTCGGCTTCTTAGCGCTCGATGTGCGCGATATCATCGACATCAGTTTGGTGGCTTTTTTGCTATACCAGCTTTATAAACTGGTTAAAGGCAGTTTGGCTGTTAATATTCTCATTGGTCTGGTATCGATTTACGTGCTTTATTTGGTGGTGGATGCGCTCGAGTTGCGCCTCTTGGCACGTATATTAGGACAGTTTATTGGTGTTGGGGTCATCTCCCTCATCATCCTTTTTCAACCTGAAATCAGGCGATTTTTACTCCTAATCGGTAAAAATACAGGCTTTAAGCAAAAAGGATGGGTAAGAAATCTCTTTTTGAAGGGCATTCAAAACAGCGGTGAGACCGAAAATAGCATGGAAGAAATTGTAACCGCTTCTGTAAACTTGGCCGCTGAAAAAACAGGTGCCCTGTTGGTTTTCGCACGTACCTCCGAACTTCAATTTTTTGCGAATACCGGCGAAGCAATCGATGCCCTGCCCAGTGCTCGTGTGATAGAGAGTATCTTTAACAAAACAAGTCCGCTCCACGACGGCGCGGTAATCATCGCTTCGGGCCGCTTAAAAGCTGCAGGTTGCGTGCTGCCCATGACTGAAAATCCAGATTTGCCTGAGGAGCTGGGTATGCGCCACCGTTCGGCACTCGGTATTTCGGAGCACAGTGATGCTGTGGTGCTCATTGTTTCGGAGGAAACCGGGAAAATTTCATTGGCGGTGAACGGGCGGTTGGAGCCTTACATCAATAAGGACAAACTACTCGCTCGCCTGAAGGCCTTGATGCAATATTAAGACGCGAGTTCGCTGGTATCTGGATTTCGTTGCTCCAAAAAGTCTAGCAATTCCTCTTCGCTCATATTTAGTAACGGCATCAAATTTCGCGCATCGTTGGTTAACGGATGCTCTGGGAAATCGTCGATTAAACGCTGGAAGTAGGGTACAGCGAGGTTGTTTTGCTTGGTATCGGCATGTAAAATAAAACCTGCATAGAACAAGGCAGCGGGTGCTTTATCGCTTTTTGGGTAGCGGCTTACCACTAATTCCAATACTTGGATAGCGTCTTGGTGGCGGTACATGCCGCGCATTACATCGGCGGCTTTGAAGAGATAATCAACAGCACTGCTGTCTTTTGGATAGGTATCTGCGTATTTAAGGTAAGCCTTTATCACTTCTGAAGCAGGCTCATCGCTGAGGTTGAGCGAATCGGTGAGCAAAATATTTTCGAGACTGTCGATGCGAGCGGTAAGCGCAGACTGCTCGTCTACCTTTTTTTGAGCACAACTGGCCAAGAGCAACAAGCCGATTGCGAAGTAAAAAAACTGCTTCATGTGGGAAATGATTTTTGGTGCACGAAGTTAAGCATTTATCTATTGCGAGGGAGGGCTTGCAACAAGCGTGACGTTTGTTTGACAAGGCGGCCGCTAAAAAGCCGCCAACCTATGTCTACAAAAAAGCCGCCACCTGAAACAGATGGCGGCTTCGCAGTGAAAATAGTTGCTTAATGCAGACCAATACCATAATAAGTAAAGCCCATTGCACGCAATTCGTGGCGGTCGTATTGGTTACGGCCATCAAAAATCACCGGTTGGTTCATGAGCTTTTTTACCACATCAAAGTTCGGCATCCGGAATTCGGGCCATTCTGTTATTAAAAGCAAGGCATCTACGTCTAACAAAGCATCGTTGGGGTCTTTGGCATAGGTAATGGTGTTGGCTAATTGATGCTTGGCTTCTTCCATGGCCACGGGATCATAGGCCCGAACTTTAGCGCCGCGTCGTAAAAGGTCGTTGATAATGACCACAGAGGGCGCTTCACGCATATCGTCGGTTTTGGGTTTGAAGCTCAAGCCCCAAATACCAAATGTTTTTCCGCTTAAATTTTCCCCAAAGTGTTTTACCACTTTGCTTGAGAGCACTTCTTTTTGGTCATCGTTTACAGCCTCTACTGCTTCGAGGATCCGCATGTCGTGTCCATGTTCCCGTGCTGTCCGAATGAGAGCTTTTACATCTTTAGGAAAGCAGCTTCCGCCGTAACCAACACCAGGATAAATGAATTTGTGACCAATACGAGCATCGCTACCAATGCCTTTGCGCACCCAATTTACATCGGCGCCCATGATTTCGCACAAATTGGCAATGTCGTTCATGAAGCTGATTTTTGTTGCCAGCATCGCGTTGGCGGCGTATTTGGTCATTTCGGCGGAAGGAATGTCCATGTAAATTACCGGATGCCCGTTTAATGTAAACGGCTTATACAATTTACCGATGGTTTCTTCTGCTTGTTTGCTCGATGTGCCTACCACAATGCGGTCGGGTTTCAGGAAGTCTTCAATGGCCGCGCCTTCTTTCAAAAACTCAGGGTTAGAAGCCACGTCAAAAGCGAGTTGCTGGCCTCGTTTTTCGAGGGCCGTTTGCACCGCGCCCCGTACCTTTTCGCTGGTCCCTACCGGTACGGTCGATTTGGTAACCACTACCATATAATTGTTCATGTGCTCGCCAATTTCGCGCGCCACTCCAACTACGTATTTTAAATCGGCACTGCCGTCTTCACCAGGAGGGGTGCCAACAGCAATAAACACCACTTCGGCGCCTTGAATGGCTTCGCCTAGCTTGGTGCTGAAATGCAAGCGGCCCTTGGCTACATTGCGCAATACCATCTCCTCTAAGCCTGGCTCGTAAATAGGCATGATGCCCTTATGTAAATTGTCTATTTTCTTTTGGTCGATGTCGATGCATACCACCTCAATGCCGACTTCGGCAAAACAGGTGCCGGTAACCAAGCCTACATAGCCCGTGCCTACTACTGCTACTTTCATGGAATTATTTGATTTTGATGGCAAATATAAGGCAATACCATTTGTTTTTGTGGGATAGCATGTTTGTAACAGCCAAAGATGGGTGTTTAAAAGTGGGGTTGCAGCGCGTATTAACCCCCGAAAGCCGTTTAAAAGCTCAAAACAAAGCTGTATTTTTGGCCTTAAATTCAAAATAATGTACAAGACGAACCTACAACCCTTGCTGGAAAAAGAGCTGGCCGACATTGAAGCCGCTGGTTTGTATAAGCGAGAGCGCATCATCAGTTCGGCGCAGGATGCCGAAATACAGCTCCATACGGGTGAGACTGTCTTGAATTTTTGCGCCAACAACTACCTTGGTTTGTCGAATCACCCGCGCGTTATCGACGCAGCCAAACGCACCCTCGATAGCCATGGATTTGGCGTTAGCAGCGTGCGGTTTATTTGTGGCACGCAAGACATCCATAAAACACTAGAGGCCACCATTGCCCGCTTTTATCATACCGACGATACCATTTTGTATGCTGCCGCCTTCGATGCTAATGGCGGGGTATTTGAGCCGCTTTTTGGTGAGGAAGACGCCATTGTAAGCGACAGCCTGAACCACGCCTCCATCATCGATGGCGTGCGTTTGTGCAAAGCCAAGCGGTATCGCTACCAAAACAACGACATGGCCGACCTCGAGCTGCAGCTGCAGCAGGCTAAGAAGGACGGTGCACGGAACATCATCATTGTAACCGATGGCGTGTTTAGCATGGATGGGTATGTGGCCCAGCTCGACAAAGTAGTCGCTTTGGCCGAAAAATATGATGCCTTAACCATGATCGACGAATGTCATGCCGCTGGCTTTTTAGGTGCTACTGGTCGCGGTACCCCCGAGCTCTGTGGGGTCATGGGCAAAATCGATATCATCACCGGCACGCTTGGCAAGGCCTTAGGCGGTGCCATGGGCGGTTATACTACGGGTCGTAAAGCGATCATCGAAATGTTGCGTCAGCGCTCGCGCCCGTATTTGTTCAGCAATTCGCTCGCGCCTGCTATTGTGGGCGCTTCTTTAGAGGTGTTCAAAATGCTGGATGAAAGCACGGAGCTACGCGACCGCCTCGAGAGGAATGTAAAATATTTCAAAAAAGGCATTTTAGATGCTGGTTTCGACATCAAAGACGGCGAGTCGGCTATTGTCCCCATCATGCTGTACGATGCCAAGTTGAGCCAAGACATGGCTAATGCGCTACTTCAAGAAGGCATTTATGTGATTGGATTTTTCTTCCCGGTGGTGGCAAAGGGACAAGCCCGCATCCGCGTGCAACTGTCGGCGGCACACACCCAAGCCCATCTCGACAAAGCCATTGCCGCTTTTACCAAAGTAGGTAAAGCGATGCAGGTTATTAAATAATTGTGCGTCCTCATAAAGCTGTTGTCACTCGTTGGTAACAGCTTTGTGTTTTTGTGGTAAAGCAGAACACTTCTTAAAAAGATTTTTGCAAAGTAGCTGTGAAAAGCGGACATTAGTGTTTTCAATTTATAGCATATGAAGCAGCTTTTTGTATTCGTTCAGCTTTTGATCTTTGCCTCGGTGGTGAATGCCCAGCTGTTTGAGGGCACCCTCACATACGAGCAAAAAATGGGCGGCAATACGTCTGAAATTGTGCTTCAACTGGAGGCCAATCGGGTGCATATTACGCGCAATGAAGGCCAGGTGCTGCACTATGTATACCAAAGCAACGGGCAGTTGATGGCGTGGGCCAAGGGCGAAATGAAACCAATTGCTACCGAAATAGCAGCGCCGTTAGCCCCAAAAATCACATTAACAGGCCAAAAACGCCTTATATCGGGCATGGAAGCGCAAGCGTTTCGCTTTACTTTGAAAGATGGGGCTGTTTTTACAGGCTGGTACACGACCGCCATAAAAGTGGCGCACAACCGGTTGATCACTCCAATACAAGGCGAAATTTGGGGGTTTTTGCCTGCCGATGGGGTATTGCTGCAGTGGCAGGTTAAAAGCCCAAAGCAAACCACGTTGCTAGAAGGAAAACTAACTGATTTTCAGGCAGGAAGTGTGCCTCAAAGTGTGTTTGATTTTAAATAGCAGCTGGGTTTTCCTTTATTTCCTGGCATAGCTCCACCAAAACGCCATGCGCACTTTTAGGGTGGATGAAGCAGATTAGTTTATTATCGGCCCCTTTTTTTGGTTCCTCGTTCAGTAGCACAAAGCCTTCAGCCTTCAAGCGGGCCATTTCGGCCAGGATGTCGCTTACTTCAAAAGCGATGTGATGGATACCTTCGCCTTTTTTTTCGATGAATTTGGCGATGGCGCTGCTGGGATCGCTCGCCTGAAGTAATTCGATTTTCGTTTCACCGGTTTTGAAAAAAGAGGTATTTACATGCTCCGAAGCAACACTTTCCTCCTTGTAGGGTGCAACTCCTAAAAGCTGGGTGTAAAGGGCATTTGCGTCAGGCAGGGAGCGGACAGCAATGCCAATGTGTTCAATGTGGAGTAACATGAGCGCTTTTTTACAAAGATAAGAGAATGCAGGAGAAGCGGCGGCGGTGCTTTTTTTTGCCGATGAAAAAGCTAAAATAGATGCGCAAAACGAGGGATAAAAATGTCATGTACATGCGTATCTTTAGGGTTCGTGCTTTGCGAAAAAGTACAATTGATAAAACGCTGATAGAGAGGAGTTATGGACAAACGATGGGTATATAAACCTAAGCATCAAGAAGAAACAGTGGGCCAATTAGCAACGGCCATTAATGTAGACCCCTTGATAGCACGTTTGCTGATTGGACGAGGCGTTAGCACTTACGAAGCCGCAAAAGATTTTTTTAGACCAGAACTAGCCAATTTGCATGACCCTTTTTTAATGAAGGACATGGGCAAGGCTGTGGATATTATTGAACAGGCCATCCGCAGTCAGGATAAAATACTGATTTATGGTGATTATGATGTAGATGGCACTACGGCGGTGGCGGTTACCTACCGATTTTTTAAGCACATTTACGAACAAGTAGGCTATTATATTCCAGATCGGCACAGCGAAGGCTATGGTGTTTCGATGCAGGCCATTGATTGGGCTGTAGAAAACAACTACAAGCTCATCATCACGCTAGATTGTGGTATTACAGCCAATGAACAGGTGGCTTATGCCAACAGTTTGGGTTTAACCGTGATCATTACTGACCACCACTTGCCTGCGGAATTACCTGATGCGGCGGCCATTTTGAACCCTAAGCAGCATGATTGCCCTTATCCTTTTAAAGATTTGAGTGGCTGCGGCATAGGTTTCAAGCTCACACAAGCTTTTAGTCAGCGCCACGAGATTGATCCCGAGTTTATTTATCAAACCCTCGACTTGTTGGCCGTTAGTATTGCTGCCGATATTGTGCCGATTCTAGGGGAAAACCGAATTTTGACGTATTTCGGACTGAAGCGCCTGAACGAGAATCCGACCATGGGACTTCGCGCCATCATTCAGCTTTGTTGCGACAAGAAGGAATTGACGATTACGGATATTGTGTTTACCATTGCCCCGCGCATCAATGCAGCTGGTAGGATGGGCGATGCGAAAAATGCGGTTGAGTTGCTGTTGAGCCTCAACATGCAAGAAGCCGAAAGTCGCGCACAAACCATCAATGAAACCAACACCGACCGCCGCGATGTGGATGCAAATATTACCCGCGAAGCCATTTTGGTAGCGGAGGGGCACGAAGATTTTTTGATTCGCAAAACCACAGTGGTCTATGGACCTAATTGGCACAAAGGCGTTATTGGCATTGTTGCCTCGCGTTTGGTAGAGCAGTATTACCGTCCTACCATCGTATTTAGTCATGCAGATGGCTTTCTTACCGGCTCAGCCCGTTCTGTAAACGGGTTCGACATCCACGATGCCATTTCGCAGTGCTCCGAATTAGTAGATCAGTTTGGAGGTCATAAGTATGCCGCTGGACTCACCATCCGGGAAGAAAACATCGAAGCCTTTAGCAAAAAATTTGAAATGGTAGTTGGCAAGTCCATTCGCGAGGAGCAATTGGTGCCTGTACTTGAAATTGACCAAGAAATACAATTAAAGGATATTAATGCCCGTTTTTTCAGGGTACTGAAGCAGTTCGCGCCTTTTGGCCCTGGAAATATGCAGCCCATTTTTACCGCTAAAATGGTATTTAGTAATGGTCATGTGCGGGTGGTTGGCGAAAATCACTTGCAAATAAGTCTCCAACAAGACGGTAGCGTAGGCTTCAGCGCCATCGCTTTTGGGCATGCTGAGCACTTTCCGCTCATCTCGAAAGGCATTCCGTTTAACATTGCCTTTACTATTGATGAAAATACATGGCGGGGGGTTACCAGCATCAAGCTCAACATTAAAGACATCAAATTCGATTAGTATGATTTTACGATCCGACAATTTGGTAAAGCGGTACAAAAAGCGCACAGTGGTCGACCATGTGTCGGTAAGCGTGGAGCAGGGCCAAATCGTAGGTTTGTTAGGCCCTAATGGTGCCGGTAAAACCACCAGTTTTTACATGATTGTGGGCTTAGTGAAATGCGACGAAGGCTCAGTGTACCTCGACGACCGCAACATCACCGACCTGCCCATGTACAAGCGTGCGCAAATTGGTATCGGCTATCTGCCGCAGGAGGCTTCGGTTTTTCGCAAGCTCACGGTTGAAGAAAATATCAAAGCGGTCATGGAAATGACTAAAATGACTAAAGCAGAGCAAAAGGCGAAGCTGGAAGAGCTGCTTTCGGAATTCAATTTACATCAGGTGCGTCACAATAAAGGCGAGGTGTTGTCGGGAGGGGAGCGCCGCCGAACCGAAATAGCTCGTGCTTTGGCCGTAAATCCCGCTTTTATTTTGCTTGATGAGCCTTTTGCAGGCGTAGATCCGATTGCCGTTGAGGACATACAGTCGATTATTTTTAGACTGAAGAAGCGTAACATAGGCATCCTCATTACCGACCACAATGTAAACGAAACCTTGTCGATCACCGACAAGGCCTACCTGTTGTTCGAAGGTAAAATTCTACGTTCGGGTATTGCCGAAGATTTAGCTGCCGACGAAGAGGTAAGAAAGTTATATTTGGGTAAGAATTTCGAACTCAAACGTAAAGTACTCGATTAGTATGTCTGTTCTCAACTCGGTGCTCAGCTGGTTCATGAAGAAGCGGATGCACCAAATGGAATTGTTCATTAAGTATCCTATTGAAGTGCAGGAGGATGTGCTTAATAAGCTATTGAGCAGTGCCAAAAACACAGAGTGGGGTAAAAAATATGATTACGGAAGCATTAAAACAGCTCAAGACTATCGCCAGCGAGTGCCTGTAAGTACTTACGAACAATTGCAGCCATACATTGAACGCGTGATGCGCGGAGAGCAGCAGATTTTATGGCCTTCTGAAGTGCGTTGGTTTGCAAAATCTTCTGGCACAACCAACGATCGCAGTAAATTTATTCCTGTTTCAGAGGAGGCCTTAGAAGATTGCCATTACAAAGGCACCAAAGACCTACTTTCGATTTACTGCAATTTAAATCCTGATACTCAGATGTTTTCTGGTAAAGGCCTTACAATAGGCGGTAGCCATCAAATAAATCACCTCAACAGCGATAGTTATTACGGCGATTTGTCAGCCGTGCTGATGCAAAACCTCCCTTTTTGGGCGGAGTTTATTCGCACCCCTGAGCTCTCTGTGGCCTTGCTGGAGCATTGGGAAGATAAAGTTGTGAAAATTGGCCAAGAAACACTCAACCAAAACGTAACAAATTTGGTAGGTGTACCAACCTGGTTAATTGTGCTTTTTAAGTGGATGTTGGAGCAATCAGGAAAGTCTAATATCCTTGAAATTTGGCCAAATCTAGAGGTTTATTTCCATGGCGGTGTGAACTTTACGCCTTATCGAGAGCAATTTAAAGAGCTGATCCCTTCGAATAAGATGTGGTACATGGAGACCTACAACGCTTCGGAGGGTTTTTTTGGCATTACCGATCAGCCGAACAGCTCAGAAATGCTGCTGATGCTCGACTATGGGATTTATTTCGAGTTTATGGAACCCGGCGATATGGGTCAGTCTTTTCCGAAAACCTATACACTTGAAGAGGTTGAAGTAGATCGCAGTTACGCTGTAATCATCAGTACCAATGCTGGGTTGTGGCGTTACCTCATCGGTGATACCATCCGATTTACTTGTCTGAATCCTTTCCGTTTTCTTATTTCAGGACGCACCAAACATTTTATCAATGCTTTTGGCGAGGAACTCATCATAGAAAATGCGGAGGGGGCGTTGCAAACCGCTTGTTTGGCTACAGGGGCTACCATACGCGATTACACGGCTGGTCCAGTGTTTTTAACCTCCGATAGTAAAGGTGGGCACGAATGGCTCATTGAATTTGAACACAAACCTAGCGACCAAGCATTGTTCAATGAACTGCTTGACCAGAAGCTTCGCGAACTTAATTCTGATTATGATGCTAAGCGGCAAAAAGACCTAGCGCTCGTGGCGCCATTGGTGCATGTAATGCCGGATGGTGCTTTTTATAATTGGATGAAAATGCGGGGTAAATTAGGCGGCCAAAACAAAGTGCCACGTTTAGCCAATGAGCGCAAGTTTGTGGATGAAATCTTAGCCTTTACTCGGCAAATGCAATAGGCTATTTGTTGCGATCAACCGTAAAAGCCACCAAATCGCGTAAACTTGCCCGATATACGTTATCGGAAAAGCCTGAAAGTAGCTCATCGGCTTCGGCTTGTAGTTTGCGCATTACCTCTTGAGCGTATGCAATGCCGCCACTTTCATGAATGAAACGCACCACTTCGGCTACTTTTTTAGGGTTTTCGTTGTGGTTTTTGATGATGCTAATGATCCGCCGCTTTTCAGAAGCATCGCAGTTTGAAAGTGCATAAATCAAAGGCAAAGTCATTTTCTTTTCCTTGATATCTACACCTTTGGTTTTCCCAGTAGGGTCATCTCCTAAATCCAGTAGGTCGTCCTTGATTTGAAAGGCCAAGCCAACTTTTTCACCAAACTGCCGAGCGCGTTCAATCAAGTTGGCATCGTGGCTTACCGATGCCACGCCCACGGCGCAGCAGCTGGCAATTAAACTGGCGGTTTTGTTAGATATGATTTCGAAATATACTTCCTCGGTAATGTCGAGGCGGCGCGCCTTTTCAATCTGCAGTAACTCCCCCTCGCTCATGCGACGCACGGCATCAGAGGTGATTTCGAGCAGGTGAAATTCTTTATTTTGTAGCGACAGCAGGAGACCTTTGCTGAGGAGGTAATCCCCTACCAAGACCGCTATTTTATTCTTCCAAAGGGCGTTAATACTAAAAAAGCCACGCCGTTCGTAGGCATCGTCTACCACATCGTCGTGCACCAAAGTAGCTGTATGTAACAGCTCCACCAGGGCGGCACCTCTGTGGGTGGCTTCAGAGATATCGGCAATCATGCCAGCCGACAAAAACACAAAAAGGGGCCGAATTTGTTTGCCTTTGCGTTTTACGATGTAGCGGGTAATGCGATCGAGCAATGGCACTCGGCTTTGCATAGCCGTTTTGAATTTGTCTTCAAACAAATCCATTTCTTTAGCTACGGGCTGCCTGATGTGATCGAGATTGCTCATGGGGCTTTTGCGCTGCTAAGATAGCCGAAAATGAAACGTATAAGCATAAAAAAACCCCGCACGAGGCGAGGTTCTTAATAATGGTGAGCGCTTAGTACACTTCTGTTCTTAAGCTAGAAGAGTAATTTAGCTTCAAGGCATTTGCTTTGCGCAACTCCTGTTTTACATCCGTTACGATACCCATTTTGGTTTCTCTATCTGCTTTCACAGAAGTAGTCAAGAAAGGTACTTCTGCCTCTGAACGGGCAGAACGTTCTTTTTCAATAAATTCAGGAACTTGACTCGGCACTGCAAAAGCATCGTTTAACTGGATACGCGGTGCGGTACCAAATTTGGCACGGAATGATTCGCTCGGAGGACCGATGTAAATGTAGCTCACGAGTGACTTCTTCTCCAATTTCTGGATTTCGGTTGCCTGTGGAACCACTAACTTAACCTTTAGGTCCGTTTCGCGCATTACCGTAGTAACCATGAAGAAAAACAACAACATGAATACGATATCTGGCAAAGCGGAAGTGTTGATTCCGGGTGGCGCTTTCTTTTTCTTTACGAGTTTCATTAGTTACCTCCTCCTGCATCTTCAGGTTCGGCTTCTGAAATTACTTGACGATAATAGTCACGAATTTCATCTCCCTGTTCCTTGGTTAACTTTTCTAACGGGCGGCCGTATTCAGCCTGTGCTTTGGATTCGCGGAGCTCGTTATAAGCCGCCTTTAGCTCATTGTGCACCTGGATATAGGTATTATAAGAAGTACCACGGTCGTTTTTTAAGGAAATAACGGCTTTTTGTGGGCTTTCTGCCAGTGTTGCATCCTTTGAAGGATTGTCAATGAAGTTTTTGGTCGTCTTTTTAAGCTCTTTGATGTTCACCAACTTGCCATCTACCAGCAATTGATCTGCAGAGTTCACCAAAATCTTGAGCACATTGCGCTCCTTAAGCTTGAGGTTGTCTTCAGGCTGATTCTCCTCCGGCATAGGCGGGAGGCGAATCGAAATACCCTTGTCGGTGTCGATGGTAGTTGTTACCAAAAAGAAAATAAGCAACAGGAAGGCGATGTCCGCCATCGAACCTGCGTTTACTTCGGGTGTTGCTCTGTTTTTCTTCATTTTACTTGAATGCTTTATAAATCTCGCCAATTACAGCCAACAAGATGGAGCCCAAACCGAGGACATACATCATGATTAATACTGCACCTATCATTTGCGACGAGCTTTCGGTCACATTATACTTTACGTATGAATCGAGCACTTCATTGCCCGAAACCAAGTAGCTGAAGAGAAACACAACAGCCATACCGCCAATACCAACCAATGCACGCTTTGCCTTTTGCAAATCGCCAACCATGTTGATAATGGGGAAGATAATGGCACCCAACGTACCTATGCCTAAAAGCACATAGGTAATGATGAGTAGTATGTTTACAGTTACGTCAGTCATGGCTATCCTTATTTTTTGTTGTACTTAACGAGGATATCGATCAATGAAATGGAAGCATCTTCCATGGCATTTACCAAGCTGTCAACTTTAGATACAAGGTAGTTGTAGAAAATTTGAAGAATCATCGCTACGATCAAACCAGCTACTGTGGTTAAAAGGGCTACTTTAATACCGCCGGCTACGAGTGATGGACTGATGTCACCAGCTGCTTCGATCGCGTCGAAGGCGGCAATCATACCTACTACTGTACCCATAAAGCCGAGCATCGGCGCCAAGGCAATAAACAAGTTGATCCAAATCAAACCGCGCTCCATTTGTGCCATTTGCACAGAACCGTAAGAAACGATTGATTTTTCAACGATTTCGATGCCTTCGCTAGAACGGTCAAGACCCTGGTAGAAAATAGAAGCAACCGGACCACGGGTGCTGCGACATACCTCTTTGGCTGCCTCAACGCCACCTGATTTCATGGCATCTTCGATTTTCGTAAGCAATTTAGTGGTGTTGGTGCTGGCCAAATTCAAGAAAATGGTACGCTCAACAACGATTGCCAAACCGATAATCAAACAAATCAAAACGGGGCTCATCCATTCCCAGCCGCCTTCAATGAATTTTTGCTTGATTACGTAATGAAGGCCTTCTGAGGGCGCTGGAGCGGCTTCTTCGCCTTCAGCAGCTGCCTCTTCTGGGGCTGCTTCGTCTGCTGGCGCTTCTGCTGCGGTATCACCTTCAGCCATTTCCTGCGTTTCAGTGGCAGCTTGCTCGTTTTGGGCTTTCACCAATACTGTGGAACTCACGCCAATCATAATGGCGATCATTACCATGAACACTTTTTTCATAATTGCTATTGTTTTTAAGATTGTTTTATCAAGTTGATTGTGCTATTTGTGAGTTTCAGTGAGTGCTCAAAGCGCTTGCGGAGAGGGCGGGATTCGAACCCGCGATACCCTTGCGGGTATACACACTTTCCAGGCGTGCTCCTTCAACCACTCGGACACCTCTCCTTCGACCTTCAAATAACGCTGCCAATATACGAAAATTCTATTCATACGTAGGTTAAGCCTATTTTATCAAATTTTTGATAACTCGCCACAAATAGGCCTTTGCAGCTCATTCTCAAGCCTTTGGCCGGTGAATCCTTGGCCCAGTAAGAACATGGCTTTCGTCACAGAAGCTTCAAAAGTTAGGTCGTGACCACTGATCACGCCAATTTGGAGCAGTTGAGCGCTCGTTTCATACTTGCCAAGCTCTACCGAACCACCATGACATTGGGTAACAGCCATCACTGTTTTGCCTGTTTTTATGAATGTTGATAGTGCGCTAAGGAACCACTGTGCGGTAGGACCGTTGCCGGCTCCGTAGCCTTCCAATATTAAAACGCTCAAGTCGGGCGCATGGAGGACGGCTTCAAAAACAGCTTGACTCATGCCCGGAAAAAGCTTCAAACTGCCCACGGCCGTTCCCAATTGGTGGTGCACTTTAAAAATGCCTTTGGGTTGGGGCAAGATGTAATTGTCGTGGTAACGAATGCGAATGCCTGCCTCGGCTAAAGGTGCGTGGTTGGGCGAATGAAAGGCTTCAAACTTTTCGGCGTTGTATTTTATTACCCGGTTTCCTCGGTACAGTTGATAGTCAAAATACAAGCATACTTCTGGCACCCTGCTCGAACCATCGGCATGTGCGGCCGCGGCAATTTCAATGCTGGTGATGAGGTTTTCTTTGGCATCGGTGCGCACGTGGCCAATGGGTAGCTGTGAGCCAGTAAGTACCACGCTTTTTCCGAGGTTTTGTAGTAAAAAACTCAGCGCACTAGCAGTGTAAGCCATGGTATCGCTGCCATGCAAAATCACAAAGCCATTGTATGCAGCATAATTTTTTTCGATGATGCTAGCCAGCTCTAACCAAATGGCCGGCTGCATATTGCTCGAGTCGATGGGCTTTTCAAAGGTTTTGGCATCTAATGTATAACCGAAAGTGCTGAGCTCAGGTACCTGCTGCAGGATACGGTCGAGGTCGAATGGCCTTAAAATGCCACTTTCTGGATCTTTGATCATGCCGATGGTACCACCGGTGTAGATGATGAGGATGCGGCGACTCATAATGGGAACAATTTATGGGCGTTGGCGGTGGTAATTTGCGCTACTTCAAGGGCAGTGATGCCCCAACACTCGGCTAGGGTATCGGCTACATGTTGGATATAGGCACTTTCGTTGCGCTTGCCGCGGTGGGGAATGGGGGCGAGGTACGGACTGTCGGTTTCGAGCAGCACCCGGCTGCGGTCGATCTCTTTTAACACCTCTCGAATGGCTTGGTTTGCTTTGTAGGTGATCACGCCACCGATGCCCACATACATGCCGCGCTCTACGATGCGTTCGGCTTCTTCTTTGCTACCGCTGAAGCAGTGAAAAACGCCTTTTACATCCATATCTCCCAACAAATCGAGGATAAGCGAACAACTTTCACGCGAATGGATAACCACGGGCAGGTCGAGTTCGAGCGCCCAGCCAATCTGCTGCAAAAAGGCTTGCTGCTGTTCGGGGAGATTGTCTTGGCGCCAAAACAAATCGATGCCAATTTCTCCAACCGCCACATACTGGCGCTTGCCGAACCAAGGTTGAAGTTGCTCAAGTACTTCTTGCCAGTCGTGCTCCACCGAACCAGGATGCAAGCCCATCATGCTGCGGCAGTTTTGGGGGAAGGCGTCTTCGAGCTGGTGCATCGGCCCCACACTTTCGAGGTCGATGTTGGGCAGAAGGAGCAAGTGAACGCCTGCCGCGATGGCCCGCTGCACCATGGCCTGTCGGTCGGTTTCGAATTGCGAACTGTATAGATGGGTATGTGTGTCGATGAGCATTTTAAAGTACTGGGAAGCTGAAGCCGCTGGCTTGGAGGTATTGGAGGGTGGGCTCGAGACAACCACGGAGGTTGGGTTCGGCCTTGATGCTGTCGTGGAACACTAAGATATCGCCGGCCCGCACTTTGCCCGTTATGTTGGCTACGCACTGCTCGGGGGTTTGTCGACGGTCGTAATCTTCACTCAAAATAGACCACAATATAATTTTGTACCGCTTTTTGAGTGCGCGCACTTGGCGTGGCGTGATGCGGCCATAAGGCGGCCTAAACAAATCGGTATCCATCATTTCGGCACTTCTGATTACGTTTTTGTAATAAGTCAGGTTGTCGGTGCGCCAGCCGTCGGGGTGGTCATAGGTGTGGTTACCAATCCGGTGACCTTCGTCTTGAAGCCGCTGGTACAGCTCTGGGTAGCGCTCTACATGCTTACCTAGACAAAAAAAAGTGGCTTTGGCCTTGTATTTTTTAAGTAAATCGAGCACCCAGGGTGTAACTTCCGGAATGGGGCCATCGTCGAAAGTGAGGTATACCACTGGCTCTTGCTGGCGGTAATCTCCCCAATCTACAGCTGGTGAAATGCGACGAATGAAATCAGGTGTGCGGAACAAAATAATTTGTTTGTGACAAATGTAAGCAATGGCATGCAGAAGCCATAAAAAAACCCCGCGGGCGGTTTGCCAACGGGGTTTATGTTGTTTGGGATGCGCTGGCTGGTTAATCGCGGCGGCCCATGTAAATCATAACGTAATACACCAGGGTGGCGAGCGAGCTTAAAGCGGCAATTACGTAGGTCATGGCGGCCCAATGCAGGGCGTCTTTGGCTTCGGTATGTTGCTGACTACTGGTTACATTGGCGGTGTTTAGCCATACCAAGGCGCGGCGACTAGCGTCGAATTCAACCGGCAGGGTTACGAAGCTAAATAGGGTGGTGAGTGCAAATAAAACAATGCCGATGAGCAACAGTTGCGGAAATACTTGCAGGGTAAGGATGCCACCGATTAATATAAATGGCATAAACTTACCGGCTACGCTGAGTGCTGGCACCATGGCCGAGCGGAACTGCAACCAACTGTAGGCGCGGGCATGCTGAACCGCATGGCCTACTTCGTGCGCCGAAACGGCAGCAGCGGCTACTGAGCGGCCGTAGTACACATCGTTACTCAAATTCACGGTTTTGTTCGTAGGGTTGTAGTGGTCGGTGAGCTGACCTTCGCTAGAAATGATTTTTACATCGTGGATGTCGTGGTCGCGCAACATTTTTTCGGCAATTTCAAGACCAGAAAGGCCTGAAGACAGCGGCGTAGCGGCGTACTTTTTGAAACGACTTTTGAAACGAGCCCCAACAGCCCAGCTGGCTGCCATGATGGCGATCATAAGGATTATATACATGTTTGTACTAATTTATACATGGTTGTAAACAAAGTAAGTGCCAGTTTTGTGTGGCTTACATCAACTTTTTGATGAGGTCGTCGGCTTTTAAGCCTTCTGCTTCCGCCTTGTAGTTCAATACAATGCGGTGGCGAAGTATGTTAACTGCCACAGCCTGAACGTCTTCTATATCTGGAGAGTATTTATTGCTCAAGGCGGCATGGCATTTAGCTCCGATGGTGAGGTATTGCGAAGCACGCGGACCAGCCCCCCAGCTGAGGTATTTATTGGTGTCGGCGGTGGCATACTGACTATTCGGCCGTGTTTTATTTGCCAATTTGACAGCATATTCCAGCACATTGTCTGCAATCGGCATGCGGCGCACCAGCTGTTGGAAGTACAAAATCTCCTCAGCCCCAATGACTTTGTTTACCACAGGTTGTTTATCTGTGGTAGTTTGTTTCACCACGCGCAGCTCGTCTTCGAAACTAGGGTAGTCGAGCCAAACATTCAACATAAAGCGGTCGAGTTGCGCCTCCGGTAGCGGATACGTGCCCTCCTGTTCGATGGGGTTTTGGGTGGCGAGCACAAAAAACGGCTTTGGCAGCTCGTACATTTTGCCGGCCACGGTCACTTGCCGCTCTTGCATGGCTTCGAGCAACGAACTCTGGGTTTTGGGCGGGGTACGGTTAATTTCGTCGGCGAGCACGATGTTGGCAAACAAAGGGCCAGGAATAAAGCGAAACTGCTTTTGGTCGTCTAGGATTTCGGAGCCGGTTATGTCGCCGGGCATGAGGTCGGGTGTAAACTGCACCCTGCTAAAGCTCAAATCGAGCACGCGGCCCATGGTTTGCACAAGCAAAGTTTTAGCCAAGCCCGGCACGCCCACCAGTAAACAGTGGCCATTACTGAAAACGCCGATGAGCACGGCTTTTACGATCTCGTCCTGACCAATAATCACTTGCTGCACCTCTTTCAGGCTCTGTTGATAGCGTTGGGCGAGTGCGTCGACGGCTTCTTTGTCGGATGTAAAACTAATGGCCATATTTTTTTCTATGTTCAGATGCAATTTTTAGCGAGAAGGCTGACTGCGTGCAGCACAAAAGCTTTGGAGGCGTATAACGCAACCGGCTGCTTTCAAACGGGGTTTTTAAAGATACATGGCTTTTTGGATGTTCAAGTCAGCGTCTAACGCATACAAACGTGGCGATCCCGTAGGTATTTCAAACTTTAGTATTTCTTCAGGTGTCATTTTCTCGAGGTACATCACGAGGGCACGCAAGCTGTTGCCATGGGCGGCAATGATGATGTTTTTGCCTGCTTTGAGCTTGGGTACAATTTCAGCCTCTACGTATGGAATCACGCGCGCCGCTGTATCCTTCAAACTTTCGCCACCAGGAGGAGCCACATCAAAGCTGCGCCGCCAAATGTGCACCTGCTCGTTACCGTATTTGGCAGCCGTATCGGCTTTGTCGAGGCCCTGCAATTCGCCATACATGCGCTCATTGAGGGCTACATTTTTGGTGGTGGGGATGTTGGTTTGGTTGCTTACCTCGAGTATGTAATTCAAAGTATGTTGCGCACGTTGCAAATCGCTGGTGAAGGCTTCATCAAAGCGAAAGTCTTTGAGTTTTGCACCTGCCGCTTTGGCTTCTGCGATGCCTTTTTCTGAAAGGGGAACATCGACCCAGCCTGTAAAGCGGTTTTCGAGGTTCCACTGCGATTGTCCGTGACGTACGATGACTAATTGTGCCATAGGAGTGAAATGATCAGATAAAAATAAGGTCTTTGACCCGATTTGAGCCAAAACGCTGGTTAATCTTTGCTAAAATACTGTCTTTGGCCATGCTCAGTTCCGACCGCAACACCGAGCTGCTCAACCGCACCATCACTTTTTCGCCTTGCAAATACAAGCCTTCGGTTTGTGCGTTGATTTGTGGTCCGAGCAATTCGGCCCAAAAGCGATGCAATTCCACTTCGTCGAGTTTGCCACGCAGTTTGTAAGTGTCGATGAGCTCGCTCAACACATGGTCGAGCGTTTGTGATCTGCCGCGGATGGCCATCAGATGTGTCTTTCTGCGTGGTAGGAAGAGCGTACCAAAGGACCGCTTTCTACAAAGTTGAAGCCTTTGGCGTAGCCCATTTCTTCGTACAGCTTAAACTGCTCGGGGGTGATGAACTCCGCCACTTCGAGGTGCATTTTGGTGGGTTGGAGGTACTGACCAATGGTTACCACATCTACGCCGGCGGCTTTGAGGTCGTCGAGAATTTCGTTTACTTCTTCAGGGGTTTCGCCTAAACCTACCATAAAGCCAGTTTTGGTGCGTAAACCAGCAGCTTTGATGCGACTGAGTTGCTCCAAGCTACGCTCGTATTTGGCTTGTGGGCGCACGGTGCGATAGAGGCGTTTTACCGTTTCCATGTTGTGCGATACCACTTCGGGCCGCTCCGAAATCATAAGCTCGAGGGCTTCCCAGTTGGCTTTTACATCGGGTATGAGGGTTTCCATAGTGGTGCCGGGCGATTGCTTGCGGATTTCGCGCACGGTGGCCGCCCAAACACTGGCGCCACGGTCTTTGAGCTCATCGCGGTTCACCGAGGTGAGCACAGCGTGTTTCACCTCCATTAACTTAATGGCTTCAGCTACGCGGTAAGGCTCATCGAGGTCTAACTCGGTAGGCCGGCCCGTAGCCACGGCGCAAAACGAGCAGCCGCGGGTGCATACATTGCCCAAAATCATGAAGGTGGCGGTGCCGGCTCCCCAGCATTCGCCCATGTTGGGACAGCTACCGCTTTCGCAAATGGTGTGCAGTTTATATTGATCAACCAGGTTGCGCACCCGGAGATATTCTTTTCCTGTGGGCAGTTTTACCCGCAGCCAATTGGGCTTTTTACGTCGTTCTTGGCGAACGTCTAGGACCAAAGTATCTTGCATGGGTCAAAAATAAGCAATTACCAGCGCTTCCCTAAATGGAAACCTAGGTAGAAGGAGATGAAAAATTGTCTTTCTGGCACAAACGCCATCACAGGCACGCCTTGTGGAAAAATATCGACAGCCAAGCCGGCCTCTAAAATTTTAATTTCTTCGGTGAATGCGCCCCACTCGAATATAAAACCGCCTTTGGCATACAAGCCTGGCAGGACGTTCAGCTCATCCAATCCTGTACTAAACCGAGAGCTGCCGTAGATGTTGTTTTCGAAATGTCGGGTGGGGTCATACCGCTCACTTCGGGTGGTGAGGTTGCGGGGCTCGTTGGGATTGAGCGGATAGAGGATGTCGAGGTAAATAGGCTTTAACAAGGCGAAGCTTGGCCCTATGCTCAGTTGATACCGTACTTCTACCCCGCTTTTTTCGCTTTTATCAAAAATTAACCGTTGGGTACCGTAGCCCACATGCAAAAAGAAAGCGTCGTTGAGCTTGCCTAAAACATACGGCCGCGGATTGATAAAGGAAGGGTTGCTGATGCGGATTTCTTTCGGATGCCGGGTCCGCCAGAGGTCGAATTCCCAGATGCGGTCGTCGAGCCGTGATTTACTTTTGCCATACTTGCCACCCGCGTACCACCCAAAATTATGCACACCAACACCTCCAGTGGCGTATTTGAAATAGTTGAGCTGAGGTCCCGCTGGGATTTCCTCACCGCCTTGTGCCTTTAATCCGCAAAGCGGCAGCAGCAGGGCCATCAACACAAACAAACACTTTTGCATAAGGTTATTAAAACACAGATGAAGCTGTTAAAAGTTCTCTAAATTAGCAAATATGAAGACAGCATACATCAAATACTTGGGTGAATTGCGCACGGCTGCTACCCATATACGCTCGGGCACCGAAATTATTACCGATGCACCCCTCGATAATCACGGAAAAGGCGCTGCTTTTTCGCCAACTGACCTGGTGAGCAGTGCATTGGTGAGCTGCATGATGACCGTAATTGGCATCATGGCTGACGCACATGGCATTGATGTAAGTGGCATGGAGGGCGAATCCTTCAAAATCATGGGTACCAATCCCCGGCGCATTACGGGCATTGAAGTGGAGCTGCGTTTTCCGCGGGCTTACACAGAGCACAATCGGGTATTGATCGAACGCACGGCACGCACTTGTCCTGTGGCTATGAGTTTACACCCCGACCTCCAGCAAACCATTACGTTTGTTTATAGGGGGTGAGTCGTTTTGGAGATAATAGGCACATACTCCGGTCTAATGTCGAAGTGACTGGCATGGTACACGCATTGGCCTTGGTGTACGAGTAAAACCTGTGGCGATTCGTGCGCTACGTTAAAAAGCTCGGCGATCTGGTTGCTTAATGCCCTGAACCGAATTAAATCGAGGTAAACGCAAGTGGTATTCTGTGGAAGTTTTGATTCACCCCGCTCCATGCGCCCCCAAGCGGCAGTACTGATGCTGCAACGGGTGCTGTGCTTGAAAAAAAGGATGGGTTGCTGGTGCGACAAAACCACCAAATCAGCAAGCTGATCGGCCGATTCGAGCGAAATCCAAGGCATTAAGCGCGTGCCTCAGCAGGAGTTTCTACCTGCGTAAAAGCAGGGCAAGCATTGCGGTTGCAAGCGCTCATGGCGGCACCAGCCAACAATACTACAGCGATTAAAACTAGCTTTTTCATTTCTTTATCGTTTATTGCCAAAGAGGTCCCGATCTTTCGAGTATAACTTTTTTTTAGCCTTCGCCTTTTTGCTGAACCGCTTTTCGTTTGTTTCGAAGGCGGGGCAGGTGTCTTTCTGGCAAGCAGCAAAACCCAAGCATGCAATCAGGGCGAAGCACAAAAATCGTTTTTCGGCGAATCGCATCCTACAAATAACGCTATTTTTTTTAATTATACATGAGCACTGATCGCATATCCACATTATCTACAGCAAAAGCCAAGAGTTTTATGCAAAACGAATTGGCTACATCCGAAACAAAGCTTATAAATCTGGCTGCCAAGGAGTTTGGCACCGAGGCTAAGTATGTGCTTGAGCAAATGCAGTTGCAGCAAAAGACTGTGGTAAAAATGCCCACTTTAGCTGCCCAGCAGTGGCTTTTTACCACCAAAAGTTACGAGCAGAGCACGGCAGAAGCGGTGGCGCGTTTCAAGGCGGGCTTGATGGCGGCTGAGCTGTTTACCGATTTAACGGCTGGGGCAGGTGTAGATGCCTATTTTATGGCCAAAGCAGCCAAGCAGCTGCAGCTGGTAGAGGCCGATGCCGAACATGCCGCCCTGCTGCGGTTTAATTTTGCCCAGCACGCACAGGTGCAGGTATTTGAAGGTAAAGCTGAGGAGGTTTTGCAGCAGCTAGCGGCTGGGGGCACGGTTTATTTAGATCCTGATCGCCGGCCAGGTGGCCAACGGGTGTATGATTTTTCGGCGAGCAGTCCCGATATCAACCTCCTGCTGCCCCAGCTGCTCAGCAAATTTAGTCGCGTTTGGATCAAGGCCTCGCCCATGGCCGATGTAACTGCTTGCAGCTTGCAACTTGGCACGCCCAAAACAGTGTATGCCATTTGCTGGCAAGATGAATTGAAGGAATTGCTTTTTGAGCTTGAGCCTGGATTTGCAGGAGAAACTACTTACGAGGCGGTTTTGCTGGGTAAAACAGGAGCAGTGGCCGATCGGTTTAACAGCAGTTCGGCAGCTGGAGTGCCAGAAATCACTGGTGCTGCCCCGGGCATGTATTTGCTGGAGCCGCATGCGGGACTTACTAAATTGCGCCTCGACAAAGCACATGCCGCAAGGGCGGGTTTAAAGGCGTTTAACAGTCAGGCTGCGTATTATTTGCTTCCGTATTGGCTCGATGGTTATCCTGGCCGGCAGTTTGTGATCAAAGCCGTTTTGCCGTACAAGCCGAAGGTGCTGCAGACTTACTTTCAAGCCCAAGGAATCAAAAAGGTGCACATGGCCAAGCGCGATTTCTTTTTGGAGGTGGCGGCCATCCGCAAAGTGCTAAAAATGCCAGACGGCGATGATGCCCGTTTGTTTTTTACGAAAGATGCCAGCGGGCTGGGTATTTGTGTGGTGTGTGAGTTTCAGCGGTTTTAGTGCCAATGGTGCAAAAAAAAAGCCGCTTTTGGTTAGAAAAGCGGCTCATAGGTTTGGGGTTTAACTTACGGACTCACAAAATTAATGGTGATTTGTGCGTAAGGCGCGCTGCCTAAGCTGTTGAGCATAGCAAAGGGCTGTTTACCAGTAAACCCTCTAAAAAACTCTTTACCGTTAGGAAGTAAATCGGCATCGAAGCTGTAGTTGAGGCGATAACCTGCTTGTACGCCTAGCCAAAAGTAGCCAGTGAGTTGGCGCATGTATTCGAGTCGCGGGCGGAGTTCTCCACGGCGTATTTCGAGGCTTTCTGTAGAAGATCTGATCATCGACAACCCGTTCAAACGATAGCTTTGTCCTTCTAGCTCAAATCCGGCCATGATCAAACTCTTGCGGTCGATGTTGTAGCGAACGGCACCTCTTGCCGGCAATAAAGCTTCAATGCCCCATTTGCGGTTGGGGGCGGTCCAGTTGTACAAAAATATCGGAATGTAGTTCATGGCGCCTACGCGGTAGGTGCGCGACAAACCCACGGCCCACTGTTTGCGGTCGTTAGGGCGTTTTCCCCACAAAGCAGCAACAGAGGTGCGCACTTCGTTTTGCAAACCCAAGCCGTAATCGCCGCTCATGTCTACCGAAGCTTGCACGAGTACAAAGCTGTATTCACCTAAAGGCTTATAAATAGTGGTATTGATACCGCCGGTGCGTAGGCCGTTTTGGTTGAGCGCGTTGAGCACATCTTTACCAGATGCCATCGTAGAGTCACCTGCAATATCGGTGATGTTGTAGCGGGTATCCCAATAGGTGGCGCCCATTTGCCATACCAAATTGTTACGCGAAATAACGGGAATATTGGCATTTAAACGGAAACCACCTGTGTATTGGGCGCGACCGGTGGCTAATTGGTTGGCCGCAAACTCGGTGCCCTCTGGATGACTGCCAATAGGCGAAAAAGTCATGTCATAGGGCCCCTGTACATCCCAACCCACGCTTACAAAGCGTTGTGGAGCAGTTCCTACGATGCGCGAATTGGCGTAGGTTTTGGTTTTGCCGCCGTCTACCAGCTCAACAGTGCCATAGTCGGTATCATCCTCCTCCTCTTGGCCGGTAACCTGGGCCTGTGCCACCGAGGCAAAGGCCAGTAATCCAGCCAGTAAATAGTGTTTTTTCGTCATCTCTTTTCTACTTTTTGATGGCTACACGCTTCCAAACGTCGGTACGGCCAAAGGTCTTTACGCCAATGTAACCGCGGATGTCGAGGGTATTGTCGTCGGTAGCCTTGATTACACAGCTGTACGTATTGCCGTTTTCAGGGTCGTAAATAGTGCCATCGGCCCACTCACGCTTGCCTTGGTAGGTAAAGTCTTTTAACAGTCGGTAGCCTTTGAGGGCCACGGCGCGCATCGACTCATCGGGGTTGTTCTTATCGACTTTAGGCGTGCCTTTTTCTGGATCGTTGGGCTCTTTAAGCCATACAATTTTGCCATAATATTTGTCGGCAATCTTATCGATTTTAACGCGAGCTTTGCCATGTGATGGCTCCCACACGCCTACCAGCAAATCTGCTTGTGCATCTTGTGAGTGTAATGAATCGGTTTGGGTGAAAAGCGCAAAAGTAAGCGCAAACAAAAGGGCGAAGGTCTTTTTCATGATGCGTTTTATTTAGATTTTAGGTCGAAATTAAAGGTGATTTGTGCATTTAACTCGAGGTTGCCTTCAAACTCCTGCGTCAGGTTTAAGTCGGATACCAGCGTAATTTCATTCAAACCAAAAAAGGCTTCTAAACCTTCCTGTTCGTCGGCCACCACCAGCTCAATGCTGTTGGCATCGGCAGGAAGGGGGTTCAAAAAGCCAACTTTTTGCATGGCTACACCACTTCCAGCGAGTTGAAAGGTGATGTCGTTTACGAGGCTCAAGTTATCGGGGTTAACAGCGGTGATGCGAATGCCGGTAATGCGTACTTTGGCGATGTCGGCAGCGGTGTAGCCTTCTCCCAAAAGCGCGTTCAAATCAACTGGCCAAGTGTAAGTCGCGGTATTTGAACCATCGTACAAAGGCCCTTCTGCCGTGAGCACGAGGTTCTCTGTTTGGCGTTCAACCGACTCGGTGGGACCGCCGCAGGCCGCCGCTACGAGCAGCAACAGGGCGTAGAGTATGTGTCTTTTTTTCATGAGGAGGGGAGCCTTTTAAGAATTGGCCGTGGTCAAATATAGCAAATACGCGTAAACGACAAAATAGCTGGCGTCAATAGGATTAAAAAAAGGCCTGATTACAGACCTTCTTTTAATTGTAACATGCGCAGTACGGTAACCGCGGCTTCGGTGCCTTTGTTCCCGTGGATGCCGCCAGCGCGATCTAGGGCTTGCTGCTCGGTGAGTACGGTAATAACCCCAAAAGCAAAGGGAATGCTGTGTTTGAGGTTGAGCTCCATGAGGCCATGGGCTACTGATTCGCTGATGTATTCGAAATGTGGTGTTTCGCCCTTGATCAAGCAACCGATGGCAATCACGGCATCGGCTTTGAACTCGGTGCACAGCCATTGCGCTGCTAACGGCAGTTCGTAGCTGCCTGGTACGCTAACGGCTTTAACATTTTTGGGCTGGATGCCTTGCTGGCGCAGCACCTCCAGTGCCCCTTGCTCGAGGGCACTGGTGATGTGCTCGTTCCATTCGGCGGTGACAATGCCTATGCGGTATTTAGCCGCATTTTTGAGCTCAAAAGCCTCGTATTCGGATAAATTTTTGAGGGCAGTGGCCATATTTATTTGCTCGCGTTCAAACGGGCAATGTACTTTTCAACAGCTTGGCCTTCGGCAGTGTTCTTGTAGTCGGCCAAAATTTGCTCGTACAACTCCAATGCTTTTTTCTTGTTGCCAAGCGACTCGGCTAATTCACCGGCACGCATCAAGTAAACAGGCGTGGTGAAGTCGTTTTCTTCTTTTGAAGCTGCTTTGAGGTAGTAGTCGAGTGCTTTGTCTTGCTCACCTAACTCCAAATACGCATCTCCAGTAGCACCTAAAGCAATGCTACCGATGATCGGCTCATTGGTGCTGAATTTTTTGAGGTGGTCGATGGCGTCTTCGAATTGCTCCATCCGCAAATAGCTGATGCCGGCATAATAATGGGCCAGTTTGCCAGCGCGCGTCCAGCCATAATCGTCGGCTATTTCTTCGAAGCCAGGGAAGTTGCCGTCGCCGTTTACAGCGAGGCTCAGACTGTCGTTTTCAAAATAACGCTCGGCTACATACATGAGGTTTTGGGCCTCTTCTTGCTGGTTGGGGAGGTAAACAGCGTTTACGTAGTATACCAAGCCAATTACAACAATCAAACCGCCGAATACGCCGATTAATAGCTGTTTGTACTTTTCGAAAAACCGCTCAGATTTGCCGAGGGTGTTTTGGATGTCGAGGTTTTCGAGTCCGAAATCAAAAGGATTCTCTGATCCTTGATCTTGCTTTGCCATTGTGTTGCTATAAATAGGTTAATAAGCCAATAAATTAGTCCATTATAAATGGATAGTCCTCCTGCAAATACACATCTGTGTACAGCTCTGATTCGTCAGGGATGGGACTGTTTTCTGCAAATTCCACAGAAGCTTTCACTACTTCTTCGATTTTTTCGTCGATGACATCGAGTTCGGCTTCGGTGGCGTATTTCTTTTTGAGGATGGTGGCGCGGGTTACCACGATGGGGTCCTGAGCACGGTAATCTTCCAATTCCTCTTTGCTACGGTATTTCGCAGGGTCGCTCATGGAGTGACCGCGGAAACGGTAGGTGCGAATTTCCAGGAAGGTAGGGCCGTCGCCTTTGCGCGCACGCTCAACGGCTTCTTCCATGGCCTCATGCACTGCCTCGCAGCTCATGCCATCAACCCACTTCGAAGGCATGTCGTAGGCCAAGCCCATCTTATAAATATCACGCAAGTTGGTGGTGCGCTCCAAAGAGGTACCCATGGCGTAGAAGTTATTTTCTACCACAAAAACCACTGGCAGTTTCCACAACATGGCCATGTTAAAGGTTTCGTGCAGAGCGCCTTGACGCACCGCACCATCACCCATATAGCATACGTTTACATTTTTGGTGCCGTTGTATTTTTCAGCGAAGGCAATGCCGGCGCCGAGGGGAATTTGTCCACCTACAATGCCATGACCTCCAAAATTGCGGTGCTCCTTGCTAAACATGTGCATCGAACCGCCTTTGCCTTTGGAGCAGCCGGTGATTTTGCCATACATTTCAGCCATCACCGAGTCGGCCGACATACCCGAAGCCAGGGCGTGCCCGTGGTCGCGGTAAGCGGTAATCACCGAATCTTCGGGCGTGATCACCGAATAGGTGCCTGCCACGATGGCCTCTTGTCCTATATAAAGGTGCAAAAAGCCTTTAATTTTCTGTTGTCCGTACAGTTGCGCACATTTTTCTTCAAAACGGCGGATCAACTGCATGCTTTCATACCACTTCAGGTAGGTTTCTTTTGTAACTTTCGCCTTTGCCATGTATTTGAATTCGAAACGAGCCGCTAATATACGGCCTATTTTATTATCCGAGCAAGATTAGATGAAGCTGAAGTCCCTGGGTTTGTTGAATTATCGTGTTGCCGAGCGGCAAGACTGGCGTTTTGATGCCGATGTGGTGAGCATTACCGGCGCCAATGGTACTGGTAAAACCAATATTTTGGACGCCATTCATTATATGTGCTTGACGCGCAGTTACTTCAACCAGCAAGACCAGCAGCTGGTGCGTTTTGGAGAAGATTTTTTTAATCTACAAGCGCAAATAGTGGAGGAGGAGACCGCAAACCAGCTTTTTTGCGCCTGGCAGCAAGGCAAAAAGGTGTTGCGAAAAAACGGGGTGGTGTATGATCGTTTAGCCGACCACATTGGCTTGTTTCCGGTGGTGATGATTGCCCCTACCGACCTCGATTTGATTTATGAAGGCAGTGAGGTGCGTCGACGTTTTGCCGATATGCTGTTGTCGCAAACCGACCGCGAATATTTATTAGTCTTGATGCGGTACAACAAAATTTTGCAGCAAAAGCAGGCGTTGTTGCGGCAGTACAAGCAAGACGGCCGGGTGGATGTTACACTACTCGATGTGCTTGACATGCAGCTGCTGCCCTTGAATGTGGCTTTGTATAGCAAGCGGTTGGCTTGGCTCGACCAGTACAATCCTTTGTTTGAAGCCCTTTACCGCAGCATTTCGGGAGATAAGGAGCAGGTGGGCATTCGCTACGAGAGTGCTTTTAACGGCGCGGAGCCCGCCAAAGCCATGCAACAGGCAGGCAGAGACGACCTGGCCAGTGGGCGGTGCAGCGTGGGCATTCACCGCGACGATTTGCAGTTTACCCTCAACGGCCATCCGGTAAAGCGATTTGGTTCGCAGGGGCAGCAAAAGTCCTTTCTCATCAGCCTCAAGCTCGCCCAAAGCATTTTTTTAAGTGAGATGACGGGCAAAAAGCCCTTTTTATTGCTCGACGACATCTTCGAAAAACTCGACGGGCAGCGGGTGAGCAGTTTGCTTCGCTTGGTACAAGAAGAACGGTTTGGCCAAATATTCTTAACCGATACAGACAAAAAGCGGGTCGAGGCCATTTTTGGCACCACCAATGCTGCTGTCCAGTACATCGAGCTGTAGCACTACATTCCTACGTCTTTTTCGCAGGATTGGCTATCTTTGAACTCTAATTTAACTTATGCCACGGATTTTAATTACCGGCGCGGCCGGCTTTCTGGGTTCACATTTGTGCGATCGTTTTATCAAAGAAGGCTACGATGTAATTGGGATGGACAACCTGATTACAGGCGACATGCGTAATATTGAGCATTTGATGCAGCTCCCTAATTTTGAATTTCACCACCACGACGTGAGTAAATATGTGCATGTGGCTGGTGAGCTCGACGAAATATTGCATTTTGCTTCGCCGGCCAGTCCGATCGACTATCTTAAAATCCCTATCCAAACCCTCAAAGTAGGTTCGTTGGGCACCCACAACTTATTAGGCCTGGCCAAAGATAAAAAAGCGCGCATTTTGGTGGCATCTACCTCTGAAGTGTATGGCGACCCGATGGTGCACCCACAAACTGAGGAATACTGGGGCAACGTAAACCCGGTTGGGCCACGGGGCGTTTACGACGAAGCCAAGCGCTTCCAAGAAGCCATCACCATGGCGTATCATACTTACCACGGCGTTGAAACCCGCATCATCCGCATCTTTAATACTTACGGACCGCGCATGCGCCTCAATGATGGCCGAGCTTTGCCAGCTTTTATCGGCCAAGCGTTGCGGGGGGAGGACCTCACGGTTTTTGGAGACGGCTCACAAACCCGTTCGTTTTGTTATGTAGATGACTTGGTAGAGGGCATTTATCGGCTGTTAAAGAGCGATTATGCCGGACCAGTGAACATTGGAAATCCGATTGAAATCACCATCAAAGAATTTGCTGAGGAGATCATCAAACTGACCGGTACCAGTCAAAAAATCGTGTACAAAGACCTGCCGAAAGACGATCCGAAGCAGCGGCAGCCCGATATTACTTTAGCGCGCAAGCTGTTGGGCTGGGAGCCGAAGGTAAACCGTGCCGAAGGGTTGCGCATTACTTACGACTACTTTAAATCGTTGCCTGAAGAAGAGCTGTACAAAGAGGCCCACGGACGCTCGTTTCCGCGGGCGATCTAACTTACCCCACCAGAACCACCTTCTCTATGCAAAAATGGTATGCGGCTTACACCAAGCCGCGGTATGAAAAAAAGGCTAAGCATTATCTCGACCAGCAGGAGATAGCAAATTGGTTACCGATGCAGCGCTTGCGCAAGCAGTGGAGCGACCGCGTGAAATGGGTGGAGGAGCCGGTATTTAAGTCTTATATTTTTGTGCACATTACCGAAGCGCAGTATTTTGATACTTTAAATACGTACGGCATTGTGCGTTTTATAACCTTTGAGCGCAAAGCCGTCCAGATTCCTGACGATCAAATGGATTTTCTGCGCCGGATTTTTGATACGGGCTATGAAGTGGAAAGCAGCGATTTGGATTTGAAGACTGGCGACCGGGTGGAGATTCGAACGGGGCCCATGGCAGGCCGGCAGGGCATATTGGTGGAGAAGGCCGGCGATAAAAAGGTGCGTGTTGACCTCGAAATACTACAGCAATCGATTTTTATTACAGTACCTGTTGAGAATTTGTTGTTGGTGGATGTTGGTGCGCCGTAGAGAATTTGTACACCTGCAAAAATCTTCATTGCAAAATCTGTTGGCATTAGCTACTTTTGCCATCCCCTTGAGGGCCCTTAGCTCAGCTGGTTAGAGCATCTGACTCATAATCAGAGGGTCGCTGGTTCGAGCCCAGCAGGGCCCACATAGTTTTGAAGGGGTTACGTTCACTTTAGAATGTAGCCCCTTTTTCATTTGCATACAATTTGCATAAAAAAGCTGCAAAACGGAACCGAATGAAGCATTTCGTATATGGACGAACTTTATTCAGTATAGTTTTTGAGGCTTTCTTGTAAGGTTTCGTTTTTAGTTTGATATCCAAGGGATCTACCCGCCTTTCGCAAAGCTTTTATACTTCTTTATAGGCTTTCCACGGGATGTTTTCTTCAGGCACTTTTCACACACTTTAGTGAAAAGGATGACATAAAGTAGCCATCAAAATAATTTTACTCAAAGCTCGTGCTTTTTGCGTGATTTGCGGTGCAGATGGAAGGCCATGACCAAAATTAAAAACATCATTTTCGATTTAGGGGGACTGTTTATAGACGTGCATATGCAACGTTTTCCCGATCGTATTGTCGAAAAGCTGGGGCCGGCTGGGTTGACTTCCCTCCAAAAACTGCAACAGCAAGGCCTATTCGATTGCTACGAGGTGGGGGGAATGGCTACCGACCAGTTTTTAACTGCATTGCAGCAAGAGCTCGACGCAACGCTGGCACACGATTTTTACGCGCACGCATGGAATGTCATTCTAGGCCAGGTGCAGCTGTCGCAATTGGAGCTGGTGCAGCCTTTGCGCAACGATTTTAACATCGTGCTGCTCAGTAATACCAACGACTTACATGTGGATGCGTTGGAGCAGGATTTTGCAGATAGGCATGCTGGAGCGCGTTTAGAGAGCTTTTTCGACGAGCTGCATTATTCGCAACGCATCGGTAAACGCAAACCTAACCGCGATGCTTTTGCACACGTATTGCAACAGCATGGATTTGTAGCTTCCCAAACCGTTTTCATTGACGACTCGGCGGGCCATTTATTGGGAGCCCAGGCCGAGGGCTTGCACACCTTGTTGCATCCTGGCAATACCGATTTGGCGCCTACCATCGCCAAAATAAAAGGCATGCTGGTGTAACAACATGCCTTAATCTGTGAAAAACAGGGTAAATTGACGGGCTTGAGCTTATTCTACTACTGAAAACTTCATAAAATTCGCGCGGTTTTTGCTTTTGATAGGCATAACCCCGGTGTTTACTACCACATCGGCTTTCTTTACTAACTTTTTCTCTTTCAGAATCTTCAAAACGTCGGAAATCGTTTCGTCGGTTGTGGTGAGTTTGTCGTAGAAAAACGCCCGAACGCCCCACAGCAAACTGATGCGGGTGAGCAGCGCTTTGTCGGGGGTGAAGATAAAAACTGGTGCTTTTGGTCTGTAGCTTGCAATTTGGTAGGCGGTGTAGCCCGACTTCGTCATGCCGATAATTGCATTGGCATTGATATATTTGGCGGCACGGGTGGCAATGTAACAGAGCGAATCGCTGATAAAATCGTTGGATTCTTGTGGCGTTTCGTTGTCGCGGTGGTAGATGTGCTGTGCCTCCTCCTCTACATTTTTGATGATGCGCACCATGTATTCTACCACCTGTACGGGGTGTTGGCCAACTGAAGTTTCGCCACTCAGCATGAGCGCATCTGCACCATCGAATACGGCATTGGCTACATCATTGGCTTCGGCACGGGTTGGCATGAAGCTGGTAATCATGCTTTCCATCATTTGGGTGGCAATGATTACGGGCTTGCTCTGCTTCAAGCACTTTTGTACCAGCAGTTTTTGGATGGTAGGCAGTTTTTCGATGGGATATTCTACGCCTAAGTCACCTCTGGCTACCATGATGCTATCGGTTTCGGCAATAATCCCATCGATGTTGTCGATGGCCTGTGGTTTTTCGATTTTGGCGATGATGTGGATGTTTTTGCCACGTGCAGCGATGCGTTCGCGCAGCTCGATGATGTCTTTAGCTTCACGCACAAACGAAAGGGCAACCCAGTCGAGATTGTGATCAAGTATAAACTCTAAATCACCTAAGTCTTTTTCGGTTAGCGACGGCAGCGAAACTTTAGTATTGGGCAGGTTAACTCCTTTTTTGGAGGAGAGGAGCCCCCCGTGAATCACCACAACCTCTACTTCGTCGAGGCGGTTGGTACTGACCACTTCAAATTTAATTTTACCGTCGTCGAGGAGCACTTGGTCACCTTCTTCAACATCCAATGGAAACTCTAAGTAATTGAGATAAATGCGGTCTTTATTGCCCATGCATTTCTCAGTAATAAGCTTTAATCGGTCGCCTGTTTTTAGTGTTAGTCCATTGTTCTGAACTTCGCCAATTCGAATTTTCGGGCCTTGTAAATCGCCAAGGATAGCCACATTGGTGCCCAGTTCTTCGTTGATTTCGCGGATGCTTTTGATCACTTCGCGCAATACGTCGTACACAGCGTGGGAAAAATTGAGTCTAAATACGTTCACGCCGGCCTTTACCATCCGTTTGAGCACGTCTTTTTCGCTACAAGCAGGGCCAACGGTGGCCACAATCTTGGTTTTTTTGTCGTTTGAATACATTTTAAAATACTAAATGTTGTTTTGATCGCAATTTTTCATCGGCTTTAATGGGAACCACTACCGTCAAATCACGAATTTTTTTAAGTCCTCTGAGCAGTTGCTCTTCGCTCAGCAAATCTTCGATGTCATCAAACACGATGAAATAATCGAATGTACTGCCGAATTCAGGAAGCAATTTGCCCGCACTGCCTGTATTGGCCACTAAATGCAACATGCTTCCAAGTTCAGGTAATTCATATTTAAATTTTTGAAAATAACTCAGCGTTTTAGCACGACCCAGCAGGAGCGGGAGGTCTTCCTCGCGCTTCAAGTCAAAACCCAAAGCTTGATTCATTTGCCAGGCTACCTGCCAAGGCTTGAGTACAGTGCTGATGCCAAGAACCGACTGTTCTAGCTCCAGTTCTGCCTGAAGTAACTTTTTTGCCAATTTTTGAAGTGGTTATGGCAAAAATACACAATTAAATCGTTTTGCCAGCAATGCGATGCACATTAAACTGTAGTGGTGTTTTTTTTCTTTCGGAGGTGGCTGTGTTTGGTTTTTTTGTAAATTACCAACCAGAAGCCGTCGAACAAAAAAGCGTTACAGGCACGGAAACCAAGGAATTCAGCTTTTTTAAAGGATTGGCATTGCTTTTTTTTGAGAATACACTAATATTGCACGGAAATTATCACTCAAACCAATACAAAAATGTCAGAAATAGCTAAGAAAGTTCGCGCCATTATCGTTGATAAGCTTGGTGTAGACGAAAGCGAAGTTACCACCGATGCGAGCTTTACCAATGATCTCGGTGCGGATTCACTGGATACCGTAGAATTGATCATGGAGTTCGAGAAGGAGTTTAACATTTCTATTCCGGACGATCAGGCTGAAAACATTCAGACTGTAGGTCAGGCCGTTACTTACCTGGAAGCAAACGCCCAGTAAGCCCATTTACTTTAATTAAACGCATGCAACTACGAAGGGTAGTGGTTACAGGATTAGGTGCCCTCACCCCCATTGGCAACAATGTTGGTGAGTACTGGCAATCCCTGTCTAATGGTGTCAGCGGTGCTGACCACATTACCCGTTTTGATGCATCCAAATTCAGAACCCGTTTTGCTGCGGAGCTCAAAGGCTTCGACATTCTACAGCACATGGATCGGAAGGAGGCGCGCAAAATGGACCCCTACACCCATTATGCTTTGGTTACGGCAGAGGAGGCTTTCTTGG
Source organism: Chitinophaga pinensis (assembly GCA_945874665.1). Taxonomy (GTDB): domain Bacteria; phylum Bacteroidota; class Bacteroidia; order UBA7662; family UBA7662; genus PNNG01. Next base: position 46,861 of record CAMCHJ010000001.1, on the reverse strand, counting down.
ATTCAGGCTTGAATCTAGAGAAAATCGACACTGACCGTGCTGGTGTGATATGGGGTTCGGGAATTGGGGGTATCCTCACTTTCTTCGAAGAGGTAGCTGGTTTTATTAGAGGAGATGGCACGCCACGCTTCAATCCGTTCTTCATACCGAAGATGATTGGAGATATAGCGGCTGGTTATATATCTATCAAGTATGGATTCCGTGGCCCTAATTATGCCACGGTATCCGCTTGTGCCAGTTCGAACAACGCCATAATTGATGCTTTCAACTACATTCGCATGGGCAAAGCCGATATCTTTATAACAGGAGGTTCGGAAGCAGCCATTAACGAAGCGGGTGTGGGCGGTTTTAATGCCATGAAAGCCCTCTCGGAGCGCAACGATGACCCCAAAACTGCTTCTCGTCCTTTTGATGTGGATCGCGACGGTTTTTTGCTAGGCGAAGGGGGTGCTGCGCTTATATTAGAAGATTTAGAGCATGCCTTAGCGCGAGGCGCTAAAATTTATGCTGAAGTAGCGGGCGGCGGCATGTCGGCTGATGCCTACCACATTACAGCCCCACATCCTGAGGGTTTGGGCGCAACCAATGTGATGCATGCTGCTTTGTTGGATGCCGGCATGAGGCCTGAAGAAGTGGATTATGTAAACGTGCATGGCACTTCTACGCCTTTAGGTGATATCAGCGAAATCAAGGCCATCCAGTCTGTTTTTGGTGACTACGCCTATAAAATGAACATCAGTTCTACCAAGTCCATGACAGGGCATTTGCTCGGAGCAGCCGGTGCAGCAGAGGCGGTCGCCACCATCATGGCCATGCAGCACAGTTTGGTGCCACCCACCATCAACCATTTTAACGACGATCCGTTGTTTGACCCCAAAATCAACCTCACCTTTAACAAGGCGCAGCCTCGAAAAATCAGGGCGGCATTGAGCAATACCTTTGGTTTTGGTGGGCACAATACCTCTGTGATTTTCAGGGCCTACGAAAAATAAGCAGTGGCAAGTAACTTGATTGGCAAGTTTCAACAAACACTGCTGAGGGGCAAAGACCCACTTTACAAGGCTATCTACAACATTTCAGGAAGTCGGCCGCACAATGTGAGTTTATACAAACTTGCGTTTACGCATTCTAGTGCGCGGCTTGAAAACGAAATAGGCTACAAAAAAAACAACGAGCGGCTTGAGTTTTTAGGCGATGCGGTGTTGGATTTGATTGTAGCGGAGTTGCTGTTTAAAAAATTCCCGTTTCGCGACGAAGGCTTTTTAACCGAGATGCGTTCGAAGATTGTAAATGCTGTTTTTTTGGACAGCTTGTCACGCAAACTGGGCCTCGATCAATTGCTCAAGGATGTGTCGGGTTACCAGCGCAACCAGCGGCCTAGCAAAAACATGAATGCAGATGTGTTTGAGGCCTTTATTGGCGCCTTTTTTTTAGATCACGGTTATGCTAAAACCCTCAAATTTGTTCAGAACCGCATCATGAAGGTTTTTGTAGATTTTGAGGAATTGGTAAACATCGAATCTAATTTCAAGAGTCGCTTGGTGGAGTGGAGCCACCGAAACGGCAAAAATATTGCCTTTGAAGTAGCCGATACCTTGCAACAGGGCAGGCACAAGCAATTTGTTGTGCACCTGCTTGTAGCTGATCAGGTGGTGGCCAAAGGTGTGGACATGAATAAAAAACAAGCCGAGCAGAAGGCGGCTGAAGCGTTTTTGGCTGGCGAAGAGCGGCAGCAAGGCTAGTCGTGAGCCTTCTTGCAATAAATGCCCTTATTTTTTTAACCATGTAACCAAGGTTACCGAGCAGTAATCCTATTGTGCCTTACATTTGTTTTGTTGATTGAAAGAAATAAAACGAAACATATGATCATTGAACAAATTTACACGGGCTGTTTGGCGCAGGGAGCCTATTACATCGAGTCGAAAGGCGAAGCCATCGTTATTGACCCACTCCGCGAAATAACGGCCTACCAAGAACGTGCAGCTAAGAGCGGCGCAAAAATCAAATACGTACTCGAAACGCATTTTCACGCCGATTTTGTATCAGGGCACCTCGATCTGGCTAAGGCCACCGGCGCAGCCATTGTATTTGGTCCCAACGCCAAGCCAACTTTCGAAGCACACATTGCCACTGATGGCGAGGTGCTCACAGTTGGTGATCTTAAAATCATTGTGTTGCACACCCCTGGCCATACCATGGAAAGCACCACGTATTTGCTGCGCGATCCACAGGGCAAAGACATCGCCATTTTTACCGGTGATACCTTGTTTATTGGGGATGTGGGCCGTCCCGACCTCGCGGTAAAATCAGATTTAACTCAAGCCGACTTGGCTCGTCACCTCTATCACTCGCTTCGCAACAAAATCATGCCGTTAGCCGACGATGTGATCGTTTACCCAGCTCACGGTGCAGGCTCTGCTTGTGGCAAAAACATGAGCAAAGAAACCTTCGATACTTTGGGACACCAAAAAGAAGTAAACTATGCTTTGAAAGCCGATATGTCGATCGAGGACTTCATCACCGAAGTAACTACAGGCCTGATGCCGCCGCCAAGCTATTTCCCGTTAAATGTGATGATGAATAAGCAGGGCTACGACAGCATTGACGACGTAATGGAGCGCGGCACCCGGGCTTTGTCGCCCGCCGCCTTCGAAGCAGCAGCCAACGAAACATCTGCCTTGATCCTCGATACCCGCAAGCCCGAGGTGTTTACCCTTGGCTTCATCCCCAACAGCATCAGCATCGGCATCGACGGTGGCTTCGCCCCTTGGGTGGGCACGCTGATTCCAGACATCAAGCAGCAAATTTTAATCGTGGCCGACGCTGGACGTGAAGAAGAAGTGGTAACACGCTTAGCACGTGTGGGGTATGATTATGCCATTGGCTATTTAGAAGGTGGATTTGAGGCTTGGAAGGCAGCCGGCATGGAAGTAGATGAGATTCAAAGCGTAACCGCTGACGAGTTTGCTGCTGCAGAAGTAGCTGATTCAAATATCAACATCCTCGACGTTCGTAAGAAGAGTGAGTATTACAGCGAGCACATCGTAAATGCTGAAAACGCACCCTTAGACAACATCAACGATGCCATGGCCAGCATTGATAAGGATAAAACCTATTTCGTACACTGTGCGGGCGGCTATCGTTCTATGATTTTTGCTTCCATCCTCAAGGCACGTGGTTTTGATAACCTCATCAATGTAGCAGGTGGCTTCAGTGCGATCAAGGCTTCGGAGAAGTTTAAGATTACCGACTACGTTTGTCCGACTACGATGCTCTAAGCACCAGCTTTTTTAGCGTCGCTACAATCATTTTTTTAGGTTGTTAGCGGCGCTTTTTTCAATTTCCCAAACCTGCATGTAATGAAAAAAATACTCATTCCAGTCGATTTCAGTGACCTAGCCAGGCACGCCTTTGAATTAGGCAAACAGCTGCAAAGCGAGTTACAAGCCGAATTACATTTCGTGCACATTGTTACCCTGCCAAGCCATGTTTTGCTTACTCCCGACGGCGAGTTGTTCGACGACGACGAAATGGACATCACCCAGCTGCAGCTCGAGCATGAACAAGCAGAGCGTAAACTAATGGCTTGGATCGATAACGTACAGTCCAATGTGGTAAACAAGGTTCTATACGGCCATGTAAACGAAACCCTCCTGCATTATGCCCAAAAAATAAAGGCCGACATGGTGCTCATGGGTACCCACGGCGCCTTTGGCATGCGTGAGCTGCTCAATGGCTCGCATGCGGAGTATTTAGCCATGCATGCCGACATGCCCATCCTTTCGCTAAAAGGCGAGGCCGGCAAGCGCATCGAAAAAATGGTTTTGGCCGCTGATTTTACAGCCATCTTGCCAACAAACATCAGTCTTTTACTCGCTTTGCGCTCGGCTTTGCAAGCACAGTTGTACTTGCTGCAAATTCAAAAGCCAGGCAAACGCAAGCGCGAAGTAGAAATTCAAGAGCGAATGTCAGCTTTTGCCGAGGCCAATGGCTTGGAGGATGTGGCCTACGCTATTTTCCCGGCCGAGGACTTAGAGGAAGGCATAGTACGCTTCGCTGCTAATAACAACATCGACCTCATTGCCATCGGTAGCATGCAACGTACAGGTTTGAACAAGCTTATAAACGGCTGTATTTCGGCCGACTTGGTGAACCATGTGCAGAAACCCATTTTTACCTTCAAATTAAAAGACAACTAAAATGCAGGATTTTATAGATTGGATAAGTCAGCCCTGGCCCTGGTACGTAAGCGGCCCCATGATTGGCCTTACCGTGCCTTTGCTGTTGCTCGTGGGCAATAAAATGCTCGGTATTTCTTCGAGCCTGCGACATACCTGCGCAGCCGTATACCCAAGCAATATTTCTTTCCTCAAATACAACTGGAAGGCAGAAAGCTGGAACCTGTTTTTCGCTTTCGGCATATTTTTAGGCGGGGTTTTAGGCGGGGGCATTTTCAGTAACCCAGAAGCTGTGGCACTCACTGACGCGGCCAAGGAGTCGATTGTGGCCATGAATGTGAGCCCCTCCGACGGCCTGATGCCCGATGCTATTTTTGGCTGGGAGGCCTTTAGCAGTCTGCGCGCTTGGGTTATCTTGGTGCTTGGGGGCTTCATGATTGGCTTTGGTGCTCGTTATGCTGGGGGCTGTACCTCCGGCCACGCCATCATGGGCATCAGCAGCTTGCAGTGGCCTTCTCTGGTAACAGTGATTTTCTTTTTTATTGGTGGGTTACTCATGACCCATGTTCTGGCTCCTTTCTTTTACGCAATTCCTTAAGACATGAAAAACATCAAATTTGTATTGATAGGAAGTCTTTTTGGCTTGATATTAACTAAAACAGAAGCGGTTTCTTGGTACCGCATTCAAGAAATGTTCCGTTTTCAGAGCTTTCACATGTATGGCATTATCGGCTCAGCCATCGTGGTTGGTATGATTTCGATTTTGATCATCAAGAAATTTAAAGTCAAAGCCGTGAATGGCGAGTCTGTGAGCATTCCCGACAAGATCTTTAACAAAGGCAGCATTATCGGTGGAACAATTTTTGGGATGGGCTGGGCGCTCAGCGGCGCTTGTCCAGGACCGCTGTACGCCCTTGCTGGCGCCGGGTACCCTGCCATTTGGGTCGCCATTCTTAGTGCGCTTTTTGGCACTTGGTTGTACAGCTATCTCCGCCCTAAATTGCCCCATTGAGATGAAAAAGCAGGTTATGCAAGCTTTGGTTGTTAGTGCAGCCATGCTCACCCTGGCATTTTTTTGTCAGTCGTGTGGTGGACCGGACTCGACTAGTACGAACAACACCGGGGAAGAAGCCGCAACTGGGCACACCGCGGTGTGGGCAGCTCCCGACACCAATACTTGGGCGCAAACCGAGCAGGCTGTGCAGTTGCGATACGGACGGGACCTGGTGGCCAACACCGCCGCTTATTTGGGCCCTGAAGGCAGCATAGCGCGCACAACCAATGGCCTGAACTGCCAAAACTGCCATTTAGATGCTGGTACCAGGCCTTTTACGAATAATTATGCCTTGGTGGCCAGTACGTATCCGCGCTTTAGAGCCCGCTCTGGCACTGAGGAAACGGTGCACAAGCGAATTGCAGATTGCTTTCAAAGGAGTTTGAATGGTCAAGCCCCTGATAGTTTATCGGTCGAGGGGAAAGCCATTGCCGCCTATGTACTTTGGGTAGGAAGTGGCATCCAAAAAGGCGAAACGCCAGCGGGGGCAGGTTTGGAGGTGATTGATTTCCTCGACAGGGCCGCAGATCCACAAGCAGGCGCCAAGGTTTATGTTGAAAAATGCCAAAGTTGCCACCAGCCGAATGGACAAGGCCTTACGAATGGGAAAGGGGGTTATGCATTCCCGCCTTTGTGGGGGCCAAATAGCTACAACCACGCCGCCGGCTTGTACCGCTTATCACGTTTTGCTTCTTATGTAAAACAAGGCATGCCGCTCGGTGCCACACACGAAAAGCCGCTGTTAACCGATGAAGAAGCTTGGGATGTGGCCGCTTATGTAAACAGCCAGGAACGACCTAAGTACGACCTCCGTGCCGATTGGCCTGATATAAGTGGCAAGCCTGTGGATCATCCTTTTGGTCCGTACAGCGACTCCTTTCCCGAATTACAACACAAATACGGTCCGTTTAAGCCAATTAAAGCCGCACGCGACCAACAAAAGCAACCCTCATGAAAAATTCCTTATTTGTTTTCGCCTTTTTGCTCAGCCTTGGGCTTGGCAGCGCAGCCAATGCGCAAGCTCAACCACCGCATCGCATTGTGATGCAGCTGGTGTCGGGCGACACACTGGCGCACAAAGGTTTGTTCGTGCAATTGCGCAACTTAACCGAAGGCTGGGGCGATAGCGTGGCCATTGAAGTGGTTTGTCATGGTCCAGGCATGAACCTGCTCATGACCGCCAAATCTACCCAAGCTGCCAATATTGCCAAGTTTCAGCAGCAAGGCGTTCGTTTTGTGGCCTGCGAAAACACCCTGAAGGAGCGCAAAATCGATAAATCGGAACTGCTGCCGCAGCTCGACTTTGTGAAGATGGGCATTGCTGAAATTGTAATCAAGCAAGAACAAGGCTGGAGTTATATCAAAGCTGGTTTTTAGAGATGAAGTACCTCCGTGTAGTCCTTTTGGGATTGCTCCTACTGCCCATCGAGCTTTTGGCGCAGGGCATTCACCCTTATGAGCACCACAACGAGCGCGAAAAAGACACCACGGAGGCTCAAAACTTCCAACAGTTTTTCAGAAGTGGCACGCTATACGGCCACGCGCGCTATTTTTTTATGGCTACAGACAATGCTGATGGCTTGGCAGACTACTTTGCTAACGCTTTTGGGATGGGGATTGCCTATGAAAGCGCGCCTTATCGTGGTTTTCAGATAGGTTTAAGCGGGTTTTTTAATCATAACCTCTGGTCTAATCAGCTCCATGAGCGCGATGTGCTCACCAGCCAAATGAGCAGGTATGAAATAGGTTTGTTCGATACCAAACGACCTGAGGAGCGTGGCGATATGGACAGGCTGGAAGATCTTTATATCAAGTACAGTCGGCGTGATTTGCAAATCACGCTTGGCAAGCAGCACATCAAAACCGCTTTCATCAATCCGCAAGACGGCCGGATGCGTCCAACTTTGGCCGATGGCTTGCAGTTTCAGCTCCGCGGTGCCAAAAAAATGCAGTTGGATGGTGGCGTGCTAGTGGGTATTTCGCCCCGCAGCACCGTTGAATGGTTTAAAATTGGCGAATCCATCGGCGTTTATCCTGCCGGTGTAAACGATTCAGGGGTAGCATCTTCCCACCCAACCAATATTCCTGCTGAATACCTTGCTTTTTTGGAGGGGAAATGGCAGCCTATCAAAGCACTCGAGCTCAAGTTTTCGAATTTGTATGTCGATCGCCTCATGAACACGCTCTTACTGCAGGCCGATTACAAAAAGACATTTGCACAAGGGTACCAGTGGCGCGCGGCGGCACAAGCCATTTGGCAGCAGGGCGCAACGGGTAGCAGTGCTGTAACGCACGATTATTTGAAGGCCAATCACCAAGCAAGGTTGTATGGCGCACGCTTGGGCCTCGATCTGCCTTCAAAATGGCAGTTTAACCTCAATTATACGCACATTGCCGATGCCGACCGCTACCTCATGCCCCGCGAATGGGGTCGCGACCCCATGTTTACCTTCCTGCCCCGCGAGCGCAATGAAGGCTATGCCAATGTAAATGCCATCAACTTGGTTGTAAAAAAGCCAGTTAAAGAGCGCTGGATGTTTAGTACAGGTGCGGGCTACTATCAAATGCCCAATCCTACCGACTTTGCGCGCAATAAATACGGACTACCTAGTTATTACCAAGTCAATATAGACGCCTTTTATACTTTTGGCGGCTGGATGGAAGGCCTCACGGGACAGTTGTTATACGTGTACAAAGGCAATGCTACGGGTTCGCCGCTTGCCGACCGCTACACCATTAACCGGGTAAACATGTCGCTTTGGAACCTTGTTTTGAACTACCATTTTTAAGAAAAAGGCTGCTTTTGGGCAATTGTAACCTAAGTTACTTGTCTTTATAGTTATTTTCGATAGTTTGCCATTTCATTAGCACACTTTGGGCAGGATGGCTTTAATTTTTGCTGTTTTTCCCGAAACATAAATTTGTAGAATGAAAGAAAATGAACGCCCTCAAGAAGTGTCGCAAGGCAGCGACCGCAGGAATTTCCTCAAAAAAGTAGGTGCATTAGGCTTGGGCTTGCCCATAATCACGCAAACAGCTGCGTTGGCAACCGCCGGCAGTAAAGACGCAACTCCTGATGGCACTTTGCCTGCTGCCGACGAAATTACGACGCTCAATATCCTGCAAACGACCGATATCCATTGTCAAATACACCCCCACGACGAGCTGTTTTGGGAGGATAACAAGGCGGTTTTCCGTAAAACAGGCGGATATGCCCATTTGGCCACCTATTTTCAACGCGAAAAAGCCAAGCACGCCAACACCTTCATCATCGATACCGGTGATATGTTTCAGGGTAGCGAACTTTCGGTAAAAACCACCGGCAAGGCCATGTTGCCTATCCTCAACAACATGGGCTACGATTTGTACATCCCAGGCAATTGGGAGGTGGTGTACCACAAACGCAATATGCTTACGCTGATGGGGGGCTTAAATGCCCCTAAGGTTTGTGCCAATATGTACCACGATTTGGGCGAAGGGAAAAGGGGGGAGTTGATCTTCCATCCCTACAAAATCTGGAATGTGGCTGGGGTGAAGATTGGTTTTTTGAGTTACACCGACCACCTGGTCCCCAAGCGGCAGTCGCCAAGCTACAGCAAAGGCATCGTATATACCAAACCTGAGCACAACCTCAAGCATTATGTGGAAGTATTGCGCGAGCATGAAGGCTGTGCGTATGTGATTTTGTTATCCCACCTCGGCCTTTCACAGCAAATTGCCCTTTCAAACAACCCCGATTGTGCGGGAGTTGACATTATTTTGGGAGGAGATACCCATGAAAGGGTTCGTAAACCCATTGTTGGTAAGTATTCAAAGGTAGTTGAGCCGGGTGCTTTCGGCTCTTTTGTAGGAAAGCTGCAGTTAAAGGTTCAAAATGGCAAGGTCATCGAAGAGTTTTATGCCTTAGATGAGGTAGATGTTGCTTCCTACCCGGCTGATGCAGGGATTGTAGCCTTGGTGCAAGCCAATGAGCAACCCTTTGCTGAAGATATTTACAAGGTGGTAGGCTACAGCACCCTGCCTTTGTACCGCTATTTTGTGGTTGAAAACACCATCGATACGCTTATTTTGGATGCTTTGACGTGGAAATTGCCTGAAGTCGACATTGTACTGTCGAATGGCTTCAGGTTTTGTCCACCCCGTAGTACACCCGACCATACAGGCAACATACCCATCACCCGCGGTTTTATTTATGATATGTTGCCGGTTGATAGCCAAGTGCGTACAGGCAAGGTTACTGGCAAGCAAATTGCCGAATGGCTTGAAAAGGAGCTTAACAATGTATTTGCAGTGGATGCGGCCAAGCGTTTTGGCGGTTGGGTGATCAAGTTTGAGGGCATGACGGTTACTTTTAACGCGCATGGCGCTGATGGCAGTCGTGTTCAAAGTGTGAAAGTGGGCAAAAAGCCCCTCGACCTGCAAAAAACCTATACCATTTCGGCATGCGAGCGTGACGGCGATCCCGAAGATGTGCTTTGCCGCATGAGCAATGTCATGGAAACCAAGAATACCCCCTTCAGCCTGCACGACATCATGTTGTCGTACCTCGCTGCCAATTCGCCTGTTACGCCAAAACCAAAGCTCAATGCCAAGGTGCTCGATGCCCCACAAACCTTGCTAAGTCAGGTGTTTGGGGTAGATTACGAGTTTAGGTAGGTGTTAAGCGGCCAATAAGTCGCTGCCCTAAATCGAGAGGATTTAAACGGCAGTTGTAAAAGATAATCGTTAGCGCTCTGTAACGCAGGTTACCAGTGCCGCGAAAACAAAGCTGTACTTTTAACAAAATTGGCGCATGAAACAGCTTTTTCTTCTATTTACGTTGGGTGTTGCGGCAATTGCTGCAACTGCCCAAACCAACTTCCCCTACACCATCACCCTCGAGTCGCGCCAAATCACAGGTTTGCCGGGGTTGCACTCGCATGCTTTTGCGCAAACGGACCATTATTGGCTGTTTTTTGGGGGCAGAAAAGATGGTATTCACGCGCGGCAACCTTTTAACGCCTTCCCCACGGCCCAAGCCAATGCCCATTTATACGTGATTGATCATGTGGCCGATACCACTTGGCAGGTTGCACTTGGCTCGTTGCCAGCCAGCATGCAAGAGCAACTGAGCGCCACCAATTTTAATTTTTACCAAGAAGGTCCATACTTGCTGCTCACAGGTGGCTATGGCTTTTCGGTTACGGCCAACCAATACACCACCTATCCGTTTTTGTTGCGCATCCATGTGCCCGTTTTGCTACAGGCTGTTTTAGTTAATCAACCTATTTTAGGGGCTTTTGAGCAGCTGCAAGACAGCGCCTTTGCCGTAACTGGTGGACAGCTAGGCAAAATTGGGGAGATGTATTACCTCGTGGGAGGCCATAAATTTGTGGGCCGATACAACCCCATGGGTCCCAGCAATGGTCCTGGCTTTGTGCAACAATACACCAACCAAATCCGCAAATTTGAGCTGAGCGCCCCGGGAACTACGTTGGCCATGCTCAATTACCAAGTGCAAACTGACCCTATTCACCTGCACCGCCGCGACTACAACCTGGTGCCGCAAATTTTCCCGGATGGCACCCCCGGCTATACCCTTTCCTCGGGCGTTTTTCAGCACACCATCGACTTGCCGTATTTATATCCTGTAGATATTAAGGCAACAGGAATTTTTCCGCAAACCCAGTTTCTGCAGAAGCTGAGCCATTACCACAGTGCAAAAACAGCGCTCTACGACAGCGCAAGCAATACCATGCACAGTCTTTTTTATGGGGGATTGGCCCAGTATTATTATGATGGGGAGCTGTTGGTGCAAGACAACAATGTGCCATTTGTAAAAACCATCAGTCGGGTAACGCGCGAGGCCAACGGCCAGCTAACAGAGTTTGTGCAACCCGAGCAAATGCCCGTTTTGGTAGGCGCAAGTGCCGAATTCATACCCAATTTATCGGTGCCACATTACGCCAACGAAACGTTTAAATTACAAGCCTTTGTAAACGACACCACGCTTTTGGGTCACATCGTAGGAGGCATCGTGAGTCCCGTTTTAAACGCATTCACCAATAACAATACCGGCGTTACTTCGGCGTCTACCCAAGTGTATGCAGTAAAATTGGTACGGGAGCCACAAAGCACGGGGGTAAAGGTAGCAAGCAAGGCAACTGAAAAGACGTTCGACTTTGCTTTACACCCCAATCCCACAAAAAGCGCGGTGGCAGTTAATTTTGAACTCAGCGAGTTATTGAGTGTCCACTATTTGTTGAGTAATGCGGCGGGAGCGGTGCTTGAAAAAGGGCGGTTTCAGGACATGGAAATAGGCGAAAACGAAATAAAATTCGACCTAAAGCCTCATAAAGGCAATCCGTTTTTGTGGCTAACCTTGGTATTCGACCACAAGCATTTTGTAACGCACAAAGTTTTACTGCTTCCTTGAAGGAATAAAACACGCCAAACATTTCATAAGTCGCCGTCAAACATGATCTTCGTGATTGATGAATCGCTGGAATGTAGTTTTATTACTTTGCGCACTGTTGATGTGTACACCTGGCTCTGCTCAAGAGCTCAGCGGCCTCATCCTCAACGCCAAAGGAGAGCCGCTGCCCTTTGCGTCTATTTTAGCCAATCCTGGCAACCACAGCAGCATATCGAACGAAAAGGGCAAGTACGCGTTGAGCTTACCCGCCGGCGCCTACCAAATTCAAATCCATTACCTTGGGTATAACGCGCTCAAAACCACGGTTGAGGTGAGCAGCGGGGGACTACAGCAAAACTTCAAGCTCGAGCCACAAGTGTTTGAGCTCAACGAAATCAAAATCAATGCCCGCGCCGAAGATCCGGCCTATGGCATCATGCGCCGCGCCATCCGCAACGCGCCCCTGCACCTGGCCAGCGTGGCCAGTTACAAAGCCAATAGCTACGTAAAAGGCAGTTTTGTGATCAACAAAGCCCCGTGGGCGGTGCGCAAACTCATGGATCGGTCAAACATCAAAGTGGGCACTACTTATTTGCTTGAGTCGATGAGCGAAATCAGTTTCCGCCAACCCGATTTTTTCCAAGAAAAAGTGGTCTCCATCCGCTCAAACCTCCCGCCTGGCAGCAACCCATCCATCAACTTTGCCAATTTTAATTTTTATCGGCCGGTGGTAGGTGAAATCATTTCACCGCTATCTCCCAAAGCCTTCCAACACTACCGCTTTGTATATCGCGGCGAGAAGCTGGAGGATGGCAAAAAGCTCATCCGCATTGGTTTGTTGCCACGGGCTAAAGGGCCATACCTGTTAGCCGGTGATTTATATTTGCTGGAACCAAACCTTAATTTATACAGTGTAGATGTGCGGTTTACCGACGATAACGGCATCCGTTATCACTTACAGCAGCAATTTCAAGAGGTAAATCGGTTGTGGATGCAGGTGAAGCAAGATGTAGCCCTGCAAGTAAACTACCTCGGTGCCATAGCGGAGGTACGTTACATTACTTCAGTGCGCAACTACCGCATCGAGTCTGATGCTCGCGTGCTAGCATTGCTTCAAAAACCCATGGCAGAAAGGCTGCAAGAGGGTGCCGCCGGCAATCAACAGGTTAAAAAGGAAGTCAAGAAGCTGCAAAAGCGGGTAGAGGAAACGCAGGAGGTAGCAGAAGAACAACCCTTTCGGGAATACAGCTTTGAAATCGATAGTCTCGCTCGCCGGCAACCCGATTCGGTGTGGAAGAGTTTGCGTCAGCTGCCGCTTGAAGAACAGGAAATTGTGGGGTACCGCCAGGCCGACTCGCTGTATGAGGCAAGGGGTATATCGGAGCGGCAAGACAGCCTGAAGTCGCTACCCGTTTTTCGTTGGTACCACCCTGTTACAGGCCACACCTATCGCCTGGGGGAGTATATCGACCGGGTAGGGCGCTCGAAACAGCTGCGGTACGATGGGTTAGTGCACGGCATAGTGCCCATGGCCGATATTTACAATACGGTAGAAGGCTTTGTGCTCAGCTCCCGCTGGCGCTATACCACACGTAAAAGCCGCATGCAAAGCACCGAGCTCGACCTCCGGGCGCGCTATTCGATTGCACGCAACCGCCCGTTGCTGAATGCTCAATACACCTACAACCAAGAAAAATACAGCTTGCGGCTGGCAGGAGGAACGGCAATCAAACAATTTAACCCCATCGACCCCGTGCCGCCTTCCGTAAATCTGTTGCAAACAGTGTTGTTCAACGACAACATTCTCTTTTTGTACGAGAAAGCATATGCCCAACTGGGGGCAACCCGGATTTTGAGCAGCAAACTGAGCTTGAACGGCCAGCTCGAATATGCGCAGCGCACGCCGTTAAACAATACCTATAGACTCGCCTTTTGGAACGACCCTGCTGGACTGAGTCCTAATAATCCTCAAAACGAAGAAATGGGCAATACCGCCTTTCAAGCACATAACTATGTAGGCCTGCAACTCGATATGCAATGGCGACCTTGGGCTGAAACCGCGCGCATAAATGGCGAAGAACGCGTTTTGAACCGCAACAGGCCATTTTTTACCTTCAAAGCTAATTCGGGATTTACCCCCGACTGGTTTCAAAGTTTTTCGGTGGGCATCAACCAAAACCGCGAGTTGTACCGAGGTAACAGTCTTTTTTACCACCTCGAGCTAGGCAGTTTTTTGCGCAAACCCACTTATTTTATGGACTATACGCACTTCAGCGGCTTCCAATCACTGTTGCAGAGCAATGAAACCGAGTCGTATCGAAACTTGCCATTCTACCGTTTTAGCACCTCAGGGCCTTATTTGAGCATGTTTTCGAGGGTGCGCATGGGTCGCTTGGCCTTAACCCGCATCGAAAAAGTGCGGATGTATGGACTCGACGAAGCGCTTTTTGCCAGCACCCTTATTACAGGTTCGGTGCGGCATTTTGAGGTGGGGTACAATGTATCGGGGCCGTTTCGCATTATCGGCACCGACTTCTTCGTGTCGTTTAACAACATCGAGCCTACCCGCGGGGGCCTCCGATTCAGGTTAGGCATATAAAAAAAGCCATCCTTTTGGGGGATGGCTCGATTTCGGCTTTAAAGACCTTTAAGGTGCAGGGCTCATTGTGATGAGCGTTTCTGTTTCTTCAACGCGGTCATAACCTCGCAATCTCAGTTGCAAAGCGGTAAGCGCTAAAATATTCAAGGTGTCTAGCTCACCATCTTGCGCGAGTATAATTTGTGTTTCTGCAGCATTGAACGACCAAGTAGAAGTATCTGGACTTTCGCCAGGCATGGTTATGATTGCTAGGTTGTCAGCTCTGAAATTAAACCTTAAACCTGTAAAAAAGGTAGTTACATCCATAGAATCGAGCAAAATTTGGTCGATTTTCCAGATTTTGGATAATAACTCTTTGTTGGTAGGTGCTGGTGGCACAATAGGATCGTCTTTCTTACAAGAAGCGAAGGTGATTCCAACAGCCAATAGCAACAGGAACCAAGTTTGTTTTTTGTTCATATGATTGGATTTTACTAAGCAAAGATAAATCAATTTGGCCATTACACGGTTATCAGCAGCTTTTTGATGAAAATTGTAGTCAAGTGCTTAAATTGTGGTAAAAAACCATGCAAAATTTATACACTGCTCTTTTCTTGCTACTAGCAAGTGGTGTTCAGGCTCAAGAATTAACTTCTGGCATTACACCGTCTAACCTCGACTTGTCTACTTCCCCCTGCGAAAACTTTTACCAATACGCAGCTGGCGGCTGGATGAAGGCCAATCCCATGCCCGAAACTGAAAGTCGCTGGGGTTCTTTCAACAAACTGGCCAAACAAAACGACGAAAAAATCAAAGTCATCCTCGATAAACTGGCTCAAAGCAGCAGTCCTGTTGCCAAAGGCTCCTCTGCTCAATTGGTTGGCGATTTTTACCGCTCCGCACTAGACACCGCCACCCTCGACCGCCTCGGCATCAAGCCCGTGCAGCCGTATTTGGCAAAGATTGATGCGCTCAAGGATAAAAAAGACCTCATGAAACTGCTCGGAGAGCTTCGTCCTGCCGGTTTTGGTGGCTTTTTTAGCTTTTATGTGGGATTGGATGCCAAAAACAGCCAAATGAACATCGTAAATCTCGGCCAAGGCGGCCTTGGTTTGCCCGATCGTGATTATTACCTCAAAACCGATGCCCCTTCGCTCGACATTCAAAAGGCATACAAAGCCTACATCAGCCGCTTGTTTGTATTGGCGGGCATCCCTAATGGAGCTGCAGCGGCTGCCGATAAGGTGTTCGAACTTGAAAAGCAGTTGGCACAAGCGAGTATGTCGCGGGTAGAGCGCCGCGATCCCGATAAAACCTACAATAAATTTACAAAGGCCGCATTTAGTCAGGACGCAAGTCTGGGCGCCCTCAACTGGCAAGCCTTTTTTGAAGCAGCCAAAGTGCCGGATTTTAGTGAGCTGGTGGTGGGCCAAGTCGACTTTATCAAAGCCCTTCAGCCGCTCATTACCCAAAGCAGTTTGGCAGACCTCAAAAACTATCTCAAATGGTCGGTGCTCAACAGCAGCGCAGGCACCCTCAACAGTACCTTCGAAAAGGCGCAGTTCGGCTTTTACCAAACCACCTTAAGCGGCACCACTGTAATGAAGCCGCGCTGGGAACGTGCCGTAAACCTTACCAACGGCAGTTTGGGGGAGGTGTTAGGCCAGCTTTTTGTAGCAGAGCATTTCAGCAAAGATGCCAAAGCCAAGGTCAGCGAAATGGTAGAGCACTTGCGCTTTGCTTTCAAAATGCGCATCGAGGCCCTCGATTGGATGAGCGAAACCACCAAGGCCGAGGCTTTGGTGAAGTTGGCAGCCTTTGAATATAAAATTGGCTATCCCGATAAATGGAAGGATTACAGCAAGGTCGATATTCGCGCCGACCGCCTCTACGAAAACGTACTCAATACCCGCCGTCATGGCTTTGCCGAAATGCTTGCCAAAATTGGTCAGCCCGTCGATAAAACCGAATGGGGCATGACACCACAAACTGTTAATGCCTATTATTCGCCTAGTCGCAACGAAATTGTATTCCCCGCCGGCATCCTACAGCCGCCTTTTTACGATCCGAATGCCGAAGACGCGGTGAATTATGGCGGCATTGGTGCCGTGATTGGCCATGAGTTTTCGCACGGCTTTGACGATAAGGGCAGTAAATACGATGCTTCGGGCAACCTCAGCAATTGGTGGACCGAGGAAGACCGTCAGCAATTTGAGGCTCGTACGGGTAAAATTGTAGCGCAATTCAATGGTTACGAAGTACTCGAAGGCATCAACATCAACGGCAGCCTCACCCAAGGTGAAAACATAGCTGATTTGGCAGGCCTTACCATGGCGTATTATGCCTACATCCACGCCAAAGAAGGCCAAGACATCAACCTAAAAGTAGAAGGCTACACTTGGCAGCAGCGTTTTTTCTTGGGTTGGGCACAGGTTTGGGCCCAAAACATTTCCGAAAAAGAGCTCCGCAAGCGCATCATCACTGATTCGCATTCCCCCGGCGAATACCGCGTGCGTGGCCCCCTCGCCAACATGCCAGAGTTCTGGGAGGCCTGGGGCTGCAGCACCGGCCAAGGCATGGTAGCGCCAGAGGCGGTGCAGGTAAAGATCTGGTAGATCTGAAAAGAAAAAAGCCGCCTTTACGACGAAAGGCGGCTTTTTTAGCTTGCTACTGCACTAAGGCAGGTTGTAAAATACGTTCTGCACATCGTCGTCTTCTTCAAAAAACTCGATGAGTTTCATCACTTCTTCTTCTTGCGCTTCGTTTAACTCTGCAAAACTTACAGGAATGCGCTGCAGCTCGGAGCTGATGACGTTGATGTTCATTTTTTCGAGGGCCTTCTGCAAGGTGCCAAAGTCGGCAAAAGCAGCGGTTACAATAATCTCTCCCTCTTCTTGCTGTATGTCGTCGGCGCCATGGTCGATGAGCTCAAGCTCGAGTTCTTCCAGGTCTAAGCCTTCGCCATTGATCCTAAAAATGCCTTTGCGCTCAAAAAGAAAGCTCAGCGAACCGGATGTGCCCAGTGAACCGCCGTATTTGTTGAACAAATGGCGCACATTGGCCACGGTACGCGTGGGGTTGTTGGTGGCGGTTTCTACCACGATGGCTACTCCGTGCGGACCGTATCCTTCGTAGATTACTTCTTCGTAGTCTTTTTCGTCCTTGTCGGTCGCGCGCTTGATAGCGGCTTCCACCCGGTCCTTCGGCATGTTGGCGCCCTTGGCGTTTTGCATGGCCACCCGGAGGCGGGGGTTGGTTTCGGGGTTCGGACCGCCAGCTTTGGTGGCCATGGTGATCTCTTTGCCAATCCGCGGAAAAATCCGCGCCATTTTGTCCCAGCGGGCAAATTTTCTGGCTTTTCTATATTCGAATGCGCGTCCCATAGGTTATGCTAATGTTTTTGCTAATGCTTCTTCCACGTATTTAAAGGTAGAGAGAATTTCGGGCTTCCCGTCTACAATGGCCACATCGTGCTCAAAATGGGCCGATGGTTTTTTGTCGGCGGTAATGATCGTCCAGCCGTCTTCCAGCTGCTTAATGTTTTTAACGCCCATGTTAATCATGGGTTCAATGGCTATTACGAGGCCGTTTTGGATGCGTGGACCGCTGCCGCGCTTGCCGTAATTGGGCACTTCAGGCTTTTCATGCAGCTTGCGGCCGAGCCCGTGGCCCACCAACTCACGCACCACCCCATAGCCGTTTTTTTCGGCATGTTGCTGAACGGCGAAGCTGATATCGCCAATGCGGTTGCCCTCCACGGCTTGTTCGATGCCCAGGTACAGCGACTCCAAAGTTACCCGCAGTAATTTTTGTACCTCGGCACTCACCTCGCCCACTGCAAAGGTGTAAGCGTGGTCGCCGTAAAAGCCGTGCAACTTCGCCCCGCAATCAACACTGATGATGTCGCCATCTACCAGCGGCTGGTTATCGGGAATGCCATGTACCACCTGCTCGTTTTTCGACATGCAAAGGGTGTTTGGAAATCCGTAGAGCCCTAAAAAAGCAGGCTCAGCTCCTTGATCGCGGATGTAGGTCTCTGCCAGTTTATCGAGCTGCAAGGGCGTTACACCCGGCTTAATTTCGGCTGCAACAATGCCTAGCGTACGACTCACCACCTGCGCTGCTGCGCGCATGAGTTCAATTTCTTCTAAAGTTTTGTAATGTATCAAGTCTAAATAGCTTGTGCTGGGGCAAAATTAGGCATTTCTTCGGCTTTTACCAGGTAAACACGCTGCCATACTGTGCATTCATGGCGTCGATGCACATCACTGGAATCTGTGCCTTGTTATTTACGATGTTCTCCTCGTCCGAACCACCTGTGATGATGTCGAGTAAACCACGGTCTTCACCCGTCATGATCACCAACAAATCGGCATCCACGCTCTCGGCATAGACCAAAATTTGCTTTACATAACTTTTGCCTTTGGGGTTTTCCTTGGCGACTTTATGCTTGATGTTGTGGTTTTTGAACATTTTTTCGGCATAGGCCACGTTGGCAGCTACGCTATTGGCTAAAAACTCGTCCGATTCGGTAGCTATAAACAAATGCACTACGCCACCAAAAATCTGGGCTAAGGCTGCTGTTTGTGTGGTTTTTTGCTTGCTCTCTTTGGTCGAGTCAACGGGCATCACGATGGTTTTATAACCGTGGGCCTTAATGGGACGGGTTTGTACAATGATGTCAGGAGCGTTACTGCTTTCCGAAATTTTGAGTACATGCGCCCCAGTAATGTGCTGCATGCCTACCTTACCGCTGGTGCCCATCAATACCAAACGCGCTTTGCTGCTGGCTACGTACTCGGGAATGGTGGTAAAAATACTGCCCTCTTCCATTTCATAGGTGGCCGTTACGCCGGATTTTTTGGTAATGTCGGCCACCAAAATTTGTAATTTATCGTTGAGATCCTTGATCGATAGCTTTTCTTTTTTCATCATCGACTTACTTTCGCTGTTGAGCACATGCAACACCATCACCCGGTCGGAGGCGGCTTTGGCAATGGCAATGGCGTGTTGCAAGGCACAGTCAGAAGGCGGGGAGAAGTCGTAAGGGACCAGAATGAGGTTTTCTTCGCTCGTTTGCATAAGATAAGGTTGATTTGAGGTTGAATTTATTCAATTCTTTCGATAGCGCCCAATGTAGGCATGATGCTGCGTGGCTGGCCAAACAAATCGTGGGTTAAAACTGGGAATTTGCCAATTACATTTAAACCGGCTTGATAGGCTGGCGAAAGGGTGTCGATGCTGAAGTTTTTGTCTTCGGGACTCTTAAACCGCGGGTTTACAAATTGCAGCGCCGTACCGGGGAGCTGGGTGCGGTTGGTACGCAAGATGGTATGACTGAGTTGGGCATTAAAGCCGCCTGTACCCGATGTATCAAGCACAAATTCAACTTCCCGTGTACCATAAACAATGCTGTTTTGGAGGATGAGGTTGGCAGCATTGGGCAGGCCGTTGTTGTTGCGGTTACTGAGCACAAAAAGCGGAAAACTGCGCGAAAACCCAGAGCCAATGTTGGCAAAAGTAGCGTGTCGAAAGACATAGCTGCCCCCTAAATCTCCCAAAAAATTATACAACCCGCAGTTGCTGATGAGCAAATTGGTGGCTTGGATGTGGGCAGTGAATCCCAATAAGCCTACAATGGCAAAATTATCAATGAGCACCTTATCGAGCACCAAATTGGGTGCGGTGCCGCTCACAGGTAGCGAATCAACGCGTATGGCAATGTTGCCGTTGTGCAGTTCGGCATTGCTGATGTGGTTGTTGGTGCTGCCTATTAAAAAATGGAGGCCGTTCCAAGCACCAGCGAGGTCGCGGTAAAAAGGGTCGAGCCGGTCGCCTCTAAAAATCACGGGGTTTTCAGGCGTGCCGTTGACTTGCAGACTTCCAAGGGTAAAAATGGTAGAGTTTTTATTGAAATAGATACGTGTACCAGCTTCAATGGTAAGGTTGCAAAGCGAATCAACTAAAATCGAATTATAAATGACAATGGGCCTGTCGGCAGTCCAAATGGTATTACACGGCAAAACTTCCCCATTGTAAAAAACCGCATTTTGGCCATAAGCAGCCAATTGCACTTTGCCAGTTTTGGTGCCAGAACGAAAAATAATGGAGTCGGTTACCAAAAAGGGGGTGTTGGTGGAGGTGGGGTCGATGGTTACTTCTATAAAGAGATACAAGCTGTCGTTGGCCCGAAGCTCTACCCCCTGTAAGTCGTTGCTCGGCACGCCATTGATGTTAATGCGGTAGGCCGATTGGCCGGTGAGGCGCTTGCCGCTCAGGTATACCTCATCGATGAGTACATTGGTATTGGTAGGATTAAACACCTTCAGCCGCTTGGTGATGGAGCCGGCAGTCACCAACACAGTATCGAAAAGCACGCTATCGGCCTCAAAACGCAGTGCAATGTCGGCATTGGGAGTAAAGCGGTCTTGCCGACAACCAAAAACAGCTGGCAGCAGCAAAACGGCTAAGAGCGCAAGTGTGTAAAATGACCTCATCCTTAGGGCCAACGAAATTACTAAGGCTGAACGTATTATTGATGAGATATTTAAATGGATGGCCAAATTGTGAGGAGATTTTTTTTATTCAACTCCAAAAACTATCTTTGCTAACGACTGTTAGTTAGTATATGGCGGAATTACTTACCGAGCGCAAAACACAAATAGCTGAGAAAGCCACCTTGCTTTTCAAGGAGCGGGGCTATGCGGCCACGTCGATGCGCGATTTAGCAGCCGCTATCGGCATTGAAGCTGCCTCTTTATACAGCCACTTGCGTTCCAAAGAAGAACTGTTGCAGCGCATTTGTTTTGGGATGGCAGAGGCCTTTTTCACCGCCCGCGATCAGGTAAACAGTCTGCAACTTCCCGCCCCCATTAAACTTCGTCTCGCCATCGAAAAACACGTGGAAGTAGTAACCAACGATGTAAACGCCTCCGCTGTGTTTTTGCATGAGTGGCGCCATTTAAGCGAGCCCGAGCTCAGCATCTTCAAAAGCATGCGCCGCGAATACGAAGAATACCTCACCGCTATTTTGCAGGAAGGCAAGGCAGCAGGCCAATTCAACATCCCCAACGAAAAACTCACAGTGCTTACTTTGCTATCGTCGCTCAACTGGTTGTACGACTGGTACCGACCTGATGGCAATCTACAGCCCCACGAAATAGCCATGCAATTGGCCGATCAAGTATTAAACGGTTTAATCACAAACAAATAAATTTCAGACCATGTACGGAGGAGGATATATCCACGACGATCAGAAGAAAAAAACGGACAGCATCGCCGAAGATCCGGCACTGTTGGCCGAGTTTGAAGCCCGCATTGCGCGCGGTGAAAAAATTGAGCCCCGCGATTGGATGCCAACCGAATACCGCCGCCAGCTCATCCGCATGATTGAGCAGCACGCGCATTCCGAAATCATTGGTGCATTGCCCGAAGGCACGTGGATTACCCGCGCCCCTGGCTTCCGCCGCAAATTAGCGTTGATGGCGAAGGTGCAAGACGAAGTGGGCCATGCTCAGTTGTTGTACAGCGCCGCTGAAACCTTGGGCAAGAGCCGCGAAGACATGATCAACGACCTGATCAATGGCAAATCGAAGTACTCGAATGTATTTAATTATCCGTCTAAAACTTGGGCGGATGTGGCCGTGATTGGCTTTTTGATTGATGCAGCTGCCATTGTGAACCAAGTGGCCAACAGCAAAGGATCGTATGGTCCGTATTGCCGGGCCTTGGAGCGGATTTGCTACGAAGAAAGCTTCCACCTCAAGCAAGGTCATAGCATTTTTGTGTACCTGGCCACCGGCACGCCCACGCAGCGCGCCATGGTGCAGGATGCCCTCAACCGTTGGTGGCAGCCGATTATGCACTTCTTTGGTCCGAGCGACAAAATGAGTCAGCATACCGAAACCCTCATGCGTTGGAAAGTGAAAATGGCGTCAAACGACGATATGCGCCAGCAGTTTTTGAACATGTACGTGCCCAAAATTCGCGAAGTAGGCATTACCATTCCCGATCCTAACCTCCACAAAAACCCTGAAACCAATATGTGGGAGTTCACGGAGCCCGATTGGAACGAGTTTTACGAAGTGATCAAGGGCAACGGTCCTTGTAACGCCGAACGCCTTGCCGTACGCCGTGCTGCCGAAGACAATGGCGCTTGGGTACGTGATGCTTTGCGCAAAGCCGATCAACAGTACGTTACACCCCTCGCTTAAGTCCTATGAAAATTAAATCACTTGATCCCCGAGTGAGCCGTTTAGAGCTCGACGTGGTTGACAAACAGCCGGACGCGGTGTTGCATGTGCAAGACCATTGGGAAACTTACCAAGTTTTTCACCAGCGCAAGCGCGGGGAGAAACACAGTTCGGTAGGTATCGTGCATGCGCCGAGCGCCGAAATGGCCTTGGTATTTGCCAAAGAACAGTACGGACGCCGCGGCGAAACAGTGAACATGTGGATTGTAAATACCCGCGATGTATTGGCCATGGACTACGATGATTACGATGTTTTTGCCACCACGCCCGATAAAATGTACCGCGACCCAGCTGGCTACAAGGTGAACGATAAAATTGCTGAATTCAAAAAGTCAAACCTGCATGTTTAACAAACAAACCCTCGATGCAGTGCGCTCACTGCTGCTTTTTCAGGCCGACGATCACTTGATTATTGGGCACCGCAACTCCGAATGGACGGGTTTAGGCCCGATTTTGGAAGAAGACATTGCGTTTTCATCAATTGCGCAGGACAAAATTGGACATGCCCTCGGTTTATACACCATTCTCAATGAAAATTTGGGTGAAGCCGAACCCGATACCTTAGCTTTTATGCGGAATGAAAGCGATTTTACTTCTTGTCAGTTGGTAGAATTGCCGATCGGCGAGTATGACTTTAGCTTGGTGCGGCACCTCTTTTTTGATACAGCGGCGCTCATTCGTTTTGAAGATTTAGCGACTTCTTCTTTCGATCCAGTGGCCAAATTGGCACGTAAAGTCAAAGGCGAAATCAAATACCACGTTTTCCATGCCAACACCTTCATCAAACAATTAGGCCATGGTAGCGAAGAAAGCAAGGCCCGTTTGCAGTCTGCTATCAACCAAAATTTTGGCTTGGCTTTGGGGATGTTTGAGTCGTTTGAAGGCGAAAAGCTGCTCATCGATCAAGGCATTTACAAAGGCGAGGCTGCCATTCGGGAGGCGTGGTTGGGAGAATTGCAGGCAGTTTTGCTGGAGGCAGACCTTAAAATGCCAGATGCAGGCAAAGTAGAGCCAGTTTATGGTGGTCGTAAAGGCTTTCATACTGAATATTTACAGCCCTTGCTCGACGAAATGACAGAGGTATTTCGTGTGGATCCCGCGGCTGAGTGGTAGGGACAATCGTTTTGAACACAATAAATATTAAGAAAACCCCATGTCAACAACCGTTATAAGTGCTACAGATCACATATGGGAGGCCATTGCGCAGGTAATGGACCCCGAAATACCGGTTTTATCAGTGGTTGATTTGGGCATCATTACCGACGTTCAAATCGACGATCAGTCTGCCGTGAAGGTATTTATGACGCCCACTTTTTCGGGTTGTCCCGCCATCAAGCTCATGGAAAAGCAGGTAAAAGAGGCCGTAGAAGGAGTGGGGCATGCCCATGTGACCGTGGAAACGAATTTCGATGTTACCTGGAACAGCAATATGATTAGCGAAAAAGGGCGTGAAATAATCAAAAACTTTGGCCTCGCACCGCCGCCTAAATATAAAGGCGAACCCGATATGGCTTTGCTGGCACACACGGCTTGTCCTTATTGCAACAGCGAAAACACCACCTTAAAAACGCCATTCGGTCCAACGCTTTGTCGTTCGATGCATTATTGCTACGATTGTCTGCAAGCATTTGAACAATTCAAACCAATTTAGCATTTTTGTAGCATATGGTTTATGCTACCACCGACGATATTACCGTGTCTGTTGACATTCAGTATCAACCGCAATATTCCGTGCCCCATAGTGCGGAATTTTTGTTTGCGTACCACATCCACATCATTAACAACAGTTCCCAAGAAATTCAGATTTTAGCTAGGCATTGGTTCATTGCGGATGGGCCTGTGCAAAAGCGTGAGGTAAAAGGCGAGGGTATTGTGGGGGAGCAGCCCGTGCTGGCGCCGGGGGAGCAGCATGCTTATGTGTCGTTTTGCAACCTCGCGCACCCTTTTGGCAGCATGCAGGGCGTGTTTTACGCCAGTAGGATAACCGATGGTTATGTGATAGAAATTGAAGTACCTTTGTTCACGATGATCCTGCCGCAGCTATTATCATGAATACATATTACGGAATTGTTAACAATAAGATAACGTCCGATAGTAAGGTCAGTCCAAATTTTCGTTGATTTTTGCAAGCAATAACCTAGATGAGCAAAGCTAAGATGAAAGAAGCTCCCAGTATTGATGGTTCACAGCCAGTAAAGTCTTTGCTTGTTTATGCTCGTCGTGAGCGAAAGTTTTTCGTACTCATTGCCATAGCGCTTTTGGTAACGGCTGTAGCTTACCCCTACCCCAATGTGGCCATGTGGCTGGGCTTTATGTTTGCAGGTTATTCAGCCATTGCTAACGACAGCATACAAACCATTGGCACCTTCATCGCCTCCAACCAAAAGCAAAAGTGGTATTGGTTGTGGTTGTTTATTGGGTTGATTTTTTTGGTTGCGATTTTTACAAGTTGGACCATGTACGATGGTGATGTGTCTTTTCAACGTTTACAGAGCAAGGGCCTATCAGAAACTCCTACAGAGTTTGGGTTTTTGCAGATTGCAGCGCCAATTATTTTACTCATTCTAACGCGCCTCCGCATCCCTGTAAGCACCACCTTTATGCTGCTCACTTCTTTTTCGGGAAGCTTGAGCACCATTACGGGCATGTTCCAGAAAAGTTTATCTGGATATTTTATAGCCTTCACTGTTTCCATTGCCATTTGGTTTTTGTTTGCAGGGCCAATTAAAAAGCTTGTTAAGGGCACGGCGCATCCAGCATGGACTGTTTTTCAGTGGGTTACCAGCGGCGCTTTGTGGTATTTATGGATTGCGCAGGATGCAGCCAACATTGCGGTTTACTTGCCGCGCTCCCTTTCTTTAAACGAGGTTTTGTTTTTCTGTGCGTATGTTTTTGCGGGATTAGGTCTTTTGTTCTATCTCAAAGGCGACAAAATCCAAGGCATTGTTAATGAAAAGTCTGATGTTACTGACGTGAGGTCGGCCACGCTCATCGACTTGGTGTATGCTTTTATTTTGCTGTGGTTCACCAATCTCAACACCATACCAATGAGTACCACTTGGGTCTTTATTGGCTTGTTGGCGGGTCGCGAAATTGGCATGAAGGTTTCGGGTTTCCGAAACGGACCAGTAAAGCTTAAAAAAACATTCCGCCTCATCGGCAAGGATATCGTTTACGTAACCATGGGTCTATTTGTATCCATGATTTTGGCCATCTCTGTAAACGGTAACATTCGTAGGGAGGTTTTTGCTGCTGTGGCCAATTGGTTTTAAGCTTTTTAGACTGAGACTTCAGGCCTTCGCCGTATATTTGTGCGTTTTGTAAAACCAGCCATGCGTCACGCTGTTGATGTATGTAAAAAAGAACCAAATGGAATTTAATCTTTCAGAAGAGCACTTGATGATTCGTCAAGCTGCTAGAGACTTTGCACAAACCGAGTTATTGCCGGGCGTTATTGAGCGCGACAACGAACAAAAATTCCCAACCGAACAAATCCGTAAAATGGGTGATTTGGGCTTTATGGGCATGATGGTGAGTCCTGAGTACGGCGGTGGCGGCATGGATACCATTTCGTATGTGCTTGCCATGGAGGAGATTTCAAAAGTAGACGCATCGGCTTCGGTATGTATGTCGGTAAACAACTCATTGGTATGTTGGGGCATTGAAACCTACGCTTCTGACGAGCTAAAGAGCAAGTATTTGCCAGATTTGGCAGCGGGTCGCAAAATCGGCGCCTTCTGTTTGTCGGAGCCAGAAGCTGGTTCAGACGCTACTTCACAGCGTACCACGGCCATCGATAAAGGCGATTATTACGAGTTGAATGGTACCAAAAATTGGATTACCAATGGCAACAGCGCCTCTACCTACATTGTAGTGGCACAAACCGACGTGGAAAAAGGCCACCGCGGCATCAATGCTTTTATTGTAGAGAAGGAGTGGGAAGGCTTTCAAATAGGTAAAAAAGAAGATAAGATGGGCATCCGCGGCAGCGATACCCACAGCATCATGTTCACCAATGTAAAAGTGCCCAAGGCCAATCGCATTGGAGAAGATGGCTTTGGTTTTAAGTTTGCCATGAAGGTATTAGCCGGTGGTCGCATCGGCATTGCAGCCCAAGCTTTGGGCATTGCCAGTGGTGCTTTTGAGCTATCAGTAAAATATTCGAAAGAGCGCAAGGCTTTTGGTACCGAGATTATGAACCACCAGGCCATTCAGTTTAAGTTGGCCGACATGGCTACCGAAATTGAAGCCGCACGTTTGTTGTGTTTGAAGGCGGCTTGGCTTAAAGACCAGCACGAGGACTACATCATGGCCAGTGCGCAAGCTAAATTATTTGCTTCGTCTGTCGCTATGCGCATTACCACAGAAGCTGTGCAGGTGCACGGCGGTTACGGTTTTGTGAAAGAGTACCATGTAGAACGCATGATGCGTGATGCCAAAATCACCCAGATTTACGAAGGAACCTCAGAGGTGCAAAAAATTGTAATTGCACGCGAGGTATTGAAGTAATACGAGCATAATTCAGACAAAGCCGTCCCCAAAAAGGACGGCTTTTTTGTTGTGTTTTCGAAAGAAGTCGCTGAATATTTAATAAAAGCGCCTTGTAACTTGCTTCCAAAAAAATAGAGATGTTACCAGGCATTTACAGCGAAGGTGAAATTGCAAGGCAAATTTACCTCATTAGGGGTCGGCATGTGATGCTCGACCGCGATTTAGCCAAATTATATGGCGTCGAAACAAGGGTGTTAAACCAATCTGTTCGCAGGCACATCAGGCGATTCCCCGAAGATTTTATGTTTCAGTTGTCACCCGAAGAATTCGCAGATTGGAAATCACAAATTGTGATTTCCAATGCTGATGTGATGGGCTGGAGAAAGCCTCCATTGGTGTTTACGGAATTGGGTATAGGCATGCTTTCGGGTGTGTTAAATAGCGATGTAGCCATCGACATTCATATTTTCATCATGCGGGCTTTTCAACGGATGCGCGTAACCTATCTAAGTCATCGGGAGGTATTAGATAAGCTGGCTCATCTAGAAAAAAGCGTAGAAGATCTTTATGGAAGAGACATTAGTAAGGAAGAAATGGTGTTGGCCTTGTCGCTGCAATTGGAACAGTTTTTTGAACAAGGTAAGCGCATTACCATTAAAGGCTATCAAAAGGAGTAAAGCCTAACGCACGTCAAAGCACTCCATCAGCAGCAATTGCCCGCTGTTGTGCGTAATTTCTACCCAGCCCTCTTCCAGCACCTCGTTGCTGGTGCCGATGCGGATGCCGAGCTCGAGCGCTTCGTTATGCAGAGGATACAGCAGGTTTTGGGTGTGGATGCCGTCTACGCGTCCCATGGGCAAGAGCGAAATCACGCTGCCTTTGGGGTACCACTTGCGAAAATGCCGCGGTAAGGGGTAAATGCGTGAAAAATCGTCGATCATGTTGAGGTTGAGGCGACCGGTGTACTTCACCATATTGCTGAGGTTGGCAAAGTGGTGATCGGCGCGCCGGCCCGTAGCCCAAACGATGTTGGCGGCCTGGTGGCCTTCTTCCAATAAAAAATCGAGGCCTTTTTCTAGGTCTGTTTTGTCTTGATTAGGTGCGTGCACCACCCGAATGGGCTGTTGTAAGGCCGTTTCCTGCTCCCAAAGCGGCATGCTGTCGAAATCGCCGAGTACCGCATCTACCTTAATTCC
The DNA here is from genome assembly GCA_945874665.1 of Chitinophaga pinensis. Taxonomy (GTDB): domain Bacteria; phylum Bacteroidota; class Bacteroidia; order UBA7662; family UBA7662; genus PNNG01. The sequence goes on along the minus strand of CAMCHJ010000001.1, from coordinate 18,718 downwards.
TAGTGCTGTGAGGCGGGGCAGGGCGCCGTCGAGGGCCAAAATGTAAGGACTCCACTCAAGCAGTTCGCCCAACAGCGCTTCGCTGCAAGCCGCACCGTTCGCTACCACCAGGGCAGGTTCTTGTTTGTCGCGGATGATGTGGTGGCTGCTCAAGGGATTTATGATTTAAGAGTTTGATTTATGATTTATGATTTGGTGGAGCAAAAATGGGGAATAAAAAGCAGGAGCGAAAATGGGCAGCAAAATAGGGCTGATTAGGCATGGCTTGCCTGAGATAATAGGTGGTTGCGGCATTAAGATGTGAGGCTGTACGGTACGGCCTGCTATCGAAAAGAATTTTAACGCATCCATTAAAACATTTTTTAATGTGATGAGTTTGTAATAGGTCTACTTGCTGCGGGCAATCCGTTGGTATTGACTAACTTTGTACCATTAATTTGCCTATGCAACCCATCAAAGGTTTTTCGAAATTATCTAAAGCTGGTAAAATTGAGTGGATTACCAATCAGTTTTTCAAGGATCCAGAAGCTGCTTATGAGCTCTTGAGCCACTATTGGCACAGCAACGAGCAGGTGCAGAAGTTACACGACGAGTTTATCGAAAATACCGTCACCAACTTTTACATGCCCTATGGCGTGTCGCCTAACTTTTTGCTGAACGATCGCCTGTACACCATCCCGATGGTGATCGAAGAAAGCTCTGTGGTAGCAGCAGCTTCCAAAAGCGCGGCATTTTGGTTGGGACGCGGGGGCTTTAAGGCGCATGTGGTTTCCACCAAAAAAATAGGGCAGGTGCATTTTATTTGGCACGGTGACGCGGAGAAATTGCAAGCGTACATGCCTGAATTACGCGCGCTGCTGCTAGCTGGCACCGAAGAACTAACGGCCAATATGCGCAAGCGGGGCGGCGGAATCATCGACATCCAACTCGTTAACAAATCAGATCAAGAGCCCGGGTATTACCAACTCCGCGCCACTTTCGAAACGCGTGATGCCATGGGGGCCAATTTTATCAACTCTAACCTCGAAGAATTTGCGAGGATTTTGCGTCGTTCACTCGAGCAAGATGCCCGTTTTACCGCCGAGGAGCAGGAGGTGGCCATCGTCATGTGCATCCTCAGTAATTATACCCCTGAGTGTTTGGTGCACTGCGAAGTAAGCTGTGCGGTTGACCAGCTAGCTGATGGCGATGATTATACCAACGAAGAATTTATAGAGAAGTTTACCCGCGCCATTCGCATTGCTAATATTGAGCCATATCGGGCAACCACCCACAACAAGGGCATCATGAACGGCATCGACTCGGTGGTACTGGCCACAGGCAACGATTTTAGAGCCGTAGAAGCTTGCGCACACACCTATGCCGCGCGCGACGGACAGTACCGCAGCTTGACCAACGTAGAAGTAAAAGACGGTATTTTCCGTTTTTGGATAGAAGTGCCGCTGGCCTTGGGCACCGTGGGTGGCTTAACCACTTTGCATCCCATGGTGAAGTTCTCTCATGAATTGTTGGGCCATCCCAATGCCGAAGAGCTCATGATGATTACTGCCGCGGTGGGCTTGGCCCAAAACTTTGCAGCGGTAAAGTCGCTCGTCACCACAGGCATTCAAAAAGGGCATATGAAAATGCACCTGCTCAACATCCTCAACCAGTTAGAAGCTGGAGATATGGAAAAGGAGCGGGCAAAGACCTATTTCAGCGATAAAGTGGTGAGTTTTCAAGCGGTAGCTGAATTTTTAAAGAAGCTGCGCGGCGAACCAGCTGTACAGATTTTACCAGGTAAAAAACAAGCATAAGCGTGCAAACAGCCCGCTACTACGCACATGGCAAGCTGCTGCTCACCGCCGAATATGTGGTGCTGCATGGGGCTACAGCATTGGCCGTGCCTACCCGAGCAGGACAATGGCTCGAGCTGCACCCCAATAATGGCCAAGATTTGTGGTGGCAGTCTTGGGACGCAGCTGGCCAAAAGTGGTTTGAAGCTCATTTCCGCTTACCAGATTTACACTGCACCCGCAGCACCGATGCTGTGGTGGCCAACAAGCTTAGTCAGATGTTGCAAGCTGCTTTGGCATTGCAGCCCAGCATGCGGGCGGGGTTGCAAGGACTTTTAGTACAAACAAAGCTCGAATTCGATCGGCATTGGGGCTTGGGCAGCAGTTCTACCTTGGTATCGTTGTTGGCACAATGGTTCGACATTCCCCCTTACGCCCTTTTTAATCGTACCCAAACGGGTAGCGGCTATGACTTGGCATGCGCCACCGCCGAAGGGCCTATTTTGTATGAACTGCAGCTCGGCAAAGCACAAATAACGCCAGTACGTTTTCAACCTGCTTTTCAGTCGCAATTGTACTTTGTTTATCTCGGACAAAAGCAGTTTTCAGACCGCGAAGTAAAGGCCTACCTCGGCAATGGTAAGCCCCATGCGGCTTTGTTGCAGGAGGTGAGCGACCTCACCCGTTCCCTTGTAGCAGCCGCCAGCTTGGATGAATTTGCGGGTTTGCTTGAAGCCCATGAAGCCCTGCTCAGTGCCGAATTGCGCCGCTCAACCGTGCAGCAGCAGCTGTTTGCCACCTATCCTGGCCAAGTAAAAAGCTTGGGTGCTTGGGGTGGCGACTTCGTGCTGGCCACTGCTCCCGATCCTGCCGAAGCCCTCGCTTGGCTCCAAAACAATGCTTTTAAAACCGTAGTAGCCTACGACCAAATGATATGATGCCCTTTTTTACACCCTTAAACAGCTGGGAGGCCGCGAGTGGCAGCGTGCGCTGGACCAGTCCATCAAACATTGCGCTCATTAAATACTGGGGAAAAACAGGTCTTCAACAGCCTGCCAATGCTTCTGTGAGTTTTACGCTCGATGCCTGCAAAACCGACACTCGGGTGCAGTTTGAACCCCGCGCAGGCGGAGGTTTAGAGGTTTATTTGGATGGGCAGCGGAACGAGGCTTTTGAGCCGAAAATTCAGTCTTTTTTCCAAAAAATAGCCGCTGACTTTCCTTGGTTGCAAGATTTTTTTCTGCGCATCGATACCCACAACACCTTTCCGCACAGCAGTGGCATTGCTTCTTCGGCTTCGGGCATGAGTGCCATGGCGCTCAATTTGTTGAGCATCGACCAGCTGTTGGCCAATGGTACGCGGGTGCAGCCCGATGACGATTTTTACCAAGCGGCCAGCTATTTTGCCCGCATTGGCTCTGGTTCGGCCTGCCGTTCATTGTATGGCGGTTTGGTGATGTGGGGCGCGCATCCGGAGCTCCCGGGCTCGAGTCAGGATTACGGTACCCGCTGGACGGGCGCAGTAAATCCCGTGTTCAGCACGTACCAAGACACCATTTTGTTAGTCCATGCCGGTCAAAAATCGGTGAGCAGCAGCGTGGGCCACGGACTCATGCATGGCCACCCCTTTGCTAGCCAGCGCTTTGCCGAGGCCCAAAGCCGCATGATGCGTATGGAAGCCATCTTGGCCAGTGGCGATTTAGATGCTTTTGGTGCTTTGGTAGAGGCGGAGGCCCTCATGTTACATGCTTTGATGATGGCTTCCGAGCCTTATTTCTTGCTCATGAAGCCAGGTACCGTAGCGATCATTGAAAAAATATGGGACTTTAGAAAACAAAACGCTGTACCTGTGCATTTTACACTTGATGCTGGCGCTAATGTGCACCTTTTATACCCTGCAAGTTACCAAAACGTGGTCAAACAGTTCATCGACAGCGAGTTGGCCGCTTATTGCGAACAAAAGGCGTATATTTGTGATGCTGTTGGGCAAGGCCCTGTGCTTTTAGAAGCCGACTTATGATAAAAGAATCGCTTTATTACGCGAAAATCCTCCTTTTTGGAGAATATGGCATCATCGAAGACGCCATGGGTTTGAGCATTCCATACAGTCAATACCAAGCTCATTTTTCGTTCGACACCTCCGATTCAGAGGTTGCGGTAAAAAGCAACGGCCATTTGCGTAAGTATTTAGCTTATTTGCAGGACTTGCAGCTCAAAGATGAATTGCCGGTAGCCCTGAATTTGCAGCAGCTTGCGAGCGACTTGGAAGGAGGCATGTACTTCGACTCCAGCATCCCGCAAGGCTTTGGCATTGGCAGTTCTGGGGCTTTGGTGGCGGGGATTTACGACCGCTATGCACGCACCAAAATCAACGCCAACGACCAGTTAACGGGCGATCAAATTGCCCAGTTGAAGGCCATCTTTGGTCGGCTTGAGGCCTATTTCCACGGCCGTTCTTCGGGCATGGATCCGCTGATTTGTTATCTTAAGATTCCAATTCTCATTGACAATAAAAAGGACCTCGGCACTGTGAGTTTACCAGCTGAAAAGGCTGGTGCAGGGGCCATTTTCTTACTCAATACCGGCGAACCTGGCGAAACCCAGCCCTTGGTAAATCTCTTTTTAGAGCGCCTGAAGCAAGAAGGTTTCCGCAACATGATCCGCACCGAGTTCAAAAAATACAACGACGAGTGCATCCATTCGTTCTTGCAAGGCGATGTAAAGCCGTTGTTTAAGAGCTTACGGAAGCTTTCGCAGCTCGCCCTCGACAATTTTAAGCCCATGATACCCGATTTATTCCATCAATTATGGAAACAGGGCATCGATTCGCGTGCTTACTACCTCAAATTGTGTGGCTCAGGCGGTGGGGGCTATATTTTAGGCTTCACGCAAGACTATGAAAAGGCCAGCAAACTTCTCAAAGAGCATAAACTTGAGGTGATTTACCGCTTCTAGTGGCCACGCGCATCCAAATATTTAGCCAGGCACAGCGCATTCGATTGATTCGCTTCCTGGCTTTTTTGTCGCTCATACGTTGGTATAACCTGCTCGTAGTGGCTGTGGCGCAGTACATGGCGGCTTATTTTATACTGCACAACAATCCACCGCTCTCGACCGTACTGCTCGATTTTAAGCTGCTTGGCGTGGTGGTCAGCACGGGCTTGGTGATTGCCGGTGGTTACATCATCAACGCCTTTTACGACATTGAAAAAGACATGGCCAATCGCCCTTCAGAGGTGATCATGGGCCGAATCATTTCCAAATCGGAGGCCATCCGCGCTTGGATGCTTATTAATTTTGTGGGCATGTTGTTGAGCGCCACCCTGAAGTGGGAGCTGTTTATTTTCAATGGGGTATTCGCCTTCGGACTTTGGTTTTACTCCCACAAACTCAAAAAGAAGCCTTTGCTTGGAAACATTGCAGCGGCGGTGCTTACGGTCGCTGCTTTTTTCGCCGTATGTGTGTATTATGGCTTTTTAAACCAAGTGATCCTCATTTATGCCACCTTTATCTTGCTGATTACGCTCATTCGTGAGGTGGTAAAAGACCTAGAAGCCATGAAAGGTGATTTGGTATTTGGCTACCAAACCTTCCCAGTAGCGCACGGCATTAAGGCCACCAAGCGTTTGTTGTATGGCTTGATGTTGCTTACGTTTTTGCCCTTTTTATGGCTGTATTGGCTTTTGCCGATGCAAATGTTGCTGTGGTATTTTGGTTTTTGTGCCTTGATGCTGGCTTATGCCCTGCTGTTGATTTACCAAAGCAGCAAACCCAGTCATTTTGTGCGGGTAAACACCATTTTAAAAGTGCTCATTTTAACTGGAGTGGCGAGCATTGCGTTGATTTGATGACGGGCTGTTGAGTCGAACTGTTGCAACTACAGTGCGCTCAATGACTATAAATGAGCTTAAAATCTTTTGTTACTGAAATATTATATCTTTCTGCATGCTTTTAATGGAGTAATATATTCCCTAACTTTATAGGGCACCTAAAGCAAGCCTCATGGATAAGATTTTATTAGTTGTTGACCAAAGCATTAATGCTGGGGACCAATTAGAACAGGCCTTCCGCATGGCGCGCGAGCACAATGCCGTATTAACTGGCGTATTTGTGCAAGACCTTACCTTGGTAGATTATTATACCGTACTGGGCGGTGAGCCCGTGTATTACGAGCATACTTTCGAAATCATCAAAGAAAGCTTAAACGAAAGCGAAAAAAAGACCGTCCAAAACATTAATTATTTTGTGGAGCAGTGTAAATCGGCGGGCATTCGATTTCGCGTACACTTCCAAAAAGGCGATCCTGTGGCTGAATTGGTAGAAGAGAGTCGGTATGCCGATCTCATGCTGATGGGTTACCATGCTTACAATACCCTGAGCATGGATGGTGACCAGCAACTGGTAAAAGACATGCTGAGCAAGGCATTTTGTCCGATGGTGCTGTTGCCTGAACAAGGTTACAATCCAGACGGCGTAGTGCTCTGCTACGATGGCTCTGACAGCAGTTTGAAAGCCATCGAGGCATTTTACCACGATTTTAAGCCAAAATGCAAGACTTGGCCTACTTATTTCGTGCGCGTTTTCGAAAAAGAAGCGCAAAAGGAACCGCTACCGGATGCTTTGTTAGAAATACTTCAGCTGCGGTTTAACGATTTAAAAGTGGTAGACTTGATTGGCAAGCCGAAAGATGAAATCCCGTATTTCTCCTCCCAAAAAGGCAATATGCTGGTGGTTTTGGGGGCATATGGTGGCAGCGGCCTCACCCGTTTTTTCAGCGGCAGTACTGCCGATCATATTTTGAAATCAGGAAATTTATTCGCCTACATAACCCATTAAAATGGCCAAAAAAAACGCATCCCTCAAAAAGATATTGGTTCCTACCGATTTCAGTGACAAAGCCGACCGCGCCTTAGAAATTGCGTGTGAATTGGCACGCGTAACCCGATGCTCAATCACTATTTTGCACGTGATAGAGTTGCCTTACAGCACCGAGTTACGCAAGGCCAAGCTGAAGCAGGAACTCGAAAAATCAGCCAAACCTGCTTTGAAGGAAGCAGTGAAGAAAGTCAAAAGCCTGTTGGCGCGCTTAAAAATCGACATCAAAGAGAAAATGGTAGTGGGTAATCCGGTGCATGGCATTGTGCAAGAGGCCAGTGCTGGGGGCTACGACCTCATTTGCATGGGCAACCGCATTACTACGGGTTTGCGCCGTTTGGTGTTCGACAATACCACCAGCGGGGTTATCGATTTGGCCAATAGTCCTGTTTTAGCCACCACCTCCAAGCACCCTAGCATTCAGTTTGGCAGTATGTTGTTTGGTACCGATTACCGCGAAGGCGATTTGAGCATATTAGGCAAGGTATGTGCCTTGGCGAGCGACTTAAAGAGCACCCTGAGCATCGTGCACATCAGCAAAAAGAAAGGCTTTGAAGAGCAGTTGCGCGCGGCTGGTTTTGAAACCTTGACGCGCCAAAAAGTGGCTTACAAAGACATTCGTTTTGAGCAGTTTTACAATTCCGACATTGATAACGGCATCGAAACGGCCATCAAAGACATAAATGCAGGCCTCATTATTCTATCGCGCGAGCACCGCGGCATTCTTGACACCCTGTTTGGCTCTGATGTGATCGACGATTTGGTATACAAAGTAGAGGTGCCGGTACTGGTATTTCCTATTCAGTCGACTTAAGTCTTACTGGCGCTTACTGCACATACATCCTGTCCTTCAGCTCTATGGCGGCACCGGCTTTGGAGATGAGGTAGAGGCCTTCTGAGGCGTCGGTAATGTGGCCAACGATGGAGATATCGGGATGGTTTTTGATTTTGTCGAAGGCCGACTGCGGCAGGGTAAACAGCAGTTCAAAATCTTCGCCTCCACTAAGCACACTTAAGGTTGGGTCGATGCTAAACTCCAGAGCGAGTGCCAGGGTTTTGGGGTCGAGCGGGAGTTTGTCTTCGTACAATTTGGCCCCCACGCCTGAAGCTGCGCACAGGCGCTCGAGGTCTTTGCCCAGACCGTCGCTCACATCGAGCATGGCGGTAGGCTGGAGGTCGAGGTTGGTGAAAATATCAAGCAGGTCTTTGCGCGCTTCTGGCCGCAGTTGGCGCTGCAAGAGGTAGTCGTTGTCGCCAAAGTCGGGCTGAATTTCGGGGCTTTCTCTGAAAATCCGCTTTTCTCTTTCCAACAAATTGAGGCCCATGAAGGCACCGCCGAGGTCGCCGCTTACGCACACCAAATCGCCGACTTGGGCGCCGCTGCGTTTTACCAGCTTGGGGGCTGGGGCACTACCCAGGGCGGTGAGGTTGATCATGAGTCCGGCCGACGAAGCCGTTACATCGCCACCCACCAAGTCCACTTCATATTGTTCGCAAGCCGCCAAAATGCCGCGGTACAGCTCCTCAATGGCTTCAACTGTGTATTTGGCGGAGATGGCGAGTGCCACCACCAATTGGCGTGGGGTGGCGTTCATAGCTAGGATATCGCTGATGGCTACCACTACTGCTTTGTATCCGAGGTGTTTGAGTGGCGTATAGCTGATGTCGAAGTGCACGCCTTCAACCAAACTATCGGTGCTTACCACCAATTGTTCGCCAGCGGGCAGGGCCACCACGGCGGCATCGTCGCCAGCGCCGAGGAGGGTGCTTTGCTGGTGAAAGCGGATGTTTTGGGTGAGGAGGGCGATGAGGCCTTGTTCGCCCAGCTCGCTTATGGGCGTTAATTTGAGGTTGTCGCTGAACAAATTGTCGGTCATGCCGCAAAGATAGCCAAATGAAAGCATGGAAACACCTGCGCTTCGACGGAGCTCAGCGACCGGTGTTGTGGAAAGCTCAGCGACCGGCGTTGCAGAAAGCTCAGCGACTGGCGTTGCAGGCGAACCATTTTAACCCCGATTTGTTCCAAACGAGATGCCTTTCCAAAAGCTTCATTAACTTTGTAAGATGAAAGTAAAATTGCTCGGCCTGCTTTTGGGCCTTTTTGTGTTAAATGCTTGCAAATGGGGCATCAACATCGAAGGAAAATACCGCCTGCAAGAAGGCGACTGGCGTGGTGCCCTAACAACTGAAGGCGGTGAACTGCCGTTTTTATTTAGTCTCACCCGCCTCACCGACAGCACTTTTAGCTTGGTGTTGCAAGATGGCGACCAGCTTATTGAAACCAGCGAGGTGGAAGTGATTGGCGATAGTTTGATTGCCCGCTTCCCCGTATTCGAAAGCACCCTCATTGCGGGCATTACTTCTTTGGGAGATAGCCTCACAGGGCGCCTCATCCGCGTAAAATACGACGAAGAAAGCGTGCTGGCCTTTGCTGCCACCCGCGGAGGCAAGTACAAATTTGCTGCCCAAGTAACCCGCCTGCCCGACGATATTTCGGGCGAGTGGCAAACCACTTTTTACAAGCCCAACGGCGATACCACCCCTGCCTTGGGCGTATTTAGTCAGCGCGGCAACGAAATCAGTGGCACTTTCCGCACACCTTATGGCGATTATCGCTACCTCACGGGTATTTTGGATGGTGACAGCATTTACCTGAGCGGCTTCGACGGCTCGGGCGCGTATTTGGTGAAGGCGAATTTGAATGAAGACAGCAGCATTACGGGAGATTTGTATGCAGGTGCCAGCCGCATCCGAACCTTTAAGTCGGTGCGTAACCCTGGCTTTGCCCTGCCCGACCCCAACAGTCTAACCAGTTTGCGCAACCGCGATGAGGTGGTGACTTTCAGTTTTCCAACTCCTGACGGCCAAAAAATTGGTCCGCAATCGCCCGCCTACGCCGGCAAAGTGGTGGTGCTGCAGGTGCTGGGCACTTGGTGTCCGAATTGTTTAGACGAAACGGCTTTCTTGGCCGATTTCCATAAAAAGAACCGCGACCGCGGCTTTGAAGTGATCGGCATGGGCTTTGAGCGCACCAAAATGCCCGAAAAAGCCTTCGATAACTTGCGCCGCTTGCAGCAACGATTTGGTGCCGAGTACGCCATGGTGTTAGCCGGTAAGCCTGAAAACGAAGATGTGATGGCCGCTTTACCAGTGATGGCCCAATTGGTGGCCTTCCCAACTACGCTTATGCTCGATAAGACTGGCCGCGTGCGCAAAGTGCATACAGGCTTTGACGGTCCAGCCACCGGCGCTGCCTACAATGCCTACGTAGCCGAATTTACCGCCACGATCGAAAGTCTGCTCGCCGAATAATGAGTGGCTTGCTGCCCCTGGCCGCCAGCAATCAGCCGGCTGAACGCCCTGAGTCCTCGGTAGGACAACTGCTACAGCTGTACGCTGCCCATCCCCTGCACCAGCGCCTACGTGAAAGCATCAAGCCCGAGCGCAGTCGTGTGATGCTCAGTGGCCTTAGCGGTTCCCTGCCAGCGGTTTTAGCGGCTGCTTGCTGGCAGCAAGACCACGGGCATTTGCTGCTCGTGTTCAATGAGCGCGAGGAAGCCGCCTATTTTTACAACGATTTAAGCAATTTGCTGCCCGACAAAGACATCCTCTTTTTTCCGGCCAGCTACCGCAAATATTACGATCCAGAGGGACTCGACAGCGGCAATGTGCTGCAGCGGGCCGAGGTGCTCAACCAGCTCAACCACGCCAAAAGCAGAGGCGAGCTCATTGTTACCTACCCCGAAGCCTTGGCCGAAAAGGTGGTCAACAAATTCACCATCACCAAAAACACCATCGACATACGGGTAAAAGACGTGCTCAAGCTCGATTTTTTAACCGAGATGCTGGTCGAATACGGCTTTGAGCGCGAAGATTTTGTGTATGAGCCCGGCCAATTCAGCATCCGCGGCGGCATCATCGATGTGTTTAGCTTTGCCCACGACCTCCCGTACCGCATTGAGCTGTTTGGCGATGAGGTAGAAAGCATCCGCACCTTCGACCCCGAGAGCCAGCTCAGCGTAAAAACCATCCACCACCTCAGTCTTATCCCCAACGTACAAACCCATCTCCTCAAAGAAAGCCGGCAGAGCATGCTCGATTTTGTGCCTGCCGACATTGTGGTGTGGGTGCGCGATGTACAATTGGTGGCCGACCGCATCAACAACAGCTACGAAAAAGCCGTGGAGCATTGGAAAGCGGCGGACGGACTCGAGGAGCTCACCCCGGGCGAGGCCTTCGAAACCAGCGACAGTTTTCGTGCGCAGTTGCTCGACAAACGCCTCGTAAGCTGGGGCACCGATGCCCTGTCCGGCAAGGTGGAGCACATTGCTTGGGAAGCCGCACCCCAGCCTTCGGTGCGCAAGAACTTCGACATGCTCATTGCCGGCATGCAGGCCAAGGAAAAACAAGGCTACCGTAACCTGCTGTTTAGCGAAACCCCTAAACAAATCGAGCGACTGTATCACATTTTTGAGGATTTAAAGGCGGGATTGCTCTTTTTCCCCATTTATACCAGTCTGCACGAAGGCTTCATCGACCGGCAGCTGCAGCTCAGCGTGTACACCGATCACCAAATTTTTGAGCGCTACCACAAGTACAGGCTGCGTGAATACAAAGGCAAAGGGTCGGCCATTACACTCAAAGAAATCCGCGACCTGCGCCCTGGCGACCACGTGGTGCACATCGACCACGGTGTGGGGGTTTTTGACGGCATGGAGAAACTCGACGTCAACGGGCAGCAGCAAGAGGCCGTGCGCATCAGCTACCGCGATGGCGATTTGCTGTACGTGGGCATCAATTCGCTCCATAAAATAGCCAAATACAGCGGCAAAGAAGGCATACCACCGCGCATCAACAAACTCGGTAGCGATGTTTGGGAGAAGCTCAAAAGCAAAACCAAAAGTCAGGTTAAAGACATTGCCAAAGACCTCATTGCGCTGTATGCCAAGCGCAAGGCCATGGCGGGATTTGCTTTTACGCCCGACAGCTACCTCCAGAACGAGCTCGAGGCCAGCTTTATGTACGAAGACACGCCCGACCAGTATAAAGCCACCGAGGCCACCAAGGCCGATATGCAGAAAAGCTATCCCATGGACCGGCTGGTGTGCGGGGATGTGGGCTTTGGCAAGACCGAGATCGCCATTAGAGCTGCCTTTAAAGCGGCTACCGACGGCAAACAAGTGGCAGTGCTGGTGCCGACGACCATTTTGGCTTTGCAGCACTACAAAACTTTCAGCAAACGCTTGGCTGAATTCCCTGTAACGGTCGATTACCTCAACCGTTTTCGGTCGGCCAAGGAGCAAAAAGACGTGCTCGAGCGGCTCGAACAAGGTAAAATCGACATCCTCATTGGCACCCACAAAATTGTAGGCAAGCAGGTGAAGTTTAAAGATATTGGGCTTTTGGTAATAGATGAAGAGCAGAAATTTGGCGTTGGCGTTAAAGAAAAGTTGCGTCAGCTACGGGTAAATGTAGATACGCTTACGCTCACAGCAACGCCTATTCCCCGCACCTTGCAATTTTCGTTGATGGGCGCGCGCGATTTGAGTGTAATTAGTACGCCACCGCCCAACCGTCAGCCCGTTCATACCGAGTTGATGGTGTTGGATGAAGAAAAAATTCAAGATGCCATCAATTTTGAGGTAGACCGTGGCGGACAGGTATTTTTTGTACACAACCGGGTGGGCAACATCCAGGACGTGGCCACCATGATTCGCAAGCTGTGTCCGCGCGTGAGCATTTGCGTAGGTCACGGCCAGATGGAAGGCGACGAGCTCGAAGACATCCTCCTCGATTTCATCGACGGGCGTTATGACGTGCTGGTAGCCACCAACATCATCGAATCGGGGCTCGACATTCCCAATGCCAACACCATCATCATTAACCAAGCCCAGAATTTTGGCTTGAGCGATTTACACCAGATGCGCGGCAGGGTGGGGCGATCCAATATCAAAGCCTTTTGTTACCTCGTCACGCCGCCGCTCAGCATTCTCACCAACGAAGCGCGCAAGCGACTCAAGGCCCTAGAAGAATACAGCGATTTGGGCAGCGGTTTTCAAATTGCCATGCGCGACCTCGACATTCGAGGTGCGGGCAATATGCTTGGGGCCGAGCAAAGTGGTTTTATCACCGAAATCGGCTTCGATATGTATCAGAAAATACTTGATGAGGCCATTCGCGAGCTCAAAGACAGTCAGTTTTCCGGCTTATTCGATGCCGACGAGCAGCCTGATTTTGTGCGCGACGTGCAACTCGACACCGATTTGGCCGCTTTGCTACCCGACAGCTATGTGCGCAGTACCAGCGAGCGCTTGAGTCTGTACATGCAACTCGACAATACCGAAACGCCCGAAGGTTTGGAGCGTTTCCGCACCGAGTTGGTTGACCGTTTTGGTCCCATTCCATACGAAGCCGAAACCCTATTTACCCTCATCCAGCTGCGTTGGGAGGCCAAGCGCCTAGGCATGGAAAAGGTGATGTTGAAGAAAGGGCAGATGAAATGCTACTTTGTGGCCGGCAACAACGAGCGTTTTTACCAGAGTGAAACCTTTGGCCTTATCCTTGAGTACGTGCAGCAGCACCCCAAGCGGGCCGTGCTCAAACAAGTGAAAGCCACGGTGATGATCGAATTTTCGGATATTAGGTCAGCAGAGGCCGCACGTATGCGGTTGCAGGAGCTGTGATCGTTAGCCTGCTATCCATCTAAAGGAACAAACCTACAACATACTTTCTTTGATGAGTATGTAAATACCCATCACCAGTACAAACCAGCCGAAGCCTACTTTGAGCTTGTTGCCATCGATTTGGCGGGCGAGGCGGTTGCCAGCAATGATGCCGATGATGGCAATGCCGGTAACAATCAGGAGCAATTGCCAGTCGGGTTGCAGGCTGCCCAAATCGCCGGTGAAGCCGATGAGCGACTTAGCGGCGATGATCAGAAGGGAAGTACCCACCGCTTTTTTCATGGGCAAGCCGGTAAATAGCACCAGCGCAGGGATGATGAGGAAGCCGCCGCCAGCGCCCACCAAGCCGGTGAGCACGCCAACCACAGCGCCTTCCAGTAAAATCAAACCGTATTTAAAACCCTGTTCTCCGCCCGCGGCTTGTACCACTGGTTTTTTGTTGCGAATCATGCTGATGGAGGCAAAAACCATCAACAAGGCAAATAAACCCATAAGCAACAGTCGCTTGGTGAGTTCAAAGTCTCCCACTGTAAGTACCTGATCGGGTATAAATGGAACGAGATAAGCGCGGGTGAAGTAAACAGCTAAAATGGATGGTGCACCAAAAATGACTGCTGTTTTGAGGTCTACCAAGCCCTCTTTGTATTTAGGGAAAGCGCCTACCAAGCTGGTGGCACCTACCACAAAAAGCGAATAGGCCGTGGCTGTTACCGCATCTATGCCAAATAAATATACCAGCACGGGTACTGTGAGGATGGAGCCTCCTCCGCCAATGAGACCGAGTGAAAGCCCAATAAGGGCGGCAGCAAAGTAGCCAGCTATGATCATGGTGTTGAATTTAAGGCGAAATACTGGGTTTTTTGCTTGGCAGTGCGTAACCATAGTTACAAAGCAAAAATTCTATTCGAAAACAGTTGTGGTTTAGCAGAAGAAGCTAGGTTTTGGTCATTCTAGCAACAAATGCTGCCAAGTGCCCTACATTCCCTTAAAATACCGAAATTGGCCCTATGAAAATGCAGCTGCCGCTGGTGTATGCCTTTGAGGGCGCGCCCATCACCCACCGCGATCGATTGTTACTGCTGGGCTCGTGTTTTACGGCCAATGTGGGACAAGCCTTGGCGGAGCGCATGTTTGGTGTGCTGCACAATCCTACGGGACTTTTGTTCGACCCCACGGCTTTGTCGCGGCAGTTGCACTACCTCAGTCAAAACCGTCAAATTACCGCTGGAGACTTGTTTTTGGCTAATGAACTGTGGAATTCTTGGGAGCACCACAGCGACTTTTCGCACATAGAGCAAACGCAGGCCGTAGCAGGCATCAACGCGGCTACCGCAGCGGGCCACGCCTTTTTGCGGGAAGCGAGCTATTTGGTACTCACCCTGGGCTCGGCCTTCCGCTATGTGCAGGTAGAAAATGAGCAGCCTGTGGCCAACAACCACCGTGCACCTGCCGCTACTTTTAGAAAGGAATTGCTGGAAGTGGAGGAGATTGTTGCCAGTTTAACGGCCGCCATTGAGGTAGCACGACAGCTGAATCCCAAATTAAAGGTGCTTTTTACCGTGAGTCCTGTGCGGCACAGTCGCGATGGCCTCATCCAAAACAACCGCTCCAAAGGCCGTTTGCTCGAAGCCGTGCACCAGTTGTGCGAAAAGCTACCCGCAACCTACTATTTTCCAGCCTATGAGTGGGTAATCGATGTGCTCCGTGACCACCGCTGGTACGACCTCGACCTGGTACATCCCAATTACGCTGCTACTCAATATGTATTTGAGCAGTTTTGCGCAGCCTGCATGTCTTCTGAAACCGTGGTCTTGGCCGAAACGGCCTATAAATTTACCTTGGCTGCCCGCCACTGCCCACGTTTCCCTCAAACCCAAGCCCACCGCAATTTTGTAGTACAACAGCAAACAGGACTGCAAGCACTCCTCGCCGCCCATCCCGAATTGGTTTTTCACGGGAGCTGGGAGGGAGTGGAGCGTTAGGATGTTATAAGGTGCTGAAGAACCAAGATTTATGATGGCAGCGGGTTAAACCCAAACTTTAAAGGATTATCCAGCTTACGCTCTCAAGACTCCATTGAATTTTGGGAATAGTTAACGGCTAGTAGGAATTTTACCGCCTCCTTTTGACTTGGCCTCTTAAAAGATGCAAAATTTTTGTGTTGTGGCATGCATCTGTCATATATTTCGATTTCAAATCTTCAATATGTTGAAAACCATTCGCCTTTTAACGCTGTGCCTGCTTTTTGCATCGCCTTTAGCTGCCCAAGACACCTACTTCCAGCAAAAAGTAGATTACCGCATCGCTGTAAAGCTCGACGACAGCCGGCAGATGCTGCTGTCGCACATCGACCTCCAATACACCAACAACGCGCCCGTGGCCCTCGACCGCATATACATGCACCTCTGGCCCAACGCCTATAAAAACAACCAAACCGTATTTTCCAAGGCTGAAGCCCGCAGCGGCAGCTGGGATTTTTACAGCGCCCCAGAAGAAAAACGCGGCTTTATCGACAGTCTCGACTTCAAAGTAAACGGCCAAAGCGTGCGTTGGGAGCTCTTGCCAGATACCATCGATGTGGCCGTGCTTTGGCTGGCCAAGCCGCTGGCGCCCGGCGAGCAGCTGCAAATAAGCACGCCCTTTCGGGTAAAAGTACCCGGCAATTTTTCGCGCTTGGGCTTCTCCCGCGACCAATACCAATTGTGTCAATGGTATCCCAAGCCGGCGGTATACGACCAAAACGGCTGGCACTACATGCCCTACCTCAACATGGGTGAGTTTTACAGTGAATTTGGCGACTTTGAGGTCTTCATCAATGTGCCCAGCAACTACCAAGTAGCGGCCAGCGGCAATTTGCAAACCGCTTCGGAAATAGCTTATCTCGATTCGCTGGCAGCTTATGCAGCGGGCATCGACAGCTTTCCTGCCCTCGAGATTCCTGAGAGCAGTCCTGAGTTTAAAACCCTGCACTACCGCCTCGAAAACGCCCATGATTTTGCCTGGTTTTGCGGCAAAAACTACTACGTGAAGCAAAGTGAGGTGGTGCTGCCAAACAGCGGCCGCAAAGTAAAAACGGCGGTGTTTTTTAGTCGCGACACCAAATACTGGAAAAATGCGGTCACCTATGTCGACAGCTCGGTGTACTACTACTCCAAATGGCTCGGCGACTACCCGTACGATGTATGTACTGCCGTGGATGGCGCCCTTACTGCGGGTGGCGGCATGGAATATCCTACCATTACGGTGATTGCAGGTGCCGGGTCGGCCCGATCACTCGACTTGGTAATTGCCCACGAAGTGGGTCACAACTGGTTTTATGGCATTTTAGCGAGCAACGAGCGCGACCATCCCTTTATGGATGAAGGCTTCAACAGCTTTTACGAAGACCGATACATGGCCACACGTTACCCTGGTGGAAGCCCAAGTTTGAACATCAGCATTGCAGGCCTAGATTTAGGCACCAAAAACATCAACGAAACCGAGCTTACCTACCTCCTTTCGAAGCGCCGCGGCAAGGATGTGTCTTTGTGGCACACCCACAGCACCGGGTACGACGGTGAAACTTACGGTACCCTGGTGTACAAGCGTACAGCTTTCGAGCTCAAATACCTTGAGGCATATTTGGGCACGGAGGCATTCGACGCCATGATGCAATCGTATTACGAAGGTTGGAAGTTCAAACATCCACAACCCAGCGACATGCGCCGAGCCTTGCAGGCTGCAGCCAAAGGCAAAAACATCAGCTGGTGGTTCGACCAGCGCTTGGCTTCGGCCGGCAAGGTAGACTACCGCATTGGCCGCATCCGCACCACAGGCGAAAATAAATACGATATTCCTGTGAAGTTGCGTGGACAGTCGGTGCCTTTTGCGCTGGCGGCCTTAAACGATACAGGTGGCGTTATCCGCCAGGAGTGGTACGAGCCCCTCAGCGAAAACACCCGCATCAGCTGGCAACTTGATCAGCCTGTGCACCGCTTTGCCATCGACGCCAAAGAGCGCATGCCTTTGTACCGCCGTGGTTTGTCGCAGGCAAAGGTAGGTAAGTTCATTCCTGCTTTGCCCGATGTGAAGGGCGTAGTAGGTTTGGTAACCCGCCAAAACAGGGTGTTTATAGTGCCTACTTTGGGCGCTAACTATACCGATGGTTTTATGCTCGGCTTAGGCTTGATGAGCCCAGTTGCTTTACCGCAGGATTTGGAATATGCGGTGTTGCCTATGTGGAGTTTTAAAACAGGGAGTTTGAATGGACAAGGTTTTGTGCGGTACAACTGGCATCCCGAAAACGGGGCTTTCCGACGCTTAAGCAGTGGGCTTGAGGTGCTGCATTACGACAACTTTACAGCCTCACAACAGCAAACAAATGCACCCTTGTTTAGAGCTAAGCTTGCTGGACTGTTACGTGATCCGTTGAGCAGCATCCGCCGCCGCGAAATGCAGTTGAGCATGGCCAGGGTGCCTCTGAATGGCAGGGGCTTTTTCTTCGACACTAATCCAACACCCTTGCCAGTAATGGAACCAACGCCCTTGTGGTTATTCGAGGGGCAATATAAAGAATCTTATCGCCACCTGCGTACGCCATGGAGCTGGCAAGTGGGTGCCGAAATGGGCTTTTTGGGAAGTGACCGGAGTGCCAATGGCCGCATCCATGGTGAAATCAGTCACCGTTGGTATTATCAAACCCAAAAGCGCCGTTCATATCTTGACCAGCGCATTTTCGCCGGTATTGCCGTTGTAAATAACCGCTACAATCCAGTTGGTTTCCGTTCACAGGGTGGCGCAATAAATGGCGCTTCAGACTACAGCTACCAAGATGTTTTCATCGACCGTACAGAGGCTCCTGGTCGGATGGCGTTCCGTAACCTACAGGTAGTTTACCGCGATGCTGGCTTGCGCTCAGTGATGAATCCATTTATTTTGAATCAATTGCAAGAAACGCCTGCGAATGCATTGTTAGCGTACAACTTGGCGGTTAAAGTGCCAAAACTTCCTTTGGAATTATATGCCAATGGCGTGGCGCGCTTTCAATCGGGAAGTGCAACGGTAACTTACCTGGATGCTGAATCGGGTATTCAACAACTTGCCATTCCCCAATTTATGGGTGAAGCGGGTGTAGCCTTTGCGGTGGCCAATGGCGCCATTAAAATCAATGCGAATGTCTTACAGTCAGCGTTTTTGCGCCCAAATGCCTATCACCAAGCCCAAAGCCCTCGCTGGTTTGAATATTTAAGCTGGTCGGTTGACCTGAAAAAGTTAAATCTTTACGATCTTGTGCGAAATATAAGATTGGGTTAAACCATGGCAAAACAAAATCTCAGAAAAGAAATGGAATCGGTGCTGCAGGCACTGGGTTTGAAAGATATAAACAATGGCGTAAGCACGGGTTTA